>NZ_CP023000.1:748674-1497349 GCF_002277895.1 Rhizobium sp. 11515TR | reverse complement strand
ACGTTCTGCTTCACGCCGGAACATCGAGGCATTGCGCCTCATCATACGAGTGCACCGCTGGTGCCCGAGGAATTCGCCGAATTCTGCCGCGAAATGGTGGAGCGCTACGCCCCGCATCAGACCGCTGATCGCTTCGATCGTCCGCCTTCGGCTATCACGGCCTTCTGATGATCGGCTGCTCATGGCTTCCTGTCCGGACAAAAGCGATCGAGCAGCCGGCCCATCGGTCCGCGCGAATAGGCCAGCGCATGATAGCAGCCCAGCGTGAGACGAGCCCAGTTCAGATAGAGAGCTGGCCAGTGCATTTCACGGGCGAGCCAAAAGACACGATGACTCCAGAAACTAATGGCTAGGCGCATGCCGTAGATCATCTTGCGCCGGGCGCCCAACCCATGACTTGCCGCAGCGACGCGCTTGCGGGGGCGCATGCCAAATCGCGGTAAACTCAGGCGGAAGGCCAAGCCTTCCCGTCTTTGCCGAAAACCGGCGGCCTGGGTACTGACAACGAAGGCGACGTCGACAGGTGAGAGGCAAATGCGTCCAGCTTCCATACCGGCGCGAACGAGCTCGAGAAGCGCTTTCGAGCGCACGATGACGACATTGGTTCCCCGCCCGTCTGACGAATACGGCTCCCGCCAGGCGTCGCCGAAGGCTATATCCGCGGTCTCCGCAACCACGTCGTCACAATAGTTGCAGGCCGAATTCTGGAAAAAGCCCGCGCCCCAGTCGCCGTCCACAAGGCTCCACCAGTCGCGAGCCCGAAGCTCGCCATTTTGCAGCCCGAGGCTCGCGCGATACCAGTTGGCCGGGCGATCGGAGGATTTTGACCTGTAGTCGATCCGCTCGACATCCTGAATCCGTTGGCCCACCTGCCAGCTGAAGCTCTCGGTCATGCGCGCGCTCTTCATATGCCCGCAAAAGAGCCCGAGCGTGAAGGAAATGCGCTCTTTCAGGATCGGATCGACGCTGCTCAACAATCTCAACGCTTTTATGAAGCAGGGAACACCGACAACGGCATATCGACCTGGGGTCTGCCTGATCTGCTCGAGCATCCCCGACATCTCGACCGGGTAGTAGCGCGACTTGGCGCCGGCCATCACGGCCTGCGGATCGCGTGAAAGCGTATAGGAAAACAAGCGCTCACCGCATGCCGGCCCACTTCTTTCGACAACATGCGCGACAGCATCGACAAGCCCATTGCGAAGGAGCTCAGTTGCGACCCAGGTGACCATACCTCCGGAGCTGCCTCTGGCGCGAAAGGCGCCTTCGGCGACATGACCGACGAATGCCGCTTCCCATCGGCCGAGCTGAGAGTCGGTTTTCCGGGCGTTAGGGAAAAGCTGTTCTGCAAGGGCATCTTCATTCCTGCTTGTCGGAGAGAACGGGCATATTCGGGAAAAATCCGCAGTTCGATCTCGCATCCAGCCGCCACTTGCACGCGGCTTCCATTGTCCGAAACGATCGAACTCCATATGGACGTCATTCTCATGCGTACGCGCCGCACAGGCACCACATCCGATACAGAGCCCGGAGCGAATGACATCGGCCGGGCTCAACCGGCCGGTATTTCCCAATGGATCAGAATACCTGCTCGAGGACATGATTGAGAAAGGTGCTGGAGTTGTGACGAAGACTTTCGATATGCCAGGCAACATCCGGCCGCGGCGCTTCCGTCAAAGCCAGATGCAATTGGGAAGCGGGGCTGAATTCAGATATGACGCTTTCCTCGATCCCGACCATCGCCGTGAGATCGCGCAGCTTGTTCGATCGATAATCGGAGAGAACGCTGGCCAGTGGCTTTTCGTTGACGAGAGCAAATACGCAGCCGTGGAAGAAATTCGTCACTATCGCGCTGGCTCCGCCGATCAGGCGGGCGAATTCTTCCGGCGCCGCGTCGATGCGGTGTTGATGAGCCCAATTGTTCCTATATCCGATGCTGATCAGGCGGGTCTTATTCACATCCGCCCAATCACGAACCATCCGCTGAAACCAAGCCGGAAAGCTGTGCCCGTAGACAACCACGTAAGGCGAGACCGAGTCTTCCTTGCCGGCATCGAAGATCGCTTGCGGGAACTGAAGGCACGGATCGAGCACCAATTCGGCTTCTATCCCTAAAGCCTCGCGGATGAGCAGCTTTGAATTCAAATCGCGCACCGAAATGCGGGAAAAGTTACGCAGTTTCTCGGCCCAGTGGCCGTTCAGCCGCCGCGCCGAACCGAAATTTCCAAAGCTGGCGGCGTAGGAGGAAAGTAGAGGCTTCTGCAAACCTTCGCCAAAGAAAAGGCCGCTGCCGCCATACCAGGGATGATGCAAATTCCAGACCTCGTCGCTGCCGACGATGACGAGCGGCAGATCTTCGATAGCCGATGGATCCTCTAACGCGAACGGTGCGGATAGTGGCAGCCGGGAAACAGCATCGAGGAACTTGCGGATCTTCTCTCGGTAAAGCGGGTAATCTTCCGCCGAAGTCGCAATTGGAAGCTCGGGCCGAAACGCGCAACGCCACTCGGCGAAATCGATGCGTTTTGATTTGTGGTTCAGCAGGACCGCGTCGACGTTCATCGATCGCAATCCCTCGACCAGACAGCGCGCCTGCCAATAGGATCCGTAGTTGATACAGCCATGGAATGTCAGCACGCCCGCCTGGCGACCGCCACCGTCGCCGATAAGAATATTTCCGGCGGTATTCAGTGCATGCACATGACCGGCGAAGCGGTTCTGATCCAGCATGTGATCTTTCCGTTGTCCTGCTGACAGCTATGAAACTGGGGCCATTCAAGCGCACGTCACCCGCAGTGCTGGTTTGTGCTCTTGTTCGCCTTCAAACCGTGCGAATGATCGAATGTTCCCCGCCGACGCGGAGATGCCCATCAGGTTTGCCGACGGCGTTCCGGCGCTGGGATACCTCGATCCTTCAGGCAATCGCTAGCCTTCAAGGATCAGATCGGCGATAACAGGCAGATGATCGGAAGCAACCTTCGTCAGCTTGTTTTGCAGAACGGCACTGTCAATGACCCGAATGTCATCGCTGACAAATATATGATCGAGGCGCATCAGAGGGTATCTGGAGGGAAAGGTCGGACGCGCCGGGCCTTTTCCTTGAAGCTGGGCATCTTTCAGGAGCCGGCCGATCAACCGATAGGCGGCGGACGCAGGAATAGCGTTCAAATCGCCGCACAGGATTGTCGCTCCTGGCTTCACGGAAGCATGCAGCCATGCGGGACCCAGCAATGTCGTCATTTGCTGAATACGATCTCGCCCACGAAGACCGAGGTGTGTGTTGACGACGTTCAATATGACATCGCCGATGACAATCTCGACTGCAAGAGCGCCGCGAGGCTCGCCGCTCGCGGGCAAGGGACCAGTCTTGACCGTCCTTGTCGGCCAGTTGGTTATGATCGCGTCTCCATATTGCTCCTCTGCGAATGTCAGGGTCGGATTGAAATGAGCTTCCATTTTCAAAAGCGACGCGATCATACTTGCTTGGTCGATGCGCCCTGTCCGCAAACGACGGACGTCGATTTCCTGCAGCGCCACGATATCAGCCTGTGTTTGAGCGATGACGGATGCGATCCGAGCCGGATCGACCTTGCGATCGGTGCCAATGCAGCTGTGCACATTGTACGTGACTATTCTGATTCGCTTCTCGTTAGTCATATGTGGGGAACACCGAAGCCGCCCAGTCGTTCCGCTCGCATCGCCGGCGTGAACAAAGGCAGACCCGATGACCCGGAAAAGCTTGATATGGAATGCGGCAATGCTTGATGCGCTTTGCCTGGCGCTTTTTCTTCTTTATCGGATCCTTTCGCACTATAGTCTGGAAGAGATCGACGCATCGCTCCACAAACTTCCGTTCCCCTACCTTGCGGCAGCGATCCTCTTCGCGGCGGCGTCCTATATCAGCCTGACCGGCTTCGACTATCTGGCCATTCTATCGCTTCGAAAGTCCTTGCCATATTCCAAAATTGCGCTGGCATCCCTCATCAGCCTGTCGATGGGCCATAATATCGGATTTGCAGGGCTCAGCAGCGGTGCATTTCGTTATCGCTATTATGCTCGCTGGGGCCTTAGCATGGAAGATGTCGCGAAGATCATTCTATTTTCCGGCGTGACAGTCGCCCTAGGCTTGATAACCATCGGCGGTATTGCCTTGCTTATCGCTTCGGAAGATATCGTTACGCTGCTACATGTGGATCCTCCAACTCTGCGGATATTGGGTGGTGCTCTTCTTTGCGTTGCTGCGATCTATGGTATTCTGGCTAAATACCTGCGAGGGCGGCTGACCTTATGGCATTGGTCATTTGAATTGCCTCAAGCCAGGATAGCTCTGGCACAAATTGCGATTGGCACGGTGAACTTTGCCTTCGTCTCGGGATGCCTTTACGCATTATTTTCGGCTTATGCCGAAGTATCCTATTTCCGCACCGTCACGGCATTCGTGCTTGCCAACACTCTTGTCCTCACCACGCATGTCCCCGGAGGTCTCGGTATCCTGGAGACAACCCTGTCATATGCTGTTCCGAATGCCGCCTCGATCGGGGCCTTGATCGCGTTTCGCCTGATCTACTATCTCATTCCGCTTCTGTTCGGTGGTATCGCGATGATGATTACCGAACTGATCTTCAGCCAGCAATCAGCCAAACCGAAGCATGCGGCGCAATCGACCCGCGACACGACGTAGGGGTGATGGCGGCCAGGGCCGTGCGGGGTCAAACAGGGCCGTCCCTAAAACAGGTGTAGTCTTTCGGCTTTTCGAGTGAAGC
Organism: Rhizobium sp. 11515TR; assembly: GCF_002277895.1. NCBI lineage: Bacteria > Pseudomonadati > Pseudomonadota > Alphaproteobacteria > Hyphomicrobiales > Rhizobiaceae > Rhizobium > Rhizobium sp. 11515TR. Next base: position 1,492,586 of record NZ_CP023000.1, on the reverse strand, counting down.
GGTCTCAGGCCCCTTGCGCCAAGATCGAGCGCCGCGATCGCACGGATAAGAGAGCCGTTTTGCTCAAAGACCTGATCGAGCGTTTCGGAAGAACAGCCGAGAAATTCCGAAAGAAGGCTGTGACGCAGGCTGCGGATGACCTTCCTATGTTGGTCGCTTTGGGCCTCAAACAGAATGTCGCACTCCGTATCCAAACTCTCCGAACGATGATTGAGGTTCGACGAGCCAATTCGCACCAGGGTGTCGTCCGCGATCAACAACTTCGAATGAATAAAAAGAGGCACCTGCCGCGTTCCATCCGGAATGACCGGGTAGAAAACGCGCAAACGGTCGAACTCGTCCGCATGTTTGAGTTTTGCAATGATCCTAGCCCTATTCCTATCCATGATCATCTTTTCGATCAAACCGTGCGAGTGGTAGGCACAGACGATCACGATCTCGGGTCCTTCTTCCTCCTTCAAACGCGCGGCCAATGCTTCGGCAATATTGAAGGAGGCGAGATATTGCGTTTCGATGTAGAGATGGCGCCTCGCTGCATCGATCATCTGTTTTGCTGTGACGCTTCCGAGATTATCGCGCGACCCTCTCGTGCGATCTGAGACGGCAAGCCTGATTGATATGTTGGAAAGAGAAAGAGATTCTTCGCATTGCAATTCATGCTCGCAAGTACATGCCAAGGGTCCATGCCGCTCGGCAGTTGCTGCCGCCCACCGCTGTCTGGCAATGTCAGAGACCATCCTTGCTGCCTGCCCCCTTACCATGACCTGCAGGTCATGCACCGCTTCGTATGGCAGGCCCTCCGAATCTCGTCTGCGCTGATCTCCGGCCCGATGGCCGCGTGTGTCCCACCTGCGCGATGCCAGATCAATGCCGCCGAGGAACGCGACATTGTCGTCAACACAAACAAGCTTTTGATGATGGCAGCCGAGCAAGACGGGCTGAATCGCAAAGCGCAGCTGGATACGATTACTCTTCGGGAAGGCTTTTTGAAAAAATATTCTTAGGGATTTATCCGAATAGATTGGCCCAAGTGCCCAAACCAGAATGCGGATCTGCAAATCCGGGTTAGAATGGACTGCTCGTTCGAGGGCATCTCCTAAGGTTACGTCCGATTTTTCCGGTTCCAGCAATATTTCCGGATTAAAGTTCCAGCCGATAATCCAGATCTGCCGTTTAGCCTCGTTTAGCGCCCCGGCAAGGCATGAAAAATAATTCTTGCCATTGATGAGAAAGCTCGCTTTCTCCGCAGTCCCTGACAACAATGGCTTGGCACTTTGCTGCATCGTGGCTGAAATCTGCAATTGTCGCGGTTGATTCAAATAACCAGGCTTTTGCGTCCACACTCGCTGTCGCTTGGCGACCGGTACCGGGGGATCGTTATCTTGCCATACCCTCATCAATCGCCCTGGGCATCCCTACTTGATGTCATCTTTGCAGGGATACCAATCGGTGGAATTTTCGAAACTTGATACCGCGGATATGACAATCCGTTTTGCTCGCCGTTTTGCTTGTTCGCTATTGCTCAGCGGCGATTGCTGACGTGATCGCGATATTGTTCTGTCTGAACGTCGCGGCTGTCGAGACCTCTTTCTCTCGAATGTTGCGCCTTGTCACGGTTGGACAGAACGGCATTTTCTCCGACCTTGCCTTCCTCAAGTGTCGTAGCAGCGCCTGACGCGTCACCTTTGCCTTTCGATCCGCGGGAGAAGTGCTTTTTTCCTGCGTGAGCCATCATGCATCTCCATCAATTTGCCAGGACGACAATGCTTCACCTTGACCATCCGATGAGGGTGGACCGCAGCGAAAGCACCTTTGGAACATCCAACTTTCATTTCTGTCGATTGTTCCCTCTGGGCTGCGGAACCGGCATCCACACACGGCACAGATTTATTGTTTTTATTGTTCCGACCCGGGAACATTCCTTGCCTGCGATAGTTGCGTTGCGACTATCTTGAAGGAGAAGAAATGCGGAATGATGATGAGAAAAATTCCGTCGAAACGGATCCGATTGTGTCTGCAAACGATAGTCCTCAACAGAAGAGCAGAAAACGGCGGGCGGGATACCTGATCGTACTTGCGCTTTTGATCATCGCGTTGCTGACACTCGCCGAATGGATACTGAACGGTACCATCATCTTTTCCAACGCGCGGTAGCTGCCGCGTACCTTCAAACAGCAGGAAACCAAGCCAAACGGAAGATACTTGGATCCGATAAAGGCAGATGTGAAAAGGAGACCGGCATGAAGCTCGCGATCGTCACTATTGCAGTAACACTGGCAGCGGCACCAGCATACTCCCAATCGACAGCAGAGAAGACAGGCGTCAACTCTCTCGTGGGGGCGGCGCCGAATACGCAAGACTTTGTCAATGAAGCCGCCAGCAGCGATATGTTTGAAATTGAATCGAGCAAGCTCGCGCTGCAGCGCGGCAATGATCAGACGAAAAAATTCGCTCAGCAAATGATTGATGACCACCAAAAGACAACGAATGAGCTCAAAGATCTCGTCAACAGCGGAAAGGTCAAGGCGACACTGCCGACGGAGATGAGCTCAAGCCAGAAGAAGATGCTGGCGCGCCTGCAGAAAATGCAGGGAAATGACTTTGTCAAACGCTACGACGCGGACCAGCGTTCAGCCCATGCGAATGCGGTTGATCTTTTCAAACGCTATGGAAATGGTGGCGAGGATGCAAGCCTGAAGACCTGGGCTGCCAATACGCGGCCGAAACTCGAGCAGCATCTGCAAATGGCCAAGGAACTTCCAAAGTAAAAAGGCCACCGGGATGAGTGGATGGCTATAGCATGGCTGTATTTCATCCGCTCATCCGGAGGTGAAACACAATCGATCTCGAAGTGATTGATGGGCGGTTCGGAGACGATTTGGCTCGCAACGGAGTGTGGGAAATGGATGACCAACTGCATCTCAGCGATAGCGATGTCATCGAAGTCGAAAACGAGGATGGAACGCGAAAAATCTGCGATGATGTGGCCTACCTGAAGCTCTCCATCGTCAATGCGGTTTTTCTCGGCAGACCTGTGCCGGATAGTAGCTGGCTCCTCATCGATACCGGTTTGCCATCGTCACAGGATCGGATCTTGGCAGCCGCGGCGCGCCGCTTCGGTGCGACCTCCCGGCCCGCTGCCATTATCATGACTCACGGACATATCGACCACGCCGGATCTGTCGAACGCCTGGCCGCTTTTTGGGATGTGCCGGTCTACGCCCATCCGCTCGAGCATCCTTACCTGGATGGACGCGCCTCCTATCCGCCTGCAGACCCGTGGGTTGGTGGCGGAAGCTTTGCGCTCATGTCGCCCCTGCTGCCGCGCGGCCCCTCCAACCTCGGCAGCCTGCTTCAAAGCCTGCCTGCCAATGGCACCGTACCTTTCGCTTCCGAATGGTCATGGCTGCATACACCCGGCCATACACCGGGACATATCTCCCTTTGGCGCGAAAGCGATCGCACCCTCGTCGCCGGTGACGCCGTCATCACGACAGGCCAGGAATCCGTCTACGACGTAGTGACGCAGGCTCCCAGGCTGCATGGTCCGCCTCGCTATCTGACGATCGACTGGCAGGCATCGGAACAATCAGCAAAGCAGATTGCCAGTCTCAAGCCGGAACGATTGATCAGCGGCCATGGCCCGGCGCTGGGCGGGGCTGGCTTGCGCGCAGCCCTCGATACGCTGGCAACCAATTTCTGGGATATTGCAGTGCCACCGGACGGCCGATATGTCGGTCATCCGGCAAGAGCTACAGACGGCACGGCCTATTGCCGGCCCTGATGATTTGCCACGCTGCAAGACCGGCCGCGCTTTCGCTTTCTCCACTTTTGCAAGATCCTGCGAGAACCAAGGAATCGGTTCAAAAGAGCAGGTCGTAACCCGGCTCGTTCTCCAGACGCCCTCTACAAACTGCCGCTCACCGCTGGAACAACGACTGTATCCGGAAGTTTGAGAATGGACCGGTGAGGGCCGTTGGACATCACCACGGGATCGCCGGCGAAAGCGCATGAGTGACAGGAGTTTCGACAATGAACGTGATCCGGCTTCCGCAGGCCCGTCGAAGCGATCGTGACCCCGAACCCGAGTTCCGTACAAGCGATCGCAACGGGCGTGCCATGTTCCGCTTCCTGGCCGATTACCAAATCGACGGGGGGACGTTCGGCATCAGTTTCTGGGCCTATGATCTGGCCGACGCGGAGCGCCGCGTCGCATCCATGCGCGCCAATCTGAGCCTTCAAGGCCAGATCTTCTGCCGGATGTGAGAAGCTTATTCTTCCATCGGCAGGCGGATACCTCCTCCATCTCCCATCCTATATGATCCATGTCACCACCAGCCCGGCGCTCGCCGAGAATATGGCCAGAACCGTTAGCCAGCCAGCGATGTTCATAAGACGTGAATTCACATGCTCGCCCATGATTGCCTTGTTGTTCGTCATGAGCAGCAGCAATAACAAGAGAGGTGGAGTAGAAAACCCCTGAACCACGCCGGACCATACCAGGGCTTTCATCGGATTTATGCCAACGAAGTTCATCGCGACCGCGACCAACGTTACCGCTGCGATGATGACGTAAAATCCCGGCGCCTCTCGGGCACCGGCGTTCAGGCTGCCGTTGATGCCGATTGACTGGGCGAGGTCATAGGCGGCCCCCGTCGTCATGACGGGAACTGCCAGAAATCCGACCGCTATGATTCCAGCGGCAAACAAATACCCGGCTGCCTGCCCGGCGATTGGCTTTAGCGCTTCGGCCGCCTGCGCGGCCGTCTGGATATCCGTATGCCCCTGAACATGCAGCGTCGCGCCGGTCGCCATAATAATGAAGTACATGACCAGGTTGGAGAACGTCATGCCCACAAGGATTTCCTTGCGGGACCGAGCCAGTTTCGAGCTGCTGACGCCTCGTCTAGCTTTCACCGAAATCTTTCCGTCGGCGATTTTTTCCTCGACCTCTTCATTGGATTGCCAAGTGTAGAGATACGCCGACAGCGTGGTGCCGATGATCGCCACGATGATCGAAAGAAATTCCTCGTTGAATTCGATGGATGGAATGAGCGAGCCCTTAAGAACGGCCATCCAGTCCGGTTTCGCCAATATAGCCGCGCCTGCATAAGCCAGCAGGCTAAGGGCCAGCCAGCGGAAAATGCGGCGAATGAGGATATAGGAGCCCACCACCTGTAGACAGAGCAGAATGACCGCCATCATGGCAACGATAAGGGGAACGGAAAGCGGCACGAAAAGGTTGACGGCCGCTGCCATTCCGCCCAAGTCGGCAGCGGCCTCGATCGTATTGCCGATAACGACTCCGGCCAACGCCAGATAAAGAAACCATCGGGGATAATTGTCGTGGATGACTTGGAACAGTCCACGTCCGGTTACCTGCCCGAGTTTCGACGAAAGGTACACGACCGTGAACATCATCGGCAGCGTAACGGGCGCGGTCCATAGCATCCCGAGACCGAAGCGTGCTCCGGCGCTGGCATAGGTGCCGATTGCGGAGGGATCGTCGTCAGCCGCTCCAGAAATGAGACCGCGGCCGAGCAGGCTCACTCCTTCATGACGTTGCCTGGTGGGGGATCCATCGCTCTCCTGGTGCTTCATTGCGAGACCTTCCGGACACGCTCGGTCATGACCGGGGAGCGTCTAGGGGTTGTCAGTTCGCTATGAAACAATCGCATGAAAGATGTCATTTCCGCCTAAGCGGCGAAACCGGCGGAAGTTCCGTGCGACCAGCAAATACCTCTCACCCTTCCGATCTCGTGGAACTTTGCGGCTCTTTCGCAGTAAGGTTCGTTTCCAAAGAAAGGCTGCATCATGACAGGCAAAGAAACAAAGTCCGACGATCCGAACACTCCTTCCAGGAAAACGACATCGGACAATCCCGCTCCGATCCAGCAATCGAGTGAACAAGAGGGAATGGCCCCAACTGTCCTTGAAAAAGATCTGGTGACACCGATTGGTAAATCGGGCGTGCGCATTTCCAGGAATGATCGGGGCAAGCCACGCGCAAAGGAATAGGACAGTATTCCGTACCGACCGGATGAAAATCTAGTAGGCTATTGCAGCGGAAAGCCATACGAAGCTGAGCATATATCCAGCCGTCAGCGAAATGCAGATCGCAAATAGAAGAGCGAAGCACTTCGGTGACATATTGAAGCTCCTTCACTGTATTTCTCTACTTGGCAAGCATTGCGATGCGGCGTCACGCAGCTTCGCCTGCATAATCCAGATACTTATGGCTGCATATTCATTAACTGATCCATCGGCATCATGTTTTGCTTCAGATGGTCCATGATCCAGATGGAACCGAGAACGATCAGCACGACGACCAGTATGCCGAATGCCAGTGCGAGGACGTTGTTGGTATTGTCGGGGCCTGTGGTGATATGCAGAAAGAACACCAGATGCACGCCCATTTGTGCAATTGCGAGGACGATAAGCGCTACCGGAATTGCCGGCCCGTAAACAATGTTGGAAGTGGCCAGCAAGAAGGAAGCAGCCGTCAGAATGATAGAAAATCCCAGGCCCAAGTTTGCGTTCAGCACCCAGTGGCCGCTTTCTTCCGGTGGCTCGTCGCCGGGCGCATGATCATCCCGCAAATTTTGTCGGTTATCATATACGTCCGTGTCGGTGTCGGAGGTACTCATCAGTGAACTCCCATCAGATAGACGATCGTGAAAATGCCGATCCAGACGATGTCGAGTGCATGCCAGAAGAGATTGAAACAGATCAATCGATGGATGATCTCCCGGCGAAATCCTTTTATGAAAACCTGGGCCATCATCGTGGCCAGCCAGACGCCGCCGAGCGTGACGTGCAAGCCATGCAGTCCGACCAGCCCATAGAAGGAAGTAAGCATTGCGCTGCGCTGCGGCGTGAAGCCGCGATCGGCGAGCTCGACGAATTCCCACAGTTCAAGAAGAACGAATATCAATCCCAGCAGGCCTGTCAGAAACAGAAAGATGAGCGTCCACAGCCTGTTGCGTGCATTCGTCGCCGCAAATGACAGCATGCAGGTGTAACTCGACAATAGCAGCGCCGCCGTCTCGAATCCCACGCGCTGCACATCGACGATATCGGCAATCGTCGGCCCGCCAGCCGTCGCTGCCCTTTGCACGGCGAATGCGGCGAAAAAGCACGAGAAAATGATGATGTCGCTCAGCAGATAGATCCAGAAACCGTAGCCGACAAGAATCCGCTTGTCGGCGGGACCGGTAGCGCCCTGGCCAGTTCCCGCCGCGGGCTCCCCCGAGCCGTGAGCACGATGGCCCAGACGATGCGGGTCTTCGCGAACGCGCCGTATGGCTTCGACGCTCGCCGGCAGGCCGGTATCGGTCATGGCAAGACTCCCTGTTCGGACATGCGCGCAAGCATCGCCTCGCGAGCGGAGCGCCGGCCACGATCGACGCGCGCGACCTCTTCGGCAGAAACCTCGAATTCATGAACGTCGCGCCATGCGAAGACCACGAAGCCGATGAAGGCCGCCACGAGCGCCACGATAGCGAGCCACCAGATGTACCAGATCATCGCGAAACCGAAGACCGTGGCGAAAAAGGCCGTATAGATGCCGACCGGACTGTTCACCGGCATCTCGATCGGCTCATAATCCGGTTCGGGCGACAGTTGCTGTGATTCCACGGCGCGAAGTTTGATACCCCAATAGGCCTCCTCACCCTCGACATTCGGCATGACGGCGAAGTTGAAAAACGGCGGCGGTGACGGGGTTGCCCATTCAAGAGAACGACCATCCCAGGGGTCTCCGGTAATATCCCGCAGCTTTTCCCGTTCGCGAATGCTGACCACCAGTTGAATGACCTGCGCGATGACCCCCAGGACAAGAATGCCGACACCGGCGGCGGAGACATAAAGCCAGGGCGCCCATTCGGGAACGTCGATGTGCTGCAACCGCCGTGTCATCCCATCAAGTCCGAGAACGTAAAGAGGCGTGAAGGTTACCCAAAACCCCAAGAAGGCGAGCCAGAAAGCCGCTTTGCCCCACCCTGCGTGAAGCCGGAAACCGAATGCTTTCGGAAACCAGAATTCCATGCCCGCGAAAACGCCGAACACGACGCCACCAATGATGACATTGTGAAAATGCGCCACCAGAAACATGGAATTATGCGTCAGGAAGTCCGCTGGTGGTATGGCGAGCAGGACACCTGTCAACCCGCCTATGATGAAGGTGAAGATGAAGCCCATTGACCAAAGCATCGGCACTTCGAAACGAACCCTTCCGCCATACATCGTAAAGATCCAGTTGTAGATTTTGACGCCGGTGCCGACGGCAATGATGCTGGAGGAGATGCCGAAGAAGGTGTTGACCGCGGCGCCGGCCCCCATTGTGAAGAAGTGGTGCAGCCATACCAGCATCGAAACGATGCAAATGAACATCGTCGCCGCGACCATGGAGCGGTAGCCAAATAGCGGCTTGCCGGAAAAGGTCGAAAAGACTTCGGAAAAGATGCCGAAGGCAGGCAGGACGAGGATGTAGACTTCCGGATGACCCCACGCCCATATCAGGTTCACAAACATCATCGGATTTCCGCCCGCCGTATTTGTGAAATAATGCCATCCGACATAGCGATCGAGCGTCAGCATCGCGAGCGTTGCCGTCAGGATCGGGAAGGCTGCCACAATCAGCAGACAAGAAGCTAGCGCGGTCCAGCAAAAGACCGGCATTCGGAGATAGCTCATGCCCCGGCACCGCATTTTCAATATCGTCGTGACGATATTGATACCGGTTATCAGGGTTCCGATGCCGGAAATCTGCACGGCCCAAAGATAGTAGTCGACGCCCACGCCTGGCGTATAGCTCGTCTCGCTGAGGGGCGGGTATGGCAGCCATCCGGTGCGGGCGAACTCGCCGATGAAGAGCGACACATTGACGAGGAGCGCGCCGCTGGCGGTCAGCCAGAACCCAACCGAGTTGAATGTCGGGAAGGCAACGTCGCGGACGCCAAGCTGCAGCGGCACGAGGAAATTCATGAATCCCAGCACTAGCGGCATGGCGCCGAACAGGATCATGATCGTTCCATGCGCGGTGAAGATCTGATTATAATGTTCTGGCGGCAAATAACCGGGGGCATCGATCGCGACTGCCTGCTGGGTGCGCATCATGATAGCATCGGCAAAGCCGCGGATGAGCATGACGACACCGAGCAGACAATACATGATGCCGATACGCTTGTGATCGACGCTTGTGATCCACTCTCGCCACAAATAGGGCCACCATCTTCTTACGGTGACCAGAATCAAGACCGCAGCTGCGATGAGGATAACGGCGATGGATGTGATCAGCGGGATCGGCTGAGACAAGGGAATCGCCGAAAGCCCGAGTTTTCCCAACATGTTCAATCCTTTCCCCCGGTGGAAGTCTCGCGACCCGCATGTTGTCGGGACTCGGCCTCTGGACCGGGGCCTGGCGGAATCGTCTGTTGAACGATGGCATTGAAAAGCTCGGGATCCGCCAAGCGGTAGGTCGCAGGCTGGACGCGCTCGCTCTGCTGTAAGAGCTTGCCATAGACATCCCGATCGAGGGGAAGATCGGTTGCCTGAGCGCTCTTCATCCAGGTTTCAAACTCGGCATCCGGGACGCTTTTGACCTCGAACTGCATGTCCGAGAAACCGTCACCGGAAAATTGGGCGGATATGCCCCGCAGGCGAGCGGATTCATCCGACTGGAGGTGCAGTTGCGAGATCATGCCAGGCATGGCGTAGATCATCGATCCAAGCCGAGGCACGAAGAACGCGTTGAAAACACTTGCAGACGTGATCGAAAAGTGCACCGGCGTGCCGGTCGGAATCACGACCTGATTGACGGTAGCAATCCCGTTTTTCGGATAGATGAAAAGCCATTTCCAATCGAGCGATACGACCTGCACCTCGACAGGCGGCTTGCTCGACGATAGCGGCCTGAACGGGTCGAGCCTGTGCGACCCGATCCAGATCAGGCCGCCGATGAACATGATCGTCAGGATCGGAATTGACCAGACGACCGCCTCGATCCGTCCGGAATAGGACCAATACGGAAGATATTCCGCTCGGGGATTCGAGGCGCGATAACGCCATGCCATCCAGAACGCCAGCAGGATGGTCGGAACCACGATGGCAAGCATGATTACGGTCGCGTTGATCAGAATTGCAGCATCACCGGCGCCCACGGGACCAACCGGATTCAATACCGCTAGGGAACATGAGGAGAGGCCAAAACTCAACAGGCCAAAAGCTGTGCTGCGCCATATGCGAGCGGATGCCGATTTTGGATTTTCCAAGCCGCTCATTCTGGATCGTCCTCTCCGTTGCGGCTCACCGAACTTGCAACGTCAGGCATTGTTCCATCCAAAATGTCGTCTTGCCGCGTTCAGCGCGCCGCCGTTTTCGCAGCGCTCTGAATTCTGGCTTCAGGTCAAATGATCAGCGATCGATTTGCGTCGGAAGAATCGTATCGACAGACACCTCACCTTCCAGCACGCCGCGTTTGAGGTCGGTTCGGCCTCGAGCAATCTCGATCACGGTATAAAGCTTATCATCGCGAAATGCGCTCGCATTGCTGGTCGTCACATCTTCGGCAGGGGCCGCATCGACTTCCATAAAATCAAGCTCATTGCTCGCCGCCACGATGCGCGCGTCGCCTGCAGTCCTGGCTGCCACGACAACCGTGCCATGATTGGGGGCGTTGTCCCAATGCGGATCTTCCGGAGCGGCGATGGGTTCCAAACGGTAGATATTCAGCACCTCCCCGACATCGGTTCCTGTAGCAATGGTTGCCGCATCCCGAAGCTGGCTCTTGCTCTCGACTGATCGCCCGAAAGTTGTCCTACTGGTTGCATTATTGACATCGTCGGTGCCTGTTCTCGAAACATTCGACATGACATTCCTCGTTGTTTCCTGCATCGGTTCCATAACTGCCACGCAATCGACTTGGTTCCCGCTTTCAAGGCCTAGCGCCGTGCCTTAATCGCTGGGCTCGGGAAGGAGCCCGAAAGGAAGCGATGTACGAGCTCTCTCCGCGATTGCATTTTCGGCCAGAGCGGCGCTTCTTTTTAGCTCACGTTTTGTTCACTCCATTCTTGGCAGCAAGAAGTTTCCCGCTCATCTGCGGCACCTTTATCGCCAATGCGCGTTGAGCGATGGCAAACTCGGCTTCTGGCCGCGGGATCGTCACATTCTCTTTGCAACTCTTGGCCAAATGGCGTTAACGGAGGGAAACGACAATGGAATTGAAGCCGTGGACGGTTCAATCATCGCGGCAGATCCTAAAGGATCGGTGGATCGACGTAAGGGCCGATGATTGCGTAACCAGCGAAGGTCACTCGATCTCTCCCTACTACGTTCTTTCATATCCTGACTGGGTGCACGTCGTTGCAATCGGTGACGACAGCTCCGTCCTGTTGCTGGAACAGTACCGCCATGGGCTCGGTATCGTATCGCTCGAAGTACCCGGTGGCGGAATTGATGCTGGCGAAACACCTTTGGAAGCCGGCAAGCGTGAACTTCTTGAAGAGACCGGCTTTGAGGCTCGCCATTGGCAATATTGTGGGCGCCTTGCACCCAATCCAGCCATGCAAACCAACTATAGCCACATCGTTTTAGCGACCGGGCTGATGGAGAGCCAAGCGCCGATGAATGATCCTTCAGAACGTGTCATACTGCGTCAGCTGCCTTTGACGGAGGCGGTAAACAAAGCCCTCACAGGTGGAATCTGCCAAGCCATTCACACCTCTGCCCTGCTGCTTGCCCTTGCGCAAGGAAACCTTCTGAAAATCACCACTTAGGCACGGAACCAATGGAAGGGACATGCGCGATTGACAATCGATAATCTTTAGAGCCCGCCGCCCACAAACGGAACGGATAGTCCGATGGGCAGTTTTACGAGAGCACGATCTTTCGCGCTCCGTGGAATTGGTCGATAGAACCATGCGCATTCTGATTTGGCTGTGCCTGGCCGCCTTGCTGGCCGTCCCTGTGATCTGGTTCGTGACGGACCCTGCCATGCCTTTTGCAGCCGGTGATCCTCGCCTTCAAGACAACGGCGATCCGGTGCGGGGCCAGCTTATATTCGCCGCCGGCGACTGCGCGTCCTGCCACGCCACCCCAGGCCAGAAGGACCGTCTGAAATTGGGCGGCGGTCTCGCACTTGCATCGCCTTTCGGCACATTTCGTGCACCCAATATTTCATCCGATCCCGTTGATGGCATCGGAAAATGGAGCACCGTCGATCTCGCTAACGCCTTGATTGGCGGTGTTTCGCCGCGACATCAGCACTACTATCCGGTATTTCCCTATCCCAGCTATACGGGCATGCGGCTCGAGGACATCAGCGATCTAAGGGCCTATCTGAGGACATTGGCTCCGGTTTCCGGCCGCCCCCCCGCGCATGATCTGTTCTTCCCATTCCGCATGCGCCGCCTGCTGGGTTTTTGGAAATTGCTGTTCTTCCATGAAGGGCAGACGCAAGGACCCGCCAGCACCGATCCTGCCGTGGCTCGTGGCCGCTATCTGGTCGAGACCCTGGGCCACTGTGCAGAATGTCACTCATCGCGCAATATGTTCGGTGCGATAAAGCCCGAAACACGGTTTGCCGGCGGCACCGATCCTGAAGACACGGGCTTCGTTCCCAATATCACGCCGAGCCGGATCGGAAATTGGTCCGAAGCCGACATCGCGGAAATGCTGAAGAGCGGCAATACGCCGAATCATGGCCGCGTCGGCTCGTCCATGGCCGAGGTCGTCACCAACATGGCGATGCTGCCGCAGAGCGATCGCGATGCCATCGCGCGCTACATCAAGAGCCTGCCTCCTCGACCGACGCCGCATCCTTAAATGGGATTAGTGAGTGTAGAGATAGGCGGCGAGATCGCGTGCCTCGGCTTGCGAAATCCCTGTTTTCGGCATCGCCGAGTTGGGCGAGAAATCCTGCGGTGACACGATCCAATGAACGAGATTATCGCCCGTATTATTGACGACGCCGGCGATGTAGACCCGTTTTTGAAGACCCACCAAAGTCCCGCCTACCTGACCATCCGCACCGGCGATTCCAGGGATTTCATGGCATCCGGTGCAGCCGTACCGACGAAAGATCGGTGGTGCTCGGGAGGGATCGCCGCCTCCGGTCAGCACGCGCGCGACCTGCAATCGCTGCTGCGAAGTCTTTGCCCAGTTTACGCCGATCACAGTGCAAAGTACTGCAATGGCTGCCGCACCCAGCCAGATACCGCGGTATCTATAATGGGCGGATGTGCTGAACATCGTCCGCTCCCCTACCGGCATTTGCTATCCATAGCGCTGCCATTGCGAGCGCAGCGCCGGCGTAAATCGTCCCGGCTGGAATCCACATGACTATCCCGGCGAGCTGCTGATCCTCGATCGGCGTAAGGCCCCATGTTTCCGCAGCATGCGTCTGCGCGACATAAAGGACGCGTGGCGCCAGCGCCATCAGCGCACCGAGCGCTCCTGTGTGCAGCATGGTTAGGAACAGATGCCACGCCGCCACGCCGCGATTGCTGCGCCAGAAGATCGACCACCAGAATAGAATAGCGGTGGCGAAGAAGCTCACATGCTGGAGGCGATGCAGCGTGACATCGCCGACGGCGGCATCGAACAGGATCGGCGCATGCCAGGTCCATAGGGCGACGGCATGCAACAGGGTGGCATTGGTTCCTCCGCTCAGCCAGCGCCAGGCGATCCGCACGGAACTCCGCCTCATCGCCCTCCCCGTCCAGCGCCTCAGCCGATCCGGCAGTCCCCAGAGAAACATGCCGGCCGGCCGCGCGATGACGATCATCGGAGCGGAGATCGCCATGATGATTTCGTGCTCGATCATGTGAAACGTAAAAAGCTGCTCTCCGAGCCAGTGCAGCGGAGACAGCAGCGCACCGGCAAGCGTTAGCCAGCCGGCCCAACAACAAAGGGCACGCTTTGCTACGACGGGCCTGCTCGTCCGAGCGCGTCGCCTCAGCCTCCAGCAGCCTCGGCCGTAAAGAAAAGCCGCGACCGCTAATGGTGTCACGATCCACGGGTCGATCGTCCAGACCGAATGAAAGAGATGGGCTTCCGCGCCATGCGCGGCAGCCTCCCGCCCCGTCAACAGCAGGATCATGAGGGCGGCTAATGCTCGCATACGTCCAAGAGCCACACGGCTCCTCCCTGCAGGAAAAGCGCGAAGGCGAAAGCGAGCCCAACGAGGACACTGAGATGACGGAGGAACAGCCCCGTTCGCGCCTCCTCCGCCGTAGAACCGGCCTGCGGTATCGCCGCGCTCGCCAACACAAGCAGAATTGCGACGGAAGATGTCAGGACGGACCAATACGCATGCCGGCTGCAATCGACATAGGGGAGGAGCTGGCCAAGCTGGGTATTGCCGGCCCATACAAGCGGGGCAAGGATCAAACCGCCATATTTTGCCGCCGTGGTCATCATAGACGTGGCACCCAGTAAATGCATGCGTATAAGGGAATCCACGCCACCACGACAAAGTTCCAGTACATGGCATTATCTTCGACATCGCCGAAGCGGCGCGGATTATCGGCATGCTTCGAAAACATCAAACCGGTCAGTACCAGTGTATCGATGAGATCGGTGACGATGTGGGTCGTATGAAGCCCCAGCATCGTCCAGATGATTGAGCCATAGGCGTTATCGTCCCAGCGTATGTTGAGGACGGCGAATTCGAAACCGCGCAAGATTAGCGGCACCGCCCCGAATACCGACATGACGATAAGCCCGATCCGCACCTTGCGCAGATCTCTTTGCCGCGCCCATCTGGATAGGAGAATGTTGGGTACGACGCTCGCGAGTAATATCGCGGTCAGGGTCGTGCCGGGAACGAGGCCGGGCGCCGGCGCGTCGATCGGCCAGTGCGGGGCGAGGCTCATCAGGTAGAAATAGACTGCGATCGCCAATGCGAAGCCGGACCCTTCGATGAGCATGAAGGCGCAGGTGCCCCACCAGGTCGGGCTTGCCCTCCCCATGCCGTGGGGCGGCAGCCTTGAAACGTCGAGGACGACGCGCTCCTTCATGATTCGTCCTCCGGTGTCTGCTTCGGCCAGAACCACCCGGTCAACGTGATCCCGATCGGAATCGATCCCCAAATGACCGCCCAAGGCGAGAAGATCGACCAGATCAGCATCACCGTGGTGGCGAGAGCCGCCAGGAGCGGCCAGATCGAATTTCGAGGCGAGGACTCGCTTGCTTCGGGTTGTGCCTCGACGACGCTGCTGACGATCAATTCGCGCCGATCAGTGCGCAGCCCGCCGGCGACCGTGAGTTCATCCGGCTGCGACCACAGCGGATCGCGAGCGCCGACTACGGGAATACGGCGAAAATTGAAGCATGGCGGCGGCGACGATGTCGCCCATTCGAGCGTCGAGGCACCCCAGGGGTTTTCGCCTGCGATCTGCCCGGACCGAGTGCTGCGGATGACATCGACGAAAAAAACGAGGAATCCCAGCGAAAGGATAAGCGCGCTGAAGCTTACGAACATATTCATCCCGGCCCAGGGCATTTCCGGCTGATAGGTGTAGATGCGCCGCGGCATGCCCTCGAGCCCGAGAATATGCATGGGAAAGAATGTCAGATTGAAGCCGGCAAAGATCAGCGCGAATGCCCAGCGACCGAGCGTCTCGCTCATCATCCGCCCGCTTATCTTGGGAAACCAGTAATAAATAGCACCGAGCAAGGGAAACACGGCGCCGCCGACAAGCACGTAATGGAAATGCGCGACGACGAAATAGGTATCGTGTACCTGAGTATCGAACGGCACCGACGCGACCATCACCCCCGTCAGACCGCCTATGACGAAGGTCACGATGAAGCCGAGGACAAACAGCATCGGCGTCTTGAGCACGGGCTGTCCACCCCATAGCGTGGCCAGCCAGCAGAATATCTGGATGCCAGCGGGAATAGCGATCGCCATGCTGGAGGCGGTGAAGAAGCTTTCGCCGAGCTTCGGCAGGCCGACGACGAACATGTGATGCACCCAAAGGCCGAACGCCAGGATTCCCGTGGCGATCAGCGCCATGACGAGCGGAAGATAACCAAATACGGGCCGGCGCGAGAAGGTCGCTATTATCGTCGACACCATGCCGACGGCCGGCAGGAAGATGATATAGACCTCGGGATGGCCGAAGAACCAGAACAGGTGCTGCCATAGCAGTGCATCGCCGCCCTCTGCGGGATTGTAGAAATGTGTTCCGACCAGGCGATCGAGGATCAGCGTCGAGCTGGCGAGCATGATCGCCGGCATGGCCATGATGACGAGGAAGGCCGTGACGAGCATCGACCAGACGAACAGCGGAATGCGGTCGAGCGACATGCCCGGCGCACGCTGCTTGAAGACGGTGACGACGATTTCCACCGCAACGGCCAAAGCCGCAACTTCCGTGAAAGTGATCATCTGCGCCCAAAGGTCGGCGCGCTTGCCCGCACCATATTGCGGTCCAGACAAGGGCACGTAGGCAAACCATCCGACGTCGGGCGCAGTATCGAGCGCAAACGAGATCCATAACAACAGACCGCCAGCCAGATAGATCCAATAGGAAAAGGCATTCAAGCGCGGGAAGGCGATATTGCGGGTGCCGACCATCAGCGGCACGAGATAGACCGCCATGGCTTCCATGACCGGCACGGCAAACAGGAACATCATGTTTGAGCCATGCATGGTGAAAATCTGATTGTAGCGGTCCGGACCGATGAAGCGTGCCTCCGGCTGCGCCAATTGCAGCCGCATCGCGAGCGCGAGCAACCCGCCCAAGGCAAGAAAGACGAATGCAGTAACGATGTAACGGCGGCCGATGATCTTGTGGTCGACTGTCGTGAGGGCACCCCAGACACCGGCCGGTGTCCTCCAGGTCTGCGCGAGCCGCCGTTCGAGCTCGTCATCGCCGAACATCAAATCCGTCGGTTGTGCGGGTTTGTTGTCGTTCGTCATTTGAGGCTTTCCATATAGGCGGAAAGCTGCCGCAACTCGTCACTGGAGAGCGGAACCATCGGCATGTTGTTCCCCGGTTTCAGTGTCTGCGGATCGGCAATCCAGGCGGCAAGCGAACCGCGGGTATTGTCGAGCAACCCTGCCGCAATCGTCTGGCGACTTCCGACATGCGTCAGATCCGGCCCCGTCGATCCCGATGCCTCGGTTCCGCGTATGGTATGGCAGGCCGCACAGGGCTTGCGCATGAAGAGAGCCTTGCCGGCTGTCGCCTCCGGATCGGCCGACGATACGCTACTGGCCCTCTGGGCGGCAGCCCAGCGCTGATAGGCGGCCATGTTCTCCGCGATGACGAACAGTGCCATGTGACTGTGCTGAAGCCCGCAGAATTCCGCGCATTGACCGCGATAAACACCTGGCCGCTCCGCTCGTATGGTTATGACGTTCTGCCGGCCGGGAATGAGGTCGCGCTTACCGGCTAGGCTCGGTACCCAGAAGGAATGAATGACATCCGAGCTTTCGAGCTCGATGCGAATATCCACGCCGACCGGGATATGCATCTCGTTGGCCGTCTGAAAGGACTTGGCCGGATCGACATCATCGTAGATGAATTGCCACCACCATTGCTGGCCGCGAACCTTGATCGCGAGAGTGGCATCCTCGGACATGCCGAGGCCGCGCGTTGCATAGAAGCTTGCAATCGTCAAACCGGCGATGATGACAACGGTCGCCGCGACAGCCGCCGTCACCAGCTTGCCCATCCGCCGCTCGCTCTCGGAACTTGGACTTTCCCGCGGTGTCCTGGCTCGCAGCAATGCGAGGACCAGAACGACCATGACCAGCGCCCATACGACAGAGCAGACCACCACGATCCCGATGATGAGATGCTTGAGCTGAACAGCCGCGGCTCCCTCAGCATTCAGGGCCGACTGAGCGCCGTTGCATCCTGCAATCAGGATGGCCGACACGAACAGGACAACGGCAGCGCCCGCTTTCAATGGGACGGCTCCTGTACAGCGTTCGGTCCGACAGGGCCTTCGTCGAACAGGATTGCCGCCGGCGCTCGGTTTTCCGCTGGGCGGGTCTGCTTGTCGTCATTGCGGCTCGGCGCGGTGATCTTGGCCTTATATGCGCCGATCGTCTGGACGTAGCCTGCGAGCTGCCAGATCTCGTCAATCGTCATCTTGTCGCGAAAAGCCGGCATTCCATGCGGACGGCCGTCGCGGATGGAGGCTGCGATCGACACCATCTCCGGACCATAGAGCCACCAGCCATCCAGGAAAGAAGGGCCTCTCCCGCCACGCCCGTCGCCATGGCATGCCCCGCAACCGAACCAGGAATAGAGCCGTTTGCCCTGGCTGAGATCGTAAGCGGTGGTCTCATAAGGTTTGCCGAGGGCAAAATAGATTTCCGGCGGAGTGCCACTGATACCGTTCGGCATCAGGCGCAGCTCGTCCAAGGCGGCTCCGACGGTGGGATCGGTTCGATATTGTCGCCCTTCTCGCGCCTCGCCGATGAGCGCGGCCGCGCCGAGAGTCACCAGAAAAGCGACGGCTATGAATGCGCGATCAAAGAATTCTCTACTTACCTCCCACGGCATGGCTGATGTTCCAACCTGTTCGGGCTTCAATGAACGGGAGCAGCGCCAGAGCGGACAAGGCGCACGGGCAAAAGCTTGTAGGAGGGTGTCTTTGCCTTGGCGTCATGATGGCTCAAAGGGAACAGCGGGTTGGCTTCCGGGTAGTAGGCACAGCAACAACCTTCCGGCATGTTATAGGCAACAATGGTGAACCCTGTAACCCGCCGCTCCGTTTCCCGATCGATCGCGGTCACCAGATCGACGGCCTCGCCATTGCTGAAACCCAGACGTCCTATATCGTTTGTGTTGACGAAGACGACCCGCCTGGTTCCTTCGATGCCGCGATAGCGGTCGCTAAAGCCATAAATCGTCGTGTTGAACTGATCGTTAGAACGCAACGTCGCGAGATGAAGGACATCGTCGCTTTGCGCATCGAGCGAAAACTCCGGAAACAGGCGGTCAGGTGTAATGAAATTGGCCTTGCCGTTGGGGGTCACCCATTTGCGCTCCCGCGCGGGCAATGGCCTTGGAATGCCGCCGGGGTGGAACATGCGCTCGTTGAAGTCCTTGAACGTCTCCGGATAGGTTTGCTCGATGGCGTCGCGAATAGTCGAATAGTCAGCAACCCAGCGGTCCCATGGCACCACACCCTTGGTCAGCGTCGCCTTTGCCATCCCGGCGATAATTGCTGGCTCGGAAAGCAATTCCGGACTGGCGGGCTTGGCTCTTCCACGCGAGCCGTGAAAATGCGCAACCGAGCTTTCCATCGAAACGGCCTGCGGGCCGCTCGCCTGTTCATCGATTTCGATGCGGCCGAGACACGGCAGGAGATAGGCGATTTCGCCATGAATGACGTGGCTGCGATTGAGCTTGGTGGCGATCTGGACGGTCAGGCGCAGCTTCCTCCATGCATTCTCCATTGCAACGGTTTCAGGAATGGCTCGCAGAAAATTTCCGCCGAGGCTGACGAACGCCCGCGACTCGCCTTCAAGAATCGCTTTGCATGTTTCGACCGTGGTGTGGCCGATCCATTCCGGCGGCTCGAACTGATAAAGTGCAGCCAGCTTGTCCAGCGGCACGAGGCCCGGCTTTTCCGTGATCCCCACCGTGCGCTGGCCCTGAACATTCGAATGGCCACGGACTGCGCAGATATTGGCTCCCGGCTTACCGATATTGCCGCGCAGAAGCGCGAGGTTGACGACCATATGTACGTTTTGGACACCCATGACATGCTGCGTAAGGCCCATGCCATAAACCATGAGAACCGCATTCGAGTTGGCATAGGTGGAAGCCGCCTGCTGCATCTGAGCCCGCGTCAGGCCCGAGACACGCTCCAGCTCGGCCCAATCGTAATTCCGCGCCGCGGCCGCGAACTCCTCGAAGCCCGCGGTATGTTGGCGGATGAAATCGTGGTCAAGGACATGCTTCTTGTCGGCGGCGGCAATCGCTGCGGCAAAGGCGACCGTTCCGGCATCGGAGGGATCGTCCGGTATAGCATCGCTTCCCGCGACCTTGCTGCTACCGGATGCCTTCAGAGCATCGTCGGCCTCGATGAGCGCCTTGCACACACCGAAAAGCGCGGCGATATCGCCGCCGTTCTTGACCTGATAGTATTCCGAGGAAATCGGCGTTTCCTTGCCGGTGAGCATCTGACCGGGCATCTGAGGATTGATGAAACGCTGCAGCCCCGGCTCGTGAAGTGGGTTGAAGGTGACGATCTTGACGCCCCGGTTGACCGCATCCTGCAGGTCGTGAAGCATTCTCGGCGAGGACGTGCCAACGTTCTGCGCAAGATAGAAGATGCAGTCGCAATTTTGGAAATCGGACAGAATCGCCGTACCGATCGAAGCGCCGATGCTTTCCGGCAGGGCGACGGATGTGCTTTCGTGGCACATGTTTGACGAATCCGGCAAATGATTGCTGCCGTATATGCGCGCGAACAACTGATACATGTAAGCCGTTTCGAGCGACGCGCGCCCGGACGTATAGAAATCAACCTGCTCTGGGGACAGCGCCCTCAATTCGCGGCCGATCTCCTCAAAAGCCACATGCCAGGCTATGGGTACGTATTTGTCCTTTTCGGCATCCCAGCGCATGGGATGCGTCAGACGCCCTTGTTCCTCGAGATCATGGTCGGACCAGGTTTCAAGTTCGGCGAGCGTATGTGCCGCGAAGAAGGCACGATCGGCGCGCCGGTTGGTAACTTCCCAACTGGTAGCCTTGGCACCATTTTCGCAGAACTCCAACGGATGAGGCTTGGCAGGCTTGCCCCACGCACAACTGACACACATGTAGCCATCGGGCTTGTTCTGATGCGCCAGAAGGGATGGGCCCGCGATCGGAATATGCTCCCGAAGGAGAATGCCACCCACCGACTTTGCAGAACCCCATCCACCTGCTGCGGGTTTGCCGGGTGTTCTCGATGGTTCGTTTCTCGGTTGGGTAGCCATGATGAAGATCCTCGATTTCCCACAAAGAACCAACGACAAGCTTTTCTGTTCCCTAGCGCCTGTGCCGGTGACGACGGCCATGGCATCAGTCGGGATTGCCGCTAGAGATCGATGAGTGCGTAAGGCTTGCCCGTGGGTTTCTCGATGTGGGCGGCGACATTGAAAACTGGTGCTCCTGCGGGGGTCCGGCCCTCATAGCTGCCCCGGTGCGCGTGTCCATGGACGACCGCATCGACCTTGAAGCGATCGATCGTTTCGGCAAGACGCGATGAGCCGAGAAAGGGAAAGATTTCCGGCGGTTCGCCGACGACTGTCTCTGTGATCGGCGCATAGTGCAGAACCACCATGGAGCGGCTGGCCCGAACCTGACGCATGGCGTTTTCCAGCCGCATGGTTTCATCGACGCTTTCAGCGACCATCGCCTTGATGGCGGGCTCTCCGAAGGAACTCAGCATGTAGCGTCCAAACCCTCCGGCAAAGCCTTTCACGCCGACGAAGCCAACTCCGTCGATCTCTACTGCTCGGCCGTTCAAAAGCTTCACGCCGACCTCCGTGAGAATGGACGTTACCTCCTCGACGGCACCGCTTTCATAATCATGATTGCCGAGCACCGCCACCACCGGAACCGTGCAGTTGCGCAGGTCGGCGGCAAGCAATTCGGCCTCTTTCGGCTTGCCGAGGTCGGTCAGATCGCCGGCGATGACCAAGACATCGGCGACCGAACAAATATCGGCAAAAAGCGCCTTGTAGGATTGCTCCCGATCTTCCTTGACATGAAGATCTGCGACGGCGGCGACTCTCAATTTCCGTCGTTGATCATTGGCCATCGTCAACTCTCCTCTTCGTCGCGCCATTCGCCGTCGCCGCTTACGTCGGCAAAACCCCATTCCTTCACGTCAATTTCAAAATCGATACGAGAATACATCCGGCCGCGGCATATCTTCGTCTGTGGCAAAGGCAGGTCACGCTGAGCGCTTAACCGGTCGAGTAGCTCGTCCATCAGCCAGTCCGGAATTTTGTCGCGCTCGGAAGGATAGATCCAGCGGAAGTTGAGAAGATGGATCAGCAACACTTCCCAATTTACCTCGAGATATTCCAACAGCTTACGCCAATTGACCTTGTCGTGTGCCTTCAGGATCACATGGGCGACGTCGGCGCCGTCATAGCGATGCCGCAGCTGAACGAAGCATTTCGACCAGATTAACTCGGTTGCCCCAGCGATGCGGACAGAGCAATCGCACATCTGGAACCGGCGGGCGTCCTCGAACCAGTTATCGTTTACAGGCATTGCTCCATCAGGGGATGCAAAGATCACATCGAAGAAGTGCCGCCCCTTGGAGATCTTCCCTAGCCAGCGCTCATCTATCACCTCTACCGAATAGCCATGACTCTGAAAATTCGAGAGAATCCGCAGAAAATCGCCTGCCTTGCAGAAAATATCGCAATCCTTCGTTTCGCGCGAAATTCCCGTGTAGGCGCTGACCGCGTAAGTGCCCGCGACAAGGAACGGGACCCGGGACTCAACGAGATCCTTGATAACACTCGCAACGAAGGCTTCAGCATCTGGATCGGTTAACCTAGGCACCGCCTTCGCTTCCATCGGCGAATTATCCCTGGTGCTTAAATCCATATTCGCGGGAGCATTCATTTGATCACCGCCTCGCTGAAGACATATCGACTTGAACACCGTCGACGGGCGGTTGTTCCATTGCCCATTTAAGACAGATGTTGATACGCCGCTGAGCGCACGGACAACGGATCATCAGTGATGGGCATTCGCGAACTGATTTGTCCCTTCAAACGTATTGCTGTGGTCGAGGTGCTAGGCCGTCCGCCCGGTTAAAGTTCCATGGGACAGTACCAGCCGTCACTGCGTTGGAACTCACCCGGCTCTATTCGATTATATGAGGATATATGAGGAAAACGGAGTTTGGGCGGGACGCTACGAGGACTCTGCTGTGAAACTGTTCATCATCGCCCTTTTCTTAGTCTCCTTAACCTCCTGCTCGGATGGACAGCAACAGCGCGAACGAAAAATTCGTGATGTGCTCTCTTGGAGCGCAACCGCGGAGATGGTCTTGGACGCGCGAACGAAAATGCTCGTATCGAATAGTTTTGCCATCCTGACGATAGAGCGGTGTACAAAGGAGATCGGCTCTCTATCGAAGGAGCTCCCGACATTCCCAGAGAATCTGGCTGCCCTCGCCGGCCGGTTGAACATGATCACCGGTTCAGCGCATCGCGAGCTCATCAATGGCCGGACGGATGGGCTTTCCCAACATCTTCGCGATTTGCGAAGCCTCGAAAGCGAGTTAAGAGCTAAATCAGGAGCAGCAGATTGAAGAAATTGCTGCAGGTATCGCTTGGCATCATCACAAGCATCGGCGGTTTTCTTGAAACGGGAAATATCGCAACTTCCAGCCAAGCTGGAGCAGCCTATGGCTATACTCCCCTTTGGGCTATTGTGCTCGGTACGATCTGTGTGATTTTTCTCGTCGAAATGTCGGGGCGTTTCGCAATCGCGAGCCATTATACGATTGT
Organism: Rhizobium sp. 11515TR; assembly: GCF_002277895.1. Classification (NCBI taxonomy): domain Bacteria; kingdom Pseudomonadati; phylum Pseudomonadota; class Alphaproteobacteria; order Hyphomicrobiales; family Rhizobiaceae; genus Rhizobium; species Rhizobium sp. 11515TR. Next base: position 1,469,092 of record NZ_CP023000.1, on the reverse strand, counting down.
CGACGGAATTCGGGACCGCTTCGGCTCCAACATTTTTCTTCTGACTATATCCATAGTCTTCGTCGTCAATCTTCTCGTTCTTGCAGCCGAGATCGGCGGCATCTCGCTTGCGCTGCAATTCCTGACCGGAGTGAAATTTCCGTGGTGGTCGTTGCCGGTGACATTTATGGCCTGGTTGCTGCTTTGGCGAGGCACATTCGGCCTTATCGAAAATGGCATATCGGCTTTAGGACTTTTGGCGCTTTCTTTCGTCGTCGCCGTGTTCGTCATGGATCCGCCATGGGGTGAAATTGCGAAGGGCCTTCTGCCGACCCTGCCCAGTAAAGATCCGCTACACTATAGCTTCATCGTCGTCGGGATATTGGGCGCTGTCATTTCTCCCTATCTCTTTTACTTCTATTCCTCGGGCGCCCTCGAAGACGAATGGGACAAGAGTTACTTTGGCGCCAATCGCGCGATCGCGATCCTTGGCATGAGTTTTGGCGCGATCATTACCGCCGCTGTCATGGTATCGGCTGCAATGATTTATCCCTCTAGCGGGATTGAAGACATTGAAGGATATGAGCAGATTGCCATGATCCTCACGCCCGCCTTTGGAAAATGGGGACTTTACCTCTTTGCAATCTCGCTCGGGATTACATGTTTGGGCGCGACCCTCGAAGTGAGCCTGGCACAGGCCTATCTGGTCGCACAGGGCTTCGGATGGAATTGGTCTGAAAACATGAAGCCGAAAGAAAATCCCGCTTTTTGCCTCGTCTACACAGCCTGCCTTATGATTGCCGTGATCCCAATCGTCATCGGTGTAGATCCGCTTCGGATCACCATCTTTTCGATGGCCCTCTCAGCTCTCAGCCTGCCGTTCGGCGTGGTTCCCTTCCTTATCCTGATGAACGATCCGACCTATGTGGGAAAGCATAGAAACGGGTGGATAAGCAATGCCGCGGTCATCTTTATCGTTGCGATGGCTTTCGTGCTTTCAATTGTAACTACCCCTCTGGAAATCCTGGGAGGCTGACATGTATCTTGTGCGCGACATTCTGGATAAGCAGGTGGTCGATCGCAAACAGGCTCGTATTGGAAAGGTCGACGGGATCGTGCTTACGACCGAAAACGACGGCCGGCTCAAGATCAGCTTTCTCGAAATGGGCCACTTGACGCTGATGCGAAGGCTGAGCCCACGCCTATATCGCTGGCTGCTTGCCCTTTCCCAACGGGCGCGGGCGGGACGCGATCGATGCCCCTATCGGATCCCATGGTCGAAAATCACTGATGCGGGCGTCGACATTCAAGTTGATATCGACGACAGCGACACACCTCTAGAACAGACGCAGGAATGGTTGAGGCAACATATTCTCAGGCGCATCCCGGGAGGGCTGTCATGACGGAGATTCATCTGGAGCTTCTGCTTGGAATGAAGGTCCATGATTTAAATGGTAAGCCGATCGCACGCTTGGAAGAGATCAAAGCGGAAGCTGCGGAGGAAGATTTCTTCGTTGTCGAATATCACCTCGGAGCTCTTGGCTTGCTCGAAAGACTGTCGGCAACGACGATCGGCAGCGTCATGCTGCGGCTCTTCGGATTCGCAGAGCGGCCGACCAGTTACATCGTTCCGTGGGACAAGCTCGATATAGGGAATTCCACTCATCTGAAACTCCGATGTACCGTCGCCGAACTCCGCACGAGCGCACCATGAGCGCACGCACATTGCTGATGAACCGTGTTTGCCATACGCATCTACTTCATTCTGCAAGCCTTTAGAAGTTCGCTATTTTAGAAGGTAGCGACCTCTGTGACAGCATAGGCATCCATCGTTACTTCGGTTCGATAGGCGCGATACATCAGCCACTTCATTTCGGAGGAGAAGCGGACGATAAGAGGCGCCGGGCGCCCTCCATCCAGAGCGCTTCAGCTTTTCACGGAGTATCTGAAGCGCTCTATTTCTTTGTTTTTACGCAGTTCCGGACGGAAACCGCTCCGCACTTTTCCCGGAATTGCTTTAGGCGGCCATGCGATGGCAACTGTCCGCACAGCGGCGGCAGGCGTTAACGCAATCCTGCATGTCACCGATCCGTTCGCAATCATCCGCGCATTGGACGCAGATTTCCGCGCATTCACGACAAACGTGGCGATGATGTTCAGAGCTTATCAGCATGAAGTGTGCAGCCGTCCGGCATATCTCGCTACAGGCCATCATCAGCTTGAAGTGCGGCGGCCTGGTGTGCTCGCCTCCGGCCTCGAGACAGTGTCCCATCGCCGTCGACAGGCATTCGCCGTAGCAGGCGAGGCAGTCTTCGATGCAGCTCTTCATTTCGGCTGAAACTTGGTGCATTGGGAATCCTCCTTACTTGACTTCGCTGTCGAGCCAGCCGGTCATCTGTTTGATTTCCTTCGTCTGATCGTTAATGATCTTGCGAGCCTTTTGCCGCGCCAATTTATTATGGCCGTACTTGAGTTCGACCTGCGACATGCTGATCGCACCCATGTGATGAGCGATCATCCCGCAAAGGAAGGACACGTCCGCGTCCTTCTTCATCATTCCCTGCATCATGTTGGAATTCATGCTCTTCATTCCGTCCATGGCCGCTTTCTGGTAGTCGGTCATGTTGTCGGGCATTTGCATGCCCGCCGACGACATCTGCATTTCCTCGGATTTACATTTGTCCGGATAGGCCATCTGCGCTGCTGCGCCGGCGGGTTTCAGCGCGAAGACTGCCGCGGCGACGATTGCTGCAAATGCGATCTTCCTGGTGATATTCATGTCGATCTCCTTCTGATTTGGTTCGATTTCTCTCAACCAAACGAAGATCGAGGCGGCGGATCCGGCGCCCTGATAAGGAGGAGCGGATTCGGCTGGATCGTTCGAGCCACCGGATTGTCGGCTTCCCTGATGTGCTGCCCGCCGGCAAAGAAATCGGGAATCAGCGCGCAACAATGTCCGACGGAACAACAACACGGCTGCGGTGTGCCTTTTGTCTGCACTCCACGCTCGCCGCTCCGTTCGATTACGCAGCCGCTGCCCGTCTCCTCAGAGTATGCATGGCTCACCGCCGCCACATTTAAGAAGATAGTGGCGGCCATGGCGGCGATTCTCAGACAGTAGAAGATTCTTCGAAACGGCATCATGGGGCATTCCCTTTCCCCGCCGAACGATATCGCCACAAAAATGTTCCGACTGCATCGCAGAATGCGCGAGACAACGATCTCCAAGCTGGGCAGGACTTTATAAATCCTGGATTTGGCAACGCTGATATGTCAGACGCAACTATTCCGGAACAGAGGGATCGCACGAGGCATTTTGGCTTTTCTCGCTAATATTATCGCCGACGTGAATTATCCAATGAGTATGGCGCGAATGTCATTGACGTTTGTGAGCGTCGGGCCAGTGACGACAAGATCGCCGATCGCACTGAAAGCCCCGTAGCTGTCGTGGTTCAAAAGCGCCAAGCGCGGTGAAATACCGGCATTTGACATACGCGACAGGGTCGATGGATCGATGATGGCACCGGCTGCGTCTTCGACACCATCGATGCCATCGGTATCGCCGGCAATTGCCCAGACGCGATCCATCCCATTCAATGCAATCGCAAGACCTAGCAAAAATTCGGTATTTCTGCCGCCGCGACCGGTGGATCCCGATCCGAGTGTCACGGACGTTTCCCCACCGGACAGGATAATGGCGGGTCCGGCAGCCGGTCGCCCGCGTGAGCGGACGGAGGCTGCAATACCGGCCAACAGCGTTCCTACCTCCCTCGCCTCCCCTTGAAGCGCGTCACCCAAGTCCACTATTTGCAGCCCGCTCGCAGCCGCAGCATTGGCGGCCTCCTCCAAAGCCATGGACGGTGAGGCAACAAGCCTGACGTCGCTGTTCATTGGCGCTGCCGCTTCGATCGTCGCTCCTTGACGGAGCACTTCCGTCGCCGTTGCCGGCAGCGCCAGCTTGTAACGAGCAACGATTTCTCGGGCCTCATCGAGCGTGGATCTACTTGCAACCGTTGGACCGGAGGCGATCTGCGAGGGATCGTCACCAGGCACATCGGAAATCACGAGTGTAACGACGCGTGCCGGATAAGCGGCCTGCACCAGACGGCCGCCCTTAATCCGGGAGAGCTGCTTGCGAACGGTATTCATTTCGGAAATGCTGGCGCCGCTGGCGAGCAGCGCCTGATTGACCGATCTCTTGTCCGCGAGTGTCATCTCTCCAGCCGGCGCGATGGCAAGCGAAGAGCCGCCCCCGGAAATCAGGGCAATGACAAGATCATCCGGTCCAAGTCCTTCGACGCTGGCGAGCAACCGCTGCGCACCTACTACGCTCATCTCGTCGGGAACGGGATGTGCAGCCTCGATAATCTCGATGCGTCCCGCAGGTATCGCGTGACCGTAGCGCGTCACGACCACTCCACTCAGTTCGACATCTTTCCAAGCTGCATCCACTGCCGCGGCCATCGCCGCCGATGCCTTGCCAGCCCCAATGACGACGCAGCGTCCTCTAGGTTTTTCAGGAAGATGCCGTGCGACAACCTTCATTGGATCCGCACTTGCGACCGCCGCGTCGAATAGCCGGCGCAGCAGGCCGCGAGCAGATACGTCGTCCCAATTCATTGTGCAGCCGCTACTTTCAGGATGTTTGAACCCGCGATTGCATCGCACACCGCATCAGTGACCTGTTGTGTGGTTGCTTTGCCCCCTACGTCCGGGGTCAGAATACCAGCTTCGGTCACCCGTTCGACGGCGTTCATCAGTCGCGTAGCGGCATCCCGCTCGCCAAGATGTTCGAGCATCTGCGCCGCCGTCCAGAAGGTAGCGACCGGGTTGGCAATGCCCTTGCCGGTGATGTCGAAGGCCGAGCCGTGGATCGGTTCGAACATGGACGGAAAGCGGCGCTCCGGATCGATGTTGCCGGTAGGCGCGACACCGAGGGAGCCGGCGAGCGCTCCGGCAAGGTCGGACAGAATGTCGGCATGCAGATTGGTCGCTACGATCGTGTCGAGGCTCTGTGGCTTCAGGGTCATGCGCACGGTCATGGCGTCGACCAGCATCTTGTCCCAGGTAACGTCTGGGAACTCCTTCGAGACCTCGGCCGCAATCTCGTCCCACATCACCATGCCGTGGCGCTGTGCATTGGACTTCGTGACGACGGTGAGCAGCTTGCGCGGCCGCGACTGCGCCAGCTTGAAGGCGTAACGCATAATGCGGGTGACGCCGACGCGGGTGAAGATCGCCACCTCGGTACCGACTTCCTCGGGCAGGCCCCTATGAGCGCGGCCACCATGGCCCGAATATTCGCCTTCGGAGTTTTCGCGCACGATAACCCAGTCAAGATCGCCAGGCCCGCAATTGCGCAGCGGCGGAGTAATTCCAGGCAGGATCTTCGTCGGACGAACGTTGGCATATTGATCGAAGCCCTGGCAGATCGGCAGACGCAGACCCCAGAGGGTAATGTGATCCGGCACATCAGGAGCGCCGACTGCCCCGAAATAGATGGCGTCGAATTTCTTCAGCGTCTCCAGGCCATCGGCCGGCATCATGACGCCGTGCTTCTTGTAGTAGTCGGATCCCCAATCGAAGGTTTCGGAATGGATCTTGAAGTCGCCGCTGCGGGCCGCGAGAGCATCGAGAACCTGTAGCCCGGCCGCGATCACTTCCGGGCCGATCCCATCTGCCGGAATCGCTGCAATCTTGTATTCACGCATATTCATTCTCCATTTTGATAATCAGTGCTGGGCTGATGCTTTGGTTTGTGGATCCCGCGCGCTGCTGCGCGCCAGGATCAGAGTGACGGTGGCGGAGACCAGCAGAAGTGCTGCGACGAAGTATAGGCCACCTGCAAAGCTTCCGGTCGTGTCCTTGATCCAGCCGATCATCGATGGACCGACGAAACCGCCGAGGTTACCGATCGAATTGATCGTTGCAATGCCTGCAGCGGCGCCAGGTCCGGACAGGAAAAGCGTTGGCATGCTCCAGAGCGGCGGCTTCGATGCGCTGATACCAATGTTTACCAGCGTCAGCGCCATCAAGACCGCAAAAACGCTGGTTGCGCCGGTCGCGAACGCAAGACCCGCTGCAGCAAGCAGGCAGGCCCCGACGACATGCCATGTACGCTCGCCAGACTTATCGGAATGCCGGGCCCAGAGGATCATGCCAACCACCGCAAAAACGGCCGGGACCGCATTGATCAATCCGACCTGGAATGACGACAAACCGAAGCTTTTGATAATTTGCGGCGCCCATATACCAAGCGTGTAAAGGCCTGCCGATGTCCCAAAATAGACGAGCGAGAGCGCGAGAACGCGGATATCGGCCAGTCCTGCCCAGATGCTGTGGCTGGTTTTCGGCTTTCCGGCCTGGTCCTCTTCCATGGTCTTGGCAAGCCAGGTGCGCTCGTCAACAGAGAGCCATTTCGCCTTTTCCGGGCGGTCTGTCAGATAGAAAAGTACGACGACACCGAAGACAAGCGCAGGGATAGCCTCGATGATGAACATCCACTGCCAGCCTTCCAGGCCCCAGATCCCATGCATTTCAAGCAATGCGCCCGAGATGGGGGAACCGATCGCCGTGGAAAGCGGCGCCGCGGCCATGAACATCGCCGTCACCGCCGCGCGCCGGCGGGCGGGAAACCAATAGCTCAGATAAAGGATGATGCCTGGGAAAAAGCCGGCCTCGGCCACCCCCAGAAGAAAACGTAATATGTAGAAGCTCGTCGTGCCTTGAACCAGCGCCATCGCACCGGAGACGAGACCCCAGGTGATCATGACCCGCGCGATCCAGATGCGGGCTCCGAGCTTGTGCAAGATCAAGTTCGAAGGCACTTCGAAAATGAAATAGCCGAGAAAGAAGATGCCGGCGCCGACGCCAAAAACAGTCGACGAAAACCCCAGATCCTGGTTCATCGTCAGGGAGGCAAAGCCGATGTTCACGCGATCAATGAACGCGATAAGATAAAGAACCATTATGAATGGCACGATGCGCCAGGTAATCTTGCGCAACACGCGCGTTTCCAGCTCACGCTCCATTGCAAGCTCCTCCCATTGTTTGAAACAAGCGCGTCCTCTCGCGCAGTTCCTGAAGGCTAAGTCCTCCCTTGCAAAGGATGAATACTCAGGTAATTATATAATTAAATGATATAATGGCTAACATATGGAACTCGAACAAATCAGATGCTTCGTTGCCGTTGCCGAAGAACTTCATTTCGGTAGGGCGGCTCAAAGGCTTGGGATTCTGCCTGCATCCATTGGCCGTCACATTCGCATGCTGGAAGAATCCTTGGGCGTCGTGCTCTTCAGCCGAACGACACGAAGCGTTTCTCTGAGCGAAGAGGGGATTCTCCTCCTCGATGAGGTCAAACCAATCCTTGCCCGATTGGATGCCGTGGCGGAGAAATTTCGAGCGACAGGGCGCAAATCGAGTCCGCTCTTAAGAATCGGTGCGATCGACAGCGCAGCTGCCGGCCTGGTTCCCTTGCTTCTTCACGACTTTCGCGCAATTGCCCCAAATGCGGTAACGCAGCTTGTGGAAGACAAATCGATCAGGCTCATCCCGAAGCTGCTTGCCGGTCGGCTTGACATAGCCCTAATTCGTCCTCGCGACGGGATAAGCCGAAGCCTGGTGATCAAGCCGCTCTTGCATGAAACAGCCGTCGTTGCCATCGCCTCGACAAGCCCTCTGGCTTTAAAAGACGAAATCCGAATAGTCGATCTCAGTGACGAACCACTCATCGTGCCCGAACGGCGTTCCCGACCGCATAGCCACGATCTGACGATGACACTTTTTTCCGAATTCGACATGCGCCCCCGCATTGCCCAAGTCGCCGATGAAAAGCAGACAATCATCAACCTCGTCGCCGCCGGAATTGGTTCTGCGATCGTCCCGCGGTGGACATCAAAATTGGCTGTTCATGGCGTAACGTTCGTGCCGCTGGCAGATCACGCAGGCACGCGGTTGGAGAAGCTGCCGCTGGCGGTCGCCTGGGTGAAGGCTGTGAGGGATCCAACCCGCGACCTGCTGCTCAACCTTCTCGAAGAGAACATCAAACGATATTCAGAGTTCGCCTAGAGCTGTTCAGTTTTTGCGGAATCTCTGAACTGTTCTATCTCTTTGTTTTCAGGCAATTCCGGACGGAAAGGTGCAGCGAAAAGGGCCTCTCTCGGAGGCCCTCTCGGCATTATTCAATGATGCGAACAACCTTGCGCGTCTTCGGTTGGACGATGACGCGTTCATGGTTCACGACAGCATAACCGTATGTCGGGTTGTCCGGAACCGGTGTGATGACAACGGTCTCTGGGAGAGTTCGACCGACGACAATCTCGTCTTGTACGACGGCCTCGGATGGAGGCATTGGCTGCTCTTGAACATAGGTAATTACTTTTTGCGGCGGCGGATCGATCGCAGTACCGGCAATCGCTCCGGCAACACCGCCAACTGCGGCACCGACGGGGCCACCTACAACCGCTCCGGTGGCGGCGCCGCCCGCGGCTCCAGTGACCGTGGAAGACTGTGCCAAGGCTGAACCAGCGAGAAGGCCAAAGGCAGCAACCGCTGAAGCGATAAGTCTCGTTCTCATAGCATTCTCCTTTACATTTTAGCTCTTATGAACTGAAAGGAAAATTGCGCAGCCCTCAGAATGTTCCTCTTTGGCTACCATCTGCAGCCATCACGAGTTCACCTCATGCGACAAATTTCGTGAGCGAAAAAGGTCGCGAAAGATGCTCCTGGCGGGCCGTGATTCCTGCCGATGGTCTTCTGCCGCCGAATGTTGGCTATAGCGAACGCATGCATTAGGTTAGCATTGGCGGACATTATCCAAAACGGAGTATCCAATACGAGGGTTTGTCCTCCTCCCGTCGCTTCGTACAACACGGTAACGCCAGCTCGGAAACAGCCGCAGGACTTTGTGCGCGACGAGCGTCCGCCAGCGTACACAAAATCATCCCGAACACGGGGGTGCTATAGAATCGCGATCCGCCCACAAAGCTAAGGGCATGCCGGCGAGGACCCAATTCCCATGCTCGATCTTTCGCGAGAGCCATGCTCGACCTAGAACGTTTAATGACAACGAACCGGCTTCTCGCTCGCCTGCCCGCAGATGAATTTCGCAACATCGGCAAGCAGTTGGAGCAGATCGATCTCGAGCGCGGCTTCAACATTGCCGGAGCCGATTGCCTGATCGACCATGTCTATTTCCTTTCAAGCGGAATTAGCTCTGTCGTTACCATTTCGCCCGGCGGTCAGCGCGCCGAAGCCGGCATGGTCGGACGCGAAGGCTTTCTGCCGATGCCGGCCGGCGTCGGTGGGACGATCAGCATCCACGAGGTCTTTATGCAAATGGATGGCCAGGGTGTACGGATGCCGCTGTATGCACTCCTCGCCGCATTGCCGGAAAACCCCGTCTTCGCCAATCTTTTGGCCCGTTTCATTCAGACCTTTGCGACACAGATCTCCTATACGGCCCTTTGCAATGCAAACTATCAGGTGGACGAACGGCTCGCCCGTTGGCTGCTCATGTGCCATGACCGGGTGGATGGCGACGAGATTGCCTTGACGCATGACTTCATCGCCGCGATGTTGAGTGTCAGAAGACCGAGCATCACGACGGCGCTCCACGTTCTTGAGGGAAGGAAGCTCATCAGAGCCGAGCGTGGTCGCATTACGATCCGCGACAGAAGAGGACTTGAGGAATTTACTGGCGGCTCCTATGGCAAGCCGGAAGAGGAGTATCGCCGCCTTATCGGTGATTTCTGACAAGCGCTATTTCAAATGGTCGCGAATGACCGCGTGAAATGAAATCGAGAACTGCAGCTTATCTGCCTCGTCGTGAACCTCGATACGCTCATCGGGAACCATCTGGCCATTCTTGATCCGCGCGGCAACGAGTTCCCGCACGGCCCTTATCGCACTCGAACGCGCGTCATCGATGGTGGCAAATTCATCGCCTTCGCCATCGCGAACGATTTCGCCATTTCGGCGAATATGAAAGAAGTAGCGCGTCATGCAGGCCCCTTCAGCCCTTATCCACCGCCAGTATACCACTGGCGCAATTGCCGCCGCTATCAAAAGAGATCCTTCATCAAACGCCGATATTCCTCTTCCGGCTTGCCATACGCATCATGGGCGAATTCCTCGAGAGCCGCTCGATTTCGAATGGTGATGCTGCCGCGCTCCGCCGTGATGAAGCGATTGCCTTCGAGAATATGCAGCGAGGTGGTCACGCTTGGCCGGCGTACGGCAAGCATTAGGGATATGAATTCATGTGTCAGTGCGATCTCGTTGCCGGATACACGGTCGTGGCACATCAGCAGCCATCGCGCCAGCCTCTCGTTCACGTCATGAAGAGCGTTGGAAATAGCGGTGTAGGCCAATTGGACGGAGAAGGCCTCGATGGAACGGACCATTAGTTTGTTGAAATTTCGATTTCTATCCATGAAATGACGAAACGATCCATAGTTCATCCTATAGGACTCCGCCTCGAGCTGCACGATAATATCGTGAGCATTAAATTCGGTGCCAGCAACCGCCGATGTCGGCACATAGCCGTCAACGCCGAACACGCCAGCCTCGGCGCGGCGGCCTTCCGGCGTCGCCGCGACGATTGATCCGATGCCGGATGTCAGAAAATAAACATAGTCGATGGACTGGCCGGCTTTTCCGATGAGCGTGCCGCGCGGAAGCGCCATATATTCAAGCTCTGGCGCGATCTGCTCATAATCCGCAGACGGAAGAATGGAGAGCAGTTTGTTTTGCATATTGGACTGGTGGGGAGCTGGCATGACAGCGCTTCCTCCTGGTTAGGCAAGAGCATGGCATGCACGCCTTGCCGTCTGAGCTCCAGCCGGACAATATGAAAGAAGCTACTCCTCTTGGAGCTGCGTCACAAGGAATGTACGCTAGCAGACGGAAGAGCGGATTTTGTGGCAAAGCTCGTAATTACGCCTATTTTACCTGTACGCGTTCGCTGGATGCATGGTACCTACAAGCCGGTAGCCATTACCGCCCGTGAAGGAGGGCGGCGGCCTTCTGCTGAGGAGCTGAAGGCGTTACTTAAATGATATCGGCTCAGGAATGCGGAGCGCCATATCATCTGCGAGATAAAATCTCGCTGGCATACTTCTACATAGGCGTCACAGGAGCACCGGGAGAGACATGTGACCTGGTCTGCCGAAAAATGGGAGGTGGAGATGCCTGGGAAGACAAATCGGTCCGCGTCGTCAACAGATATCCCTTATGTCACACCAAGAATACCTGCGTCGACAGTCCTCGATATTGCGACCCCGCAGGGCGGCAGCGATATCCCCTCAGCTCAAGCTCTGCTTGCTGCCATCGTCGAAAGTTCGGATGACGCGATCATCAGTAAATCTCTCGACGGCTTCATTACCAGTTGGAATAAGGGCGCCGAGCGGCTTTTCGGCTTCAGCGCAGAAGAGGCAGTCGGACAGCATATCGCCATCCTCATTCCGGCAGATCGCCGGCATGAGGAAGACACGATCATCGCCAGCATCCGCGAGGGAAAGCGAATAGAGCACTATGAAACCGTCCGTCGCCACAAGGATGGAAGTCTGCTCGACATTTCCTTAACGGTTTCGCCGGTTCGCGACAGTAACGGCGCTATTATCGGTGCCTCGAAAATTGCGCGCGGCATTTCCGAGCGCAAGCATGCGGCGCAGCGCCAGATGCTGTTGCTGCGGGAAATGAACCACCGCGTCAAGAATATCTTCGCCATCATGAGCGCGGTAATCGGAGTAAGCGAACGCACGGCAACGACGGTCAAGGAATTGACGAGCGACATCCGAGCAAGGATAAACACCTTGGCGATCGCCTATGAATTGACGCTGCCAGACATCGGCCTCACCGTCGTTCAGTTTCGCGAGACGTCGCTATTTACACTCGTCAAAGCCCTTTTCGCCGCCCACCAAGGCGCCGACATCGAACGGGCTTCCATTCGCGGCCAGGACGTGCCAGTCCGCGGAACGACGCTGACGTCGCTCGCACTTCTGCTCCATGAGTTCTCGACGAATGCTTCCTAGAGCGGTTCAGCTTTTCGCGGAATCTTTGAACCGCTCTATCTCTTTGTTTTCACGTAATTCCAGACGAAAAACCGCTATACACTTTTCCTGGAATTGCTCTAGATGCGGTGCGCGCGATTGCGCTCGCGCTCGGCCAGGATCTGTTCCGACGTGTAAGGAGGTGCGGCTTCGTCGAAGCGGGTCCATCCTTGCTCCACATAGCTCGCGCGCCGTTGTGCAATGTCGACCGACCCAGACGCGGCAAGGATCGATTGAGCCTCCGGTACGCGGCTGTCTTCGACATGAGCAGCGACCAGCGATCCGCCGCGACGAATACCCTCTGCATAGAAATGCACATCCTCTTCGGGAATTCCTTCCTTGATCATCGCGCCAATAATCCCCCCTACCGCTCCCCCGGCCACAGCGCCCGCTACTGCACCCGCGGCCGTCGCAGCAAGCCAGCCGGCTGCAACGACCGGCCCCACTCCGGGGATGGCGATCATGCCGAGGCCGGCGAGCAGGCCCCCGGCTCCACCTGCAACGGCACCGATGCCCGCACCGGTACCGGCACCTTCCGCGCCATGACTACCTTGCCCTTCTGCATCGACGCCATCGGCCTTGTTGGTGATGATGCTGATCTCGTCAGACGCGACACCGGCATCCTCAAGGGCCTTTACAGCCGTGCGGGCATTATCATAGCTGTCGTAAAGTCCAGTAACCGTTTGCATTGGATGCTCCTCGCTTTGTTGTCGATTATTTCGCCATTGTCACGTTGCCCTGGAAATCCAGGGAGACGCCGACTGGCCTGCCATCCTTATCGGCGCTTGCACGCCAGACGCCCTGGCTGTCGAGCTTCAGATCGCGAATATTCTTGTATCCGGCGTTCTCGAAGCGGGATTTCGCCTGCTTCTGACTGAAGCTGTTCTTGCCGGCGATCGGAGCTCCAGGGTTGCGCTCAGTGTTGACGGCGGGCGTTGTCTGCGATGTGGTTGGCTTCTCGCTTTGCGCAAACGATCCCGTCGCAAAAGCCATCGCGACAAACGTGATGCTGATAAGCTGGTTCATGTTCAAGCCTTTCGTTGCTGCCGATGCGAACCAAGCGAAGGGCCGATTGTTCCCACAAATTCAGGAGAAGATGGATTTCAGGCGAAGAGCGGCAGCAATGCTTCCTCGCCATGCACGCCAGGGAGCTGCAATAATCTGATTGCAACGACTGGCGACGGGGCGGGTCGCCGGGATACAGTCAGGTTCCATCATTCTTGAGAGCCAGGTACGTGATCTCCATCGTCAGAGTGAGCCGCACCACCGGAATCCTGTCGCTCCTGGCGATTTCGACAGCAAGACATTCGCCGTTCTTGTTCGGGATACCGTCCAAGGCCATCTCCGCCAGTATTCGCTTCCCCTCATCAACGGCTGATATGAGATCCGGGAGATCTTGCCCCTCGTCATCATCAAGCACTGTCTCGCGATCTTTCGTTGCGAAATAAAAGTTTGTCATGTTCGACCTCTGGCGGTGCGCTGCCGGGGCAACGCACCGAAGAAGAAGTGCCGGCTGCAGTCCTATGCCGCCTTTTTGGCTTTTGCATTGGCCGCTGTTTCCGCCAGCTTCGTCAACTTCTGATCCGTCGCCTTTTCCTCCACGAGCGTCTGCTGGAGAAGAGGTACCGCGTCCTTCAGGCCGAGTTGCTTGGCCCATTCGATCAGAGTGCCATAGCGTGCGATCTCGTAATGCTCGACGGCCTGCGCCGAAGAGATCAGACCTGCATCGAGTGCCGGGGTTCCCTTGAACTCTTCGATGATTTCGTCAGCCTCTGCGATGATACCCTGAATCGCTTCGCAGGTCTTGCCGCGCGCGGGCTTTCCAAGGAGCTCGAATACCTGTTCCAGGCGTTCGACGTGACCTTGGGTCTCATCGCGATGGTGGAGAAAGCCATCCTTGCCTTCCTGCGCCTGTGCTGCGCGCGCCATCTTCGGCAAGGCTTTGAGGATCTGCTTTTCCGCGTAATAGATGTCTTTCAGCGTTTCCAGAAAGAGGTCGTTGAGTGTCTTTTCGGATGCCATGGATGTCCTCCATCGAATAAGGATTAAAAGGAAGTCCGCCATGCGGACCTCCGTCGCGAGCTCAATCAGGAATTCTTGTGGCTTTGCTGGCCGGCCTTCACATGCTGTTCGTGGCTACCGCCACGGGTGCCGCCCGACTGCTCGTTACGAGACGAAGCCTGCTTCGTATTGGTATCCTTGTCGGTGTTCTTGTGGCTCTGCTGGCCGGCTTTGACGTGCTGATCGTGGGACCCACCTTGGGAAGCCATGATGTTTCTCCTCTTGTTTGATTGCGAGACCTTCATTGGTCTCGCAGCTTCAAACAGGCTTGGGACATGTTGGTTCCCGGCAGCGATCAAAAAAACGCGGTTACCGCCATTCCTATAACGGCAGCGAACATCGCTAGACACGCAGCCCAGCCGACAGCACGCAGGCCCCTGCCGATGACGAACTGTTTCATGACATCGCGATCGGAGGCGATCAGCATGAGGATCACCATAACGGGAACAGCGACGACGCCGTTGATCACAGCACTCCAGAACAAGGCTTTCATCGGTGGGATGGGGGTGAAGTTCAAAAGCATGCCAACGATAGTCGCCAGACCGACGGTCGTATAGAAAGCCTTGGCCTCGCTCGGCTCGCGAGATAGGCCGACCTTCCAACGAGCCGCCTCGCCGACCGCATACGCAGCTGAACCTGCAAGAACGGGCACGGCCAAAAGACCGGTTCCAATAATGCCTGTTGCAAAGATGATCTTGGCAAAAGGTCCAGCCAGCGGTTCGATCGCTTTCGCCGCGTCGACAGAGCTTTCGATATTCGTTGAGCCCGCTGTGTTAAGGGTCGCGGCGGTCGCCGTGATGATCGCGAGCGCGACGATATTGGAAGCGGCCATGCCAATGAACGTATCCAGTGTAATCCGTGTATTTGCCTTCTCCGCCTCCCGCGGATGCTCGACGAGAGGTTCTTCATGCGGCTTCTCCTTGAGGTCTTCGGCTTCTTGAGATGCTTGCCAGAAGAAGAGATAGGGGCTGATGGTGGTTCCGAAGATCGCGACGATCATTGACCAGTAATTCGCATCCGCCTTGATGGTGGGGAACAGGAGACCGCGGCTGAAGGCCAACCAGTCGACATGCACCACAAAGAGGGTCGCAATGTATGACAAGAGCGCCAGGCTCAACCATTTCAGGACGGCGACGTAGCGCTTGTACTTCAGAAGGACCTGCAGAAGGATACAGATCACGCCGAAAGCCGCGACGTAAATGAGCGAATTGCCATTCAACAGCAAATGTGCCGCATCCCCCATCGCGCCGAGATCGGCGCCGAGATTGATGACATTGGCAATCAGGAGCGGAACGGTGACACTGACGCCCACCCAGCGCGGATAACATTTCGCCATGCTGCCCGCCAAACCTCGGCCCGTGGTTCGGCCGATGCGGGCACTGATCATCTGCACCGCCACCATCAACGGATAGGTGAACACCAGCGTCCAACTCGCGACGTAGCCGAACTGCGCACCGGCCTGCGAGTAAGTCGCGATCCCGCTAGGGTCGTCGTCCGAGGCGCCAGTGACCAGACCTGGTCCCAGAATTTCCAGCAGACGTGGTTTTGAAGGTTCGACGACTGAGCTTTTGTCGTCCATCTGATAGCCGCTCATGACTGCCTCCTGCAGAACCGGACCGCACATCTTGTCGGTCGCGGTGCGAACAAACCGTGCTTGTTGGTCATTTGTTCCCGGACACGCAGCCCACGCTAAAGCAATCCAATTTCAAAAGCTTGCAATGGACGACACGATCAATTCCAGCTTGCTCTTCGGAATATCTTGTCCGCGTGGGAACCTTCTGCATCCAGATCGATTTGATCTACGATGCAATTAAGGAGACCGCGCATATGGAGAAGCAACGGCGTTTCGAGCGACGTCGACCGTTAAGAGGCGCAGCATATACGCTCACCGATTTCCAGAAAAAGTATAATCTCGACGACCGCAGCGCCGAAGATCTCTTCATCCGCTTCGGTCCATCCTCAATCGAGCTCGATCTGCTGATGGCCGCAAAAGGGCGCAAGCCGTCTTTTGACGAGCTAACGAAAGAAATGCCGCAACAATAGATAAGGGAGATAAGGGCCGAGCAGAAAACCCTACGTCAGGACGCCTTAAGGAAGTGAAGCAGCGCGCGTGCAAGATCGAGGGGGTTCTCTTCCGCTACATGGTGTCCGCTCTCGATGCCATGACCCGAGACGTTGGTTGCCCACGATTGCCAGATTTTTCTCGGATCGCCGAAGAAATACTCGAGATCGTCACGTGTTGACCATAAGCAAAGCAGCGGACATGCAATTTTTTTCCCAGCTTTGCGATCCTGCCATTCGTCTTCGCGATCGACTGTCAAGCCAGCCCTATAATCTTCGATCATTCCATGGACGACCGCTGGATCATGGATCGCCGCCATGAGATCCTGATAGGCTTCCTCCCCCATGAATTCAGGTGTGATCGCCTTGTACCAGCCTCTTGGATCGGCATTGATCGCCTGTTCTGGTTTGTCTGGTTGGGCAAAGAAGAACCAGTGATACCAATCGCGCGCGAACCGCCAATCCATCCGTTCGAGATGTTCGATAATGGGAATACTGTCGATCACGACGAGTTTCGTGATGATCTCGGGATAATCCATGGCGAGCCTGAAAGCGACGTAGCTTCCACGATCATGGCCCGCGACGGCAAAGCTGCGATGGCCCAATAGCTGCATCAAGCTGACGCAATCGAGCGCCTTTGCCCGCTTTGCCGAGTGCCGGCTATCGTCTGTGTCAGGTGGTTGAAAGGATTTCCCGAACCCGCGGAGGTCGGGACAGACGATGGTGAAATGCGGAGACAGCAAGTCCGCCACCTGGCCCCAAGTCATGTGCGTTCGAGGATGCCCGTGGAGTAGAAGCAGGGGCGGCCCATTGCCTCCATACCGAACCCGCAGACTACCCGGGCCGACATTCATGGTCTCGACTACCATGCCGTCAAACAATTCTCGCCTCCCATGCTCAGTCCGCCGATCACGTCGTCCAAGAGGATGCGGACTCCTTTTAAAGGTTGACATCCCTCGCCGCGCGTCTTTGAAGCCACCGCAATACGCGGATCTCCTCCATGTCCATCCAATTTAAAAGCCGCTCACTGCGTGTTTGAATCTTAAGCACATCACCGAGGCGCTCATTCCTGAAATCCTCGAAGACCGCGGGATGAATATAGGATGTCTTACAAACGGCGCGCGTATTGACGAGCATTGCTGCGACAGCATCGACCACCTCATTAAGCTGCCGCGTGATCGCGCTTTCCGACGATTCGACCTTGAGAGGAGCCAGTGCCGAGACTGCCAAACAGGTCGCTCCCCACGTCCTGAATTGGCGCGAGGTGAAATCACTTCCCATAGTTTCTCTGATATACGTATTGACATCTTGCGACGAAATCTGACGACAACCACCGTCATCGCAGACATACTGAAAAAGTTGCTGACCTGGAAGTTCCTGCAAACGTCGCACGACATTGGCGATACGCCGGTCGTTATGAGCCAGATTCCACTCTTTCCCCGATTTCCCCTTGAAGCGGAATTTGACCGTTCCGCCCTCCACCTGGACATGACGGCTCTTCAGCGTCGTCACTCCATAGGATTGGTTCTCTTGGGCATAGGCGGTATTGCCGACGCGAATATAGAGGTTATCGAGTATCCAGATCACCGTGGCCAAAGCCTTTTCCATCGTCAAGCCGCGCGAGCGCAGATCGACGTCGACGCGCTGGCGAATCTCGGGAAGGGTGTTGGCAAAATCGGCGAGACGATCGAACTTCGCGCGAGCACGCTCGGACTGCCATTCCGGATGATAGCGATACTGTTTGCGGCCCCGGGCGTCGAAACCGATGGCCTGAAGATGAGACAGCGGATTGGTTGAGATCACGACATCCGTATAGGCGGGCGGAATAGCCAAGGCATTCAGGCGAGCGATCTCGTCTCGATCCCTAATCCTTATTCCGTTTGGAAGGTAATAGACAAATCCGTTCCTTCCGGGCTTTCGGCGGATGCCGTCTTCGAGATTGCCAACGTAGATCAGTCCGGAATGAAGCTTTGCTTCGGCAGCCGCAGCAGCGGCTTCGACTTTGGCGACTATCTGGTTCATGGGCCGATAACTCCCATCCGGCGTCGCGGTTCCCAGAGCGCCTCATGTCGTGACGGGAAACTGCATCGATCCCGGAGAAAATCCGCCACACGGGTGAGCGATCATCTGGAACAAACAATGTCGACCGCCGTTGCAATAGGCGTGAGTTTCACGTCTGGAGGATATTCAACATGGGTCGAGGTATTCTGCTCTGGCTTCTCGGCATCCCGCTGCCAATCGTCATTCTTCTCGTTCTCTTCACGCGATAGGAGGCGCAGATGTCCTCTGTCGAAGAAGTACCCGCCGGGACCGTCCCGGTCGAGTCGTCCAAGCCGGCCATTGTCTGGGGGCCGATCATCGGCGGCGCGCTCGCCGCGACCGGCATTGCTCTTATCCTTCTTCTCCTCGGCTCCGGGGTCGGGTTGACGATGGTGTCACCGTGGTCCGGCCAAAACAGCTCGGCGACCACCGTCGGTATCACTGCAGCCATCTGGCTCGTGGTGGTTCAATGGCTATCGTCCGCGATCGGCGGCTATCTCACGGGCAGACTGCGTACGAAATGGGTGGAGGTCCACTCCGATGAGGTCTTTTTCCGTGACACGGCCCATGGATTTCTAAGTTGGGCGCTGGCAACAGTGTTCGTGGCTGGATTTCTAGCGTCTTCGCTAACATCACTGGCGGGCGCGTCAGTCGATGCCGCGGGCAGGGTCGCGCAGACCGCAGCGGATGTTAGTGCCTCCGCCGCATCAGCGACGAAGACGGATGCGACAGCTTACTTTACCGACGCCCTGCTTCGGCCCGCAAAGGTTTCAGACCGTGCCCAATCCGATGATCGCACAGCAGCGGCAGAAATCTCACGCATCCTCCTGCGAGGGGCGGCCAGCGGAGAAATTCCCGATAGCGATAAGTCCTATATGGCAGCAATTATCTCCGCACGTGCTGGCCTTTCTGAGGCCGATGCACGCAACCGCGTCGATGCGGTACTCAAACAGATCGATGACGCGACGTCAGCTGCGAAAGAATCGGCTGACAAGGCCAGGAAGGCGGGCGCGACGACCGCGCTGGTCGGTTCTCTTTCGCTCCTGGTCGGTGCTTTCATCGCGTCCGCAGCTTCGGCCCTCGGCGGCCGGCAGCGTGACGAAGAAGAAGACCTGGTCGTTGCGCCACGCCGGCCGAGTCTCTGAAGTAAACGGTAAGTTCACACGTACCTAGTGAACAAGGTTCATTATGGTTCAGACAAGTCGATTGCCACGAACGGAGCCAGAGATGCCCAAACGGAACGATTCTCCTGCAGTTCAATCCCTCTCGAACGAACGCGACGAGCAGCAGAAGCAAGCAACGCAAAACGAACTCGAAAGGGGCCTTGAGGACACATTCCCGGCGTCCGATCCCGTTTCTGCGACCCATACAGCAGTCTTACCGAAGCATGCCTCCTCAGAAGCCCCCGAAAGAGGCAGGGCGCGGCATCATGTTGATGCATTTGAAGACAGACTTCCTATCACTTCAGACAGGCAGGCCTCGACAAGCGACGGTGTCAGCGACAAAGGTGCCGCCAGAACCGAGGTTCGTGCGCTTTACCGAGCAGCGCGCCAAGCGAGCCGAACTGATCCGGCGCCAACTGCGCATGACGCTTCCGTATCTTTGCCAGATGGCGCCGGCCTGCTGAGCGAATTCAAGCATAGGATTCGCGAGCGCCCGATTACGACAATAGTTGCGGCCGCGGTGATAGGGTTTGCGTGTGGCATGACACGCTAGCCAATTCGATCATCAATAACTCGTCACCGAGACACCGGCGGATTGAGGATGACGCACAATAACTGAAGTGCCTCAGGTGAATGGGTTTGGCTGGAAGAAGCAAGTGCCATTAATGTCGCCAAGCTGATTAGCGATCTGCTCGCCCCTATCACCGGCACTGCGGTATTCGTCGACATTGGGCAAGGACTGTTGCGGTAGCAGAGTCTGATTTGCCACAAGGAGAGTACCAGATGAATCAGAATGACAGCCTCGAGGATGCAGTTAAACTGGAAACCCATCACCAGGCAGAGATCGGCCCTCGCGAGAAGCTCCAGCTGCGATTGCTGGAGCTACGAACTGAAATTGCAATCGTGCAAATTCGACTACTGACGATTAGATATCGAGCAAGGAATGTCGCCTGGAGTGGAATCCGATGGGTTGATGCCTCTGCGCATGACCAACTTGGAGCCTATCCATGGCTGAAGTTATCCGCAGCATCACTGGCGGCCTTTATGACCGGACGCGTCCTTCGACGGCTACCTCTCAGCTTGATGATGATAGCGGCAAGACCGCTCGTTGCGACAGCCGTTGGGTCTGCTTCGAGGCATATCCGCTAAGCGGATTACCGCCTACATTACCGATCGTCTCATTTCAGTTTCGGATCATTCGTCGATGAAGCGACAATTATGAGGCCGGCTATTGCGATCGAAACAAGACCAAAGCCACAGTCGAATATATCTCGTGAAGACAGTTCGCAAAGCAGCTTTGCCATATTTTCAAGTCAGCAAAATGATGCTGATTGACCACCAAGAAAAAATCGATGCTGCGGCGATTCCTATCGTCTTTCTAGCTGCAACTATAGAAAGTGGTGTGATGTCTTTTGTGAAACACTGCACTGATATCAAACCTAGATAGGAAGAAATGCTGAGTTGTGATCGGGAAGGACAAGCTATCTGTAACTATTCGAACATAGTTCTGTCTGCTTGCGTACGGAAGAATATGAAAGGGGAACAAGCTGGACGAGTAAGCATTCCAGATTTATCCAGGAGGATAAATCAAATGCTCATAACCGCATGTTCTACATTGCAGGACGAAGTTGTCGCCCTGCTGCCAGCTTTGCGCAACTTTGCCCGGCGGTTCGTTTTTAGCGAGACCGATGTCGACGACCTCACGCAGGAGACCGTGGGCAAAATGCTTGCCCATCTCGACAGCTTCACTCCGGGAACCAGGCTCAGGAGCTGGGCATTCACCATTATGCGAAACACTTATATGACTGAATACAAGCGCCAAAAACGAGTCCAGCTTCGTTCGAATGATGATGGACTTTTCGAAATTCCAGTAGTAGGCCGCCAGCAGCTCTGCATTTATACGGCTGACGTCCGCTCTGCCTTAGCTCGCCTTCCCCCATATCAACGAGACGCACTTCTTATGATTGTCGATGGTTTGTCATATGACGATGCGGCGAGACTTTCGGGGTGTGAGATCGGAACGATTAAAAGCCGCGTATCACGCGCACGCGCGACATTGGTTAAAATCCTCGGAGAGAATTCGATACGTGGTGCCGCCTCGATCCACTAAGATCCTTTGTGACCTGCGCATGAATGGAGCTTGGGTTCACCTCTGAAGACTTTGACAGGCGCCTTGCTGACGTATGGGCAACCAGGAACCGGAAGCCGGTGTTTTGATTTCCTAGTGTGTGTCTTTGGCGGTCTCCATCGTTCATCCCCCTACCGGCGAAGGATACTGGCGGCCGTCTGAGCGTCGGCCACCAGTTGGGTTGGGTCGATCAGTTCTTGATGGCGATGCGCTTGACTTGCGACTGCGCCTTCTCGCTCTTCGGCAAGGTCACGGTCAGCACGCCATTCTTGAAGCGGGCATCGACCTGGTCTTCCTTGACCTCGACGCCGAGCGGGATGCGACGCTCGAAGTGGCCGTAATAACGCTCGGAGAACTGGCGATCCTTGTCCTCGTTCTCGGAACGCTTTTCGCCCTTCAGCGTCAGGACGCCGTCATTGAGCAGGACCTCGATGTCCTTCTCCTCGAGGCCGGGCACCTCTGCCGTCACCTTGATCTCCTTGTCGGTATCGGAAATCTCAACGCTTGGCCAGCCGGCGTTGAATGCGGAGCTCTTGCCGAAAGACGGCAGGCCCGAACCGAAGCCGCGGAAGACATCGTCGAAGAGGCGGTTCACCTCGCGATGCAGCGACAGGAAAGGATCACGATCGTCATCGCGCAGGAGACTTGGAACCTGGTTGCCGTTGTTGCGGCTCCAGGGAATGAGATCACGAACACTCATCGTATTTCTCCTTTCTCTTGGTCTGTTGGCAAAGTTTGCTCGCTGGCGCCGAGCCTCGCCCGGCGCCTTTGCGCGTATCGAACTGGTGGAAGGCCTAAGCCGCGTGCTTTTCAGTCCCGATCTGCTTCGTCTCCGCTTTCGGCAGAGCCATATCCGTCGAAATCTCGATTCGGCGCGGCTTCATCTCTTCGGGGATTTCGCGCTTGAGATCGACGGTCAGCAGACCGTTCACGAGACCGGCGCCCACGACCTTGACATGATCGGCGAGCTCGAACCGGCGCTGGAATGCGCGGTTTGCGATGCCGCGATGCAGATAGTGGACGTCTTCGCCGTTTGCCTTCTGACCTAAAACGACGAGAAGGTTCTGCTCCTGTGTGATCGTCAATTCGTCCTCGGAGAAACCCGCCACTGCCATGGCAATGCGGTAATCGTCCTCACCGGTTTTGACGATGTCATAGGGCGGCCAGTTGTCGATCGTATCGACACGGCTCGCAGCTTCGAGCGCATTCAACATTCGGTCGAAACCGATGCTCGACCGGAACAGGGGAGAAAAATCGAGGTTTGTCCTCATAGCCATATCCTCCTTATAAGCAACATGGATACAAGGAGGCGCCAAGAGCACATGGCGCCTCCTGGACTTCGTCGATTCCCATTGGGCAATCGAACAATATTCATATAATTCCGTGGTTTGCCGGTTTCAAGAACAGGTGAATCATCCGGCTTAAAAATTTGATCTCTCATTGTTCCCGCCAAGCTCCTGTTGAGCAAAATGGAGGAGCAATTGGCCGTGACCATGACTTTTGACGGCGCTGTCGTCGTCCTTGGACCTGTCGGTGAAGTGCTGGGCAGAGGCCATCGCGGCCGGCGCGACGTGGTCTGCGCTCGCCCAGGCAATTTGCGTGAGCCGGCAATGATGAAGCGTTGATAGGCGAAGGTGGACATCTGCCGGCAGACAGGGGTGGTGATTTGCTGACGGCTGGCGAGGACGATCAGCCCGACGAAGCCGGCGGGCCGAGGGATCGTCATTCATCAAGTCGTCGTGATCACCCGAACATCGCCTCGACGATCGACGACGTCAACCACGAATTGGCGGCCGGATCGGCGGATGGCGATGTCAGCCGAACCGTCGCCGATCCGCAGACGTCGCAGGAGCACCTCATCGAGGAAAGAAGGCAGCTGTGGCTCGTTGAAGCTGAAGTGCTGCGCGTTCGGGTCGAAGTCAAGTCCCAGGCACGATTGCAGCAGGAAGAGCGGCGCGGCCGCCGCCCATGCCTGTGGGGAGCACGCGACCGGATAGAAGGTCGGCCCTTGCGCCTGCTGGCGCGGCAGCCCGCAGAAGAGCTCTGGAAGCCGGCGCAGGTCGATATAGGTCGATGCCGCAAACAGGCCTTCGAAAATCCGCGCAGCTTCAGCGCGATGGCCGTAGCGGGCAAGGCCGGCGGCAATCAGGGCATTGTCGTGCGGCCAGATCGAGCCGTTGTGATAGCTCATGGGATTGTAACGCGCCTCGGTCGAGGCAATGGTGCGGATACCCCAGCCGCAGAAGGACGAAGCACCCATCAGCGTCCGGGCAGCGACGCGTGCCCTTTCGGGATAGGCGATGCCGGTGAAGAGGGCATGTCCGGCATTGGAGGATCGAACCCGGCAGGGGCGTTTATCTCCGTCCAACGCAAGTACATAGGTGCCGAGTTCCTCATCGAAAAAGCTCGTGTCGAAAGCGCGGCGCAAGCCCTCACTCCTCGCGAGGAATTTCGCGGCCCGTTCCGCTTTGCCGAGCCGGCGAAAGATCTCGGCGGCCGCCTGCCAGGCGCCGTAGAGATAGGCCTGAACCTCGGCGATGGCGATCGGTCCCCTCGCAAGCGTGCCGTCAAGGTGGAAGATGGAATCGTGGCTGTCTTTCCAGGCCTGATTGACCAGGCCTTCTTCTGTCCGTCGTCCATATTCGACGAAACCGTCGCCGTCTCGATCGCCGTGTTCGTCGATCCAGGCAAGGGCCGCCTCGATAGCAGGGAGCAACGACTGGATCGTGGCAAAATCAGCCGTGCGTTTGAGATATTCGCCAGCCAGCAGTACGAAGAGGAGCGTGGAGTCGATACTGCCATAATAGCGGCGGAAAGGCACCTCGCCGAGTTCGGCCATCTCTCCATAGCGGACCTCGTGCAAAATCTTGCCCGGCTCCGCATCCGCAATGGGATCGATCTCCGTCGCCTGGTTGGCTGCCAGATGGCCGAGCACCCCACGGGCAATTTGCGGATCGAGCCAGAGCGTTTCCAGCGCGGTGATCAGGGCGTCGCGGCCGAAGACGGTGCTGAACCAGGGAATGCCGGCATAGGGATAAGGTCCTTCCGGCTTGTCGGTCATCAGCATGTAGAGATCGGAGACGCTGCGGCGGACCACCTCATTGAAGATCTCGTTGGACGTAACGATCGATGCCGCGCGCGAGGAAGACGAACGCAGTGCTCGGCGTGCATCCCTGAGCGCAAGGAAAAAGGAACGGTGGCTCGGCCTGTGGTCAGGGACTTGATCGCAGCCTATCTCGACGAAGAGCGATCGTGTCTCATGCGGCTCAAGTTGGAGGTCATAAACAACATGATCGCTGCGAATTTGCTTCGGCCTTGGATCAAACCAAACGCGGGTCGACCGCTTTCGTTCATCAAGCCCGATATAGGAAAGCAGGATCGAATCCTGCTCCACAACGGGGGTAAGATGGCGACCTTTGCGTGCTCTCACAGTCCCGCGGACCTCGAACAGGTCGGCGAAATCGGCCGCAAATACGATTTCGATACGAACATGCTGCCGCCGATCGTCATAATTCCGGATGGCCAGCCGCTCATAGTAACCGCCATTCCACAAGAATCGGGATCTGCGAAGATGAATGAGATCGTGACCGAGGGTGAGCTTACCTTTTTCGTCGAAGAGATCGGGATTGGTGAGATCGCAGGTGAGCATCGCGTTGTCGTCACGCAGCGTCGACGACAACAGCATCGGCCGCTTGCCGTTGATCGTCAGATGGAAATGCGAGAGATAACGCGTATCACGATGGAATAGGCCTTCCGGGCTACCCGGCCCGGAAAGCGCATCGCCATTGTGGTCGAAGACGGCGAAGGTATCGCCGTGCTTCAGGGTACGCGGTCGCCGCTCCTGCAGGGATGCGGTTGCCGGGATGAAGAACTGCGCCCCCGGGGCGGCCGGCTCTGCCGACACGACGGATGGCGTGCTGTCCACAGAAGCGGTCGACATGCTGCTATGTCTCCTACGCCACGACCTGGAGATCCAGATCTTGGCCGTTGGCGCGGCGCAGTGACGCCGCCTTCGTGCGAACGCCGGGCAGGTTACGATAGATAGCGAGATAGTCTTGCGCCATCCGTTCCGCGCTGAAACGCCGTTCGAAGGTCGCGCGCACCTTGTGGCGATCCATTCGCAGCGCCCATTCGATATTCTCGGCCGCCTCCGTAACGCTATCGACGACGACGCCCGAAATACCGTTATCAATCACTTCCGGAACCGAACCGCATCCGAACGCGACCACCGGGGTGCCGCATGCCATTGCCTCGATCATCACCAGCCCGAACGGTTCGGGCCAGTCGATCGGGAAAAGCAACGCGCCCGCGTTACCAAGGAAATCGGCCTTCTGGTGCTCGTTGATTTCACCGATGAACTCGACGTTCGGATGGCTCTTGACCATCGGCGCGATCACCGTGTCCCAATAGGCCTTGTCCGCATTGTCGATCTTGGCGGCGATCTTCAGCGGCATACCAACCTTGGCTGCGATGCGGATCGCGCGATCCGGACGTTTCTCGGGGGAGATTCGTCCCAGGAAGGCAAGATAGTTGCCTTTGGGCTTTGCCGTGAAGGAAAGAAGATTGGTCGGAAGACCGTGATACACCGTCCCGGACCAGTTGACCGGCGGCATCGGGCGACGCTGGTCATTGGAGATCGATACGAGCGGGATATCTGGAAAAGCCTTGTAGAAAGGCTTGAGATCCGGCAGGTCGAGGCGTCCGTGTAGCGTCGTGATCGTACGATCCGCAAAATCCCGGATCAGCGGGAAATGCAGGAGATCGATATGGAAATGTAGGACATCGAACTCATGCGCCCGCCGGCGGACTTCCTCCAGCAGGACGACCTGATGCGGAAGATGGTCCTTGACGGACGGATTAAGCCTGAGCGCGAGGTCCGAGCACGCCACCAAGGTAGCGTCGGTCATGGAGTCCCCGCTGGCAAACAGCGTGACGTCGTGACCTTGAGCGACAAGTTCTTCGGTAAGATAGGAAACGATGCGCTCGGTTCCCCCATAAAGCTTCGGTGGAACGCTTTCGGCAAGCGGCGCAATCTGGGCGATCTTCATCGGCAAAACCTCCTCATAAGAGCAAAGAATGGACGGCAAAAATCGGGTAGCGTCCTAAACAGGCACGCGTTTACGGGGTGAAAGTCTAGACTTCTGATAGCTGGCGGCGGCGCCCTCCCTTTCGCAGGCTATTGGAAACAAAACGGTTGGCAAAATGGCGCAGCCGTGAGCCATGACGATGGAGTTTATCGGCTGCCGTAGAGCGCAGCGAGATCATGTCTTGGCTATCATCCAAGGACTTCAAGGCCGCGATGATGTCGTCATAGGAGACGATATGGTCTGCGCCTGGAACGCGCCGAAAGCCCGGCATCGAGTCAATTGCAAATATGTCCGAGGCCCAGGACGCCAGAATGGCGCGCTTGTGATCCCTAGCGATGTGCTCTGCCGCCAAAACGTCGTGTGGATGAGCAAAATGTCGGGCAGGATGCAACAAATGCGCCGAGGTGATTGCAGCGGTGGATTGGTCGGTTACTGTGATATTGTCGGTTTCCTTTCTCATATCTGGCTCCATCGATGTCTGGTCGCTGAGCTCTTGCCACGTCAGGGGGCTTCAGCTCGGTGTCCTGCCTCCATGAGCGCCCCTCCAGCAAGAGAATTGCTTTCGATTTCGGAGAGGGCTGCCGCACGCAAGGCTGACGGCTCGTGCGTGCCTCTGCGATAATATCGCGCGACCGTCGCCATGATCCGAGCAACGGCCGTGGGGTCTCGTGAGACTCCCCTATCGCGAGCGATCGCTTTGACGACGTCCACGCACATCCGCAAATCTTCCCGTGAAAGAGGATGATGGCTGTTCATCCTTCCGCCACCTCCGGAAAAGTGCCGCGTGCACCCTGAACCAATATTTTCAACTGCTCCGGATTCCTGACACCCTGACGATATAACTCCATGAGGATAGCGGCGATGCGCTCGCCTTCTTCCGATCTGCGCGGGATATCCGCTGCTGCGCGGATCTCATCGAACACGCGCTGGCAAAGTTCCAAGTCGCGCGAATCGAGCGGCGCATCTGATCTCTTGATGATCGTCTGAACCATTCGTGATCTCCATTGCGGAGCCCGCTCCACTGGAGGGTGGAGCGGGCTTGCCCCTTAGAAGTCCATTCCTGCTCCAGCGGGCAATGCGGGAGGTGCCTCCTTCTTCGGCTTTTCGGCAATCATGGCCTCCGTCGTCACCAGCAAGCCCGCGACCGAAGCTGCATCCTGAAGTGCGGTGCGCACGACCTTGGCCGGATCGATGACGCCTTGAGCATAGAGATCGCCATATTCATTCGTCTGGGCATTCCAGCCATAGGAGAAGTCGGTCTTCTCGCGCAGCTTGCCGACGATGATCGAACCTTCCGCGCCGGCATTCTCTGCTATTTGGCGAACGGGAGCCTCGATTGCCCGGCGAACAATATCGACGCCGACGCGCTGGTCGTCGTTTTCCGTCTTGAGACTGTCAAGCGCCTTGACAGCTCTCAGCAGAGCAACGCCGCCGCCCGGCAGGATGCCTTCCTCGACCGCGGCTCGGGTCGCATGCAGCGCATCATCGACACGGTCCTTCTTTTCCTTCACTTCGACTTCCGTCGAGCCGCCAACGCGGATAACGGCAACACCGCCAGCGAGCTTGGCAAGACGTTCCTGCAGCTTTTCGCGGTCGTAGTCGGAGGTGGTTTCTTCGATCTGAGCCTTGATCTGGGCAACACGGCCTTCGATGTCCGATTTCGGGCCGACGCCATCGATGATGGTCGTATTCTCCTTCTCGATCGCCACCTTCTTCGCCCGGCCAAGCATGTCGAGGGTGACAGACTCGAGCTTGATGCCGAGGTCTTCGGAGATGACAGTGCCGCCCGTCAGGATGGCAATGTCTTCCAGCATGGCCTTGCGGCGGTCACCGAAGCCCGGAGCCTTGACGGCAGCGATCTTCAGACCGCCGCGCAGCTTGTTGACGACGAGGGTCGCAAGTGCTTCGCCTTCGACGTCTTCAGCGATGATGAGGAGCGGCTTGCCGGTCTGAACGACGGCTTCGAGAACCGGGAGCATGGATTGCAGGTTAGAGAGCTTCTTCTCGTGAATGAGGATATAGGGATCCTCGAATTCGACCCGCATCTTGTCCGCGTTCGTCACGAAATAGGGGCTGAGGTAGCCACGGTCGAACTGCATGCCCTCGACGACTTCGAGTTCGGTTTCGGCGGTCTTGGCTTCTTCAACCGTGATGACGCCTTCGTTGCCGACCTTCTGCATGGCTTCAGCAAGATAACGGCCGATCTCGGCATCGCCGTTAGCCGAAATGGTGCCGACCTGGGCGATCTCGGCATTATTGGAAATCTTGCGGGCGTTGGTCTTCAGTTCCGCCACGACAGCGTCGACGCCGAGGTCTATGCCGCGCTTCAGATCCATCGGGTTCATGCCGGACGCGACCGCCTTGGCGCCTTCGCGAACGATGGCCTGAGCGAGAACCGTCGCTGTCGTGGTGCCATCGCCGGCAAGATCGTTGGTCTTGGAGGCGACTTCGCGCAGCATTTGGGCGCCCATGTTTTCGAACTTGTCCTCCAGTTCGATTTCCTTGGCGACGGTAACACCGTCCTTGGTGATGCGCGGAGCGCCGAAGGACTTGTCGATGACGACATTGCGCCCTTTCGGGCCGAGAGTGACCTTCACGGCATTGGCGAGCACATCGACCCCTCGCAGCATGCGTTCACGGGCATCGGCGTGAAACTTGACTTCTTTCGCAGCCATTTCTTTAACTCCTCAATAGGCAGCTATCAGACTGATGATTCATGGCGTGGAGGCTCAGGCAGCCTGTTTCTGCTCGGCCTGGGCTTCGATAATGCCCATGACATCGCTTTCCTTCATGATGAGCAGGTCTTCGCCGTTGATCTTGATCTCTGTGCCGGACCATTTTCCGAACAAGATGCGATCGCCAGCCTTGACGTCGAGGGCCTGGATCTGGCCGGCGTCGTTGCGCGCGCCCGGGCCGACGGCGATAACCTCGCCTTCCTGCGGCTTTTCCTTGGCGGTGTCGGGAATGATGATGCCCCCCTTGGTCTTTTCCTCGGAATCGACGCGGCGGACAAGAATGCGATCATGAAGCGGTCGGAACGACATGTTTTCCTCCGTTGAGCAAAAAAGATGACGTTGATCCCCTCACCGGACCGGATGACCAGTCCGGGCGGGTGCAAAACCTCGTTCGAGCTTTTTGCGCGAAATGATCTGGTTTTGGGATTTTTCGATTTCAAGAGGGATGGACAAAAAAATTAGCACTCATTTTAGGTGGCTGCTAACACGCTGGAAAGGAACAAGAAAATGGCATTCTGCGTTGAAAATCCATTGATGGCCGCAAAAATGTGCGCCACCATCCGACTGTCACGAAACGGAGATGAAGCATGCGATTTTCGTCGGAACTGGAAGGTCAACTAAACGGCTATGGGCTGACCACCGCGCATATCCTCTATCACATTCCCGATTTCGAATCCGTCCTGCAGACCTACGTCTGGCAGGATTACGATCTAGCGCCCGATTTTCCCGAAATGCACAGGTTCCTCGATTTCTGGCAAACCAATCTCGACGGGCCACTACATTCCGTCCGCTACAGCCATCAGCGCCTGATCGGTCCAAACGAATGGCGTCGCGTCGAAGGCGAGTTCAAGCTCCACTAAGACCTAAACCGAAATTTTCCTTCCCAGGTCTTCGGTGATCGAGGTCAAGATGGAGGGGAAATTAAACACGTCCACTCGCGCAGTTGCCTCGCGTTGGCTGCAGTGGACGTGTTTGACGTGATGTCAGAGCAACATCGACGCACCACGATCGAGATAGGTATCGAGGAATTGCTCAAGGCGAGGATTTCGCGGCTTCTTGAAGACCTCCTGAGGCGCTCCGCTAAACAGCACCTTGCCGTGATCGAGAAAGATGATCTGCTGGCCAACGGTCGCGGCGAAACCGATTTCGTGCGAAACGACCACCATGGTCATGCCCTCGGCCGCCAGGTCGCGCATGACGTTCAGGACTTCGCCGGTCAGTTCCGGATCGAGCGATGAGGTGGACTCATCGAACAGCATGATCTTCGGCTTCAATGCCAGGGCGCGGGCGATAGCCACGCGTTGCTGTTGTCCGCCGGAAAGCTGCGAGGGATAATGGCCTGCTCTGGCTTCGAGCCCGACCTTGACGAGCTGCACCATGGCTGCATCCTCGGCCTGTTTGCGGCTCATCTTGTGAACCGTCTTCAAGGCCTCGCTGACATTGCCGAGCGCCGTCATATGCGGCCAGAGATTGAACTGCTGGAATACCATGCCGATCTGGGCGCGGATCGAACGATTTGTCGCTGCCGAGATAGGTTCACGGCGCCCTTGAGAATCCTCGGCAAAGCCGAGAACCTCGCCGTTGATGGAGATCGTCCCGCGCGTCGCCTCTTCGAGAAAAGCCATGCATCGCAAAAGCGTGCTCTTGCCGGAGCCGGATGGGCCGATGAGACAGGAGACCTGCCCCGGCTCGATGGCGAGATCGATGCCATGAAGGACCGTCGTCTCTCCGAACGTCTTGACGAGATTCCTGACTTCTATAGCGGGGACGCTCATGCGTTGAAAAACCTGAATCTGGAAAGTTTCGTTTCGGCAAGGTTGCCAAGCCAGCCGGTGAATTCGACGAGCACCCAGTAGAACAGCGCCAGCGCAGACAGCGCCTCGACGAAGGCATATTGCTGCGATCCGATCGCACTGAGCGTCGCTGTCAATTCCGGCACGGTGATGATGGAGAGGACCGCCGTCTCCTTCATCAGGATGACGGTCATATTCACGCAGGGCGGCAGCACCAGCATCGTCATCTCCGGCAGGAGAATGCGCCTGACGATCTGCCCGCGCGTCAAGCCGACGCATTCGCCCGCTTCGATATGGCCTTTCGGCACGGCCCGAAATCCGGAACGGAAGATTTCGCTGAAATAGGCCGCACCATAGATCGAAATGCCGATCAGTCCGGCAGGCACGGGATCGAGCTCGAGGCCGACGAAAGGGCCGCCATAATAGACGAGGAAGATCTGGATGAGAAACGGCGTGCCGCGCAATATGGCCACGACGGCACCCAGTATCTTGTCAACCACCATACCGCCATACTGCCGGGCGACCGCCATCAGGAAGCCTATGACGGCCGCAGCAATGGTGCCCAGGATCCAGATCATGATCGTTACGCCGGCGCCGCTGAGGATGGCGGGCCACTGCCCAATCAGAACGTTGATGTCGAAGGTCATCGCGCTACCCCCGGCAATCTGCTTTCGATCAGGCCGCCGGCAAGCGCCACCACCCAGTTGATCACGAGATAGATGAGGCCAGCGGCTGCGAAGATCTGCAGCGGCAGGAAGGTGCTGCCGGCAAGATCCTGGGCCATACGGGTTAGTTCGACGATACCGACAACGGAGACCAGCGACGATGCCTTCAGAATAAGGATCGCCTCATTGACGAGAGCCGGGAAGGTCAGGCGCAGGGCAATTGGAACCTTGATGCGGCGGAAAATCTGGCGCGGCGTCAGGCCAACCATCTCCGCCGACTCCACAAGGCCCAGCGGCACGCTGGCAAAGCCGCCGCGCAGGTTCTCTGCCTGGTAGGCAGCCGTGCAGAGTGACAGGCCGATGATGGCGGCAACGATGC
Organism: Rhizobium sp. 11515TR; assembly: GCF_002277895.1. NCBI lineage: Bacteria > Pseudomonadati > Pseudomonadota > Alphaproteobacteria > Hyphomicrobiales > Rhizobiaceae > Rhizobium > Rhizobium sp. 11515TR. The sequence continues at coordinate 1,436,948 of NZ_CP023000.1, read as the reverse complement.
TCGGCACGTTCAGGCCAACGGCCGGAAGCAGATTGTAGATCAGCAGTAACTGCACCAGCAGCGGCACGCCGCGAAAAAAGCTGATGAAAAACTGGGCAGGTCGCACGAAAAGGCTACGCCCCGTTAGCAACATTCCAGAAATCAGGATCGCAATTGCAAAACCGATAAAGATCGACACAAAGCTGATCGTCACCGTGTAGATGGATGCCTGCACCAGCAATCCAAAGAGCTCGATGGACATTGTTGAGTGTTCGCCCGCGTGGTGACCAGGAAGCTGGGATCTCGCTCATCAGCCGTGCCCGGCAGCAAAGCGGGCACGGCCGATTTCCGAGGACTGATCAGAATGCCGGGTCCTTGACGGCGTCAGGTGTGTCAAAGCTTGCACCGAACCACTTCTTCTGCAGCGTCGCCATGCGGCCGTCAGCCTTGATTTTCAGCATGGCAGCGTCGATCGCGTCCATCAATGGTGCGTGATCGGCATCCTTCAAGCCGATGAAGCCAAAATAGGACTTCTTGCCGAAGGGCGGCAGCACGACTTCGAACGTGCCTTCACGCTGTTTGGCAACGAATGCAATATTCGGCAGCGAGTTGGCAACGCCGGCGATACGGCCGGCCGCGAGGTCGGCATAGGATTCCGTAAAGGCCGGATATTCGCGGATATCGGCCTTAGTCGGCAGGGTTTCGGAAAACTCCTTGAGCTGATCGAGCTGCGCGGTCGCCTTGCCGACGCCGATCTTCTTGCCGGCGATGTCTTCCGGCTTGCTGATCGTCTTGTCACCGGCCTTCTTCAGGATCGCGATGGTTGCTTCGGCCAAGGGCGGGGTAAAGCGATAGCGCTCCATGCGCTTCTTGGTGATCGTCGCCGGACCGGCAACAACGTCGAACTTTCCAGCTTCAAGCGCCGGGAAAACGCCATCCCATGGCAGGGTGACCCATTCGATCTTCACGCCCAGCTCCTTGCCGATCTCGTCGAAGAGATCGACGTTCAAGCCGACATGCTTGCCGGCGTCGATGAAATCGAACGGGGCGAAAGCCGTCTCGGTGCCGACCTTCAGGGTGCCGGCAGCCTTGACCGCGGCAAGCGTATCAGCCGCATGGGCCGAGATCGTTGCGCCAAACAAAAGTGCGGCGCCAACCAACCCCTTCAGAAGCGAATTTTTCGTCATGTCTTTCTCTCCAGTTTTGTACCCTTCCTTTTGGAAGGTTCAGGTTCCCCAAAGCATTGTCCCGTCAGGCCGATTTCTATGACCTTTTTTGTCTATACAAATAGATACAGCCTCGCCTACACTGTCAAACACAAAACATAACGAACGCAAGAATTATGCCGTATGATGCCCGATGAATCTGGCAGACGCGGTTTTTACGGACACTGAATTCATTGCCGGAGCAAGGCGAGCGTTGGTCCCAATTCATCAGAAAATTCTGAAGGATATCGAAAGTAGGATCGTGAGCGGCATCTGGCCGCCGGGGCACCGAATACCCGTCGAACATGAGCTGCTGAAAGAGTATCAATGCTCTCGGATGACCGTGAACAAGGCGCTTTCGACCCTGGCCGAGCGTGGCATGATCATACGTCGCCGCAAGCTCGGTTCCTTCGTCGCTTCGCGGCAGATCGACCGCACGGTCATGGACATCCAGGACATTTCCACGGAAGCGGAGTTGGCAGGGCATCAACACAGTCACACGATGCTGATGCGAAAAGTCGAGAGGCTCGATTCTGCCACCGCGCTGCGGCTTGGCGAAACCATGGGAGCGGAAATCCTGCGGCTCCACTGCCTGCATGCGGTCGACGGCAAGGCGAATGCGCTGGAGCGGCGCATCATCATGCTGGACCTGGTGCCAGCAGCAAGAACCGAGAGTTTCGCTTCGGTTCCACCAGGCAAATGGTTGCTGGACATGGTGCCTTGGTCGAAGGCCCGGCATGTCATTCGAGCCGTCTCGGCCGATGCCACGACGGCACGCCTGCTTGAGACCGAGCGCGGCGAAGCCTGCCTGACGCTCATCCGCCAGACATGGCAGAGCAGCCGCACGGTCACCTATGTCGAATTCATCCATCCTGGCGATCGTTTCCAGTTTGCCGGTGACTTCCATCCCAATGAAAGCAGGACCATCGATCAACTGCCGCAAGGAATCGCCTCTTGAACGAGAAACGGATCAGCAGGGCGGTTCCGCTCAAGGGCTTGCAAGCCTTCGAAGCCATCGGCCGTTGCGGCGGCGTGAACGCCGCGGCCTTGGAGCTGAAGGTTTCGCCGGGAGCGATCAGTCAGCAGATCCGTAAGATCGAGAGCTTTCTCGGCGTCACCTTGCTCGAGCGCAATGGTCGCACAGTGGAGCTCACCCAATGGGGACGGCTCTATCATCAGGAAATATCGAAGGGATTCGAGCAATTCGCGGTTGCTGAACAGGTCCTGGAACGGGCACGCAACGAGAATGCCCTTGTGCTCAGTGCCCTGTCTTCCGTCGTCAACAAATGGATCGGGCGCCGGATCTTCGACTGGCAGGCCCTGCATCCCAACGCGCATGTCAGGATCGTCGGTCGCGACAAGGAACCGCGCATGGGCTTCGACGACATCGACTTCCGCATCAGCTACGGATCGGACGTGCTGCAGCATGAACATTATACGGAGCTGTTCCGCGATTGGGTGGTTCCCGCCTGCTCGCCGGCCTTGATTAAGGGCAAGGCGCCTTCCGCAGCACACCTTCTTCAATATCCGCTCCTGCATGTCGAATGGGAGCGGCACTTCACGCCCTATCCAAGCTGGCTTGAATTCGCCGCGAAGACGGGCGCGACACTCAAGGAAACAGCCGCCGGCCTTTCCTTCACCCTTTCGAGCAGCGCAATCGACGCCGCCGTCAACAAGCGCGGCGTCGTTCTCGCGCAGATGTCGATGATTGCAGATGAGCTGGAGGCGCAGACGCTCGTCATTCCCGTCGACATACGCATTGCCTTGCGCGAAAGCTACTTCCTCGCCTGGGACAGGGCCGCCCTGGAAAAACCGCATGGACGCCAATTCCGCGATTGGCTCGTCGCCATTTCCCGCCAGCAGGGCCTGATATCGGCGCCCGGATCAACATTTTAGAAAAACTAAAACGGAACTCAGCTGCACGATATTGATGAAATTTTGCTCTTGGCGATAATTTACGCATTCGCCTCCAAAAGGAGGGCGTGGCCGACATAAAGGAAGAATACGATGGCGCGGACCGACAAGATGAAGCTTGGAACTTTCGTCTATACGTTCGGCTTCCATCCGGCCTCCTGGCTGCATCCGGCAAGCGATGTCAACGGCGCTAACGACTTCGCGCATCTGCTGGATGTCGCCAAACGATCCGAGGCGGCCAAATTCGATTTCATGTTCATGGCGGATTCTCCGGCTGCGGCCGTCGGCGATCCGAATGCGCTTGCCCGCATTCCAACCAAGATGAACCGCTTCGAGCCCCTCTCACTACTCTCGGCACTGGCTGTTACGACCAATGATCTCGGTCTCGTGGCAACAGTCTCGACGAGCTACTATGAACCCTACAATGTGGCCCGTCTGTTTGCCTCGATCGACCATCTGAGCAAGGGCCGCGCCTGTTGGAACGTCGTTACGTCAGACCATGACGAAACCGGCTACAACTTTAATCGCGAGGGGCTGGATCCGCACGCGGTGCGCTACGAGCGTGGCAACGAGTTCGTCGATGTCGTCTTCGGCCTTTGGGACAGCTTTGAGGAAGGCGCACTCCTTCTCGACCGCGAATCCGGCGTCTACTATGACAAGGACAAGCACCACACGCTCAACCACAAGGGCAAGCACTTTCAGGTTCGCGGCCCCCTCAATATCGCGCGCACGCCGCAAGGCCGTCCTATCATCGCCCAGGCGGGCGGTTCCGAACCCGGAATGGATATGGCGGCACGCACGGCCGAGATCGTCTTCAGCCTCGCATCGAATATCGAGCGGAACCGGTCCTTCTACGACAATGTCAAAAGCCGGATGGCGGCCTATGGCCGCGAGAGAGACGATCTAAAAATCATGCCGGGCATCGTCATCAATGTCGGTGAAACCGAGGCCGAGGCAAAGGCCAAGGTAGACTATCTGATCGACAAGATGCATCCCGATGTCGGGCGGTTGATGCTCTCCGAATTCCTGGAGGCGGACCTGCGTGGCGTGGCTCTCGATGAACCCTTCCCGATGGAGCGGCTGCCGGCCGCCCCGAAAGGGTCGCGTGCCCTGTTCGACGAACTGGTCGATTTCGTCAAGAGCGGCCACACGGTCGGCGAACTGATTCGGCACTATGCCGAGAAGCACACCGGAAATGGTATAACGGGCACGCCGTCCCAGATCGCCGACTACATGGAAGAGTGGTTCGAGACGCGTGCCGCCGACGGCTTTATCCTGATGTTTCCGACCTTGCCGTCCAGCCTCGACGACTTTGTGCGGCTCGTCCTGCCGGAGCTTCGCCGCCGCGGCCTGTTCCGCGAGGAATATGAAGGCAAGACATTGCGCGAAAACCTCGGCATTTCAATGCCGGCAAACCGCTTTGCCAAGAGCTGAGGGCCGGTCCGATGGGTGACGAGGCTCTGATCAGCGATGAGGAATTCAGACTATCGATGCGGCACCTGGCGGGCGCGGTCAGCGTGATAACGGTTGGAGATGGTCAAGACCGCACCGGCTTCACCGCAACATCGGTTTCCTCATTTTCGGCGGATCGGCCTTCCGTCATCGTCAGCATCAACAGAACCTCTTCCTCCTGGCCGGCGCTGCAGCGGTATGGCTGTTTCTGCGTCAATGTGCTTGCGGCCGACCAGCAGCACGTCGCGCAATCCTTTGCCGGGATCGACGGACGCAAGGGCGCCGACCGCTACGAGGGTGCCGGATGGTATCGGCTCAAGACAGGTGCCGCCGCACTTGAAAACGCCCTGACGGTCCTCGACTGCAAGCTCGAAACCGCATTCCATCATCATTCCCATGCCATTCTGATCGGGCATATCTGTGCGATGGAAATCCGGCAGGACATTGGACCGCTACTCTATTGGCGAGGCGGTTATCATGACCTTCCGGCGGCGGTTGATGAGCGTTATCTAGCGTAGACGATCCGGCAATAACCTGATCGAGGCAACATCGACATTGGCAAAGGCAAATCTAAGGTAGCGCTCCTGCCCCTCGCCGAAATATGCCCCGGGAATGCAGACCACGCCGCGTTCCCTAGCAAGTTCTTCTGCAACCTCGGACGACGATCGGCCCTCGAAAGGATGGCGAACAAAGGCGAAATAGGCGCCGATCGCTGCAATCTCCCAGCCAGCCAGCTCGGAAGACGCCAGTCTCAAGGCATCGGCACGACGGGCGATTTCCAGCCGGTTGCCGGCCCGCCAGTCGGCAAGGATAGGCAGAGCCGAGGCAACGGCGATCTGAGCCGAACGCGGAGCGCAGATCTGCATATTGTCCATGACCTTCGCGATCTCTGCGATGAGCGCAGGACCTGCCGTGACGGCACCAAGGCGATGACCCGGGATGCAGAAGGATTTCGAAAAGCTGTAGAGAAGGACGAGCGTATCCTCCCAGCCCGGCTCAGACAGCAGGGCGTGCGGCCGGCCGTAACCTTCGGCCAGGAAGTCGCGATAGGTTTCGTCAACGACCAGCCAGGCGCCGTATGTTCGGCAGAGCCTGAATAGCGCGTGAAGTAGCTCAGGCGGATAGACAGCCCCGGTAGGATTGTTGGGCGTGACCACGGCAAGTATCTTCGCACCGGCCGCAAGCGCGGCTTCGGCAGAGCCGAGTTCGGGAAGAAAGCCGCCTGCAGGATCGCACTCGACCAGTCGCCGCCCGATCCCCAGCATCGATAGCGTCGTGTCGTGATTGAAATAAAAGGGATTGGTGAGCGCGACCGTATCGCCGGCGCCAGCAAGCGCAATCGCCGTGCACATGAACGCCTGATTGCAGCCGGCCGTGATATGGATATTGCCGGCAGATATGTCCGCGCCGTAAACTTCTGCGACATGTGCGGCATAGACCTGCCGCAGCAAAGGTTCGCCCTCGATCGGGCCATATCCCGTCATCGCCTGTTGCGCCGCCGTCTCACCGAGAAGACGCAGCATTTCCGGATGCGCAGGATAACCGGGCACGGCCTGCGACAAGTCGATGAGCGGCCCCTTCTGCCCTTTGTATTCGCGGCCCCAGGCAACGACGGAAGGGATGGGCGGAGGAGAGAGGCGGGCAACGAGCGAATTGGATTTTGCAGCGGTCATATCGATTTCTCTTTGATACCGATTGCTACAACGATACCAATTGCTTTCTCAACCTCTTTGTTGAGCGAGACGAACCTCAAGTGGAGACGCATGCGCATGGTGTGGGACAAGATGCGGCTCGAACAGCTGCGCGCGGAATTTTCAGACGCTAGCGGCGGCGAGATATTCGATGAGAAGTTTCGCAAAGTCGCCGAGAAGATCATCTCCAAGAGCGGCACGAGACTGGCGCCATATGCCGGTGTGCCGACTTTCCTCAGCGCGCCCTACATGCAGGTCGCGGCCGACAAGCCGGACTTTGGCAATCTCCAGGTCGCGATAACGGGAATTCCGATGGATCTCGGCGTCACCAACCGTCCCGGCTCCCGCTTCGGACCGCGCGCCCTTCGCGCCATCGAAAGGATCGGTCCTTACAACCATGTTCTGGGAACGGCGCCCGTCTTCGATCTTCGTGTTGCCGATATTGGCGACGCGCCGTTCCAGAGCCGCTACCGGCTGGAGCTCAGTCACGACGACATCGAGAAGCGTATCGGCCAGATCGTCGATGCGGGCGTCGTGCCCCTCTCGGTTGGGGGTGACCACTCCATCACACATCCGATCCTGAAGGCTGTCGGCCGGAAGGAGCCGGTCGGCCATATTCATATCGATGCGCACTGCGACACCAGCGGTGCCTTCGATCAGACGAAGTTTCATCACGGCGGACCGTTTCGCAACGCCGTGCTGGATGGCGTGCTCGATCCGACAAGGACAATCCAGATCGGCATACGCGGTTCAGCGGAATATCTGTGGGAATTCTCCTACAAATCGGGAATGACCGTGATCCACGCCGAGGACCTCAGCGGAATGGGGATGGAAGCCGTCATCGCCAAAGCCAAATCCATCGTCGGTGACGGCCCGACCTATCTCTCCTTCGACATCGACAGCCTCGATCCAAGTTTTGCCCCCGGCACGGGCACACCGGAAGTCGGCGGATTGACGACGCGCGAAGTTCTTGAACTGATACGCGGGCTGAAAGGAATAAATCTGATAGGTGGCGACGTCGTCGAGGTCGCTCCCCAATATGACGCAACGACCAACACCGCGCATGCCGGAGCCCAGGTGCTCTTCGAAATACTGAGCCTCATGGTGTTCAGCCCATCGATCGGCAAACGCTGAGCGTTGCGGGTCAATCAACGCGAAGTCTGCGAATACTCCGGCAGCATCGCCGTAGGTTGAAGCGAGGACCGAGCAACGGAATCCAGGACGACAATCAGCGTTCTCGACGAAACAAGCGCTGATGGAGAGGAGCCCTAGCAAAGCGGCAACTCGACGCGCATGTCACTGGTATTCGTGATACCTAGACAGATGCGGAGGCCTGGCGTTAAGCTTCGGCTTTGTAACGGCGATACCAGAACCATGAACATGATTGGATCCCCCGGGAAATCGGGAGAAGACAACGAGGAAAAGATACTGACCAATCCGGCGCGGCTCGGAGGCCGTCTAAGGCTCGCCAGGCAAACCCGGGGCTTGACTCTCAAGGCTCTCGCCCTGGCCGCGGATTGCTCTGAAAGCCTTTTGTCGAAAATTGAAAACGGCAAGGCTTCGCCCTCGTTACCGATGTTGCATAGACTTGTCGGTGTTTTGGGTACGAATATTGGCTGGATGTTCGAGGAGGCCGACGGTGAAGAGGGCATTGTCTTCCGTTCGGGGACAAGGCCTTTGATTGGACTCGACCCGTTGCGCAGAGGGGAAGGCATCTCTCTCGAACGGATAATCCCCTATTCGCAAGGTCATCTGCTTCAATGCAACATCCACCACATTGAGGCCGGTGGCCAAAGTGCCGGGCCGATCCAGCATGTCGGCGAGGAGGTCGGATACGTTCTTGCCGGCGAGATCGAACTCATGGTCGGCGAACGGACATTCCGGCTTTCCGTCGGCGACAGCTTCGTCTTCAACTCCGAACTGCCCCATTGGTATCGCAATGTGGGAGCGGAGCGAGCAAGCATCTTCTGGGTCAATACGCCGGCGACCTTCTAACGACGCCACTGTCCTGAAAGCGAACTTGCGATCATCTTCAACGCCACAAATTCAAGTCGCTTGACAATCATTCAAGTTACTTGAATACTCCCCTTGCAATCCAAAAACATGGGGAACGATCATGCATCTCAAGAAATATCTGTTCGGTTGCGCGATTGGCGCAACCGTTGCACTTGCCTGCAGTGCCGGCGCCGCGATGGCGAATACGCTGGCTCTCGTGACGATCAACCAGCAGGCTCTCTTCTTCAACCAGATCAATGACGGCGCCAGGGAGGCTGCGAAGAAAGCCGGCGCCGATCTCGTCATATTCAACGCCAACAACGTGCCCAGCGCGCAAAATGACGCCATCGAGAACTACATCACCCAGAAGGTCGACGGCATCATATTGGTCGCCATCGACGTAAACGGAGTGAAGCCGGCAATCACCGCCGCCAAGAAGGCCGGCATCCCGGTCATCGCTATCGATGCCCAGATTCCGAACGGCGACAACATAGCCTTCGTGGGTGTCGACAATACCAAGGCTGGTGAGGAGATCGGCAAGTTCTATTCCGATTACGTCAAGGACAAGATGGGCGGCAGCGCCAAAGTCGGCGTTGTTGGCGCACTCAATTCCTTCATCCAGAATCAGCGTCTTGATGGATTCAAGGCGGCGGTAAAGGCCGGCGGCCAGAAGGTCGATTTCCTCGATACCGTCGACGGTCAGAACGTTCAGGATGTCGCCCTCAGTGCGGCGGAAAATCTCATTACCGCCAATCCCGACATGACAACGCTCTATGCGACCGGCGAACCGGCACTCCTCGGCGCCGTTGCGGCCGTCACCAGCCAGGGCAAAACAGGTAACGTGAAGGTCTTCGGCTGGGATCTGACCAAGCAGGCAATCGAGGGCATCGATCAGGGTTGGGTAACGGCCGTTATCCAGCAGGATCCGGCCGGCGAAGGTAAGGCGGCTGTCGAAGCGCTCGTCAAGGTGAAAAAGGGCGAGAAGATCGATCCGATCATCAATGTGCCTGTCACCATCGTCACCAAGGAAAATGTCGACAAGTTTCGGGGCATGTTCAAATAGCTCCCCGCATCTCGTCACGTCATGGCCGATCGCATCGGCCGTGACGTTGTGGCATCATGGCTGAGGCCATTTCCGCAAGGCAGCATTGATATGACAAACGCTGATACCTACCGCGTCAGAATGACCGGTATTTCCAAACGCTATGGCACGATGCAGTCTTTGGACAATGTATCGTTGACCTTGAAGCCGGGCGAGGTCCTCGGTCTCGTCGGCGATAACGGTGCCGGCAAATCGACCTTGAGCAAGGTTCTTTCAGGCGCGGTGATCCCGGATTCGGGAACGATCGAGATCGACGGCAAACCAGTTTCCTTTACCTCGCCCGCTGATGCACGCGCCGCGCATGTCGAGATGGTCTACCAAGATCTGTCCCTTTGCGACACCGTCGACGTGGCGGGAAATCTTTTTCTGGGGCGTGAACCGAAATGGAAGCTTGCGGGCATTCCAATCCTCGACAAGAAGACCATGCATGAACGGGCGCGCCATATGCTGGAAGGGCTCGGCATCGTCATTCCGGACACGCATTTGAAGGTCGAGAATCTCTCAGGCGGCCAACGCCAGTCCATCGCGATCGGACGTGCGGCGTCATTCAATCCTTCGGTCCTCATCATGGACGAGCCGACGGCGGCCCTAGCCGTTGCCGAAGTCGAGGCGGTGCTGGAGCTCATCCGCACGGTCAGCGCCCGCGGCGTCAGCGTCATTCTGATTACGCATCGGCTGCAGGATCTCTTCCTCGTCTGCGATCGCATCCAGGTGATGTATGAGGGGCAGAACGTCGCCGAGCGCCTTATCGCCGAAACGAATATCGAAGAAGTCGTCAACCTGATCGTCGGTCGCAAGTTCTCCGCACGCTCGGCCGGCCAACATACCGAGCGAGGCGCTTCCGTATGACCATGACATCCTCTCACGCCCAAACCGCCCCCTCATCTCGTTTGCGCAAGGCACGACTCTATGACAAGGCCATAGCCAATGGCGGCATTGTTTCGATCGCCCTGTTTTTCATCGCGGTCTGTATTTTCTTCTCCCTCTTTACAAACGTCTTTCTGACTGCGCCCAATCTCTTGAACGTGGTCAGACAATCGGCGCCTCTGTTGATCGTGGCAGCGGCCATGACCTTCGTCATCACGACAGGCGGTATCGATCTTTCGGTTGGATCCGTATTGGCCCTTGCCGCAACGCTTTCGGCCGCCTGCCTGCAGGCAGGAATCGCATGGCCGCTGGTTGTCATTCTGATGATGCTTCTTGGCGCGGCGACCGGATTAATCCAGGGATATTTCATCGCCTATGAACGGATTCCGGCCTTCATCGTCACGCTGGCCGGGCTATCAGTCATCAGGGGCCTCGCACTTCTCATCACCGGCGGCTACTCGATCCCCGTCGATCCGCAGAGCCCGTTCACGGCGATTGGCCAGGCCTGGTTCTTTGGCATCCCCGCCCCCGCGATGATCGCGATCGTTGCCCTCATCGCGGCCTATATCGCTTTTAACGAAACGCCGTTCGGGCGATATGTCACCGGCATCGGTGCCAATGCCGAGGCGGTGCGCCGCGCCGGCGTCAACACGCGGCGCGTCACCTTGTTCGTCTATGTAATATCGGGTGTAGCCGCCTCGGTCGCCGGCGTCATTCTTGCCGCGCGCCTCGGTTCCGGCTCCTCAAATGCCGGACAAGGTTTCGAGCTCGATGTCATTGCCGCAGTTGTACTGGGCGGTACGAGCCTGTTCGGCGGGCGCGGTTCAGTGGTCGGAACGGTGCTCGGAGCACTGACGGTTGCCGTCATCGCCAACGGCCTGATCCTCTCGCACATGTCGCCCTTCTTCACGCCGATCGTCACCGGGGTCATCATCCTCGTGGCAATCTGGTTGAACTTCCGCCTTTTCAAAGGCGCAGCAAGGGGCCGCTGAGCATGATGGATCATCTCTTTGCCGAGGGGGCCAGAACGCACCATGCCATCGGCGTCCATACCGGATGCGCAATGACCGTGCTCGGTCCCATTCCGGTCGCGGACATGGGCGTGACGCTCATGCATGAGCACATCTTCCTTGACGGAGCGACCTCATGGAAGTGCCCTTGCCATCCAGACGAAAAGGCGATCGCCGAACAGCCGGTTGGAATAGAGATCATCGGCGAGCTGCGGATGAACCCCTATATGAACCGCGACAACGTCTCGCTGGATGATCGGGATCTGGCCCTAGCCGAACTTTCCCGCTTCCAGAAGCTTGGCGGCCATACGGTGGTTGAAACCACCAACTTTGGCATAGGGCGCGATGCCGAACAATTGGCCCGCATCGCCCGCATGTCCGGTCTGAAGATCATCATGGGGACCGGCTTCTATCTGGAGCATACGCATCCGGAGTGGCTGAAGGGCATGGATCTGGACGAGGTCACCGCCTTCATCGTCAATGACGTCGGCGGTGGAGAAACCCAGCCAGACATCATGGCAGGCATCATTGGCGAGGTCGGCGTCAGCAAGGACTTTACGGCAGAGGAACAAAAGTCCCTCAGGGCGTCGGCGCGAGCCTCGCGGCTGACTGGCCTGCCTCTATCCATCCATTTGCCGGGATGGGAGCGCCTTGCCCATCGCGTCCTTGATGCGGTCGAGGACGAAGGTGCGGACCTGCGTCACACTGTGCTCTGCCACATGAATCCCAGCCATAATGATCTTCAATATCAAAAGAGCCTCGCGGAACGCGGTGCCTTCCTGGAATATGACATGATCGGCATGGATTATTATTACGCCGATCAGGATGTTCAATCGCCATCGGACGAGGAAAACGCCAGGGCGATCAGGGCGCTCATAGACCTGGGCTTTGCCGATCGGCTACTTCTGTCTCAGGACGTCTTTCTCAAGATCATGCTGACCCGCTATGGCGGCTTCGGCTATGGCTATATTCTCAAGCATTTCCTGCCGCGACTGAAGCGTCACGGTGTCGACCAGCAGGCAATCGACCAAATGCTGATCACCAATCCCCAATCGGTATTTTCCGCCTCGGCCTGAAGGTCGAGTGCATTCAAGGAGCAGACATGAGCAAGAAAAAGGTTCTTCTCGCGGGTGAATCATGGGTTTCAACCGCTACCCACATCAAAGGTTTCGATCAGTTTCCGACGGTGACCTATCACACCGGTGCCGACGAATTGCTGAAGGCATTGAAGGATAGTGCATTTGACGTCACCTTCATGCCGGCCCATGAGGCGCAGCGCGATTTTCCGCTGACGACCGAAGCACTCGCGGAATATGACGCGATCGTTCTGTCCGATATCGGCGCAAACACGCTGCTGTTGCATCCTGATACCTGGATTCATTCCAAGAGGACCCCGAACCGGCTGAAGCTGCTGCGCGATTACGTTACAAATGGCGGCGCGCTGCTGATGTTCGGCGGCTATTACAGCTTCCAGGGCATCAATGGCGGCGCGCGCTATCATAAAACACCGGTGGAGGAGGTGCTGCCGGTAACCTGCCTTGCCTTCGATGACCGCGTTGAAGTTCCCGAGGGGTTTTCGCCCGTTGTGACGGGCAATGACACCCACCCGGTTCTCAAGGGCCTCGGAAAAGATTGGCCCTATCTTCTCGGCTTCAACGAGGTGAAGGTGAAGCCAGGAGCTGACGTGCTTGCGACGGTTTCAGGCGAATATGGTTCGCAGCCACTTTTGGTAACCGGCACCTATGGCGCCGGCAGAACACTCGTCTGGACCTCGGATGTCGGTCCACACTGGCTGCCGCCGGAGTTCATTGCCTGGAACGGCTACAAGACGCTCTTCGAGCAGATGCTGGCCTGGGCAACGCTCAAGGACTGACGCCCATGCGCCTCCATGTCGTCGGCAATGTCTGCGTCGATACGAGCTTCCGCCTTCCGCGCCTGCCGCGTCCGGGGGAAACGCTCAACGCGACCTCGACAGTTGATGGCGTAGGAGGCAAGGGTGCCAATCAAGCGGTGGCGGCGGCGCGAAGCGGGGCAGCGGTGTGCTTCTGGAGCGCGCTTGGCAACGACGACATGGCGGATGGCGTGAGTGAGACGTTGAAGAGCGACCTCGAGGTCGATCGAATGATCCGCCTGCCTCTTTCCACCGACCGTTCGACGATCCTGTTGGAAGAAGGCGGCGAAAACGCCATCGTCAGCGCCGTCGCCTGCGCGCGAGCCTTCGATCCGATCCGGCAATCGGCCCTGACGCGAACCTGGAGCAAGGGCGACATCCTTCTGATGCAGGGCAACCTGTCCAGGGAGATCACCGCCAGCTGTCTGGAACTTGCCGGAAGGTCAGGTCTGAGGACGGTGCTCAATGCCAGTCCGTTGTCGGACGTGACGGTCGAGGATATTGCCAATGTGGATCTCGTCATCGTCAATCAAGGCGAAGCCGCGGCCCTGACGGGCATGGAAAGCCCAACGGCAGCGGCAAATGTGCTTTTCGGCAACGGAGCTAGAAGCGTCGTCGTGACGCTTGGAAGCCAAGGCAGCCTCATATGGGATCGGGCGGATCATGCGCCTGTTATCCTCGCGGCGCCCAAGAGTGCGGTGGTTGATACCAGCGGTGCCGGTGACTGCTTTGCGGGCGTCCTCGTCGGCCTGCTCGCACAAGGAAAAACCCTGACTGCAGCTGCGAAAGTGGCAACCAAGGCCGCCGGCATCTCCGTCGGTCGTCCTGGAACGCTCGCCTCCTATCCCTCGCGGGTGGAAATTTCGGACATCATCAAGAGATCAGAACTGGAAAACACATGAGTGGGACAATGAAACCCATCGGGCAGATAGCTGGCAACGCGCTCATCGATCTTTTCGGGCGCGACAAGGCGATCATCGGCGTCGTTCATCTGGCGCCGCTTCCCGGTGCACCGCGCTACTCCGGCGGGGAGATCGAGACCGTCTACCAGCGCGGACTTGACGATGCCCGCGCCTACCTTGCAGGCGGCTGCGATGCCGTGATTATCGAAAATCACGGCGACATTCCCTTTTCCAAGCCCGATGATATCGGCCCCGAAACCTCGGCCTATATGGCCGTCATCTCCGATCGCATCCGCCGTGAACTCGGCGGTCCAATCGGCATCAATGTTCTTGCGAATGCCGCCATTCCGGCGCTTGCAATCGCCAGTGCGGCAGGTGCGGGCTTCGTGCGCGTCAATCAATGGGCGAACGCCTATGTCGCCAATGAAGGCTTCATCGAGGGAGAAGCTGCCCGCGCAATGCGCTATCGCGCAAGGCTCAATGCCCATGGCATCCGCATCTTCGCCGACGCCCATGTCAAACATGGAGCGCATGCCATCGTTGCGGACCGACCAGTCGAGGAACAGGTGAAGGATCTCGTGTTCTTTGACGCGGATGCCATTATCGCCACAGGGCAAAGGACAGGACATGCAGCCGATCTCGATTACATCGGAATGATCAAGCAGGCGGCGGGCCTGCCGACCCTCGTCGGCAGCGGTGTGACGCCGGAAAATGGTAACGACATTCTGTCGGTAGCCGATGGCGTGATCGTTGCAAGCTCGTTGAAGTATGACGGCGTCTGGTGGAACGCAGTCGATCCGCAACGGGTAAAAGACTTCGTGACGGGCATCCACCGATGACGTCATACCCAAAGATCAATGCGCAGCGTCTGCAGCAGCGCATTGTCGATTTTGCAACGATAGGAGCAACGCCAGCGGGTGGGGTGAACCGTCAAGCGTTGAGCATCGAGGATAGGGCGGCCCGGCGCCTGCTTGCTGACCTGGCCATTGCCCGCGGATTCAGCGTCCACCAGGATGCGATAGCCAACCTTTTCATCCGACGTGAAGGATGCAATCCCTCGGCTGCGCCAGTCCTGATCGGTAGCCATCTTGACAGTCAGCCCACGGGAGGCAGGTTCGATGGCGCTCTCGGGACGCTGTCTGCCTTCGAGGTACTGGAAGCCCTTGAGGATGCCGGAGTCGTTACGGAACGATCCCTCGAAGTTGTGTCTTGGACCAACGAGGAAGGTAGCCGCTTCTCTCCCGGCTGCATGGGATCCATGACCTTTGTTGGCGCGGGCGAAATGGCTGGGTGGCAGGATATGCGCGGCACCGACGGGGCAAGGCTTGACGATGAATTGGCGGCGACATTGAAGGCACTGCCGGAAGCCAAGATGCAGCCGGTCGGCCATGCCGTGTCTGCCTTCGTTGAGGTGCATATCGAGCAGGGACCCGTGCTTGAACGCGCGGGCATCCCGATCGGCCTCGTCACGGGCGTACAGGGAACGAGGTGGCTCGAAGTTTCCTTTAGGGGCGAGGCGGCCCATGCTGGCACGACTCCGCTGGAATTCCGCAAAGATCCCATGGCGGCCGCCGTCGCGGCGATTGCGCAACTGCAACTCGTCGTCATGCCGGCCGATCCGATGGCGCGGCTGACCGTTGGTCGAATGAGCGTCGAACCCAGTTCCGTCAACGTCATTCCGAGCAGTGTCACATTCACCATCGACATCCGCCATCCGCAGGAAGACGTGCTTTCTTCCATAGAAGCCCAAATCGACGCGGAATGCCGCGCGTCGGCCAAGCGCCATATGGTCGATGTGCTCATCAAAAAACGCTTCGACTTGGCACCCGGACAATTCGACACGTCAATCGTCGATGTGATCGGCAAGGCTTGCGAAAGGCTTGGTGTTCCAAACATGAAATTGGTTTCCGGCGCCTTCCATGATGCACTTTTCATCAGCCGTGTTGCACCGACAGCGATGATCTTTGTTCCGTGCCGAGATGGCATCAGTCATAACGAGGCTGAATTTGTCACCTCGGAAAACATCGAGACAGGCGCAAAGGTACTGCTTGAGACCGTCCTTTCTTTGGCCCGATGAGCAACGGTCAACGCCTGTGGTTCAGCATCGGTGATAGACGAACACCCGGCAGCGCCATTGGTGTTGACGTGGTTTTCGCCGCCGAACGATTGTGAAATCGAAAAGCTGGCGAGCTGCGAAAGCCCTGTCTTGCGACGAGAGCTTTCGGCAACCGAAGCGCAATCAGGTGGTACGTTCCGCCGCACGCGGACGCCACTTGATCAGGCGGCCCTCGACGAAATCCAGGACGAGATCGATCAACAGGACGAACACCGCCAGGATGAAGATCCCCGCGAAGACGCCGACGGCGTCGAAGTTACCTTCCGCCTGCGCGATGAGGTATCCCAGACCGGCCGACGCACCCAGATATTCACCGATGATGGCGCCAACGACCGCAAAACCGACGGATGTTCGAAGCGAAGACAGGATCCAGCTCGCCGCAGCCGGGAAATAGACGTGGCGCAGCAGTTCGGACTTCTTCGCGCCGAGAATGCGGGCATTCGACAGCACGACGGGATTGACTTCACGCACGCCCTGCATCGCGTTGAAAAAGGTTACGAAGAACACGAGCGTGACGGCAAGGGCCACCTTGGACCACAAGCCCAAACCGAGCCAAAGGACAAAGATAGGGGCAAGGACCACACGCGGAATGGCGTTCAGGCCTTTGATGAACGGATCGAGGATCCGGGCAGCCGAGCGCGACAGTCCGAGCCATACCCCTGCGGCAACGCCGAGAGCCGTGCCAATGACGTAGCCGAGCACCGTTTCCGTCAGGGTGATGGTCACATGCTTGAAGAAGCCCGGATCGGTGACCCATGTGAATACCTGCTTCAGAATGTCGACAGGCGAAGGAAAGAAGAAGACGTCGATCACGCCCAGGTTCACGCCGATCTCCCAACCGCCGACAATGACCAGCAGCAATGCCAGTTGGGTAAGTCTCTCAGTCATGGCGTTCATAGCTTTTCTCCACTTCACCGCGCAGGGAAGCCCAGATATTGCGATAGAGTTCAGTAAAGCGGGGATCGAGCTTGATCTCCGCGACATCGCGAGGACGCTCCAGATCGACAGGGAAACTGTCGATGACGCGCGACCGGGGACCTGAGGCCAGAACCACAACACGATCTCCCAGAGCAATCGCTTCCTCAAGATCATGGGTAATCAGAACCACAGCCCGCTGCTCTTCCTGCCATAGGCGAAGTAGCTCATTCTGCATCAAATGCCGAGTGTGAATGTCGAGCGCGGAGAAAGGCTCGTCCATCAGGATCACCTTCGGCCCCGTTATCAGCGCCTGCGCCATTTGCACACGCTTACGCTGCCCGCCGGAAAGCTGATGCGGATAGCGGTCCTCGAAGCCTTTAAGACCGACCTTGGCCAGCCATTTGAGGGCTCGCTCCCGGCGCTCGCCAGCGCCGACGCCTTGGAACATCGGTCCCAGTTCCACATTTTCGATCGCGGTCTTCCATGGAAGCAGGGCATCCTGCTGAAATAGATAGCCGATGTTATTCTGGACGCCGGAGACCACGCTGCCATCGATCGAGACCGAGCCCTTTGCCGGCTTCAAAAGGCCTGCGATCGCATTCAGGATCGTACTTTTGCCACAGCCCGTCGGCCCCACAATAGCGACGAATTCGCCATCAGCCACCGTCAGATTTACATCCTGGACCGCGACGAAGGAGCCAAAGGCCATAGTGACATTTTCGATTGCCACCATCGCTTTGGACGACGCCGCAGCATGAGGTGTCTGTGTTGCCGGCTTTAAGGCTGTCACGGACATCTTAACCTCCCTCAGTTCGATGCCGTCGCCGGCACCTTAGCTACAAATTCGTTGGTATAGGTCTTGGAAAGGTCGATCTTGGCAGCCTTGACCTTGTCGTTGAACGACGTCAGGACATCGAGAGGCGTCTTGATATCTTTTTCGTCGAGCAGCCCGTCCGTGGAAAAAATCTGACGCGCGTTTTCAACCGCCTTGATATACGTCTCCTTGTCGCCCGAAATGAATTCCGGCGGAAGCTTTTCGACGATCTCAGCGGCGCTGTGCGTCTTCATCCATTGAAGCGCCTTTACCGTTGCGTTGGTGACCTTCTGAACGGTCTCCGGATTTTTGGAGATATAGTCCTGCGTGGCGTAAAGCACCGATGTCGGATAGATGCCGCCATAGATTTCCTTGGCGCCATCGTCGTTGCGGGCATCGATCAAGATCTTTCCGACGCCCTTCTCGACCACGAACGTCGCCGCGGGATCATAATTTACGAGGAGATCGATCTTGCCCTGCTGAAGAGCTGCAACGGCGGCAGCCCCCGACCCGACGCCGATGATCGAAACGTCGTTCGCGGAAAGCTTATGCCGTTGAAGATAGTAGCGAATAAAGAAGTCCGAGGAGGAGCCCGGAGCGGTGATTCCGATCTTGGCGCCCTTGATGGACTCCGGATTTTTCGGATCGAATTTCGCGTCCTTGCCGCCGGCCAGCACGAGCCCGGAATTGCGCCCGAGTTCCACGAAGGCGACAACATGCTTGTTCTGCGACTGCATCTGGATCGTATGGTCGTAAAAGCCGACAGCGACATCCGTCGAGCCGGCAACCAGCGCCTGCAAGGTCTTCGAGCCCCCCGACGCGAAATTTTCGACGGTGACCTCCAGACCCTCTTTCTCGTAAAGACCCAGCCCCTGTGCGACCGGGAAAGGCAGGTTGTTGAGGTTGTAGGAACCAACGCTAATGCGGACAGGTTCCGCGAAAGCCGTTCCGGACAGCACGGCCGCCGCAGCGAGCGCGAGAATAAGCTTTTTCATTCGATCTCCTCCATTTTGGCACCCTCCCGGCGCCATAGGTTGATTGATTATGCCGCACAAACCAGCGTTTTGGCAGGCTTTGCAAAGACATGGCCCTCGAACAGCCTGCGTGCTGTGCGAAGAATTCCGGCAACGAGCTTTCCATCCCTCAACTGCAACTTCACGTCCAGATGACCGCTGGGATGTTCGATGGAAAGCACGACGGGCGGTGTTTGAACGCCGATAAGGCGGGATGCCACAGTGTTTTCGCTCACACAGGCCGTTGCGATCCCGACAGCGCCGGTCGTCGCCAGCGATGGATGGCATTCATTCGGCATGAAGTAGCGAACGTTCAATGCACCACCTTGTCTGGCGGGAGAGATGAGGACCGGTTTCGGGGTGACTTGACTGCGGACATCCCCCATTCCCATTTTTTCGCCGGCAAGGATACGAAGTTTTTCCAGCCGCTCGATCAACGAATGATTGCCGTTCAGTTCAGCAGCGCTCTCGTATCCGGTCACACCAAGCGAGGCCGCCTCGATCAGGAGCATCGGCATCGCGCAATCGATACAGGTCCCATCGATGCCGGCGATTGTCTCTATCGATTTGCCGCTTGGAAAAAGCTGGCCCGTTCGCGCACCCGCCGCATCCTTGAATGTGAGCGCGATCGGAGCGGCCTGGCCGGGTACGCCGTCAATTCTTGCGTCGCCGAGATAGGCTACCGCACCATTCGGTGTCGGAACCTCGGCTTCGATCATCTTGCCGGTGTTGACGTTGAAGATCTTGACGAGGGTGGTGTCCCCGGCGACCGGCACAAGCCCCGCCTCTATTGCGAACGGCCCGACAGCCGCCAGCATGTTCCCACAATTGGGGGAGGTATCGACGATCTGCCTGTCGACGCGAACCTGCGCGAACAGATAGTCTACATCCGCGCCAGGCACCGTTCCCGGTCCGCAGATGGCAACTTTGCTGGTGACCGGGTTTCCCCCTCCGATACCATCGATCTGAAGCGGATGGCCCGAGCCCATCACGGACAAAAGCACTTGATCCCGCTCGACCGGGTCCTGTGGCAAGTCCGACGCCAGAAAGAACGGGCCTTTGGAGGTGCCGCCCCGCATCAGGACACACGGTATGGAGAGCAAATCATTCATGCGTTTTTTCTCGCCAGATAATGTGTTTAACGTATTAATCCGCCTTGTTATTGCTATTATGGAATTAATGATTGATATGTGAAATGCTAAAATCGAGGGTATTGATACGAAATGAACATCAATTGTGAGATCCTTGACCTTAGAGCCTTCCTTGCCGTGGTCGAGCTGCAGGGCTTTCATCGCGCGGCCGATCAGCTGAACATGTCACAACCGGCGCTCAGCCGCCGCATTCAAAAGCTGGAGCAGGCGATCGGCGCGCCGCTGCTGGAAAGAACGACCCGCCATGTCGCCGCCACGGCTCTTGGAACCGAGCTCGTGCCCCTGGTGCAGCGTATGCTCGAAGAATTCGACGGTTCGCTGTTTTCGATGCGGGAACTGGGAGCCAAGCGCGGGGGACTGGTAACGATTGCATGCCTGCCGACGGCAGCATTTTATTTCCTGCCGTCTGTCATCCGCCAGTTCAACCAGGAATATCCAAATATTCGGCTTCGGATCCTCGATCTGACTGCGACCGATGCACTTCAGGCTGTGGCGCGCGGCGAAGTCGAATTCGGGATCAACATCATGGGAAGCTCGGACAGCGATCTGGTCTTCGAAAGGCTGGCCGAGGATCCGTTTGTCCTGGCAGCCAAGCGCGATCATCCCCTAGCGGAAAAGAAAGAGGTCCGATGGCAGGATCTTGAACCCTATCCGCTGATCACGGTTCATCGCTCGAGCGCGAACAGGACGCTGCTCGATGCCGCTCTGGCTAGATCCAACATCAAGCTCAACTGGTTTTACGAAGTGACCCATCTTTCCACATCCCTCGGCCTTGTGGAGGCAGGGCTCGGGATTTCCGTGCTGCCGAAAATGGCGACCCCCCAGGGAGAACATCCCTTCCTGATCACGCGCCCCATCAGAAACCCCGAAATCTCTCGCACCATCGGCATCGTGCGGCGCCGCGGAGGCACCTTGTCGCCGGCTGCAGAGCATTTCATGCGCATGCTGATCGGGGCGTGGCGACAGATTTAATCCATTCCGGGCGGCGGAACGCGCCCATGCAGGAAGCAATGGGGAGACAAGACACAGACGAAGGCGAGCAATGGACAGACTGCTGATTATGGGATGGCCCGCCCCTTCAAGCACATCGAGGATGATTGTCCTCGTTGGAGGAAGACGAGCCGATTCGCGATGACCGATCAACCGCGACTACCTCGGCTTGGGAGCAAGCTCTCGACGAATCCGCTGACGAAATCAGCCGCATCGCGATGCGCTTTTCGCACGCAACGGTTTGCGCAACCTCGTAAAACATATCGAGCAACTGGTGAGCGCCTTTGCAATAACGTCGCTGGGGGCCAATTGCCCAAGGAATAGCTCAGAGGCCGTTGCCACCCTGCCGTTCTTGATGAAGAGATCAAACGCATTCATCGACCACTTCCTATCCTGATTTCATTTGCGGCGCGCGCGGCGTCCACGACGGCAGCTCCGGTTTTACGGCTATGATCCAGCATCAAAAGCCCTGCCTGCGATACGTCTCCTCTTACGATGGCATCGAAGATGGCCTGGTGCTCGGCCACGGACTCCTTCCATCGCTGCTCCGAAATCAGCGTTTGGTGTCTGTTGTGGACCGATTGCTTGGTCAGGGTCATATGCGTAGCTGTCAGTGCCGCGTTGGCCGCCAGTTCGACAATCAGCGCATGGAGCTTCTGGTTGGCCTTGAAGTACGCCTTCTGATTACGCTTCGAATAGGCCTCGCCCATCTGATGATGCAAGCGCTCGATCTCCGCGAGCGCCTTTGGCGTCATCCTAGAGACCGCGATCTCGATGGCATGTCGCTCGAGCGCGCCAAGGACGTCAAACACATCCATCAGCTCCTCGGCCGAATACTGCCGGACCCGGGCACCGCGCCCCGGCAGAAGTTCAAGCAGCCCCTCGGACGCGAGCAATTTCACGGCCTCGCGCATGGGAGTTCGAGAAACACCAATCGCCTGAGCAAGAGCAACTTCGTTCAATCTCTCACCGGCAGGCAGATCGCCACGACTGACCATCTCACGCAACTTGTCGACCACGTGATGATGCAGGGAGGCGCGCTTTATGGCCACCGCGTATGGTGCTTTCGTCGCCGGATCGTCGTCTTCATCCATGGCCGTTTCCTTGAGCATGATTGTCGCGCCTGCCTCACTGATATCCAACCGAGCAGCAATTAAGCAAGTCAGTTTGATGACTAAAATTAAAGCACCTTGACCACATTGAGGGCATACAGATAATTACATAAATAATGCACTTTGTAAAGATATATAATATTTTCAATTATTTATGATTTGGCATATTGCTTGCAAGTCATGTTTGTCCGCCACACCAGCAGAAGGTTTCGCCAACATGGCCAAAAGCAAATCCGCGATCGCTCGCATGCAAGCCTATCGCTCCCACACATCCCTTCTGATCGCAGCGACCTTGTCGCTTGGTCTGCTTTATAGCTCTGCCCACGCAGAAACGCCGAAAGACGTCCTGATCGAAGTCGCAGAGCATGGCCCGAACTCGCTCGATGCCATGGCGCCGGCTGCAAACGAATTCAGTCAGATGGCGTCATGGCAACTCTACGATCGGCTGATAACGCATGGAACGAAGACCCTGCCGGATGGCAAGGTCATGTATGACGCGACCAAGATCGAGCCCGAGCTGGCAAAGAGCTGGGAAATCCAGGACGGTGGCAAAACTCTGATCTTCCATCTGCGAGAAGACGCCACCTTCCACGATGGCTCGCCGGTGACCGCGGAGGACGTCAAATGGTCATTCGACCGCGCCGTCTCTGTCGGTGGCTTTCCGACGGTGCAGATGGCAGCCGGCTCGCTGACCGATCCCAAGCAATTCTCCGTTATCGATCCCCATACCTTCAAGATCACCCTCGCTGTAGCCGACAAGCTCACACTGCCAGACCTTGCGGTCCCGGTCCCGTATGTCGTCAACAAGAAGCTCGCTCTCCAGCATGCAACGGCCGACGACCCGTGGGCGCTCAAATGGACCTCGCTCAACGACGCTGGTGGCGGCCCGTTCAAGATCGGCAGCTGGAAGAGCGGCGACCGAATCGTCTTCGACCGCTTCGACAACTGGAAATCCGGCGCCATGCCGGCGCTGAAGCGCGTCGTCCTTCGCGAGATCGCCTCGCCAGGAACCCGTCGTGCCCTGCTGGAAAAGGGCGATGTCGACGTCTCCGTCGGATTGCCGCCGAAGGACTATGCCGAGCTAGCAGCCGCCGGCAAGGTCAACGTCATCGGCACGCTGATGCAGAACGAACAGTTCAATGTCGACCTCAATGTCACGATGAAACCTTTCGACGACAAGCGCGTCCGCCAAGCGATCGCCTATGCCCTTCCCTATGACAGCATCATGAAGCAAGCGCTCTACGAGCGCGGCGAACCTCTCTTCGGCGCCGATCCGGCAACGCCCTTCGCACCGAAGTGGCCGGTAGCTTCCAAGTACAATACCGATCTTGACAAGGCCAAGGCGCTTCTGAAGGACGCCGGCTATGCCAACGGTTTCAAGTCTGACCTTTATATCGACATGAGCCAGACGACGGTTCAGGAGCCGATGGCGCTGCTGATCCAGGAACAATTGAAGAAGATCGGCATCACCATCGAGATCCACAAGGTGCCCGGCTCCGAATGGTTCGCCAAGATGGGTTCGAAGAGCATGCCGATGGACATCAACTATTTCTACGGCTGGCTGGACTATCCGGAATACTTCTATTTCTGGACCTATGACGGCAAGAACAACAGCGTGTTCAACACGGCGAACTACTCGAACCCGGAACTGGACAAGCTGATCGAACAGGCCCGCTTCGAAAGCGATCCCGCGGCCTACGACGCGATCATCACCAGGATGAACACTATTGCCATGGATGAGGTGCCGCGCGTGCCCGTTGCCCATTTGTATTCGGACATCGCAATGCAGAAGAACGTCAAAGGCTACGTTTACTGGTTCCACACGCATCTCGACCTGAAGTCGATCTCGAAGGAATAGCACGGAGGCCGGGGGCGTCCTCGACGGCAGTTCCCCGGCATCTAACCCGTATCGGCCAATTGCTTAGAAACATGATGCGCGGAGATTGAGTTCATGAAGATAGCCCTGAGTTTTGCAAAGCGGATCGCGACGGCGATCCCCAGCATCATCGGCGTTGTCGTCGTCACGTTTCTGTTGGCGCGGGCGCTGCCCGGCGATGCGGCTGCCTATTATGCCGGATCCTCCGCAACGCCCGAAAGCATTGCCCAGATCCGCAAGGCTCTCGGGCTCGACAAACCACTCTGGTTTCAATTCGGCGACTATACCTCGCGCCTTCTTCATGGAGATCTCGGCATTTCGCTCTCCAGCGGCCAGCCGGTGTTTCAGGATCTTGTCACGCGACTGCCGGCATCGATCGAACTGACGCTCTGCGCGCTTATGTTCGCCATGCTGATCGGACTGCCGCTCGGCATCGCGGCAGCGACACGTCCGGGAAAGGCGATCGACCATCTCTGCCGCATCATCGTCTCTGTCGGAGCAGCCTTCCCTACTTTCTTCGTCGCCCTGGGACTGGTCTATTTCTTTTATTTCAGGCTTGGCATCGCGCCGGAACCGCTCGGTCGCCTGAACGACACATACTTTTCGATACCACCGACGATTACCGGTCTCTATCTCGTCGACACGCTGTTGGCAGGCGACATCCAGGCATTCTGGGCCTCCCTGTCTCAGCTCGTGCTTCCATCCATTTCGCTGGGGCTTTTCGCGCTAGCGCCGATCGCCCGCATCGCCCGCGCCTCCATGCTGGCTTCCCTTTCCAGCGATTTCTGTCGCACCGCGCGCGCCATGGGCCTCTCTCGAACCAGGATCGTCTACGGATACGGCCTGCGCAACGCGATGCTGCCCGTCATCAATATTCTCGGCATGGTCTTTTCCTTCCTGCTCGGCGCCAATGTACTGGTCGAGCAGGTCTTCGCCTGGCCCGGGATCGGCGCCTATGCCGTCAATGCCGTCATCACGTCGGATTATGCCGCCGTCCAGGGTTTCGTGCTGATGATGGCAATCCTCTACATCCTCCTCAACCTCATGGTCGACCTCGCCGCGGCCGCGATCGATCCGAGGGTTCGCTACGATGGCTGAAACCACCTCATCAAACATGCAGGCCAGCACCTTCTGGCGAGATGGCAGGCATATGGCTGGCGAAAACAAGCTAACGCTGGCCGCAGCTCTGATCCTGCTGCTCTTCGTCCTCGTTTCGCTATTGGCACCGTGGCTCGTACCCTACGATCCGCTGGCGGTAGAGCCGGCCGCGGCCCTGAAGGCGCCGAGCCTGGCGCATCCTTTCGGAACCGATGCGCTAGGCCGCGACATCCTCAGTCGGGTTGCCATCGCCACGCGGCTCGACATCGGCATGGCGATCGGCGCCGTCGTGTTGTCGTTCGTCTTCGGGACGGCGACCGGCGCAATCGCCGGCTATTTCGGTGGCTGGACGGATGCCATCATCGGCCGCTTCATGGATACGATCATGGCGTTCCCGCTCTTCGTCCTGGCGATGGGCATCGTTGCGGCCCTAGGCAACAGCATCGAGAACATCGTGCTGGCGACGGCCATCATCAACCTGCCGTTCTATAGCCGTTTCGCTCGAAGCGAGGTCAATGTCCGCCGCAACATGACCTTCGTCGAGGCGGCGAGAATGGGCGGCAACCGACCGTTCCGGCTACTGGCGTTCCATATCGTGCCGAATATCCTGCCGACCATGATGGTCCAGGGATCCCTTAATCTCGGCTGGGCGATCCTCAACGCGGCCGGTCTTTCCTTCATCGGCCTTGGCGTGCGGCCTCCAACGCCGGAATGGGGCATCATGGTCTCGGAGGGCGCCTCCTACATCTTCTCCGGCGAGTGGTGGACCTTCGTCTTTCCCGGCGCGGCACTGGTCATCACAGTTTTCTGCTTCAACCTGATCGGCGACGGTCTCAGAGACATTATCGACCCAAGGAGGCGCACATGAGCGTACCTCTGCTTTCCGTAAAAAACCTGAATGTCGATTTCCGGACGCGATCGGGCACCGTGAAGGTTCTCAACGATGTCAGCTTCTCCCTTGCAAAGGGCGAGATCCTCGGGATCGTCGGCGAAAGCGGATCGGGCAAGTCCGTGCTTTCCTATGCCCTGATGGGGCTGCTCGACGACAATGCCGCGATCACGGCGGACAGGGTAGAATTTGGGGGAATCGATCTGGCCGGCCCGACCTCGCCGCTCGCATCCATTCGCGGTCGCGAGCTGTCGATGATCTTCCAGAGTCCACGCACCGCCCTCAACCCGATCATGCGGGTTGGGCGGCAGATCGAGGATGTGTTGCGGCGGCATGGCCCGGTCTCCCGGGCAAACGCCAAGGCCGCGGCCATTGCCGCCCTTGCCCACGTCCGCATCCCGGATCCAGAGCGACGCTATGCAGCCTACCCCTTCGAGCTCTCAGGCGGAATGTGCCAGCGCGTGATGATCGCCATGGCGCTGTCTTGCTCTCCGTCATTGCTGATCGCCGACGAGCCGACGACGGGACTCGATGTCACGACCCAGGCGGTCGTCATGGATCTGATCCGCGACCTTGTCCAGGAGACCAGAATGTCGGCCATCCTGATCACCCATGACCTCGCCCTTGCCGGGGAATATTGCGACCGCATCGTCGTAATGCATGCCGGCCATATAGTGGAAGTCGCACCGGCCGGTGAACTGCAATCGCATTTCGCACACCCCTATACGAAAGGGCTTTTCGCCGCGACGCCCACGGCGGAGACGGAGCTTGAGCACCTGGCTTCTATCCCGGGCAGCCTGCCCGATCTGCGAGGCGAGCTTCCGCCATGCAGATTCCTGTATCGCTGCGACCGGCGACAGCCGGACTGCCAAACCGCGCCGACCCCGCTTCGCCCGATCGGCGGTGATCACTCCGTCCGCTGCAGGCACCCGCTATGAGCGCTCCCTCCTCGCCACTCGTTGAAATCCACGGTCTGTCGAAACACTATCCCGTCGGTACCTTCCGCCGGAAAATGCTTCACGCCGTCGACCAGGTCGACCTGACAATAGCTGAGAGTGAATGCATTGGTCTCGTCGGCGAATCCGGTTGCGGAAAATCGACGCTCGCCCGGGTGCTCGCCCGCCTGATCGATCCGACAGAAGGCGGGATAAGGCTCTCCGGCGTCGAAGTCGGAAAGATGCCGGCAAAGGCGTTCGGCGGATCGCCTCTGCGACGGGACATCCAGGTCGTGTTTCAGGATCCGACGGAAAGCCTCAATCCGGGCTTCACTGTGTTTCAGGCGATCGCCGATCCACTGAAGCGTCTCGTTGGTGGCCCCGGCAGGGAGATCGCCGACCGGGTGCTTGCAGCGCTGGACGATGTCGGGCTGCCGCGGGAATATGGCAGCCGCTATCCGCACCAGCTGTCGGGCGGCCAGAAAGCCCGCGTCGGCATCGCGCGGGCAATCGCCGTCAATCCGAAGCTTCTCGTTCTCGACGAACCGACATCTGCACTCGATGTCTCCGTTCAGTCGCTCATCCTCAATCTCCTGTCGAAACTGCAGAAGCAGCGAAACATGAGCTATCTCTTCGTGTCTCATGATCTCAACGTCGTCCGGCTTCTCTGCGACAAGGTCGCGGTTATGTATCTCGGACGAATCGTCGAATTCGGACCCTCAAAGTCCGTCTACTTCAATCCGCGCCATCCCTACACCCAGGCGCTGATCGACGCCATTCCTGATCCAGAACGGAAGAATTCCGCGCGCACGAAACTCGAAGGTTCAGCCTCCAGTCCGATCGATCCGAACCCGAACGCATGCCGCTTCGCCGGCCGCTGCCCGGTGGAACTCCCGGTCTGCACGCAGGCCATGCCGCCCCTGACACCAGGCGGCGACGGCAATCTGGTGGCCTGTCATCGCGCGGCTGAAGGCGATCCATCATGACCCGAATTCTGCTCCTCAACCCCAACACGTCGACTGACGTAACGGATCTTCTGGTCCGGGCAGCGGGCCCCTTCCTTTCGGTCGGATCGACGCTCATTCCCGTGACCGCGCCCCGCGGCGTTTCCTATATCGCAACACGGGCGGAAGCCGCGATCGCATCGAGCATTGTTCTGGATGTCCTGGCGGAACGGGAAGGTACTTTTGATGTCGCCCTCGTCGCCGCGTTCGGCGATCCGGGCCTCGGCGGCGCACGGGAATTGATGCCGGTCCCGGTGATCGGCCTTGCCGAAGCCGCCATGCTCAGCGCCTGCATGCTCGGCCAGCGCTTCTCGATCGTGTCCTTTTCGCGCGCGCTCGGACCGTGGTTTCGCGAATGCGTGGCAATGCACGGCCTGCTCGACAGGCTGGCAAGCATCCGGCTTCTCGACGGACCATTCACATCGCTGGCCAATGTACAAGACGAGAAGGAAGAGCTGCTGGTCGAGCTGGCGCGCAGGGCCATTGAAGACGATGGCGCCGACGCCATCATCCTTGCCGGTGCGCCGCTCGCCGGCCTCGCGGCACGCGTCCGCGACCGAATCCCAGTGCCGGTGGTGGAATCCGTCGTCGCCGCCGTCAAACAGGCCGAGCTTCTCGTCGCCCTCAATCCGAAAAAGGCATCCGCCGGCAGCTTTCGCCGACCGGACCCGAAACCGTCCATCGGCCTTTCGGCAGCGCTCGAACGTTCGCTGCTGGCAAGCGCACGCTCGGCATCGCCCCGGCACGAAACACTCTCATAGCAGGAGGATACCCATGCCTATCGAAGAATACCCGACCCTGTCAGCCCGCACGATCGCGCAGCGCGTCTCTTCCGGCGCGGTTTCGACCCGCGAGATACTGGACGCCGCATTCAAGGCTCTCGACAAGGTCGAGCCGATCATCCATGCCTTCGCGACACTTGCGCGCGAAGAAGCCTATGCGGCTGCCGACGCGCTTGATGGCAGGATCGCCCGCGGCGAACCGGTTGGCCCTCTCGCCGGTGTTCCGGTCGCAATCAAGGATCTGGTTCTGACGAAGGGCATACGAACCACCTTCGGATCCAACCTCTATGCCGACTATGTCCCCGATGCCGATGACATCGTCGTCGAACGGCTGAGGGCGGCCGATGCCATTATTCTCGGAAAGACGAATGTCTCCGAGTTCGGCTTTGGCGCGCATGGCAACAATCTGCTGTTTCCGGCCACCGGCAATCCATGGAACACCGAACGATCTCCAGGCGGCTCCAGCGCAGGCTCGGCAGCAGCCGTGGCGGCCGGTGTCTGCCCCATCGCCATCGGCAGCGATGGCGGAGGCTCCGTGCGTCTGCCAGCAGCCCTGTCCGGCCTAGTCGGCATAAAGGCGGCAATGGGCCGCGTACCCCTGTGGCCGGGATGCCGCGACATTTCGCTTCCAGGCGTCTCGGGCTGGGAATCGATCGAGCATATCGGCCCCATCGCCCGTGACGTTGCCGACGCAGCGCTCATGCTCTCCGTTATCGCCGGCCCCGATCCGCGTGACCGCTGGTCCATACCCTGTGCCGATCTCGACTGGACCAGCATCGCCCCGCTGCCCCGCGGCACGAAGGTCCTCTACTGGCCGACCTGGCATGACCACGCGATCGAACAGGCGCTGAAGGATGCAACGGACAGGGCAGTCTCGCTGGTTGCCGATGCCTGCGGACTGGAGCTGGTGGTCGGTGCTCCGCCTGAAATCGCCGTGCACGCGGCCTTCAAGGCCATGGTCGCTCTCGAAACCGACCTGACCGGCATGCGCAAGCTTCTTGCAGAAAAGCCGCTTCCCGTCTCTAAGGCGGTGACAGATCTGCTTGCCGAGTCACGACCTTTCGAGGATGCCACGGATGCCATCACCACCCGTAAGGCCTTCGTCGATGAAATAGCGAAGGTGATGAGCGGCTGCGATTTCATACTGACGCCCACTCTTTCAGTCACTGCCTTCCCCAAAGACCAAGACGGTCCGTCGACAATCGACGGCAAGCCCATTGCCCCCTACGAATGGTGCCCCTTCACGTCGCCCTTCAATCTGACCGGTCAGCCGGCCGCCAGCGTACCGTGCGGCCTCGTCAATGGCCTACCGGTCGGCCTGCAGATCATCGGTCCCCATCTCGGTGACGCGCAGGTGCTTTCGGCGGCCGCAGCCTTCGAGGCAGTTCTGCCGAAAATTGGCCGCCCGCCCATCCATGCATGATCAACCCTACAATCAGGAAACACCCGTGAAACCGCTTCGCATCGGGATGCTGACTCCATCCTCCAATACCGTCCTCGAACCCGTGACCATGCAGATGCTCCGGAAACTGCCCGACGTGACGGCGCATTTCTCCCGCTTCCGAGTCACCGCAATCGGGCTCGACGCCGCACTACTGAGCCAGTTCGACGACCGTCCGATGATGACGGCTGCCGAATTGCTGGCCGACGCCAAGGTCGATGTCATCGTCTGGAACGGCACCAGTGCCGGCTGGCTCGGCCTCGACAGCGATCGTCATCTATGCGAGCGCATCACCAAGGCAACGGGCGTGAAGGCGTCGACATCGGTGCTTGCCCTCTTCGACGTGATGCGTAAGCGAAATGAGAAGAGGATCGGCTTGGTTTCCCCCTATACCGACGACGTCCAGGTCGCGATCGTGAAGTCCTTCGCCAATGAAGGGGTCGATATCATCTGCGAACGGCATTTAGGCATTCGGGACAATTTCAGCTTCAGCCAGGTCACAGGCGAAAAGATTTCTAAGATGGTCGACGAGCTTGCACTGTCAAAACCGGATTCAATCGCTGTATTTTGCACCAATCTCGCCGGTGCCTCGCTCGTTGATCAACTGGAAGCAGCACATGGGATACCTGTACATGACAGCGTGGCGACGGCAATTTACGGCGGATTATCGGCGGTGGGGTATGATCTGAGCCGTGTGTCCGGCTTCGGAACGATGTTTTCGTAGATCGGTACATCGGAACACGAAAGTGAGACCGCGCTATCGCATGCACCCTTGGTCGGACCGGAGGGCATATCAGACGCGCCATAACGTCCGACCATCGACACTATCGATGTGCCGTTGTGTTTAGGAACGATCGGGAAGTTGGCGAGAGCCGGCGCTCACCCGATCGACGGCTTTCAGGAAATCGCCAAGATGACTGGAATGGCTGAAGTGAAGGCGCAATGCTGCCATGACGGAGGTCCGCCTGAAGGCGATATTCCCACGCCTATTCGTCTCTTGAGCATCGATCATGCCGTTAGCCAGGCGCTGCTTGACACCTGTGTCACTTCGTCGGCGGAGTCCGCGCGGTTAATTTATTTCCGTCCGGGTCGCGAAGATATGCGACGAATGACCCGTTTGGACGCTCCGTGGGCGGGCTCTCGATCGCCATACCCCCATGTGCGGTACCGGCGGCATGCCACGCAAGAACATGGTCGGAGGTCGCGGCGGCGATACCGATAGTCCCGCCGTTGGCCGCGGTCGCCGGCTTGCCATCGATCGGTTTCGTGATCATCAGCCGACCGCCCTCATGGGTATAGATCAGCCTGCCTCTCGCGTCCATCTCGCCGGGATTGCCTCCTAATGCAGCGAAGGTGGCGTCGTAGAAGCTTCTCGCTCGCTCCAAATCGTTGCTTCCAATCATAACGTGAGTGAACATGGTTTCATCTCCAGTAAATGCCCAATGGTCCCTGCCCTACGCTAGCCTAGCCACGGTGAAGGCGCAAAGCCCCGATTGGGCTCCCTCTCCCGTCTATTCTGCCTATATCGGCGATGAAATCGAGATTCATTGTCGCCAGCGTATTGCGGCCGCTGATCATGATGGAGGGGAATATGTCCTTTTCTTCCAAGCATCACCACCCTTTTGAAGACACAGTCCGCTCGCGCCGAAGGGGCCTCGGGCGAGCGGACTGCGCAAGCCGCTGCGGTTGGGGGCAGCAAGATCTATTCGGCGGCCACCACATGCCTGCTCTTCAGCACTGCGATCGAAAGAAGGAGAACGATGGCCGAGCAGATGGCGACGACGGCTACCATCGGTCTCGCCGTGCCATCCATAAACATGCCGCTGACGCCAACCACCAACGCTGACGTCATGAACTGGACCGTCCCCATCATCGCCGAGGCCGTGCCAGCGATGCGGCCATGGTGTTCAAGCGCCAGTACTGCCGCATTCGGCACGATCATTCCAAGGAAGGCGTAGCCCGCAAACAGGAAGGCCGCCATGATGTCGAGGCGATCGACGCCCCCGGCCATCAGAACAGCCAGCGCCACCATCGTCAGCGCATAACCAGAAACCGCACCGCGGATCACCTTGCGCAAACCAATCCGGCGGGCAAGCCAGCCGTTCATCTGCGACATGCCGATGAAGCCAATCGCATTCACCGAAAAGACCACGCTGTAAAAGCTCGGAGAGAGCCCGTAATGGCCGATCAGCACGAAGGAGGAGTTGGCGACATAAATCATGTAACTCGACATGCCGAAGGAGGCCATCAGGACCAGACCGAGATAATAGGGGTCCTTAAGGAGTGTCCCATAGGCTCTCAATGCCCCGCCGAGGCTGCTTTCACTGCGCGCCGCAACCGGACGGGTCTCCTCGAGGAAAAAGCGGCCCGCCACGAAGCCGACAACGCCGGCAGAAACCATGACCCAAAAAATCAGCCGCCAGTTCCCGAACACCGTTACGATGCTGCCCGCGAGCGGCGCCAGGATGGGTGAGATACTGAAGACCAGCATAAGCCGCGACATCAGTTGCGCAGCGGCCGCCCCCGTATGCAAGTCGCGCACGATGGCACGGGCAATCACGACGCCGGCACAGGCGCCGGTGCCCTGAATGAAACGGAAGGCGACCAGCCAGCCAATATCGGTTGAGAGCGCGCAGCCGATCGCCCCGAGGATATAGAGCGCCAGACCGACATAGAGAGGCCGCTTACGGCCAAACATGTCCGACAGCGGACCGTAGATAATCTGCGACACAGCCATGGCGGCGAAGAAGGAGATCAGGCTTGCCTGGACCGCATGGCTGTCCGCGTGAAGATCCAGACTGATCGTCGGCAACGCGGGTAGATACATGTCGAGGGCAAAGAGACCCACGGCTGAAAGGAGGCCAAGGACGATGGCATGGTGGGAGCCGCCGGCTCCGGGGGATGAAACGGAATCCTTGCTCTGCACGGAAAAACCTTTCCCGCACACCATTCCCCGGACGAAGCAAAGCCTCATACAAAAAGCATGTGACGGGGATTGAGTGGGCGATTATAGATGGGACAGGGGAAAGACGGAAATGGTTCCAACGTGTAGTCCGTCATTCCTGTAAAATATTTTGGACAGTATTGTCCAATTAGTCAAGTCCTATATGGTGGTGTCATGAAAACTTCGCCCGCAGCGGTTTCTTCCGAGACAGAGAATTGCTCGCCCGCCACCAGCAAACGTCAGGCGATCCTGAACGCGGCCGCAGACATTTTTGCCGAGGAGGGGTTTGCGGCGGCGAGCATCGATGCCATCGCAGCAAGAGCCGGCGTGTCGCGTCAGACGGTGTACAATCAACTCGGCGACAAGGATAATCTGTTCAAGGTCGTGGTTGCGGAGATCACTGAGAAGTCGAGCGCCGACTTCTTTCGGGTGTTGGACACATTTCCCGTGGCGCCTGTCGATCTCGAAAAGGAACTGACCGAATTTTCATCGCTTCTCCTACGCAAGGCAGTCTGCGATTCGAATGGTCGCTGGCTACGCAAGCTCCTTGAGACCGAAGGCAGCAGATTTCCGGAACTGTTTGAAACCTGGAAGGAATACGGACCGGGCAAGAAATACCCCGCCATCGCGGCTCGCCTAGCGCAGCTGGCGCTGGCTGGCCATCTCGACATAGAGGATCCGGCACTTGCCGCGCGGCAGTACATGGCACTGCTCGCAACAGATCTGCGGATCAACCAACAGATCGGCCGTCCAACTCCAGAGGAAGAAGTCCACCGTATGGCAGGCGAAGCGACGAAGACCTTTCTGCGTGCATTCGGCAAGCGCTAATGGCATCGCGGCTGCAATTGCAATACGAAACATGACGGCTTCCGCGGGTAAACGCCTCGCCCCTACTGCGCCCTAGATATGACGCTGGTCGCGCAGCGCCCGTATCGACCACGTTGGCACGTGCGATACTACCCTAATTCGGGGAGGCGTCGTGCCCGCTCTCGGCCCTTCGAACCAGGCGAGCGACCACCTCAGTCCGGTTCTGCGCCTGCAACTTACGCATTATGTGTTGTAGATGCATCTTCACCGTATGCCCCGACAAATTGAGTTTTCCCGCAATAACCTTGTTTGAGCAGCCACATTGCAACTCTGCGAGGACCTCCGCCTCTCTGGGAGTGAAATCGGCAATCGTCCAATACTGCGTTCTTTCGTCGAAGCTTTTCTCCGCCTCGTTTCTGGCCGGAGCATGCTCGTTTGATTCATCTGCAACAACGCCTAACAGCTGCGGGCAGAATGTTCCTCCCGCCAGAACGAGACGAAGGCCGGCAAGGGCGATATCAATGGGAAGCGACGTCGAAAAGAAGCCGCGGATGCCCATTTTGAGCGCCTGACGGACTATGTCGACATCATCCGTACCTAAGAGCAAGGTAATGGGAGCCTGGGGAAAGCGCGCGGCAATTGCGGCGAGATCATCACGCAGACTTGTACTCTCGACACCTCTGCCGGCCAGATCCAGCGCAATCAAACGTACCTCGGCATCGAGAGCCCTATCGAGACTCTCTGTCGAGATCATGTCGACAAAATTCCAACCGGCGAATTCACGCTCAAGAAGCTTCACCACAGTCGTACGCGCCAATGTGGAATGCTGAATAACGACAATAGTTGGTATATTGCGCCCCATATGACGCTTGGATTTGGCACTGTTGGACACTTGACCGCTCCCCGGAATATCTGCAGCCCAACCGCAACCCAGATTATTCTCGCTCCCGTTTCATGTCATGACATAAAAAAGAGGTACTATCGATATCAATAGTCTTATCTCTCACGAGAGTTGTGATAGCGTGCAATGGCTCAAGAACAGTCAACCTTTGCATGCATATCGCATTGAAATCATTATTCACTAATATATGTTGGATCGATTCACTTCATTGAACTCATATGCAGAAAGCGTGTCAACAAAGCTGTCGATGACATTAAAAACACATATGATATTCAACAAATACACCACAGGAAAAGCAGCCAAATATCATTATCTGTCAATCAGATTCGCTTTAAGCACAGCCTTCTACTTAAAGCAGCCTCAATACTGAATGGGCACCTATAGGTTCCGATCAGACACAACGGCCTCGAACGGTCGGGATCTATAACAACGTAAATTGGGTTAAGGCGGAATATTCTACGTCTCGGTGATCGGGCACTCCACGCCATATCTCTCCGAGAGGCAAGGCCAAACGGATGAAGCAATCCAGCATATGGTTCTTAAAGGCACGGAAGACCACTTCGTGAAGTTGAGCCTTCATAATGCCTGCAAGGAGACTATTTGTCAGGTATGTACGAAGCCCAGAATGTCGTCTACGAGAGCCGAATGGGCGTCCGTAAGGTTGCCGCCACCACCGTGGCCGCCGACGCCGGCCAATTGAAGTGCATGCTGATCGTAGAGAACATGGTCGATCTGCTGGGCGTCCGCCGTCCCACCGGCAGGAACTGCGATATTGATGGGATGGAAATAGGCGAGATTGACGTCAACCATGCTGCCGGTCGATGATCCGATTCCACCGCCGCCAGCTTCATGGTTGCCGGTAAAAATCGTCCCCGATGACATGTTGAAGCCACCACCGTTGCCGCCGACACCCGCAATCTGCATACTGCCCTGATCGAAAATTGCGTTGTTTGTCTGATGTGCCTCCGCCGAACCGCCTGCGGCGCCTACCGCGATGTTGATCGGGGAGAAGATGGCCACGTTCACATCGACCATACTGCCGACGAAAACTCCGTTGCCGCCATGCCCCGCATAATTGTCACCGGTAAACGTAACTGCGGTCCCCGGGCTCATCGTCGAGTCGTGGATCGCGACATTATGATCCCCACCGGAGCCGCCGATGCCGCCGATCTGGGTTGCCCCCTGCAGGAACACAGCGTTGTTCGATTGATCGGCGTGAGCCTCAGCGCCATGGCCAACTGCCACAGCCGTGTTCACGGGGGCAAACACCGCAACATCGGTACTCACGAGGCCGCCAAAAAAGAGGCCGTTGCCACCGGTGCCGGCATGATTGAGGTCGCCGCCGCCGATCGCAATATTGCCGCTTCCGCCATTTCCGCCGATCCCAGCCATTTCGGTGGGATGCTGATTGACCAGCGCATCGTTACCCTGAAAGGCGTCCGCGCTCGAATGAGGTCCTGCAATGGCCGCGTTGGAGGGCACGAAGACGGCCAATGCGTTGCTGTTGATCACGCCTTCGCTTATCCCGTCGCCGCCGCTACCGGCTGAGTTGTAGTTCGGCCCCGAAGCGACATCCAATGGAAGCCAGGTCGGTACCAGAGCCAGATGCCCCGCTGCCGAATTGGAGGCGAGGTTCTGATCGGTGCCTGTTTTGTGCAAGTCTTCCAATAAGGGACGGGTTTCCGTCATAACCATCTCCATTGCAAATCAAGCGAACATCCCACAAGGTGAGCAACTTATGCAGGCATAATTTTTCGCACATTGTGCACCTGAACGTGAGAAAAGCAGAGCCTGCAATTCGTCTACATCCTGTCGGCTAGGACGATAGCCATTTGGCTATCATGGATGGAGCGCCCTGCGATGCGAATTCGGGGCGTCAAGGCCGTCCTTGCAGCAGAGACCCGAATGCCGCCTGTTTGCTCGAACCGCCTTTGCTTCGACAGACCAGGCGCATCGATCGGACCGCGGGCCTGATC
This sequence comes from Rhizobium sp. 11515TR, assembly GCF_002277895.1. NCBI lineage: Bacteria > Pseudomonadati > Pseudomonadota > Alphaproteobacteria > Hyphomicrobiales > Rhizobiaceae > Rhizobium > Rhizobium sp. 11515TR. Next base: position 1,400,173 of record NZ_CP023000.1, on the reverse strand, counting down.
ATGGCCATCTCATCTGGTGCCGATCACTGCGCAGCGAGGTCAAATTGCGCTCATCTCCAAGCATACGCCTGAAGGAGCGTCACCGAATATCTAGATAGCTCACAGATTTGACCGCAGGTAATATTCACCCGCGGTTGTATTGCGGGCGGTGAGACGCTGGAGATCCATGCCGTAGAACCACACGGACGAAACGAAATCGAAGGAGGAACATCAATGCCTATCCCACAAATATCTGACACGATCCATTTCAGTGACCCGGTTGCCGGCGACGCGAGTGCCGGCAACGGCGGTGATGGCAACAGCCATGGCAATATTGACTACAATCCAGTTGCGTATGTCGCCAATGTGCAAACGGTCGGCGGGGCATCCATCGATCTGCACAACGGCGATCACGTGGGGCAGATGGCAGATTGGACTGCCGGCAGCGGCGGACCTGGTGGATTTGCTCAAGCCCAGAATGGCTTCCTGGCTGCGGTCACGAATAGCGGCGCGGGAGGCGCCGGCGGCGATTCGCACTCCAACGGCAGCCAGGGAAGCGTAAGCGGCGGTGACACGGCAGCGGTAAGCGCGGACACAACGGCGACGCAATATACTCAGCTTCTGGCTGATCAACATGCCACCATCCTCGCTGGCGTCGGCGGCAACGGCGGCAACGGCAACTTGGCTCGCGGCGGCGACATCTCGGCAGCGCTCGTTCACACGGACCCCTCAACGACGACAGTGAACAATGCTCTCGATCATTTCACGAACGACTTCGGCCATATCGATCTCAGCCATCTTGGCTCATGAACCCCAAACCCAGAGGGTCGCCGACTTGGGCTGGCGACCCTCATAGGTTGCGGAACCCATCGGCAGCCTCGTCTTGTCAGTCTCACGCGGAGCGAGATCGGATAATGGCAACGCTTTCTGTAACGCCATCGCGCCCACAGACACAGCTCGTCGTTGCGCTCCGGGCTTGCACTGGAGCCTTGGGGTTGGTTTTCCTCTATAGCTGTGGCTACAATCTCTTCCTTCTAGCGCCTTCCGTCTATCTCCTGCAAATCTACGATAGGGTCTTGTCGAGCCGCAGCGTCGACACGCTTTTGATGCTGACAATGATCATCGCCGTCGCTGTGGTGGTCGGCGCAACGCTGGATATCGTGCGCCGGGCAGCTCTTTCGCGCATCGGCAGCTGGCTGGATCACAGGCTACGGCCCATGGTGCTTACTGCATCATTCGAATATGCTGCACGCGCCGATGCAGGAGCCGCCACGGAATGCTTCCGGGACCTGGCCACCCTACGTCAATTTCTCGATTCCCCAGCAAGTTCCCTGTTTTTTGACGTCCCCTGGGCGCCGGTCTTCCTGCTCCTGCTCTTTCTTGTTCATCCGCTGCTTGGGGCGATCGGTCTTCTGAGCGCATTAGCGCTTCTGCTGTTTGCATTCCTCACGGAACTGGCGACGCGAGAACCGCTTGCCCGCGCCAATCTTGCCCTTTCGAGGAGCTATCTGCGATTCGCGAACGCCCTCAAGAACATCGAGGTGATCCGGGCAATGGGCATGGAGTATGGTGCAGCGCTGCTGGTCTATCGCGATGCGGAAATGGCAAGAAGGGCGCAGGACATCGCGATGCGTCGGACGGAGATCATTCTTGGTTTTTCCAAATCGATCCGGACACTCGCGCAGATCCTGTTGATGGGGTCTGCCACATGGCTGGTGCTCGCGAGCAACAGCAGCCCCGGTATCATCTTCGTTGCGAGTCTGCTGCTCGGGCGCGGGCTCGCACCGATCGAGGGCGCAATAGGCGCCTGGCGCTCCTTAATGTTTGCTCGCAATGCCTTCAATCGCCTGAACCGAATGCTGATCGCGGTTGCGTCGGAACGCGATGCCCGGACAGTGCCGCAACCGGAACCCAATGGCCTTGTTCTCGATAACGTCGGTTATATTCAGCCGTTCGCCAACAGGCAGATACTAACTGGTATCACGTTGCGCCTGGCGCCTGGCGATTGCATCGCCCTCATCGGCCCTTCGGGATCGGGAAAATCGACGCTAGGCCGCGTCATAGCGGGCGTTGTGCAAGCAACAAGCGGGTGCGCTCTTCTCGGCGGGGTAGACATTTCGGCTCTGCGCCTTTGCGGAGGGACCCGCCACGTCGGATATCTGCCGCAGGACATCGAGCTCTTCGGCGGAGCAATCAAGGATGTGATCGGCCGGCTGGATGGAGAAGATCCCGCCAAAGCGATCGATGCCGCGAAGCTGGTTGGATTGCACGAGGCGATCATGCGGCTGCCGAAGGGCTACGAGACCGATATCGGCGAAGGTGGAAGCCTGCTCCTTCGCGCTCAGCGCCAACAGCTGGGGCTGGCACGGGCCGCCTATGGAAATCCGTCCCTCATCGTTCTCGATGATCCGAACTCCAGCCTGGACTACGAGGGCGAGCGCATGCTGCACAAGGCAATTGAACGCATGAAATCCAGAGGCATGACTGTTGTTATCATAACTCACCGCATGGGTATCCTGCCAGTTACCAACAAGATCGCCATTATGCGCAACGGGACGGTGGCTGCCTTCGGCGACAGCGAGCGGATTTATGAAACCTATCTTCAACCGCCATCGCGAACGGGAACGTAGAGGGGACTGGGACATGACCCTTGTTCAACTGGACGCAACGCTGGCGAGATTTTCAAATTCGTCGAGAGCGAGCCGGCGCTTTGCTGAACGATCGATGGCGACAGCCAAGCAACCGGCGGCCTACGCGCCGGTGCTCGGGACGAAACAGCGCGGACCCGCCCCCCCTTCGCCCATGCCGGGGCTCAGGGGCGTTATATGGACGGGGAACCTGCTGATCGGAGTCTTCATAGTCGGATTGGGAATCTGGTCGGTCCTGGCGCCGCTGAAAAGCGCAGCAGTTGCATCGGGCGTCATCGAACCAGAGTCCAGCCGCAAAACCATTCAGCACCTGGAAGGCGGCATCGTGCGACGGATACTCGTCAAAAACGGCGATGCCGTCACGGCAGGACAAGTCGTGATAGAACTCGACGATACGAAGTCCCGCTCGGAGCGCGACAATATTCAAGGGCAACTTTGGGACGCCGAAGCAAACCGCGCCCGCCTGCTTGCCGAGCAGACGGACGCCGACCATATCGCCTTTCCGCAGAACCTCAGGTCGGCAATGGACAGAGATCCCTCAGTCGGCGCGATTCTGACTGGGCAACGGAAAATCTTCGAAGCGCGTCGTCAGGTCATGCAGGCGGAAGTTGGCATCACCAACGAGAAGATCGCTCAGGTGCGGCAGGAAATCGTAGGGCTTGGCGCGCAGAAGGCAGCACTAACCGACAGGGCGGCAATCTCGCAACAGGAGCTGGATCAGGTTACGGCCCTCAACGCCAAGGGATTGGAACGAAAAAATACTGTTCTCAATCTTCAGCGGGAAAAAGCAGACCTTGCCGGCCAGCGGGGTCAGGTGGAGGCGCAGATTTCGCGCGCCTACCAGGTGATCAGCGAGGCACAGGCCGATCTCGCAAAGCTTGAAAGCGACCGGCTGAGCGAAGTCGCGCAAGGCATGCGCGACACGGAAAGTCAGATCATGCAGTTGCGCGAGCGCTTATGGGCGATCGACGACCAGCTTTCAAGGACCGATATCCGTGCCCCCGAAGATGGAACAATCATGAACCTGCGCGTCCATACAGCCGGCGGAGTGATCGGCGCGGGCGAGCCGCTCGTCGATCTTGTGCCGCGCAGCGATCGCCTCATCGTGTCCGCCCACGTCAGACCGGAAGACATCAATCTCGTCCGTGCGGGGCTTGAGGCGCAGGTTCACCTCCTTCCATACAATCAGCGGCGCGTTCCATTGCTGAAAGGCCGGGTCGAGTATGTATCGGCCGACCGTCTCACCGACGCGCAGAGCGGTCTGCCATACTTCGCCGCGACGATCCGAGTGACGGACGAGCGGTTGGCGAAAATGAAAGATGTCGAACTGGTCGCAGGTATGCCCGTACAGACACTGATCGAAACGGGCAAAAGCAGCGTGGCGTTCTATGCCATCAGACCACTTATCGACAGTTTCCACAGAGCATTTCGTGAGGACTGAAGCGGTGATGGGCAAGAGAAAATTCGATGACGACCAAATTACCGGCATACTGAAAGAGCACCAGGCTGGGGTGACGGTTGCCGATGTTTGCCACAAGCACGGCATCAGCGAGCCGACCTTCTATCGATGGCAATCCCTTCATTTCGGAAATGCCGGTCTCGATTCCAAAAGAATGAGAGCACTGATGGAAGAAAACCAGAAGCTCAAGAAACTTTTAGCCGAAGCCATGCTCTCGGCGGCAACGCTGAGCGAGATGCTGGCGAAGACATCGAATGGGCGAAACTAACCTCCAATCAGTCACACACCTTCTAGAGGTTCGTGATATCCGATTGCTAAAGCTGGAAAATCAGTTCACCTTTCCATCATAGCCGATATAGCACGACCCTTCGTCACCGTTGACGATCCTGACAGGCACATACGCTGCCAGGATGCGCTTCAAACGACTGTTCAGGCGCCGGTAAGTGCGGCGACTTCCGAAGCTTGATCGGAAAGCGAGGTCTTGACGGGCGATCGACCAGATTGCCCACATCCTCGTCCCCTAGGCTGCGCGCCGCTTGAACCCTAGCTTCGATGAATGAAAATAATGGGTCAGTATCGTATATGATAACCGATCGGGTAGAGCGGATTGCGGGTGTCGTGCGGTATATCCGATTTCTGCGCGCGCACCTCGTCCATCGATGAAGGGAGTTCGAAAGGCAGCCTACCTTCAGCTTTCTGCTTGCCCTCGATCACATCGAACAAGGCTGCGTCGCTTGCGCCGAAATTGGCGAGGATCGCACCGGCATGCTCGCGTATTCCGGTGAGGATTGCCGGACGCGCCAGATAGATGGAGACAATCGTCGGAACCTGCTTCGCCGTTTCCTTGAACGTCTCGAAATCGGCATTACCGTCCTTGAAATCCAGATCGCCTTCCTGCTGACGGGAACCGAAGAAATAGTTCATATGCGGCTGCTGATAGGGCGCACTAAGACGCATCACCGCAAAATCGGCATCCTTGGCGTCCGCCACCACAGTAAAGCCGCGTGCCGACACGATTTTTGCATCGATGCCATACAGGAACACCTTTTTGCCTGACGTCACAGGCAGCAGGCCAGCCTCGTTGTCGAGCAAGACCATGGCGCGGCTTTGAGCAACGGTTGCCTCCGCAGCAAATGCCACATTGCCAACGATTGCCCGCGCCTCTTGCGGGTCGACATAGGGATTTTCAAAAAGGCCCTGCTCGAATTTCTGGACAAGAATACGAGTTGCAGATCGATCGACGCGCTGTTCTTTGATCTTTCCTTCCTTCACCGCCTGAACGAGAAGATCGGAAGAGGTGACACCGCCGAACTGATCGACACCGGCATTGACGGCCTTTGCGAACCGGTCGACGCGGCTCATATCCTCCACGCCCCAAGGCATGCCGAAGGTTTCCTCGTCCAAAGTCGGCTTTACACCCGGCTTCTCGCCATCCAGGCAAGTTCCCTTGCAGTCGTTGGTGATGAGCCAATCACTGAGGATGACGCCGTTGAAGCCATATTTTCCACGCAGGAGGTCGGTCAGAAGCTGCTTGCTGTATCCGGCCCCGACCGCTTCCAGCGGCTTGCCGTCAAGGGTCACGCCGTCCAGGATCGAATATGTCGGCATGACGCCCCCGACCTTCGCCTTGAAAGCTCCCTCAAACGGAATGAGATGCTCTGCGAAATTATTACCTGGAAAGGTCGCGTGGCGTCCATAGGCGTTGTGGCTGTCGTAACCGTCTTTTGCCGCACCGTAGCCGACCCAGTGTTTGGCCACGGCAACGACACTGTCCTTGTTGATGCCGTTCTCGCCATTTTGAAACCCGGCCACATAGGCTTCCGCCATGGATTTGGCGAGTTGCGCATCCTCACCGAACGTACCGTTGGTGCGTGGCCAGCGCGGCTCGCTGGCAAGATCCACTTGCGGAGACAATGCTTCCTGTATGCCAACGGCGCGATATTCCTGGCGGGCAATATCGCCAAAGCGCCGCATGAGTGCAGCATCGCCGATCGCCGCGAACCCGAGGGTTTCAGGCCATTTCGAGAAACCGCCCGCCGCAACGCTCGCACCCAGCACGAACTGAAAGTGGTTGCGCGGATCGGTGCTGATCGTCGCCGGAATCCCAAGTCGGCCAGCTTCCGCGATTTCCTGAAGCTTGTTGTTCTGCTCGGCCAATAGGGCGGCATCGCCCGCCAATCGCGTTATGAAGGTCACGACCTTGCGCCCGTCGATCATCTCCTTGGCGCGCGCCAGATCATATTCGGTCCCGATCCCCATGCCGGAACCGGGGCCGACGGATGGAGCCGTACCATGCATCATTAGGCCGGCTTTCTCCTCCAACGTCATCTGCTTGACGAGATCGGCGGCCCGCTCGGCAGCCGGGAGGCGCCAGTCCTCGTAAGGATCGAGTTTGCCATTGCGATTGAGATCCTTGAAGGAAAGCCCGTCAATGGTCAGCGTCTTGGCGATGCGGGTCGAAAGCGCCGGCTGCTCCTGCGATAAAGCTGTTGAAGCGATCAACGATACGGCCGCACATAAGGCAATGAACTGTTTCATGGCATTCCTCCCGTAAGAATTTCAATCGATCCTGGCAAAGTGAAGGGGCGCAAACCGCGCCGCCTCAAGTGCTTTGGCGGCCCCTTAAAGCCCGCCGGTCGCTATCAATTCGCAGCCACGAAGCTAACGCACTTCATCAACGATCGGGTTGCTGAGAATGCCGAGCCTATCGATCTCTACCTCCACGATGTCTTCCGGCTTCATCCACAGCGGCGGCTGGCGCTTGGCACCAACCCCGCCTGGTGTGCCGCTGACGATGACGTCGCCCGGTTCCAGCCGTGTGAAGCTGGAGCAATATTCGATCTGCCGGGCGATATCGAAGATCATCTGGCCAAAGGTCGCATCCTGCACGACCGTCCCATTGAGACGCGTCTGAATGCGAAGATCAGGCAGAGGACCGAGCTCATCCGGCGTCATCATCCAAGGCCCGAAGGCGCCCGTGTCAGGGAAATTTTTGCCCGGCGTGAACTGATGCGTATGACGCTGGAAATCACGCACGCTGCCGTCATTGTAGCAGGCATAGCCGGCAACGTATCCCATGGCCTCATCGCGGGTGATGTAACGGCCCGATTTGCCGATGATGACCGCCAGTTCGCCTTCGAAATCAAGCTCGGTGGAGACCCTCGGGCGCACGATCGGGGCAAGATGGCCCGTCTGGCTATTGGCGTAGCGGGCAAAGATCGTCGGGTTTTCCACCTCCGCACGCCCCGTCTCCTTGCGATGCATTTCATAGTTCAGCCCAACGCAGAGGATCTTGTCGGGATTGGGAATGACCGGCAGCCATTCGATTTCACCGAGCGGCGTGGCGGCAGCGGAACCGGCAGCCTCGGCTACCCCGGCAAAACCGGCTGCTACCGCCGATTTGAGATCGGCATAGCGCGATGCGAGAACCGCGCCGGCATCGAGGAAGCGATCGTCCTCTATGACGCCCCAGGTCGTGCGGCTGGCGATCTTGACGGTGGACAGTCTCATGGTTCTTGCTCCTGTGGGGGTCAGACTAGGTGGCGGGCGCTTTCACACCCGCTGCATTTGATCGGTGAAGCGCGTCATCTTGCCGAAGCGCTCGATGGTGCGATCCGGGAAGATCAGTGCGAAGGCGGAAATTGCGCCGATGATGAGGATTGCGGCCGTGAACAGCATGGCATTTGCATAGCCGGCGGCGACATGGTCGGGTCCGGCTGCCTGCACGATCATGCCGGTGACGGCGTTGGATGCGAGTGCGGACACCGCATTTGCCGAATAGATCACGACGATCAGCCGGCCGCGCTGGACCGCCGGCGCGACGCTACCGAGCGTGATCGGGCCGTATATCGTAGTCAGACTTGGAGCAGCAAAAGCGATCGCGATCAGCGCCAGTTGTAATGGACCGCTAACATGAACCGAGGCGATCAACGCCAATCCACTGACGAGAAGCGCATAGCCAGAAGCGCTACCGAGGGAAGCGCGTTTGCTGGCGCCCTTCTGAAGCATGCGCTGCGCGATCCATGAACCGATCAGCAACAACGGCGACTGAAAGATATAGACGGCCGAAATAATCGAGCCGGTTTCGCTCTGCGAATAGCCAAGGCCCTGCTGCAGGAAGGGCGGCAGCCACGTGGCGGACATGCCGACGATCCAGTAAGACATGGTCGACATGATGATGACACCGATCACGGTGGGGTCGAGCCAGAGCTTGCGGGCTGGGATCGGGGTCTCTCCCACTACGGCGCGAGCCTTTTCATTTTCCGCGACGGAATGCGGCCCTTCGCCGCCGATGAGCAGCCAGGCGATGATCCAGGCAACGCCGATCAGCCCGCAGAACAGAAAGCCCGAACGCCAGCCGTAATTGACGATGACATAGGTCAAGATCGGTCCGCCGGCGAGCAGGCCGACGCTGATGCCCTGCAGCACGACGGCACTCGGCACGCTGCGCTTTTGCGGGCTGAACCAGTTATGGCAGGCGTGCAATGCCGTCGGCAGCCCAGGTCCCTCGCCGAGGCCGAGCAGGATGCGGCAGGCGACCAGAACTGTCACCGAACTGGTAAAATAGATCGGGATCTGCGCGATCGACCAGATTGCCGCCAGAATGACAAGGATCCATTTGACGGGGACGCGGCCGATCACGAAGAGGCCGACAAGAACGCCCGAAATCGAGAACAGGAGAAAGAAACTGCTGCCGATCAGGCCGAATTGCTGTGGCGAAATGCCGAGGTCCTTCATGATCGACACGGCGGAAAGGCCGAAGACGAGCTTGTCGAAGAAGTTCAGCGTCTGGAACAGGAAAAGCAGGATAAGGACGGCAAAAGGTCGCCATTTGCTGACGGTATCGATGGTTGGTTCAGACATATGTTCCTCCCAGAACTTCAAAAAAACTGCAATTGCCGACACGGGACTCATGCAAGGCGAGCGCGCAAGTCCGTGATCTGCTGGCGAAGCGCCTCAACGTTGCGGGCAGCACCAAAAACGTAATGATCAGGACGCACGAGCGCTGCGACCGCGCCGTGCCGCTCGAACCAGGCCGAGAGCACGCCATCCTTCTCCCGGAGTGCCGACGGATCGATTGCGTCTGCATCTCCGGGCACAACAGCTTTCACCACGATCCCGTCGATCGCTTCGGCGAGTGCTTCTCCCTCCGTCATCCCGATTCGGCGGCCGTCGAGGACGAGCCGCCATTCCGGTCCAGTAAAGGCATCCATCAAGCGGGGAACGGGGTCTTCGACGATTGCCGGCTGCGGGAACAACAATCCTCGCGCCGGCGTGCCTTCTTCGGCGATCAGCCCATCCTCGATGGGCGGAACGATTTCCTGCCGGGTAATGGTAAGAGGCCGACCGCCGCCCTCAGCAAGTATGCGGGCATCACGCGCCGCGGCGGCTTCCGGATCGCGTTCGCAGATCGTCTGGCCAATCGCCTTGATCTTGCCGGTCAGCGTCTGCACATGCCGCTTGCGTTCCACCGTGTAGGTATTCAGCAGCGCTTCGGAAGACTGCCCCTTTAGGATGCGGTCGAGCCGCCAGACGAGATTGGAGACGTCGCGCAGGCCTTGGCACATGCCCTGTCCGATAAAGGGCGGCTGCTGATGCGCGGCATCGCCGGCAATCATGATCTTCCCCCGCCGCCATTCGTCGGCAACGAGCGCATGAAAGCGGTAGGCCGCAGCCCGCCACAGCTCGCCGTCTTCCGGCGTCAGCCAGGGCGACAGCAGCCGCCAGACATTGTCGGGCTTTTCCATCTCGCGTGGGTCCTCGCCCGGCAGAAGCATGATTTCCCAGCGTCGGTGATTCTTAGGCCCCATGATGTAGCTGGTCGGACGCGCCGGATTGCAGAACTGGGCCGAAGTCTGCGGCAGCTTGCCCAGCGCGGTTTCATGTACCTGCACATCGACTACGAGCCACGGCTCGTCGAAGACGAGATCCTCGAGCTTCATTCCCGACAGTTCACGCACACGGCTCCACGCCCCGTCGCAGCCGATCACATATTTCGCTGCGATCCTCTGGCTCTTGCCGGACGAATCCCGAAGCGTCGCCACCACTTCATTCCCCTGAGGATCGAGATCGACCATTTCCGTGCCAAGTTCTATCGTCACGCAGTCGAAGCTCTCGGCATGCCGTCTCAGCACGGCCTCGACCGGAGGCTGCGTAAACACCATGCTCGGGGTGTAGCCGAGCGGATACGGTTCCGGCACCATGTCGATACGGCGAATGAGCTGTCCCTCCGCGCCGAAGTGCTGGGACGCCGTGAACGGCGCAATATGGGGAAGCACCTCGTCGGCAATGCCCATATTGTCGAAATGGCGCAGGATTTCGTGGTCGAGCGCGATGGCGCGCGGCTTGTCGTAGATACCGGTCAGCCGATCGACGACGAGCGTGGAATGGCCTCGCGCCCCGAGCATGCCGGCGGCCACGGCCCCAGCCGGGCCGAAGCCGACCACCAGCACGTCATAAGAGTTCGAAATATCGTTATCGTTCGTCACAGGCATGCCTCTGCAAATGTCTATTGGGCGCATCAGGCGCCGGAAAAGCCGATGGAAATCTGTCCCGTCTTGCAGGCTTCGCTTTTGGGAGGCGCAATGCCCCAATGATCGGTCCGGCCGGGCGGCCAGACCCATTCCTCCGGCCCTCGGAAGCGATAGGAGTCGTCCACCTGCAGAACTTCGGCGGTATATTCGATCACTACGCCTTGCGGGTCGACGAAATAGGCAAAGACGTTGTCGCCCGGCCCATGCCGGCCCACACCCCAGCCGATCGGATAGCCGTGATCGACGACGCGGCCAGAACCTCGCATGACAGATTCGAGGTCGGGCATCAGGAAGGCGACATGGTTCAGCCCATTGACCGGAGCCTCGGCCAGCACGACCGCATGATGGTCGTCATTGCAGCGCAGGAAGGCCATGAGTTTCGATCGGTCCGTCAGACGGAAACCGAGGACATCGCGATAGAAGTCCGAAAGCGCCTCGATCTCGGCGCTGTTGATATTCACGTGAGCAAGACGCTGCGGCCGGTTGGCAGCGACGATACCCTGCTTGCGGCGGTCGCCATACACAAATTCCAGCACCGAGCCTTGCGGCTCACGGATGACGAAACGTTCGCCGCCAGCCGGACCATCGGCGGATCCGATTTCACGCAGCACAGCGCAGCCTGCGGCAACGGACTTTGCAAGAAGCGACGCTAGCGTTTCAGCTGTGCCGACGCGAAAACTGATCTTGCGCAACTCCGAGCGATCGCTTTGCTTCAATTCCAGCACATGAAAATCATCGCCCGTTGCCGCCAGGAAAATCTTGTCCCCCGCTTCGGCGACGACATCCAGGCCCCAGACGCGGGTATAAAAATCGACAGACGTCGCAAGATCGGGCGTCCCCAGTTCCACGCTGCGCAAAGCGATGACAGGAAATTCAGTCATGGATCAAACCTCGTCCAAACCCAGGAAAGCCCGCGCGTTCGCAAATGTCAGGCGCTCGCGCAACTTTGCGTCCGCGAACGCTTCCTCGATGCGAGCGACGGGCTCTTTCTCCCGAAAATTGAAGGGATAATCGGTGCCGAGCATTATGCGGTCCTCGCCGAAGACGGCGACAAGGCGGCGCAGCATGTCCGCATCGAAGGCCAGCGAATCCACATAGAGACGCCGCGCCTGCACAGCAGGGCTCTCCTGCATGATCTCGTTGAGCGCCGGGAAGGTCGAATAACCCCGCTCCAGCCGCGGCAGCAGCGACGCAAATGTGCCGCCGCCATGACTGAAGGCAATCCGCAGTTTTGGGAATTTCTGAAGCAGCCCGCCAGTGATCACGGATGCGGCCGCCAATCCGACATCGGTTGGATATCCTAGTACCTGCTGAAGCGGCGCAGGACCTAGCAGCCTGTCCATCCCGGTCGGCCGCACCGCATGCACGAAGATCGCCGCATTGAGCTTCTCTGCCTCTGCAAAAAAGGGATGGAAACGAGGATCACCGATCGGCACGCCATTGACGTTGCTGCCGATCTCGACGCCGCGAAAGCCGAGTTCGCCGATAATGCGATGCAGCTCGGAAATCGTAAGATCAATATCCTGAAAAGGAAGGCCACCGAGCCCAACGAAACGACCCCCGCCCTGCCCGATCATCACGGCGATCGCATCGTTGACGTATCGGACAAAGTCGTGGGCCGCAGTCTTTTCGATCCAATAGCCGAAGAGCTCAGGCATGGGAGACAGAGCCTGGATGCGGATACCGGTCCTGTCCATCTCCTCCAGCCGCCGTTCGGCCACCCAGCAAGCATCGCTGACCGTGCGATAAGGCTTGTCGTCGATAACGACCGTTGCGTGACAAGCACCCGCGGCAAGCATCGAGGGCCAGCCGCGGATGGGAGCATTCCCAGTCGCAAGCGGAAAGCGTGCGGGCACTACGTGACAGTGGATATCAATGCCGCAACAAGCGCAGCCGTTCGCAAAGGCGCCTGATGCTCGCTTTTCCGTTCCGCTCATTGAGCCCTCCCTCGTTATGACCTGTGATAATGTACAAACTTTTTCACGTAAAGATAAAATTTATAAATTTTATGCCACCGCTTCCTCGTGTATATAAAAAGCGATTTGCAAGCCAGAGAGCACCATGAACGTCAACCTGCTGAAGAAAGGGGCTGAAAGCCCCGCGACATTGGCAACCAGCATCTATGAGCGGCTGAAGGCCGACATTCTCTCGACGCGCCTGGAGCCTGGCCGAAAGCTTCAGCTGCGCTTCCTGACCGAGCACTACGATGCCGGCCAGACTCCGTTGCGGGAGGCGCTGAACCGATTGACGACAGAAGATCTCGTCATCGGAAAGGAACAGCGCGGCTTCTTCGTCAAACCCATCAGTCTGGACGAATTACACGAGCTGACGAAAACACGTTGCTGGGTGGAGACGCTGGCCCTGCGGGAATCCATGGCGAATGCAACTCCCGACTGGGAAGAGGCGCTTTTAGTCGCCCATCACCGGCTGGAGCGCACGCCGCGTTCGCTTAATGCGGAGCAGTTCGAGGACAATCCGGAATGGGAAAGGCTTCATCGCGCTTTCCATGCCTTGCTGATTGGAGGCTGTGGATCAAAACCGTTGATAGGCTTTTGCGAGCAGCTTGCCGATCGGCTCTACCGCTATCGAGCGCTTTCGATCCGCAAAGCCTTTCGCGTGCGCAAGGTCAGCGACGAACATACAGCCATCCTGAAAGCCGTGCTCGATCGAGATACCGCAGAAGCCGAACGCCTGCTGCAGCTTCATTATGAGAAAACGGCCGACATCATCCGAGCTGATCTCGGCGCGACAAATAACGACGCTGCCGCTGCCGCTATGCAATCAGATGCCTGAAGCGGAGCTAACACGTTGAAATATCCGCACGATGTTCCACGCAACTGATCGCGGTCGTTCCGAGTGATGAGCGGCTTTGGTCGACACTTAGATTCCACCTGCACGGATGCAGAAGACAAGTGAACAATTTAGCAATCGGACAAGCCATGATGGCGCGCAACCGTTTGCCGCTTAGCATACAGCCATCTTCTATGTCGGCATCCTTATGACCATGGCTGGGACATTGCAGGTTCTGCATGCTTTCAGCGTCAGGACGTGGGGTGGTTTTTTACTGTGGCTCGTCAGTGGCTTATTCTATGCAATAGCCGGTGCAACTGCCTTCGCCAATCCTGCGCTCGCCTCCGTGATCCTAACCTTGCTGCTTGCAGTGCTCACCTTGTCGGCTGGCGCACTCCGACTGCTTATCGGCATTCGCGCGAAGCCGACAAAAGGCTGGGCGTGGATCGTCGCTTCCGGTGCGCCATAGGAACCCGTCCCCTCAGGCCAGCAAAAGTCGCAGTATCTCGTGGCGGCCCGCCACGCGAGCCTCGAAACTGATTGTCTGTCGACCGCTTCTATGCCGCGCCGCATGAAGAACCCCGATCAAGACGCCCGGACCTCTTCGGACGTGCAAGGGCAGACAAGAATCGATCTCAGGCTTCCTTGCTCTTCGAAGCCCTCATGGACACGCGCCAAGGCGACATGTTGGCCGATGCCCAAGGATGCCAAACCGAAGATCTATCCGGCGGGCACCCGCATTCCATACGACGCACACTAGGATATTTGCTCGAACGTATCGGCGTTGGTTTGCACGGAATGAGCCCAGCCGAGCTTTCGCGCCCGACCGGACTGCTCGGGCTTCCTGCTGGTCACAACATGCCAGATCGTCTGAAGCTTTTTCTCGCGCAGCATTCCTGTGAATGAGCAGATGGAAGTCGAACCTTTGCCCGCCATTCCAAAAGCGAAATTTATGCAATCGTCGAACCAAACGCCAGCCACCGGCAACTCGGAGCCAAAAAAGGCACTATCTTGCAGAGCAGTCTTGAATGTCCCTCTGATTAAGCCATCCTGCTCGTCGGTGATCGTGACCGTGGAGCCATATTGATTGCGCCAAATTCCAATCCAGCTCATGACGGATGTCTCCTTGACGTTATCGTGGCCGCAAGTCGATCAGACGCTGCGGGCCTGTTCGGGGTCGGTCAACCGAATTCCTCGACAAATCCTTACACAGACGCCGGCAGACTTACGGAGCGTTATTCACGAATAGGACGTGTGTAGCCTGCTTTTTTCGCTTTGGCTCCAGAGACCGGAGATGTATCAGCCTCGCGCTCCGTCTCCTGGTGCTGCTCTTCGGCCCGCTGCCAATGATCGAGATCGCGCCCTTCGGGCCGCCCTTCTTGCTCCCAAATCCTATAGGCTCGCTCACGGCGCTTGGCTTCATCGTCATTCATTGACTTGCTCCTCAATGTTGAATGCGGATTTCTCAAGCTTGAACGGCATCGCTGGCGATGCCGCGCTCCATTCCCGTCTGACCAGGAAGGCTCCAATCAAAAAAGCCTGTGACGGCGTTTTCTTTCTTGCGTACGCAGCGTCCCCTGCTGGTCGGTGCCATTCGAAGCGGCGTCGCGTGCCCATATTCGTGCCTGCCCTCATAGTGGCGATCTAATCGACCACGAGATCGAAAGTTCCCTCTGGATTGCGGAGAAGCGCGCGTAGATTGTGCGTGCGATGGTGCATCGCCAAAGATGGCACGCACGGCGCCCGCTCAAGAGGGCATGGCTGAAAGTTCCGCTTTGGCAGTCGGCGATGCATTTTTCAGCTGCTTTTGCTCCGATGAAGGAACTCTGGATGCCTAGGCGAGTTTGGGTCTTTCTTTCAAGGAGGACAATAGACATGCAAGTGAACGCAGCAATGACGCGCGATGTGCGCGTCGTAAATCCCAACCATTCCATCCGCGACGCCGCGGTCATGATGGCCGATCTGGATGCCGGCATTCTTCCTGTCGGCGAGAACGATAAGCTCGTGGGCATGATCACGGATCGCGACATTACAGTACGCGCAGTGGCACGCGGCAAGGGACCCGACACCAGGATTGGTGACGTAATGTCGGCAGAAGTTAAATACTGCTTCGAGGATGACGATGTCGACGACGTGATGACAAACCTGGGGAACATCCAGGTACGGCGGCTGCCGGTGCTCAACCGAGACAAGCGGCTGGTCGGCATACTCTCGCTCGGAGATCTCGCCGTTTCCATGGCTGATGGATCCGCCGGTCCCGCGCTCGCCGAGATTTCCAGACCCGGTGGAGCGCATTCGCAGACCTGAACCAGCAATCATCGAAGGAATGACGCCATGTCTGCATCAAAAACAACGACAGACCATGAAACAATCCGTCAATGGGTGGAAGCAAGAGACGGCCGTCCATCACGTGTGAAAAGCGCCGGCGGCAATGGCGGCCTGTTGCGGATCGATTTTGGTGAGCCCGAGCAAAACTTCGAAGAAATCGGCTGGGACGAATTCTTCCGGATTTTCGACGAGAACAAGTTGGCGTTCCTCCATCAGGAAGAGACGGAGGACGGTCGCGAAAGTCGCTTCAATAAATTCGTCAATCGGTCGTGATGTCGGCAGCAGGCTTATGCCGGCGGCAGTGATAATTCCTGGAAAGGCAGTTTAACATGCCCAAGATGATGGCCATTAGAATGCATGAATTCGGCGATGCCGACGTATTGCGGCTTGATCAGATCGAACGTCCCTCCCCCGGTGAAAACGAGGGTTTGGTCAGGGTCGCGGCAGCAAGTGTCAATCCTGTCGATTGGAAGATCCGCAAAGGCGGCTATCCTGCGGTCAAGCAAGGTGACCTGCCGATTGTTCCTGGACGCGATCTCGCGGGCACTGTCGAGGCTCTTGGTCGCAACGCTACGGGCTTTGCCAGCGGCGATCGCGTAATCGCGTTCCTCGACATGAAGCATGGTGGCTATGAGGAATACGTCGCCGTTCCGGCGGCGTTGCTCACGAAAATGCCATCGTCGATCAGTTTCGAGGAAGCGGCCGCCATTCCGCTCGCCGCCATGACCGCATGGCAGGGATTGTTTGATCATGGCCGCCTTCGAAGCGGTGAGCGGGTTTTGATCCATGGAGGGGGTGGAGGTGTTGGCCATTTCGCGATCCAGTTCGCGAAGGCGAAGGGAGCCTGGGTCGCCACGACTGTCTCGGGGCTGGACATCGATCTTGCCCGGCGCCTTGGGGCGGATCAAGTCATCGACTACCAGTCCGAACGTTTCGAGGATGCGCTTGATCCCGTCGATATGGTTTTCGATCTTGTCGGCGGTGAAACACAAAAACGTTCGTTCGGAGTTATCAAGAACGGAGGAATTCTGGTGTCGACACTCGGCGAGCCGGAACGACCAGACACCGTATCCGGAAATATTCGGGTTGCCGGCTATATGGCCAAGCCGAATGCGGACCAGCTTCATGAAATCGCCGATCTGATAGAGCAAGGGCAAGTCAAAGTCCTCCTCCACAAGGTCTTTCCGCTTGATAAGGCCGCCGACGCGCAACGAACCCTGGAAAACGAGCACGTCCAAGGAAAAATCGTTCTGAGCGTGGACTGATCGGTGAAGGCGGCGGCCGTGGTTCCTGCGCCGCCATGATGCACGGCGAGCGTCATGCGCAACAAGAGCCAGTCATGCCGGGTGTGCTCAAGCACGAATGCTTGCATCGATATCCAACGTCTCGCTGAGCCGCCCCATCTGGTCGTCAGACTCATGGCGCAATGATTTCAGATTGCTGGTATCGATAGGAATTGCTCCGCGGCCTCGGAGGCCGCGGAGCATGGCTTCGTCGCAAGAAGAATAGTTTGCAAGGAGGCAGAAGCATTTCCCCGACCTTGCTCGGCACGATCAAAGGCCGTGCGACGAAGGCGAATGCTTGGCTTCGTTGTGGAGTTACTTCGGGGTCACGTCGAAGCCGAACCATTTCTGAGACAGCTTTGCGATCGTGCCGTCGGCTTTTGCCGCTGCGATCGCGTCGTTGAACATCGTCTTCAGCTGAGTGTCGTCCTTGCGCAGGCCGACGGAACTGCCGCGGCCGAGAAGGCCGCCTTGGAAGCGAGGTCCGGTTACGGTCATATCTTCATTGCCGGGCTTTGCCGCCGCCGTCGACAGATAGGCCATTGACGCCATGATGAGATCGACGCGGCCCGCCTTCAGGTCGAGGTCATGTTGCTCGGTCGTCTTGTATTCGCGAATATCGGCAACGCCCTTCAGATATTTGTCGAGGAAGGTTGCCGCGATCGATGCCGTCTGCACGCCGATCGTCTTGCCCTTGAGCATCGGTTCGAGTTCCTTCAGCGCCTTGGCCGCGCCGGCTTCATCCGTCGCGAGCGAAAACACCTGGCCCTTCATGGGAAGATCGACAAGGGGGGAATCCTTCAGGGTTGCGAAAGTCTGGCCGGTGGTACCGTAGGAATCGCTGAAAGCAATGACCTCCTCCCGCTTTGCGGTTGCCGACATGCCGGAAATGATCGCGTCGAATTTACCCGCATTGAGCGCCGGGATCATGCCGTCGAAGGGCTGGATGACGGTCGTGCATTCGACTTTCATGTGATCGCAAAGATATTTGATCAGTTCGATCTCATATCCGTCGAGGCTGCCGTCCGCCTTGGTGAAATTCCATGGGCGAAAGGCGCCTTCGGTCGCGATGGTGATATGCGTCCACTTTTTGTCCTCCGCGTGCACGACGCTCGCCGTCGCGAGGGTGGCGACCATCATGATCGCAGTCAGAAGTCCGGTCAGGTATTTCATGATCGAGTTCCCCATTGTAATTGAGCTTGAAATTATTGGCTGATGAACTGGCGAAAGCGTTCGGACCGTGAACCGGCAAAGACATCCTGCGGCTTGCCGTCTTCCTCGACGACGCCCTTGTGCAGGAAGATGACGCGGCTCGAGACATCGCGCGCAAAGCCCATCTCATGCGTAACGACGAGCATGGTGCGTCCCTCCTCGGCGAGCGCGCGCATGACCCTCAGGACCTCGCCCACAAGCTCGGGGTCGAGCGCCGATGTCGGTTCATCGAACAGCATGACCTTCGGATGCATGGCGAGCGCACGCGCGATGGCCGCGCGCTGTTGCTGTCCCCCCGAAAGATGAGCCGGATAGAAATTGCGCTTGTCGGCGATACCGACCTTGGCGAGCAGCGCTTCCGCTTCCTCGACGCATTCGGCGCGCGAACGGCCCTGGACGTAGACGGGCGCTTCGATCACGTTCTCCAGCACCGTCTTGTGGGACCAGAGATTGAAGCTCTGAAACACCATGCCGAGCTGGGAACGGATGCGATCAACCTGCCTTCCATCAGACGGGCGATGGATGCCACGGGCTGTGCGCTGCATGCGGATCGTTTCGCCCGCCACGGTCACTTCACCGGAATCGGGCGTCTCCAGCAAATTTATGCATCGCAGGAATGTCGATTTTCCAGAGCCTGACGAGCCGAGAATCGAGACGACGTCGCCTTCCAGCGCATCGAGCGAGATACCCTTGAGCACTTCGACCGGCCCAAAGCTCTTATGCATGTCGCGCACGCTGAGTGCGATTGGCATGACGGTCATTGTGGATCTCCTACAGGGGCCGCCGCAGCGGCGGTATCGCGCATCACCGGCACGGGCGGGCGCAGATGCGGGCTCAGCCGGTATTCGGCAAACTGGATGAGGCGCGTCAGCACGAAGTTGATCGCCAGGTAGATGGCGCCTGAGACGACGAAGACCTCGATGGCGCGATAGGTCTCCGAAATGATCTTCGCCGCAACGCCCGTGACTTCCATCAGCGTGATGATCGAGGCAAGCGATGTCGCCTTCACCATCGAGATCATCTCGTTGCCATAGCCTGGCAGCGCCTGGCGGATGGCAAGCGGCAGGATGATGCGCCGGAACATCATGAGACGATGCATGCCGCAGGCTCGCGCAGCCTCCACCTGCCCATGCGGCACCGAGAGCAGACCGCCGCGGATGATTTCGCTGGCGTAGGCCGCGGTATTCAGTGTCAGCGCCAGGACGGCGCACCAATAGGGATCGCGCAGAAACGGCCATAAAATGCTGTGACGGATGACGGGGAACTGGCCGAGACCGTAGTAGATCAGGAAGATCTGGACGAGCAACGGCGTGCCGCGAAAGACGAAAACGTAGAGCCGGGCAAACCAGTCGAGGACGGTGACGCCCGACAGGCGAGCGAGCGCCAGAAGCAATGCGAGGATAGCGCCGAGGCAGATCGACGTCACCGCAAGTTCGATCGTCAACGGGATCGCCGCGACAAGGCTCACGAAAGTCTCTTCAAGGAATTGCCAATCCATCAGCGTTTCCTCACACCGCGCGACAGATGGCGCTCGGCCTGCTGGATGATCAGGCTGGATAGGGTCGAGATCATCAGATAGATCACTCCTGCGATCAGGTAGAAATCGAACGGCAGTCCCGTCGACCCCGCGCCGACCTGCGCCTGGCGCAGCAATTCGGCGACGCCGGTGATTGAGACCAGCGCCGACTCCTTGAGGACGACCTGCCAGACATTACCGAGCCCCGGCAGCGCATGCCGCAAGGTCAGCGGCGCGATGATCCGGCGCAGGCGCAGCCAGCGCGGCATTCCGCAGGCGATGGCGGCCTCGATCTCACCAGGATGCACGGCCTTGAACCCGCCGCGCAGCACTTCGGTGAACTGCGCACCGGACGTGACGCCGACAGCAAGGGAACCAGCCAGGAAACCTGGAAAACCGAGGAAGCCCTCCGCTCCGAACATCTTGCCGATGGTCGTGATGACCGCACTGCCGCCGAAGTAAAAGAGATAGATGACCAGCAGATCGGGGATGCCGCGAAGAACCGTCGTATAGGCGTCCGCCGTGGCGCGGGCAAAACGGTTGCCGGCGATCTTGCCCCACGCGCCGAGCGTTCCGATGCAGGCGCCGACTGCATAGCCGACAATTGCGACAAGAATGGTCATCCAGGCGCCGGCCAGGAGAGCATGACCCCAGCCATCCGGACCGAAGCCAGCAAGCTCGAATAGGGTTGGCTGGTTCATGCGCTTGACCTGAAAGAATGGATGTGGGCAAGGGAAGTCATGGTCTTAGCCTCGGCCAGGAACGATGGATGTGGGACGCGCTCAATTGGCCTCGAAGGTCGGCGTCAGGTCGATCTTGCTCCATTTTTCCGAGAGCTGCTTGATTGTGCCATCCTTGGCCGCCTGCTTGATGGCATCGTCGAATTTCGCCTTTAGATCGGTCTCGCCCTTGCGCATGCCGAGAGCGACCTCCGTTGCCAACATCGCGCCCTTTACCAGGGGGCCGGACATCATCAGATCGTCGTTGCCGGGTTTGGCGAGCACGGAGGTTTCATAGACGCCGCTATCGAAGCCTGCATCGATGCGGCCCGCCTTCAGATCAAGATCGCGCTCTCCGGAGTTCTTATAGGCACGCACCGTCACATCGGATCCGAAATAGGAATTGATCAGCTGCTCCTGGCTGGTCGACTGGACGACGCCGACCGTCTTGCCCTTCAAAGCCTTGCCGATCTCCGCCATCACCGGATCCGCCTTCGCCTTGTCGTTGAGATTGAGCCGCTCACCCGTCATCGGCAAGGGTGAAACCGATCCATCTTTCACGAGCAGGAAGCTTGCGACACCGCTCGCATAGGGCACGGTAAAATCGACCACCTGTTTGCGCTTCTCGTTGATGCCGAGCGTCATCACAAGATCAAATTTGCCGGCGTTGAGGCTTGGGATCATCGCGTTCCATTCGCCGGCGATCAGCTCGCAATCGACCTTGGCGCGCTTGCAAAGATCGTTGATGAGATCAACGTCGAAGCCGGCAAGCTTGCCGCTCGAATCCATCAGGTTCCACGGCGGGAATGCGCCTTCGATGCCGACCTTCACGTGTGTCCAGTCCTTGGCGCCGGCGGTCAGCGGAGCAAGGAAAGCAATCATGCCGAATACGGCGGCAAGCATTTTTCTGTTTTTCATGTTCGTTCCCCTTTTCGGCCGCTTAGGCGGCCTTTTGTCAGATCCGGTATTCTCGGCGTCAGTTCTCCAGAGCCGCTCGCAGGGCGGCATTGGCCTCCCGCAGGGCGTGAGCGATGCGATTTCTCGTCTGACGCGCGTGAACGACGTAAAAGGCGGTATCCGGCGAACCCTCATCCAGTCTCGCCAGCGCGCGCAGCCCTTCCAGAGAGGGCCAGGCGACGTGCGGCAGCGCGGAGTCGGGATGGAAGCGTTCACCGCTCGTATAGTTCAGCGGCACCAGATGCCGTCCTGCGCGCATCAGCGAAGCATCGATCCGCGCCGCTCTTTCCGGCGTGGGATCCCTCACCTGCTGAAGCGAATTTGCGTTGACGCGCAAGTCTTCGACAGCCTGGGCTAGGCCGGAGATATCGAGACGACCGGCAAGCGCTGCCTGCAATTGCCCGACCTGCTCGTCGAGGGAGGCGGCATATTGGGTGTAATCCAGCGGCAGGACGGGCAAAGTCAGCAGCCGCCAGAGAACTTCGAGAACAATCGCCGTGTCGCGGCAAAGATTGTCCGGATCGATATGTTCCGCGGTATCGTGCGGCGTATGCCACCACCATCCGAGCGCCGTCAGCATCTTGACAGGCCCCGGCGGCTGATGGCTGAGGCTGCCGAACATCGAGGGAATACCGATGCCCCAGAAGGACTGATCCGCAGCGCGGCCATGACGCTTGCCGGCGTGTTTCTGTCCGGTCACACGCTCGATCACATCCGCAGCCAAGGGCCTGAGTTCGTCGATCACACCGGAATTGGTGAGGACGGTAGCACCCTCGCCGCCAGTGGAATCGACGTTGACATGGACGGCGCAGCGGCGATCGAGTTCGTCGAAATATTCGTCGGCGTACCAAGCGGAGCCCGAGTAGCGGCCATGGGAATGACCGGACCAGAAGCATATGCGCAAGCCCCGGCGCCATTCTGAGGCACAAAGCGCGAGCAGGCGCGCCGCCTCGAGCATCGTCGCATTAGCGCCGCCATTGTCCATGACCCCGAAATGCCAGGTATCGTGATGGCCCGAAAACAGGACGAAAGGCGCATCGTCGCCTTTCGGTTGAAGCTCGGCAACAAGCAGCGGCGTCTTGCGCCAACCGGTATCGACGTCCGCGAATAGCGTTGCAGTCACGGCCTCTCCGCGCGCAAGCCTTTCACGCAGGCGGCCGCCATCATCCTTCCCGATCGAGCAGATGACGGTCGTCGGCAGCCTGTCGCGCGTGTGTTGCGACGGGCTGCCCCAGACCGGGGAGACGCACATCTCGTAGAGATGCTCGTTCGGACTGATGTGAAGTTCGCCGAGCGCGCCGAAAGCACTCGCAAGCGCGGCCACTTCTTCGGTCGCGATACCATCGACCAGAACGATCTTGCCGGCGATATCCTTGCCTGCGAAATCGGCTTCGGTTCCCTCGCCGACATGGATGAGATTGCCGGTTACCCCCGGGGCTGACGTCGAGACCGACATGGAATGCGTGATGCAACGAAGGTTCTCGCCATCGATCTCAACCGTGGCGGCACGTGGCAGACTGATGAACGCATCGTGCGTCAAAAGCTGCGTGCGATAGCCAAAGCCATCCATCTCAGCCTGGAGATAGCGGAAGCTTTCCAGCTCCTCGGCCGTGCCCGAAAGCTTTACCCGGCGCGCGAATTCGCCGATATGCGCCATCAAGCGCGCGCGATCGGGCTTCAGACCGGCCTCAGCCATTGACCTTCTCCGGCAGCGGCGGCTCGACATCGTCCGGGATCGGATTGACGAAGGGCGTACCTTCGAGACGTGCCTTGTGATCTTCCTTGGCCGCCGCGATGAGCGCGGGATTGCGGATGAGTTCGACGGCCGTGCTCGCCATCACCTTGGCAGCATGTTCGGTGCCCTTGTGAGCGACAGGCAGCTTGCCCTGCGCGACGAGCTGCCAGGAGTGGCCGGGCGTGCCGATCGCATAGGTGGCGCCGCGCATCTGCACGGTCGGGACGACCCAGCTGACCGTTCCGACATCGGTCGAACCGACCAGCGTGCCGTCGCCGGCGTTCAACGGAAAGATTTCCTCACAGAGCGCCTGGCCCTTCTTCGGCTTCAATGCAAATCGGCCATAGGAAGCGGCAATATCCTCTGCGCTGAAGGTCTGCTGAAACTTCAGCGCGGTCTCGCGATCCGCGTCGTCAAACACGGGCGGCCCGAGCCGATCCAGCTGCGCGAACATGCATTCCTCGAGCGGTGTATTGCCGACGAGATTGGCGTCGCCGCTGATGATCTCGCTGCGAACCGTCGTCTCGGTCATCAAGGCGGCACCCTCGGCAACCTTCTTGACCCTGGCGACCAGCGAAAGGAGTTCTGGCAGGGTCCGCGCCCGCACGAGATAACGCACGGTGGCGCGCGCCTGCACGACATTGGGGGCCGTGCCGCCAGTATCGGTGACGGCATAATGGATGCGTGCCGTCGACGGCATGTGCTCACGCATGTAGTTGACGCCGACATTCATCAGCTCGACCGCATCCAGCGCGCTGCGGCCAAGATGAGGCGTGGCCGAAGCGTGCGAGGCACGGCCGGAAAAATGGAAATTGATCTCGTTGCAGGCGAGCGAAATGGGATTGTTGACGCCGGCGAAGGCTGCCGGATGCCAGGAGATCGCGATATCGACATCATCGAAAACGCCAGCACGAACCATGAAGCCCTTGGAGGATCCACCCTCCTCGGCCGGGCAACCGTAATAGCGCACCCTGCCCTTCAGGCCGTTTTCCGCGAGGAAATCCTTGACCGCGGCCGCGGCAAGCATCGAGCCGGCGCCCAGCATGTTATGACCGCAGCCATGGCCATTGCCGCCATCGACCAGCGGCCGCTCTTCTGCTACACCGGCTTCCTGGCTCAATCCCGGCAGCGCATCGAACTCGCCGAGGATCGCGATGACCGGACCATCCTCGCCCGCCTCGCCCATAACAGCCGTCGGCATGCCGGCGATGCCGCGCTCGACGCGAAACCCCTGACGCTCAAGCATCTCGGCATGTTCTTCCGCGGATCGGTATTCCAGGTAGTTCGTTTCCGGAATGTCCCAGATTCGATCGCTGAGTGCGAAGAATTCGGCGCTTTTCTTTTCGACGATGCCCCAGACCGCATCAGAATTTTGCATGGACTTGCTATCCGCCTCATATAATGGATACTAAATTGGTACCAATTTATGTGCCAATAAGAACGGATGCGCAAGAGATGAGCATGAATATTTTTTCAGCAACGCTGACGAGCGTCGTTGTTGAAAAATGCGGAGCTATGATAGTCATCGCCAACTTGGGAAGGTCTGGGAGAGCTGCATGAACTCGCTGGAAGCTGAAGCGGCAGCGCCGTCGCACGAAGATATGCCCGATGTGACCGAGCTCATTCTCCAGGACATCCTCGCCGGCAGGCTCCCACCGGGAACATGGCTGAAGCAGATCGATCTGGAGCGTCGGTACAACTGCACGCGGCCGCAGGTGCGGCGGGCGCTCGACCGCCTCGTGCAAAAGCGGCTTGTCGAGCACATTCCCAATCGCGGCTATCACGTGCACGAGCAGGACGGTCGCCGCGCCCAGGAAGTAAGCGATATCCGCGTGATCCTCGAAGTGGCGATCAGCGACCGTATCGTCGCCAATGCCGGCGATGCGGATATTGCCAATTTGCGCGCGCTGGCTTCGCGCTTCGACGATCTGGTGCTCAATGGCACCATGCTCGAACTTTACGAAGCCAACCTCGCTTTTCACCGGTACCTGCTGGTACTTGCAGGAAATCAGGAGCTTGTCGAGCTCATCACGGAAATCCGGCAACGCACCTCGTCGGCACCGGTATCGCAATGGCGCACCCGAGCCCGTATCGAGCAGTCCGGCCGCGAGCACCAGCAGATGATCGACGCAATAGAGAAGCGCGACGTCGATATGCTCAAGGAGCTGACCCGCAGGCATATTTTGCAGTCATAGCTGATATCGATCAAAGCCTGAATAAAGGCGCATGCCCGGCGGACCTATCGACCGGGCATGCCATCCCGTTGCACACCGCGGGCCGATCCCGCCCTGGACATCGGTGCCAGGTCACTCGTTCGGTCTTATGGCGAACGGAATGATGGCGGCCGCCAGAAACAGAACACCGCTATAGGCGAATGGGCTCCACCAGCCGACGCCGTCGAACAACATCCCGCCTGTGAAGGCACCCGCGGTGATTGCCGCCTGGATCAGCGCCACCAATAGCCCGCCGCCAGCCTCGAGTTTGTCCGGGATGGTGCGGGTCATCCATGTGTTCCAGGCAACCGGAATGGGCGTGACAAAGAACCCGAACAGGCAGAGGAGTGCGGCAATCGCAATACCCGACGGTGCCAACGGAATCAGCAACAGAGCGATCGCAGCAAGTGCCACGGGGAACCCGGCGAGGACGGCATCCAAATGCGCTCGCAGCAGGATGCCGATCAAGGACGTGCCCAGCAGGCCGAACAGGCCGATGCCGAGGAGCACGACCGACAGCTCGTTTACATCGAGCCTCGTCACATCTCCAAGGACCGGCCGAAGATAGGTCGATAGTGCGAACTGGCCCATGAAGAAGAAGGACATGGCGGCCATGCTGATTGCAAAGATGCGGTTTCGCAGCAACCCGAGCGGACCACCTCTGGCATTCTTCGAGCCGCCGGGCATCCGCGGCAAGGCGAAGATCTGCCAGACGAAAGCGATGATGCCGACCGGAACGACGATGAAGAAGGCACCGCGCCAGCCGATCAATCCGCCGAGGAAGCTTCCCAACGGCTGAGCGATGACCGTGGCCAGTGCAGTGCCGCCCTGCAGCATGGCGAGAGCCTTTGGAACGTCCTGTTCGGCAGTGATGCGCGCGACGATGGAGGTGGACAGCGACCAGAAACCGCCGATCGCGATGCCGATCAGCGCGCGACCGAGCATGAAGACGAGATAGTTGGGCGCGAATGTGATCGCCAGGCCCGAGAGCACCATCACGATCGTATAGGACAGGACCACCGTTCGCCGATCCAGCCGCCACAGCACCGTGTTGCTGAACAGGCTGGTGACGACCGCGAAAAATCCGGAAACGGAAATCGCCTGCCCCGCCTGGCCGGCGGTAATGCCAAGCTCTTCGGCGATCGGGGTTAGCAGGCTGACGGGCAGGAACTCGGAAGCGACAAGGGTGAAGGTCATCAGCGTCATGCAGATGATCGCAGCCCATGGGCTGGCCGCTCGCGCGACGGCGCGGTCATAGGTGGTTTCCATGACAATTATCCAAAGTTGCTCGAAACGCGCTGTTCAGCGGATAGTTTCGATGATGGCGGAGGCGCTCGTTACCGCAATAAATTGCCTTTTCTTCATGGCCTGCTCCTCACATTCTGAGCAGCGCCTTGATGGCCCGGCGCTCATCCATGGCCTTGTAACCATGCGCGACATCGGCAAGCGGAACCGCCAGATCGAAGACCTTTCCGGGATTGATTTGACGCGTCATGATGAGATCGATGAGATGGGGAAGGAAGCGACGTACGGGGGCCGGGCCGCCGAGCAGGTTCTTCTGCTGGAAGAACAGCATCTGCCCGTCGAGTTCCACACCATGCGGAACGCCGACATAGCCGATCGAGCCACCGGGTCGGGCGCTGTTGATCGCCTGTAGCATGGATTCCTGCGTACCGACGCATTCAAGAACGGAATCGGCACCTATCCCTCCTGTCAGTTCCTTGATCTTCGCCGCACCCGCGTCGCCGCGCTCGATGACGATGTCGGTCGCACCATATTCGAGGGCAAGTTCCTGGCGTTGCTTGTGGCGGCTCATGGCAATGATGCGCTCTGCGCCCATCTGTTTGGCGGAGAGCACGCCCATGAGCCCGACGGCGCCATCGCCGACCACGACCGCCGTGCATCCCGGGGTAACGCGTGCAGCATCCGCCGCATACCAACCCGTGCCCAAAACATCGGAGGCCGCAAGAAGGCTCGGGATCAAGTCATCCGACGGCATGGTGTCGGTCGCAACCAGGGTTCCCTCGGCGAGCGCGATCCGTGCATAAGGTGCCTGAGCTGCGGACATGAACTCGCGATGTTCGCAAGACGACTGAAAGCCGAACCGGCAATGCGGGCATGTGTTGTCCGAAAGGCAGAACGAGCCGACGACGAACTGGCCTGGTCGGATCGTCTTCACCTCGCTGCCGACCTCCACGACGACCCCACAATATTCGTGCCCCATACGCTGTGGCCCTGTCACCGCCTGGATGCCGCGGTACGGCCAAAGATCGGAACCGCAGACACAGGACGCCGAGAGCTTGATGATAGCATCGGTCGGCCTGAGGATCTTCGGCTCCGGGACTTCCTCGCAACGAATGTCACCGGGGGCATGAAGGACTGTTCCGAGCATGGCATGGTCTCCCGTCGGCGCGCATTGCGCCTGCCTGTTTCGTGATCGGGAGATCAGATAGCACTGCTCGATCAATCGGATTAGATAGGGTAATTTGCATGAACCTATCGAAAATTGATATTAATATACCTCGCGAATTTGGGGTAGGACGAGGTTATGCCACGGGAAAATTTCAACGAACTGCTGGTGTTCCTGGCCGTCGCCGAGGAACGGAGCTTCACGAAGGCGGCCGCAAAGCTGGGCACATCCCAATCGACGCTTAGTCATGCGGTGAAGAAACTTGAAGAACGTCTGGGCATGCGCCTGCTGACGCGCACGACGAGAAGCGTCGGATTGACCGAGGCGGGCGAACGGCTGCAACAGTCCCTGTCGCCCCGGATCGCGGAGATCGAAGCGGACATCGAAGCGTTGACCGTCTATCGGGAACGGCCGGCAGGAACCGTCAGGATCACGCTTTCTAACCACGCCATGGAAAGTGTCGTGTGGCCGAAATTGTCGTCCATCCTTGCCGATTACCCTGATATCAAGCTTGAGCTCAGCGTCGATGGCAGCTTCCGCAACATCGTCAAAGACGGGTTCGATGCCGGCGTCAGACTTGGCGAAAGCCTCGAGAAGGACATGATCGCGGTACGCATCGGCCCCGACTGGAGGCTGGTGGCGGTCGGCTCACCAGAGTATTTTAGAACCCGATCAGCACCGCTGACCCCACAGGAACTGATGCGTCACAACTGCATTCGCCGCCGCCTCGACCGCATCGGCGGTCTCTATGCCTGGGAGTTCGAGAAGGACGGAGAGGAGATCCGGATCAGGGTCGAAGGCCAGCTCACGTTGAATACCGATCGCGAGATGATATCGGCTGCTCTCGACGGACACGGAATTGCCTACGTTCCGGAAAGCTACGTCGAGCACCACCTAGAGGCAGGGCGGCTTCAGCTTGTCCTCGACGACTGGTGTCCGAAATTCGCCGGCTACTACCTCTATTATCCCAGCCGCAGACAGAATCTGCGCGCATTCTCCGTCGTCATCGATGCCCTTCGCGAAAGAGGCTGAAGTCACACGAAAGGCAATGATGGTGGCCGGCATCGCAAGCGTGTCAGATGAGAACTTCAGGTTCAAAATCTGGCTCGACCGTGGTCACCGCGACCGTCAGCTGATAACCGCCGTTGCGGATCGTTCTGAATATCGGCTCGTCAGCCGTTTCGCCGAGCTTGCGACGCAGCCGGCTGATGAGAACGTCGATCGAACGGTCGGCTGGATCGCGGTCGCGTCTCTGTGTCAGGTCGAGCAGTTGATCCCGCGATAGCAGCCGGCCGGGACGCTCCAGAAAGGTTCTGAGAAGATCAAATTCGGCTCCAGTTAGCGCAATCGGCTCGCCATTGCTCCTCGTTATCCGGCTACGCTGCGGATCAAGTATGATGTCCGCAAACCGAAAGCAGTTCGCCTGAGGCGCGGGTGGCGCTCTAAAATTCATGCGACGCAAGACGGCACGGATGCGCGCCGTCAACTCACGAGGATTGAACGGCTTGCAGAGATAATCGTCGGCGCCGATCTCGAGGCCGAGGATACGATCGATGTCCTCCTTCAGCACTGTCAACAAGATGACAGGAACCCGACTGTGATGGTTCTGCAAATCGCGGCAGAGATCGAGACCCGATCCGTCGGGCAGCATGACCTCCAAAATTATGAGATCGGGAGGACACCGAGCAAGAATCTCTCTGCAGCCATGAAGATTGCTTGCCGTCCTGACGCGGAAGCCTTGGTCGCCAAGATGTTCGCTCAGAAGGTGGCGAATCTTGTCATCGTTATCAACGACCAAGATATCGGGGACGATCGTTAAACTCATGAATTTCCTCCATCGCCAATCCGGTCGAGGTCATTGCCGACGCTCAACGCTTGATCGCTGAGAACTGCCGAAGACCGCAGCTCAAGCCGCGCCTCTTCGAAAGCGACGGTCAACCATGACCATGTCCTCGCCGTGCATGATCAGGCCGGAATGCAACGGCTCCGCGGTCCACGGGAGCAGG
The DNA here is from genome assembly GCF_002277895.1 of Rhizobium sp. 11515TR. NCBI lineage: Bacteria > Pseudomonadati > Pseudomonadota > Alphaproteobacteria > Hyphomicrobiales > Rhizobiaceae > Rhizobium > Rhizobium sp. 11515TR. The sequence goes on along the minus strand of NZ_CP023000.1, from coordinate 1,370,385 downwards.
AGCTTCTGTGGCACTTTCGGGGGATAGGCCGATCCGACGCAGGAGCCGCTTAAGGACTGTTTCCAGGTCATCGACGAAGGTGAAAATGACGGGAATAACGATGAGGCTGAGCAGCGTCGACATTGTCACGCCGCCGATCACGACGATCGCCATCGGCTGACGGAAGCTTGAATCGCCGCCCGTCAGGCTGAGGGCGACGGGAAGCATGCCCGACGCCATGGCAATGGTGGTCATGACGATCGGCCGCGCACGCTTGTGACATGCATCGATAAGCGCGTCGAACCTGGACATGCCTTGCCGTCGGGACATGATCGCGTATTCGATCAGAAGGATGGAATTCTTCGTCACCACACCCATCAGCATTAGCAGCCCGATGACGGCCGCCATCGAGAAACTGGTTCCCGTCAGCACCAGTGGCAACAGCGCACCTCCAAGCGAGAGCGGCAGAGCCATCAGAAGCGTGAGCGGCTGCAGGAAATCATGGAACAACAGGACGAGGACGGCATAGATGCAGAAGATGCCGATTGCCATGGCAAGGCCGAAACTCTGAAACAGCTCCGAGCTGCGTTGCAGCTCCCCCTGCTCCACCAGCGTGACGCCCTGCGGCAGGTGCTTGAGCGCCGGCAATGCCTGCGCCTCGCGGTTGACGTCGCCGAGAATGCGGCCGTTGAGCTCGACGGAAATCGTGACATTGCGCATGCGGTCGATCCGGTCGATCTCCGAGGGACTGCCACCGATGCGGATGTCGGCTATCGATCCGAGATCGACGCTGCCATTCGTCCCCACCACGCGCATATTCTTGATATCGTCGAGATTGGTGCGCGTTTCCCGGGAAAAGCGCACGACGATCGGGATCTGACGCTGCGGCAAGGTGAGCTTCGGCAGATCCGAGGAATACTCGCCGTTCGTCGCCACGCGCACGGCGCTGGCGATCGCGTTGGACGTTATGCCGAGCGCAGCGGCACGCGCAAAATCGGGCATAAGCTGGATTTCAGGTGCTTGTCTGGCCGCCGTCGATGTAACCGCACCGATCCCCCGGAGCGTGCGAAGCTGTTCCTCGAGCGCCGCGCCCGCGCTGTCGAGCACACCGGCGTCGTCACCGGCAAGAGTGATTTCGAGCTTGGTGCCATTACCGCCACTGCCGACCTCCACACGCACTCCCGGAAGGGCCGACAGTGCCTGCCGGATATTGTTCTCGATTTCCGACTGCTTTCGATCCCGCTGGGAGATCGGCGTCAGGACCACCACGATCGTTGAGGAGGCGACGTCACTCGTGGAACTGCTATCGATCCCGCCACCGGAAGATGAAGAACCAACCGAAGAGAAGACATGCGTGACATCAGGCAGCTCGCCAACAATATCGGCGGCCCTGCGCGTCATTGCAGCGGTCTGCTGGATGGTGGAACCGGGTTGCATCGTCAGCGTGATCTGCGTGCGAGCGTCATCCGAAGCAGGCAGGAAACCGGACTTCAGGAACGGAATGGTGGAAAGCGAAAGTCCGACGATGACAACTGTTATCGCAACCGTGGTCTTTCTGTAATTCAGGGCAGCCTTCGCGATCCTCATATAGGTGCGCATGATGCGGCCGTCCTTCTCCTCGGATGGAGAGGCCTTCATGAAATAGGCCGCCATCATAGGTGTCAGCAGGCGAGCAACGACAAGAGAGGCAAGGACCGCGACCGCAGCGGTAATCCCGAACTGCCGGAACAGAAGCCCCGGAATGCCGCCCATGAACGCCGTCGGCAGGAAGACCGCAACGAGCGTAAAGGTGGTTGCGATGACGGCTAAGCCAATTTCATTGGCGGCCTCCATCGCGGCATCAATCGGTCGCTTGCCCATTTGCAGATGGCGGGCAATGTTTTCGATTTCGACGATGGCGTCGTCCACGAGGATGCCGACCACCAACGATAGGGCAAGCAACGTGATGATGTTGAGGCTGAAACCGGCAAAATACATGGCGAGAAATGTCGGGATCACCGACAAAGGCAGCGCCACCGCCGACAGAATTGTCGCACGCCAGTCCCGAAGGAAAATCCAGACAACGACGATCGCGAGGATGGCGCCCTCGTAGAGCATGTGCATCGAGCCATGGTAATTCTCGATGATCGGTCCGATCGTGCTATAGGCCTGATCGATTTGCACATTGGGATGAGCTGCGGTGAATTTCTTTATCGCCACATCAACAGCTGCCGCGACCCCGCTATCTGAAAAGCCTTTCGAGCGCTTGATCTCGACCGCCACGATCGGTTTGCCATCGAGATAGGCCATCGACGTTCGAGACGCAAAACTGTCCCTGACCGATGCGATATCATCGAGACGCACGGCTTGCCCGTTTGCCAACGGGATCCTAAGCGCCCTCAGCGCTTCGACGGACGGCAGGTTTCCAAGCGTGCGCAGAGTCTGCCGCGCTTCCCCGATTTCGCCAAGACCGCCCGACGTATCGGCCTGCACGGCCTTGAGCTGCGACGACACGGTCGCCGCGGTAACCCCGAGCGATGCCATGGTCGAAGGATCGAGATCCACATGAACTTCACGATCGATGCCGCCAATACGGTTGACCTGCCCGACCCCCGGTACCGACAGCAGCGCCTTGGTCAGATCGTTGTCGATGAACCAGGACAACTCGGTCTCGTTAAGATTGGTCGAGCGGATCGCATAGGTGACGAGCGCGGCGCTTTGGACAGTACTCTTTGTAACACTCGGCGTCTCCATTTGCGCCGGCAAGTCGGCTTTGACGCTATCGACGGCATTGCGGACCTCGTTGAGAGCCGCTTCGCTGTCCTTGTCCAGTTTGAAGGAGACCTTGATCGATACGGTGCCGTCGGTGATCGTCGTCGTGATGTGATCGAGATAGCTCAACGTGGCAAGACTGTCCTCGATGGTGCGGGCGACTTCCGTCTCGAGCTGCGTCGGTGCAGCACCATCGAGCGTAGCGGAGATATTTATGGTCGGAAGGTCCATGTCCGGGAAGTTCTGGATCGCCAGCTGCTTGAATGCCCAGAGCCCACCGAAGCCAAGCATCACGAACAGCAAAATCGCCGGCACGGGATTGCGAATAGACCATGCTGAGAAATTCATCAGTTCGTCTCCGCAATCTTGACAAGATCATTATCCGACAGGAATGCACCGCCCGACGTTACGACCTTTGCAGACCGGTCCAGGCCGGACACGATCTCGACCTCGCCATTGTTGCGCCGACCTGTTTCCACCCGCACCCGTCGCACCCGGCTGTCGTCGCCGGCCGTGAAAACGTAACTGAGCCCGTCACGGAAAACGATCGCCGTTTCGGGAACAGTCACGGCCGGCGTCATCCGCAGCTCTATGCTACCAGTGACGTAGAACCCGATCCGCGGCTGCATATCTGTGGGCAGCGCCACATAGATGATTGCGCGGCTGGTATCTGTGCTCACCGACGGCCCGACCAGCCGTACCCTGCCCTCGATCCGACGGCCTTCAGGGCCGTTGATGATGGCCTTCAAGCCCTCCGAAATGCTCGGAAGGTAGCGTGCCGACACTTCCGCCTGCCATTCGACACGCTGCTGGCGAACCATGCGAAACAACTCGGTGCCGGTGGAGACGACCGCACCGAGATCGGCTGAACGCGAGGTTATCAAGCCATCGTCCACGGCGGTGATCGTCGTTTGTCCAAGCTTGATCTTTTCGCTGTCGAGCGCCGCTTCTTCGGATGCAAGGCTTGCGGTTGCGGTCTGCTCGTCAGCGAAATATTCGGTGATCTTCTCGGCCGACAAGGCACCGGAGGTGCGAAGTTGCCGCGCCCGATCCGCATTGGCCGTGGCTTTGGCAAGACTAGCCTTGGCCGTCGCCACAGCAGCTTCCTGTTTGCGAAGCTCGGCCAGAACACTGTCCTGCGATAGCCGCGCCAACGTCTGTCCCTTCTTCACAACGGATCCGACGTCGACCAGAACGTCCGTGATGCGCAGGCCACTCGTTTCCGAGGCTATGATTGCGTCCTGCCATGATTTCAGCCAGCCGCTCGCCGGGACGGTTTCAGGCCAGCTCCGCAGCTCTGGCGCGGCGAGGGAAACGGTCAGAGCGGGCGCTGCGGCCTGTTCCGCCGCGGCATTTCGGAAGGGAAGGGAAAGGAGAAGCGTAGCCGCGACGAACACGGCTGCGAATCTTACGGACGGCTTTTTCAACAATGCATTCCTTGCGATTCCTGACAGGAGCGCGAGCTGTTCCGATCGAGCAATCGATCAGAGCTCATCGGCGTCAATCAGTAGCCGAATGAATGTTAAGTGCGGTCAAGTGGGTGTTAAGTTATGTAAAACTTGGCCTGAGCACCGCCTTTATACTGTATGCGTTGCCGATATGAATGATGGACAGGGTGAATGAGCAAGGTTCTTCTCATCGACGATGATGTCGAGCTAACGATGCTTTTGCAGGAATATCTCACCGAGGAAGGATATGATGTCGCAACCGACACGGATGGGCGTGCGGCCATTGCGGCCGCCGCCGCAAGTACGGTCGACATCATCGTCCTCGATATCATGATGCCCCGGATGAACGGGATCGAGGTTCTGCAGCGTATCCGCAAGCTCAGCCAGATCCCCGTGCTGATGCTGACGGCAAGAGGCGATGACATCGACAGGATATCCGGTCTGAACCTCGGTGCCGACGATTATGTGCCGAAGCCGTGCTCGCCGGGCGAACTTGCGGCGAGGCTGCGTGCGATCTTGCGGCGGACGCTTCAACCGGCAGGTGCGTCGATTGACGCCGTAAAAGCAGGTCAGCTCGTGATTCATCCGGGCAAAAGAAGCGCCGAATGGCGCGGCGAGCCGCTGGAGCTGACCGGCACGGAGTTCGGCCTGCTGGAAGTCCTTGCTCGCAACGCCGGCCAGCTGGTGTCAAAGCAGGACATTTCCAAGCAGGCGTTCGGAAAGCCGCTTACGCCCTTCGATCGCCGCATCGATGTTCATATCAGCAGCGTTCGTCAGAAACTCGGCCTGCGAGAGGACGGGCAATCCTGGATCCAGTCCGTGCGAGGCTTGGGCTATCAGCTGCTTGTGGATTGACCATGCCAAAACTCTTCTGGAAGTTCTTCACGATCATCTGGCTGACGCTCGCAGCAACCGTGGGCGTCGTCATAATTATAGTCAAGCTCATCCAGGCGGTCCCCTTCGCACGCGAGCTGGAACAGGACAGGCGGGCGCTCCTCGTCAACCTTGCTGCGAACATCCTGATCGAGGATGGCGAGGAGGCCGCCAGACATTTCATGTTCACCAGCGAAAAAACGCAACCGGTTGGCCTTTCCGTATCGACAACCGCAAACGCCAATACATGCCCCCAGGAGAACGCGACGGATACACGATCGGTCTTGAAGGAAGGGAGTTGCTACCGAATTTTCGCGGCGACGCCGATGAGTTTTACCTTTGAAAACCTTGCTCCCATATTGCCGTGGCTCACGATTCTGATTTCGAGCACGATCGCGGCAGGTGCGCTTGCCCGATATCTCATCCGCCCTGTCGTGCATCTGCGAAACGGCCTGAGCGCGCTTGCAAATGGCCGCTTCGACTTCCGCATCGGCGACAAGATGGCGGGGCGAACGGACGAGGTCACGGCGCTCGCACACGACTTCGATGCCAGCGCCGCGCGATTGCAGGAGCTTCAGGACGCACAGCAGCAGCTGTTTCACGATGTGTCTCACGAATTGCGCTCGCCATTGTCCCGCCTGCAGGCCGCCGTAGGGGTCCTGCGGCAGAACCCCGCGAAACTCGATGCCATGCTGGACCGTATGGACCGGGAGGTCGAGCGCCTTGATGTGCTGGTGGGTGAAATCCTGACACTTGCCCGGCTGACCGCCACCTCAAGCATGCCGTTGAAAACCCAATCCCTCGATGTCATCGAACTCCTGAACGAAATCCTGGCCGATGCGACGTTCGAGGCCCAGACTCGCGATGTTTCGATCACCACCAGCATCGGCGGCGCATTCCCGGCTGAAGTCGAGGGGGAATTGATCTACAGGGCGCTGGAAAATGTCGTGCGAAACGCGGTCAAATATACGGATACCCGCTCACACGTAGCCGTACTTTGCGAGATAAAGGACGGCGTCCTCACTGTTCGCGTCGCCGATCAGGGGCCGGGCGTCAGGCGAGACGAGCTGGAGCGCATCTTTCAGCCCTTTTCACGCGGCAACGACGCCGTGACCGGAGACGGATACGGTCTTGGTCTTGCAATTGCCCGGCAGGCGATCGAGCGCCATGGCGGTCGCGTGTTTGCGTCACTGCCCGCTGCCAGCGGCCTTACCATTACGCTCGAAATACCTCGAAGGCCGACGAGCCACAGCAGACTGGGAAGTGCTTCGGATGCTGCTCAGTCCGCTAAAATCAACCAGCTGCGGCGGTAACAATTCCTGTGATTGACCCGAGCTTTTAGGGCGGGATCAGATTGGGATAGATTGAGCAGCCTGCCGGATGCATCCTGAGATCCGGACAGCGTACGCGACGGTGGAATCGTTTGGCTGTTCATTCGGCTGCCTCGTCGATTTCCATATAGCGCGCCAATGCCAGAGCCGCATTCAGCATGTGCTCGCGCATGACCAGGGCTGCTTCCGTCGCATCGCCCCGGATCATGGCGCGCAGTATCGCCTCGTGCTCAAGGAATGAAGCCGTCAATCGCTTCGGTTGCCGCAGCTGAGTCCTGCGGAACGGTAGAAGTCTGGCCCGCAGCCTCATCAATTCATCAAACAGAAATTCATTATGCGCACCGCGATACAGCGTTTCGTGGAAAGACAAATTGAGCTTGTCATACTGTTCGAAGTCGTCTGCCTTCGCCGCGAGTTCGGAACGCTCATGAATTTCGGTCAGAACCGCGCGCTCCACGCCCGTTATCCGATGGGTCGCCAGACGGACGCACATGCATTCCATCTCGGCGGTCACTTCGAACATCTCCATCAGCCGCGGCAAGGTCAGCGGCAGGACGGTTGCGCCTCGCCGCGGGCGAATCTCGACCAGGCCGATCGCCTCCAGCTGACGTAGAGCGTCCCTTACCGGCGTGCGGGATGCGCCGAAGCGGCTGCTGAGCGTTGCCTCGTCCAGGCTTGTGCCGGGCCTTATGGCGCCGGAGGAAATCTCATCCATCAGCACCAGTTTAATGCGCTGACCGATCGATCCAGCTTCGTCAAATTCCGTCATGTCAAACCTTGTTTCCGATTTGGCGGGCAGCCCTTCAGTTTTACACCATCCAATTCGATAGATAGCAATCGATATGAAGCATGGTGCCACATCCGGCCTGTTTTACCTGTTGGCAACGAGGTCATTGACGACGGGCGGACCGGCAAGGGTCGAGGTATAGCCGGGCGCCGAAATCGTGCCTGACGTTCCTGTGCAGGATGCGGCGTCTAAGAGCCGCCTCCTGCACCGGCTCGACCGGCTTTTCCATATTGTTCAACCCCCTGCAAGTGCCCTGACGGCGAGATAAAGGATCGAAGGTGCAACAAGGCAGCCCAGCCCAGTGTGAAACGTCGCCGTCAGTGCGCCATAGGGGACGAGACGGCGATCGGTGGCCGCCAGGCCGCCGGACACGCCGCTGACGGTTCCCATCAGGCCGCCGAACACCATGGCGCTGCGGGGATTGTCGAGGCCGATCGCCTTGGCGACGATCGGTGTTCCGACCATGACAAGGACAGCCTTGAAAACACCCGTCGCAATCGACAGCGCGATCACGGCCGAGCTTGCGCCCAGAGCGGCACCCGTCACGGGTCCCACAATGTAGGTAACGGCACCGGCGCCGATCGTCGTTATGGATACGGCATCCGTGTAACCGAAAGCGACGGCGAGCAACGAGCCCACGATGAACGGAAGTAGCGTACCGAGGCCAAGGGCAAGCGCACCGACAGCGCCGGCCTTGCGTGCTTGGCCGACATCAACCTCGAAGGCCGTGGCGACGATGGCGAAATCGCGCAGCATGGCTCCGCCCATCAGGCCGATGCCGCTGAGGATGGGAATATCCACCACCCCCTTCTCGCCCCCGGTCCACAGACCTGCAGCAAAGGCCCCAGCAAGCCCCAGGACGATTGCTATGGCCGAGCCGTGGACGCGGCCGAACAGGACATGTTTCGAGATGGCATTGGACAGCCACATGACCAATCCGACGATCGCAAATGCGGTGAGGAGGCTGTTGGCGGTCAAGTCATGCTTCAAGATCTCCATGGCGCGGCCTCCCTCAGACCGGATTGCCGGAGGTGGCAAGCTCACCCCTGGCCTTCGCTTCGATTTCGTCCATCGTTTCGCCTCTCTCGCCGATGCGGCTCATCAGGGCGACGGTCGCGAAACAAACGAACACTGTCACGATGCCGGCGATCAGCACCAGCGGACCGCTGCGTGCGGCCACCAACACGTTTTGCTGCGCTGCCATCGCGACGACGATCGGGATGTAAAGAGCGCCCCAGAACTCAACACCGAGTTTGAGCGGCAGCGTCAACAAGCCCCGCCTGCTCAGCCAAAGCCGCGTGGCGATGAGCAGGATCATGGCAATGCCGACACCGCCGACGTTCGCCTTCACGCCAAGCGCCACCCCCAGGAGATCACCGAGAATGCTCCCCAAGAGGGTGCAAAGGGCAAGCATTGCGACACCGGAGATCATCATGAGCGATCCTCCCCGCATGCGCTTCCATGGAAATACAAGCTCAACATTTTTCCTCCTCCAATGCATACAGATAAACCGCATGACGATTTTAAAATACACGTTGTTGCGGTTTTCGCAATTGTGTGTACATTATATTTCCAGGAACACGCTCCTGCGCATACAAAGGGCGATCAAATGCTTGATTGGAATACAAAAGGTCGCGACAGGCTGGCGCGTCTCGAGGCTGGACAGCGTTTCTCTGCCGGCAAGCTCGTCGACCCGCAGCAGCTCGTCGCCTTTCTGGAAGCGATCCTGAAGCCTGGGGATCGCGTTTGCCTCGAAGGCGACAATCAGAAGCAGGCCGACCTGTTGGCCAAGGCGCTGTCCAAGGTCGATGTTACCAAGATACACGACCTGCATATGGTGCAATCGGGTGTCGTCCTGCCGGAGCATCTCGACATTTTCGAAAGCGGCGTCGCCCGACGGCTCGATTTTTCCTATTCCGGCCCGCAGTCGGCCCGCATCGCGCGCATGATGTTCGGCGGCCAGATCGAACTGGGTGCGGTCCACACCTATCTGGAACTCTTCGCCCGCTATTTTATCGATCTGACGCCACAGGTGGCGCTTATCGCCGCGGTCAGCGCGGACAGGGCGGGAAATCTCTACACCGGGCCGAATACGGAAGATACGCCAACGGTCGTGGAGGCGACGAGCTTCGGCAAGGGGCTGGTCGTCGCGCAGGTGGGCGAGATCGTCGATCGCGTGCCGCGCGTCGACATTCCCGCCGACCAGGTTCATTTCGTCGTGGATGCCAAGCGACCCTTCTATGTGGAGCCGCTGTTCACGCGCGATCCGGCGGCGATTACCGAAACGCAAATCCTGACGGCAATGCTGGCGATCCAGGGGCTCTATATGCCCTATGGCGTGCGCCGCCTGAACCATGGCATCGGCTTCAATACCGCGGCCATCGAGCTGCTGCTGCCGACTTACGGTGAACGGCTGGGATTGAAGGGCAAGGTCTGCACGCATTGGGCGCTGAACCCTCATCCCACCCTGATCCCCGCCATCGAGGCCGGATGGGTGGAGCAGATCCATTGCTTCGGGTCCGAAGTGGGCATGGAAGACTATATGCGGGCTCGCCCCGACATTTTTTTCACCGGACCTGACGGCTCGCTGCGTTCCAACCGCGCCTTCTGCCAGACCGCCGGGCTCTATGCCTGCGACATGTTCATCGGCTCGACCTTGCAGATCGACCTTTCCGGCAACAGTTCGACCGTGACCGGCAGCAGAGTCGCCGGCTTTGGCGGTGCCCCCAATATGGGATCGGACGCGCGGGGCCGGCGCCATCCGAGCGAAGCCTGGCTGCGTGCGGGCCGCGAAGCCGACCCCGCCGCAGCTACCCCTGCCCTGCGCCGGGGCCGCAAACTGGTCGTCCAGATCGGCGAAACCTTCGGCGATGGCATGGTGCCGATGTTCGTCGAGCGTCTGGCCGCCCTGGATCTGGCCGACAAGCTGCAGCTCGATCTGGCCCCCGTGATGGTTTACGGTGACGACGTGACCCATATCGTGACGGAAGAAGGGATCGCCAATCTGCTGCTGTGCCATGACGGGCAAGAGCGGGAACAGGCGATCCGCGGCGTTGCCGGCTACACCGAGGTCGGCCGCGCCCGGGACCGCAAGATGGTGGAGCATTTGCGCGAACGCAAAGTCATCCAGCGTCCCGAAGACCTTGGAATTGATCCCTTGGATGCCGATCGTAGCCTGCTGGCTGCGCATTCCATCAAGGATCTGATGCTTGCCTCCGGCGGCCTGTACAGGCCGCCTTCCCGGTTCCGCAATTGGTAGGTCACCGTCATGGAAAATCTGCTTTACGAATTGAAATCGACGCAGACCGGCGGAACCCGCGCCGTGGCTCTGGTGGGCGTCGTCGCTTCGGGCAACCTCGAGATATTGCTTGAACGGCGGGAGGCGCCCGACCGTTGCGTCATCGAGATCGCGACGCCGGCCCATGGTTTCGCCGAGCTTTGGGCGGCAGTCACCGAGGATTTCGCGGCGCGCGCTGCTGCCGGCGGTCTGCGCATCACGATCAATGACGGCGGCGCCCGGCCGGACATGGTGGCGCTACGCCTGGCCCAGGGCGTGCGGCTGATGGAGAAGCCAGAATGACCGATCCCCGCACGCTGCGCCGAAGCTGGTATGAAGAATCTGCCCGTGGCCGGCTGCTGCATCTGCTCGATGCCGACAGCTTCACCGAATTCCTGGGCCCGGAACGGCGGGAGACGAGCCCTCACCTTTCACTCTTCGATTTGCCCCGGCAGTTCGACGATGGCATCATCGTCGGAGCCGGCCGCATTGACGGCCGCCCCGTACTGGTGGCCGCCCAGGAAGGGCGCTTCATGGGCGGTGCCATTGGCGAGGTGCACGGCGCCAAGCTGACGGGCCTGCTGCATGCCGCGGCTAAGATGCGGCGGGATATCGTCATTCTCTTCGACACCGGTGGCGTGCGCCTCCAGGAAGCCAATGCCGGTGAATTGGCCATCTCCGAGATCATGCGCGCCGTGCTGGAGGCGCGCTCCGAGGGTGCGCGCGTCATCGGTCTTCTTGGCGGCCGGGCGGGCTGCTATGGCGGCGGCAGCCTGATTGCCGGCTGCTGTTCGGCACTCGTCATTTCCGAGCAGGGCCGTCTATCCGTGTCCGGGCCGGAGGTCATCGAGACGAACAAGGGCGTGGAAGAATTCGACTCCCGCGATCGGGCGCTCGTCTGGCGAACCATGGGCGGCAAGCATCGCTACCTGATCGGCGGGGCCGATGTCTTCGTCGAGGACGATATCGCAGCCTTCCGCGCCGGCGCGATTGCCGCGCTGCAACGGCCGGCCACTTTAGACCCGACGGTACTGCAAGCAGAACAGACGCGGCTCGAACATCGATTGCGCCATTTTGGCGATGCCCATGATGCTATCGAAATATGGTCGCGGCTGCAGATCGAGGAGCCTGGGCGAATACCGGAGCGAGACATCGGGACTTTCCTCACCGCCGCCAATATCCATCGGGAGAGCGCCGATGCAGCTCGCTGATATCCTGCCCTCACTCTTTCCGGCCGGTCATGAAGTGGCGCAGGCGGGCGGGCTCGTTACCGGCTGGGGCCGGTTGGACCAGCAAAACCGGATCGATCTGATCGGCATTGCCGACAAGACCTATCCCGGCGTCGATGAGGCGATAGCGCTGGCCGGGCATATCCTTTCCGTTGCGCGGCGGCCGGACAGCTCGCCCCTGTTGTTCCTGGTCGATTCCGGCAGCCAGCGGATGAGCCGGCGTGATGAACTGCTGGGGCTTAGCGAGGCACTAGCGCATTTGGCAAAGGCGCTGTGGCAGGCGGAGCATGCGGGACACCGCACGGTCGGCCTTCTCTACGGGGGCAGCGCCGCCGGCGCCTTCATTGCCACCGCGCTGGCCTGCGGATCGCTGGTTGCCCTGCCCACCGCCTGGCCCGAAGTCATGGACCTGCCATCCATGGCCCGGGTGACCAAGCTGCCGCTTGCCACCCTGAAGGAAAAGGCCGAGACAACGCCCGTTTTCGCGCCCGGCCTCGATAATCTTCTTGCCACCGGCGCCATAGCGGAAGTCTGGGATCCGGCCGCCTCCTTGAACGCTCAACTTGCCGCATTTCTTGCCAAGCCTGTTTCGCGTGATCCGCGCGCGCAATGGGGAGCGGATCGGGGCGGTCGACCGAAGGCTGCCATGATTGCGGCCGAAGTAGAACGGCTGGCTTTGCTCCATGGTTGATGTCGCCACCCTCCGCCGCCACGATCTTGCCTATGTGCGCTCCGAAGCCTGGCCGGGCCTGCTCCATGGGCAGGCCGAGGATGAGATGGAGCCCGATCTGATGGCTTGGGCGGCGTTGGGGCGACCAGCAATCTTCCGTCGTCGGACCTGCAGCGACGCGGCGGATATCGTACCCTTGGGGCTGCCTCTTCCCCCAGGCATGGGGCGCAAACGGCTCGCTCTTTCCTGCCCGCCGGCTGCCGTGATGCGAACGGCACCACCTCCTCTATTGAGGGATGCGCTGCCCGCGGCGCCGGCGCGATGGCATCCGGCCATTGGCACCCTTCTGGAGTCAACCCCCTCATGTCGCTGTTTCGGAAGTCTGGCTTGGCAATACCTGACCGGCCTTTCCTATCTGGCCGATACTTCCGATCTCGATCTTCTGGTCGAGTGTGGCTCGGACGCAGATGCAAGGCGAGTGACGGCTTTACTGACCGATGTTGCCGAACGCGCGCCGATGCGTATCGACGCCGAATTGATCACGCCCTGCGGCACAGCCGTGCAATGGCGGGAATGGCTGTCGGAAAACCCGGAGCTCCTGGTTAAATCCCATACCGGATCGGCCTTGATTGCGCGGGAGGCGCTGTTCGCATGACGTTTCCGTTGCTGGCCAAACCACACCCTGTCGCCGTCAAGCATTGCGATACTGCGCTGATCGGGCGGCATGCCGCCCGAGCGCTCATCCTGGAGGTGGAGACCTGGCCCAAGCCAGGATTGGTCAGCCACATCGACAACGGCGCTCATGCCGACATGGACGCAGATCTTCTGCGCCTGAGCGCTCGGACACTGGAGCCGTTCTTCATCGCGCTTGCCGAGGCGGGCGCGATGAACGCCGGCATGGATCGCCTGCGGCAAATCGGCATGGAAGCGGAAAAGGCAATGCGGGATGCGACCGGCGGAGTGAATACCCATCGCGGCGCCATCTTCGGCCTTGGCCTTCTTGCGGCAGCGGCCGGCTTGGCGGCGACCTGCGATTGGCGGGTGCCGCTCGGCACCCTTGTCGCACAGCGTTGGGGACGCGACATCCTCCACAAGGCACCGGAGCACGACAGTCATGGCGGTGTGGTCGCGCGGCGCTACCAGGTCGGAGGCGCGCGGGCGGAGGCTGCCACCGGCATGCCATCCGTCTACCATGTCGCCCGTCCGGCGCTTGCCGAAGGACGTCGCTTGGCCTTGGGTGACGAGGAAGCCGCAAGGGTCCATGCCTGCATGGCCCTGATCGCGGTAGTCGACGACAGCAATCTCCTTTATCGCGCCGGTCCCGAAGGGCTCAATTTCGCACGGAACAAGGCCCGCACCTTCCTGGCGGATGGCGGGGTCGCACGCGCGAACTGGCGATGGGATGCCAAGGCCATTCACGAGGCGTTCGTCGCGCGCAATCTCAGCCCGGGCGGATGCGCCGATCTCCTTGCCATGGCGCTGTTTACCGAGGTGTTGGAATCATGACCCTCGCGCTGCTGTGTTCGGGCCAAGGTCACCAGAGCCGGGAAATGTTCCGGCTGCTGGCCGCCGAACCGGAAGTGCAGCCCATTTTCGAAGCCGCAACAGCCGTGCTCGGGATCCACCCGACGGATTTCTGCAGGACTGCCCCCGAAGCCACCTTGCATGCCAACCGCGAGGGCCAGATCCTGTGCGTGACGCGCGCGCTTGCAATTGCTCGCGCCCTTTTCCCGGCCGGCGCGCCAAGCGATACGATGGTGGCCGGCTACAGCGTCGGTGAAATGGCGGCTTGGGGGTGGCCGGCATCTGGTCGCCCATGGACACTTTGAGGCTGGTCGATCAGCGGGCGCGGGAAATGGACGCCGCCGGCGGGCCGGATGACGGACTTGGCTATGTGCGTGGTTTGCCAATGGTGGCGGTGCAGGAGCTTGCCGATCGTTTCGGCTGTGCAATCGCCATCGTGAACCCCGATCTCCTGTTCATCCTCGGCGGCGCCAGGCAATCGATCGATGCGTTATGCACCGCCGCGCTGGAAGAAGGTGCGGCACGTGCTGCGCCAATGCCGGTGCATGTCGCCTCCCATACACGGCGGCTCGCCGGTGCGGTGGCACCGTTTGACACAGCCCTTGCCTCGGCAGTTATGAGCCGCCCGGCGCTGCGCCTCATGACTGCCACCAGTGCGACGCTTGTTGTGGATCCGGAACGCGCTCGCGCGGGGCTTGCGCGGCAACTGGCCGAGAGGATCGATTGGGCAAGCGTGATCGAAGCCTTGGCCGAACGTGGCGCAACGACGATCCTCGAACTGGGGCCGGGTCGAGCTCTGGCGGAGATGGCAGGTCTCGCGCTGCCTGGGGTAAGAGTGCGTGCAGTCGACGACTTTCATAGCCTCACAGGGATTAAAGCCTGGCTGGCTGCCGACTGAAACCAAGCTCTTCTCGCTACGATCGGGTCGCCTGCCCTCAGATGCTGCGACGCAAACCGACTTTGAGGCTGGTGGCGGCGAGCAATGGCGAATGAGCTTACTCCAGCCGCCGGCCGGTCGCCGCGTCGAAAAGATGCAGCCTTCCAAGATCAGGTATCAACGAAAGACGGCCGCCGGCCCGGGTGGCGACTCGCTCGCGCAACGCTATGACAAGATCGTCGGACCCAATACGAGAAACGATCAGAGTCTCTGCTCCGGTCGGCTCCACCACGACGACTTCGGCATCAATGCCGCCCTCGCCTATAGCAATGTTTTCCGGCCGTATGCCGTAGATAATCTCCGCGCCGCGCGTGACGTCGAGCCCTGCGGGCAACGGAAGGCGCGCTCCGCCATCGGCGATGAATTCCAGCGGGCCAGTACTGCTGATCTTGCCGCGGATGAGATTCATTCCCGGGGAACCGATGAAACCGGCGACAAAAAGGTTGGCGGGCCGGTCGTACAGTTCCAGAGGCGAACCGATCTGCTCGACATAACCGTCGCGCATGACGACGATCCGGTCCGCCATTGTCATAGCTTCGATCTGATCATGGGTGACGTAGATCGTGGTCGTACGCAAACGTTGGTGCAGCTGCTTGATTTCCGAGCGCATCTGCACGCGCAGTTTGGCGTCCAGATTGGACAGCGGTTCGTCAAAGAGAAATACCTGCGGCTGACGTACGATCGCGCGGCCCATGGCAACGCGTTGGCGCTGGCCGCCTGACAGATTGCGCGGATAGCGGTCGAGCAGGTTTTCCAGGCCGAGGATCTGCGCCGCATCGCGCACGCGCTGCCGAATCTCTTCCTTCGGCGCCTTGGCCAGCCGAAGCGAAAAGCCCATATTCGCCTCGACGGTCATATGCGGATAGAGCGCGTAGGATTGGAATACCATGGCGATGTCACGACTCTTAGGTTCGACGTCGTTGACCACGCGGCCGCCGATCGCGACGTCACCGCCACTGATCTCCTCCAGTCCGGCAATCATGCGGAGAAGCGTCGATTTTCCGCAGCCCGAAGGGCCAACGAGAATGACGAATTCGCCGTCTTCGATATCGATATCCACTCCATGCAGAACTTCGAAGTGACCGTAGCTCTTGCGGACACTCGTCACGCTGACCGATGCCATTATGATCTCCAGTTAGAAAAGCGTGTGTCTGATCGCCAACCCTTGCTGACCACCGGGGCCGGGAAGCGCGCCAAGGCGACCTATGCGATCGTGGCCGCGGAATAGGGTTCCAGGGCCGCGTCGATCGCCGCGATGCAGAGATCGCGCGCCCGAGGCGGAACCTTCCTTGCGACCACTGCCGGATAGACCCGGCCGAGATACTGGCTGATGAGCGTTTCCGGAATATCGCTCTCGAAGCGCGTGAGCAGGGTCTCGACCGCTGCGGCGGCATTCTCGTTCGGCCAATAATAGCGGATGCGATCGCTATAGCTGAAATGGCGCTGCAAGCGCTGTTCTCCGGCCGAGCCGCCATAATGGGAATTCCAGTGATCCGGACTTTCGAGCATGACGGCCTCCATCGTCGCATAGAGCTCATCGGGCAGAGCCCTTCCGGCGAGAACCGACGCGATGGCATCGAGGCCATAGAGCGCCTCGCGCAGAGCAAAGGTCAGGCCTGGCCCGACCTTGAGGATCGCGAAGCCGCCCTCCACGAGGGCGGCGAGCGCGTCCCCAGGCTGATAGTCCGTGGAATGCGCCTCGAAGAGCAGGCCGGGCATTTGGTCGAGAGCGCCAACCAAGCCATCCGCACGATCTGGCCTGTAAAGGGCGACATTGGCATTGCCGAACTCGACGCCGGGCTGGACGACGATGGCGATCACCCGCTCCAGAGCGCTTTCGACACCGGCCTTGGCGAAGGCGGCACGATGCACTGCCAGCGTGTTTATCGCCGCCTCGGGTCGCGTCACCTCGAGCTCGTCGAGGGCATGGGTGGCGCCGCCCGGCGGCGGAACCTCGGTTCCGATAATATAGACGGGTGGTCGGAGGCCGGAGCGAAGAGCGGCCTCTTCCGCCACGCGGGCAAGCCGCGCAGCACGCTCCGCCGTTAGCTCGTCGGCCAAGGCCACCGGCTCGCCGGCGCAACCCATCGATGTATCGAGATGGATCTTTTCGAAACCTGCTTCGACATAGGCCGCAATCATCGCCTCGGCCTTCGCCATCGCTTCCTCTGCGGGCAGCTTCCTCCACGGGTTCGGCCCAAGATGGTCGCCGCCAAGGATGATGCGGTCGACAGGAAAGCCGGCGGCGGCGGCCGTGTCTTCGACGAAACGGCGGAAGTCGCGTGGCGTCATACCGGTATAGCCACCATCCTGATTGACCTGATTGCAGGTCGCCTCGATCAGCGCGACCGCCTCATCTAAGGCCGCACGCCTCAGTGCCGCCTCGATAACGAGCGGATGCGCGGAGCAGACCGATGTGATCCCGCGCGGCAGTGCCCTGACGCGATCGCCGAGAAGCTTCTTCAGCGCAATGCCACGATTGTGTTCGACGAAGGCGTTCATCCGAGCATCACGACCTTGGTCAGATGACGAGGCGATACCGTATCGACACCCTTCGACTGCGCTGCACGTTCGCCGAGGATCTGCAGAGCGGGCAGCGCGCAGAGGCCCGCGAGTGCCGGATCGCAATCGACAACGAGTTCCAGATCGCCTGGGCCGCCAAAGCCGATGACGGCCGCACCCTTTTGCCGTAGCTCCTCGACCAGCAACACTTCCGCAGCCTTTTGATCGGCACTGTAGAGCATGACGACCGCCGTGTTGCCATCGACGAGACTGATCGGTCCGTGCCGGTATTCCAGGGGATGAAAGCCCTGCGTGATGATCTGGCTCATCTCCATCAGCTTCAAGGCACCTTCCAATGCAATACCGTAGAGCTGTCCGCTGCCGAGAAAAACGAAATGCGAGCGACCTTCGATGATTTGCGGAAGAGCCGCATCGAGCTGATCGACCAGACGGCGTGCGGATTGGGCGATCGATCGCGGGATCTCCATGCCGACCATCTGCATGCCCAGAAGCAGCATCAGGCTCGCCGAAACCGTCATGACGATGCCTTCGTCGCCGTGGGTCGCCGCTTTGATCAGCCGGTCGCAATTCCTAGCAAGCGAGCTTTCGGGCTCGACCGTTATGGCGGTGACGAAAACGCCGGCTTTGCGGCTTGCCTTGGCGGCAGCAACGGTTTCCGTCGTTTCGCCGCTGCGCGAAAGGGCCACCAGATGGACCTTCTGCCAGCGCGGCCAGAAGCCGGCCGGCCGGTTCAGCCATTCCGCACCCGGCGCGGCAATCGCCGGATAGCCGGCAAGATTGGCGTGAGCCGCAAGCGACAAAGCGAGATTATAGGATGTGCCGCAGCCCAGAAAAACCGTCAGTTCGGCATCATGCGGGGCGGAGACCGGTCCAATCGCCTTTTCCCAATAAGGGAATTGTTCGAAGATCACCTTTTCCGTCGTATTCATATCAGCTCCGATTTACTTGACCGATCCGGCCAGCAGACCGCTGACGAGGTATCGATTGAGAAAGATGACGACCAGGGCGGGAATGATGATGGCAATCGATCCGCTTGCCGTGATCAGCCCATAGTCGATGAAGTTCTTGGTGACGAATTCGGGGATCAGCACCGTCAGGGGCTTCGTCGCCTGCGGCGAGAAGATGAGCGGGACGAGATACTGCCCCCATGCGCCAAGAAAGGTCAGGATGGCTGCCGCCGTCAGGCCGGGACCGGCAAGCGGCAGGACAATGTTGAAGAAGATGTAGAGCCTGCCGGCGCCATCGAGCTGTGCCGCCTCTTCAAGCGCGATCGGCAGTGCCTCGAAGACGCTTCGCAGCAACCACAGGGACAAAGGCAGATAGGCCGAGACATAGATCAACGCCACGCCCACATAAGTATCGACCAAATGCAGGCTGATCATGATCCGATAAAGCGGAATGAGCACCGCATAACCAGGGATTGCGAGAGTCGCGACGACAGCGGCAAACAGAAAGCCCCGGCCTGGAAACTGGATCCGCGTGAAGGCATAGGCGCCGAGCGCAGAGATAGCCACGCAAAGAAGTGTTGCAGCCACCGAAGTTACGATACTGTTAATCAGTGCAGCGCGAAACTGCGACCAGACCTGAACTCCGCCGATCCTGGCAATATCGATGCCGAAGAGGCGCGAGAAATGGTCCAGCGTGAAATGCTGCGGGAAAAAATGGATGGGTCTAGCCGAAAAGTCCTCGGTCGGAGTGATGGAGCTTGCAAGCGTCCAGTAGATCGGCCCGAGCGACCAGATCAGGAGAACCGCGACACCGGCCCAGATCAGCAAACGATAGGAAAGGCTCTGTTTCATCAATCAAACCTGGTGTTGCGATAGACCCGCAGGACATAGACGAGCGAAACCAGCAGCGAGACCAACGTGATCACGAGAGACAAGGCCATGCCGTAAGAGAAACGCAGGTTCTGGAAGGTCTCGAGATAGATCTGGACGAGAACCGGTCGCGTCTCGAGGCTGGAACCCGCCAAGACCCAGGCCTCATCGAAGAGGTTGAATGCATTGACGGTCGCGTTGGTCATGGCAACGGCAATGGCACTGCGCACCAGCGGAAGCGTAACAAGGGCGAACATTTGTGTGCGCGTTGCGCCATCGATGCGCGCGGCCTCATAGAGATGAGCGGGAATGCTCTGCATAGCGGCCAGCACGATAACGACGGTCAGGGGCATCATGCGCCAGACGTGAACCACCGTGACTGCGATGATGGCGCTGGTGCGATCGTTGAACCAGACGTGGTTTTCGAATGGCAACCCTACGGCCGAAAGAATGCCGTTCAGCAATCCCGCACCGGGTTGGTAGATCCAGAGCCAGATCACCGCGTTGACGACACCGGGCAGCGCCCAAGGCAGGACGACAGCTGCGAGCAGCCATTGCCGGCCGACCTTGACCTGATTGATAAGAGCGGCGGCAAGCACGCCGAACACCGTTTCGGCGACAACCGCAAGCACGACATACAGAAACGTGTTGATCCACGTCGTGCCAAGCGCGGCATCGGAGAACATGCGAGTGTAGTTCTCCAGCCCGACGAAGGGCGTTCCCGCCTGCATCGGATTGACCCTGTGCAGGCTGTCCCACACCGTTCTTCCGATCGGATAGAAGACCAGGGCCGCCATCGTGATCAGGATCGGCGAAACAAGCAGTATGCCCAGCATGGTGTCGGCTTTCACGCCGGCACCGCGCCTGCTCCTGCCACCGGCAGAGATTGCAATGGTCATTGCGACATGGCCTGCTTTGCCGCGTCGGCGATGTTCTGCATGGCCTGGTCGACGGTGACCTGGCCCTTCGCCGCACTATTGATGGCCGTATTTACTGCACTCGAAAATTCCGGATACCAGGGGGGCGTGCCCTGCGGAAACAGCGGCTCGACCGTCTTCGATTGCGCGACCAGCGTATCACCGCTCAGCAATTGGCCGGCGGCATTGAGTTCGGAAAGCGCCGATGTGCGGGTCGGCAATGCGCCATTGGCCGCGTTCTTCTTCTGGAAGTCCTTGCTCGTGAACCATTTGACGAAGGCGATGGCGGCTTCCCTGTTCTGCGAAACACGGGGGATGGCGAGCGCTTCGGGAAGGCCGAAGCTGCGGGTCTCGCCGCTTGCCGTCGGTACCAGGATCGCCTCGATCTGACCGGCCACTTTCGACTGCTTGGGATCGTTCATCTGACCGATCCTGCCCGGCTCGCCTGAGATCATGATGCTGGTCACACCCTGGGCAAACATGCTCTCATTAATCTGGCTGTCCTTGAGGCCGGTGGAGGCGGGATCGACGAGACCTTCCTTCAGCAGCATCAATTCAAAGGCCAGCGCCTTGTAGCCGGCGGAATCCTTCGAGACGAAGAGCGGCTTGAAATCCTTGTCGAACAGTTCGCCACCAAAGGCTTTCGTCAGCAGATACCAGCTGGTCGATGCACCTTCGGTCGCCGAAAGCGGCAGGCCGATCGGATAGGTCGCGATCTTTTTTTCCTTGATCTGCTTGGCAGCGGCGACAAGCTCGTCGAGTGTCTTCGGCATTGTCGTGATGCCCGCATCGGCGAAATGCTTCTTGTTGATCAGCATGACCCGGAAGTCGTTGGTATAGGGCACGCCGAGCAGATTGCCGTTGACCGTGAAGATCTTGGAGACGCCGATATCCTTGACCGTATCGGCATCGATCACGTCGTTGAGCGGCAGATACCAGTCCGCGGCGCTGAACTGGCCCGTCCACGACCAATCGAACTCGGTGACATCGGCCGGTGCTGTGCCTGCGATCAGCGAGGTGACGAGCTTCGGGCGGATATCGTCCCAAGAGAGTGTCTGCATATTGACGTGAATGCCGGTCTCGGCTTCGAAGTCGCCGGGAATGTTCGGTGCCTGCGGCGAAGGCATCAGCACCGTAATCGATTGTCCGGCAAGCGGTTTCGCATCCTGAGCGAGAGCCGGAACGGCGGCAACGAGCGCCGCCAAAGCGACGAATGGCAAAGTAAATTTACGCATGTTCCCTTCTTTCCTTGTTATTGAGGTCTGCTTCACCTGAATGCACCGCTGCGGTCTTTGCCGTCGCGGCGATTTGCGTGATCCAGCCGTCATCCACCGGCCAGTCGAGAAAACAGGCGGCCGCCAGAAGGGCGCCGCCGATGGGAGGAAGCTTCGGGCTCACGGCTGGACGGCCGATGTGCCGCTCGAGCGCGGCAAGCAGGGCGCGGCTTGCAAATGTTCCGCCGGCATAGGTCCAGTCTGCCGCCGGATCGCAATGCGGCGCTATGGCTTCAACATGCTTTGCCAGTTCGGATGCGGCCTGTTCGATCAGTTGTTTCGCTGCTCGGTCACCAGAGCGCGCAACGCGATCGACGAGAATCGATAGGCCAGCGATCTTGGCACGAGGGTTTTCGAGTTCGCTCACCCATCCTCCCAACGCATTGACCGGGTCGATGCTGTCGAGGTTCAGGAATTCGAACACGGCCTTCGCCAGCGCGGTCGGACCTGCCCGCCCGTCGAGGCTCTGGCTGACGAGGCTGAGAGCTGCCCGTCCGATCCAATAGCTGCTGCCCTCGTCGCCGATGACATCGCCCCATCCGCCGACGCGCGCAGATGCGCCAGCGCTGTTGCGTGCCCAGGCCATGGAACCCGTCCCGGACAGGATGAGAATACCGGGCTTGCCGGCAAAGGCACCAAGATGAGCCGCATCGACATCGTTGAGAATATGCCGCTTGGCCTTGGGGAAGCTGGCCTCGATCGCCTCGCGCTGCTGTTCCGACAGGTGTGCCACTTCGCCATAGGCCGGCAGCGCGGCAGCGACGGCGGCCGGCTGCTCCCGCTCCAGGAAGGGGCGCAGCGCAAGATCCAGTTCGCGCCGCCAGTTCGGATTATCCATCGGATTGACGCCGCCGCTGCGCGACATAAGCAGCACGTTGCCGGCTCTGTCGGCAAGTGCCGCCAGCACCTTGCTGCCGCCACCATCGATGCCGAGGATCAGCTCGTCGCTCATTCCGGCGCTCCGAGGTCCGCGATCGTCGTCTCGACGCCGAGATTGACGAGTTCGCCGCGCCAATGCGCGGAAAGGCCCGCATCGGTAATCACCTTCGCTGCACTCAAGGGGGCGACCTTATAGGTCGCCATCGTGCCGAACTTCGAGGAATCGGCGAGCACGAAGCGGTGCGCCGACCGGCTGAGCATGCATCTGTTGAGGCTCGCTTCGGCGCTGTCGACACTATAGATCGCGCCATCCGGACTGATGGCGCTTGCGCCGAGGAAGAGTTGATCGAACCAGATGCTCTCAAGCATCGCTTCGGCCTGCGGCCCGACGAGTGAAGCATTTTCACTGCGAAGCTGGCCACCGAGCAAGACGACTTCCAGATTGGGGATGTTGAGGAATTCCTGCGCCACCGTCAGGCCATTGGTGAAGATACGAAGCGGCATCGGGTTCAGACGGATGAGCCGTGCCAGTTGCAGAACCGTCGTACCAGCATCGAGAAAAATGGCCGTGCGCGGCGCCAGCAAATCGTAGGCAGCCGTTGCGATCGCGCGCTTGGCCGACAGATGCCGCTTGGCCCGCTCCTGAAAGGCAAGCTCCACTGACGATCCCTCGGCGATCCGGGCGCCGCCATGCACGCGGTCGATGGCGCCTTCCCGCTCGAGAACCTGCAAGTCCCTGCGCACCGTTGCCAAGGAAGCACCGATGGCATCCGCGAGCGCCTGAATGGTCGAAAATCCATTCGCATACAGATGGCTGCGAATAGCGTCGAGACGATCGACTTTGACTCCTCCAGCTTGGCTCAACGAAAACTCCTGTCCCATGAAGGCTTCTATTTCGCTCAAGTTTCCACTCAATAAGATCAATGTCAATCATAATTCTGATTTTTTTTGATCTAACTTCCGATTCGTCTTGAACCTAAATGTAAACGCGCGGCCTCTTCTCTCGAAGAGACCGCGCTCATCAATTACCGTCGCTCAAGACGTGGTGGGCTAGTGGTAGGCGGGCAAAAGATTGCCGTGCTGCTCTATCATATCGTCAACAAGCGTCCATATTTGATCGGGTGACAGCTCCGCCGAGGTGTGCGGATCAAGTAGGGCTGCCTGATAGATGCGATCCCGTTTCTTCGCCAGTGCCGCCTCGACCGTCAGTCCTTGCACGGAAATACTCAAGTTCATTACGGCGGCGAGCTGCGAAGGTATCCGCCCGATGCGCATGGGCTGAACGCCGTTGTGATCGACATGGCATGGAACTTCGACAATGCACTCGTCAGACAGATTTTGGATCAATCCGTTGTTCGGGACATTTCCGTAGATCAGCGCAGGCCGGCCGGTGACTGCCGCGTGAATGATACCGGCCGCATATTCATTGCTCCGGCAGACATCGATCGGCTTGCCGCCTTCAAGGTCGCGGCGCAACTCGTGCCACTCGGCGATCTGGACCTCGCAACGGCGGATATATTCATCCAGGGGAATATTGAGCCGCTCGATCAGATCGTTGCGGCCCTCCTTGATATACCAGGATGTATATTCCGAGAAATGCTCGCTCGATTCCGTGACGAAGTGGCCAAGTCTTTTCAGAACGTCGAAACGCACCTGATCGTCAGCGGGAATCCGTCCTCCTTCGGTCAGAGCGCGCAGACGCGGATAGAGGTCCTCGCGGCTGCCGTCGGCGTGCAGTTTTTCATATTTGAGAAAGAAGGCGATATGGTTGATGCCGGCCGAGAGATAATTGATGTCGGCGACATCCTCGCCAAGGCAATCGGCAAGATGGGCGGCCGTGTGCTGCACGCTGTGGCAGAGACCAACGGTCCGGATGCTCGGAGCAATCTCCTTGATCGCCCAGCAATTGATCGCCATTGGGTTGACGTATTGCATGAGCAAGGCATTCGGGCAGACTTCTTCCATGTCGCGGCAGATCGCTTCGAGAACCGGAATGGTGCGAAGCCCGCGGAAGATGCCGCCGATTCCGAGCGTATCGGCAATGGTCTGCCGGAGCCCGTACCGTTTCGGGACATCGAAATCCGTCACCGTGGCCGGCTTATAGCCGCCGACCTGCATCATCAGAATGACGAAATCCGAACCGCGCAGCGCCTGCCTGCGGTCGAGCGTCGCCTCGACGTGCACCTTGTCGAGATGAAGCGCCTCGCAGATGCGCCGTGCAACGATTTCGGATGTTTTCAGGCGCTCCGGATCGATGTCGAAGAGGCTGATGACGTAGTCGCCACCACCCTGACTGGAAAGGACGTCGCCCAGAATATTCTGGGCAAAGACGGTGCTGCCGGCACCGATCAGGCAGATCTTTGGCATGAAGGGATCTCCGCATGGAATGGCTTTGAACCTCATGCCTCTTTCAATTCGGAATTTCCTCCTGCTATCAATGAAATTATTCCCGGATTCGCGCTACCAGATGGTCCCATGCCGAAACCTAGCAATTCCGTCGAGCGCGAAGCTCTCATCACATCCGCCGGCGGCTTTCTGATCGAGCGGCACATCGCCGATGCCATGAGCGCTGCGCATTGGCACGGCCATGTCGAGCTGAACTTCCTCATGGAAGGGCAGATGACCTATATTTTCAACGGAAGGCAGGAGCAGGTGGAAGCGGGGCGACTGGTGCTGTTCTGGGCCGCCATTCCGCACAGAACGATTGCGGTCACCCCTGGTGCGCCACTCATCTGCATCTATCTTCCGCTCGTCGATTTCCTGAGTTTGCCGATCGAGCGTAATGTGCGGCAGTCGATCATGCAGGGACGGTTTTCGGCCGATATCCGCCCCTACCCCGCCGACGCCGTGCTCCTGCCGCAATGGGTGGCCGACTGGGGGCACGGGAACATGGCTCGGCGTCGGCTGATCCTCGACGAAGTCAAGCTCAGAATACGGCGTTTCGTTCTCGATGCTCCCTACGACGATCATGACTTTGCCCGACGGCGCTCGGCACCGGCCGCCAGTATTGCCGTGCAGCGCACCGAAACATTGACCGACCTTATCCATACCCGCTATTGCGAATCGGTAAGCCTGCCGATGTTGGCGGGACTCGCCGGCATCCATCCCAGCACGGCCAACAAGATCTTTCACAGCGTATTGGGCATCTCGGTCAACGAATATCTGACGCGTTATCGCCTGGCCCGGGCGATGCAGCAGCTCGCCGAAACCAACAGCCCGGTCCTGCAGATCGCCTATGATTGCGGCTTCGGCTCCAGCAGCCGGTTCTACGACATCTTCAAACGGCGGACCGGAACAACGCCGAGACTGTTCCGCTCGTCGCTCGGACTGGATGAAGGCGATGAGAGCGATGCAATGCCGTCCCTAAACATTTGACGGCGCCGGACCAAAGCTTTCGCGCCGAATGAGCTTGCTTTCGATGACGTGACGCAGGGCCGCTGCCTTATCCGGCGCATCGATCCGTTCCATCAGCAAGCTCACGGCCATCTGACCCATTTCCTCGACAGGCTGTTCGATGGTC
The DNA here is from genome assembly GCF_002277895.1 of Rhizobium sp. 11515TR. Taxonomy (NCBI): domain Bacteria; kingdom Pseudomonadati; phylum Pseudomonadota; class Alphaproteobacteria; order Hyphomicrobiales; family Rhizobiaceae; genus Rhizobium; species Rhizobium sp. 11515TR. Next base: position 1,344,649 of record NZ_CP023000.1, on the reverse strand, counting down.
GACAGCGGCGGCAGCGAATATTCACAGACCGGGGCGCCGTCGAAGGATACGATGGAAAGGTCGGTCGGAATTTTCCAGCCCATGCGTTGAACGCAACTCATAAAGGAAATCGCCATGTCGTCGCTGGTGGCAATGACGGCCGTGGGTTTCAAGATGAGATCGGCAAATTGCGCCGCCGCAGCGACGCCGATCTGGAAACCATGCTGATAATCAAGGCTGCCGCCGGACCTGACGATCGCGGTCTCCGGCAGACCCGCAGCGGCAAGCGCTTCAACAGCACCCAGATAGCGTTCTCTGTCGTGATAATTGCCCTCCGGACCGGCAAGATAAAGAAAACGCCGGTGGCCGAGAGCAAGCAATTCGGCCGTGGCCTCGCGAACGGCCTGCCGATCATTGGTCACGACGCTCGGCAGGGCGGCATGGCTCATATCGTACAGGAGCGAGACGACAGGCAGAGCCGAATCCTTAAACGAGCGGCTGCCATCGACCGGAAGATCCGAAGAGAGAATGATGGCACCACGCACCGTGCCGCCGAAAGCCAGATCGAGGATATGGCGCTCGGAAGCCTCGTCGCGATCGAGGTTGGCAATCATCAGGTGATAGCCGTTCTGGCTCAACGAGCGGTTTATCCCCTGCAAGACCAAGGGAATGACCTGCGAGACACCATAATAGAGCGAGCCCGGCAGAATGATCATAATCACATTGGATTTACCGACACGAAGCCCCCTCGCCATGGCATTGGGCGTATAGCCGAGCTGCTTGGCAGCAGCATCGATCTTGGCGCGCGTCTTCTCGTTTACGCGACCGGGGTTGGCGAGTGCCCGGCTCACCGTGGATATCGCGACGCCTGCCAGCCGAGCGACATCCGCCATCAAAGGGCCGGAATGCTCTTCTGCCGGCAGATCCTTGTTATTCTTCACTTTTTGGCGTCCTCCCCAATGCCTGTTGCGCGGGGATGCTACGGCAATCCCTGTCATTTAGCAAACGTTTGCCAAAAATCGCTTGCATATAAAAACGACTTGTCTACTATCTAGGCACGGCAAACGTTTGCCAACCACAGTGCATTGAAATCATTATGGATTGTTGGCCGCGGATCATGGTTCCGCGAGCGATTTTCTGTGCCTTAAGAACGGATAATCTCATGACCTCTACGGAACGGCTGCGTTTTGGTGTCGATCTCGTCACTTTTTTCCATCCCGGATTTTGGGGCGTGGAAGATTATGACGGTATCATCGCGCTTTCGCGCAATGAGCCGCGTCCTTTCTGGGACAAGATACTGGATGCCGTGCAAGCCTCCGGCGTCACCGGTGTGGAGCTGACCTTCTCGCCCTTCAACTGGCAGGATGCGACGAAGACCTATGGTTCGGTCGAGAAGTTTGCCGCCGAGCTTTCCAGCCGCGGGCTGACGCTTCCGAGCGGCTTCTTCGCAGAACTCGAAGCCGCCGGCGATTTCACCGAGGCATCCGCCCAGGCCGCCATAATCGACAAGGCGGAAAAATATGCCGAGTTTCTCAAGGCGTGCGGCAGCGATATCATGGTCATCGGCGCGCCGCTTCGCCAAACGCTCGGCGCTCAGCCGGTGCGGTTCTTCGATTTCGAGCAGGCGCGCAAGATTGCCGATTTCCTCAATCGCCTCGGCGCCGCTCTCTACGCCAAGGGTGTGCGGCTCGCGCTCCACACCGAGGCACATTCGATTTTCGCGGCAGCGCGCGATGTCGATCTACTAATGCTGCTGACCGATCCCGCCTATGTGCATATGTGCCCGGATACGGCGCATATCATCGTTGCTGGCTCCGATCCGCTGCAGCTTGTCGATCGTCACCATGAGCGCATCATCATCGCCCATTGGAAGGATGCGCTTGGCCCGATGCCAGCCGATACTGTTATCGACGAGCATATCCATGACCGTCATCGCCCCTATTTCTGTGGCTTCGGTCTCGGCCGGGTCGACTGGCCGGGCTGGGCAAGGCTACTGCGCGACCGCGGCTATGAAGGCTGGGCCATCCTTGAGCTGGATGCAGCGCCCGATCCGGTCGGCGATATCGCCAACGGCCTGACGCTGGTCAGACAGGCGCTCTTGCCGATTTATCGCTGATACCAACGATCCGAAAACGAATAGCCCCGCCAAGAGGGCTTTCCTGAAGAGGTGGAACGATGAAAGATACAGTGAAATTGCTATTGATGGGTGCCGCACTCGTTACGGCCTCTATCCCTGCCCATGCGGAAGACAAGCCGCAGGCCGAAGTTATGACCTCCTGGACATCAGGCAGCGAAGCCGCGGCCCTCAGCGTCGTCAAACAGGAGTTCGAAAAGCGCGGCGGCGCCTGGAAAGACTCTTCCATCGCCGGCTTCGGAGCGGCCGATGCCGCTTTCCAGAACCGTCTGGTCGCCGGCGACCCGCCGACCGCCAAGCAGGCCGTGCTCGGCCTTGCCAATGCCGATTTCGTCAATCAGGGACTTATGAATCCGATCGACGATGTGGCGAAAGCCGGCAAATGGGCCGATGTGCTGCCAAAATCGATCTACGACCTCATCACCTATAACGGCAAGGTCTACCTCTCTCCGACCGGCGCTCATGGTGAGAGCTGGATATTCTATTCCAAGGATGCCTTCGCCAAGGCCGGCCTCACCGGCGAGCCGAAGAGCTGGGACGAATTCTTCGCAGCCCTCGACAAACTGAAGGCATCAGGCATTCAGCCTGTCGCTTGGGGCGGCCAATCCTGGCAGGAGGCCAAGGTCTTCAACATGATCCTGCTGACGCAGGTCGGCATTGACGGCTTCCTCAAGATCTATGCAAACAAGGACAAGGGCGATACATTCGTCGAGGGCGTGAAGAAGACGCTGGATATTCTCGGCAAGCTTCGCGCCTATGTCGACGAGGGTGCCGCGGGCCGCAACTGGAACGACGCGACCGCCATGGTCATCACCGGAAAGGCCGGCGTGCAATTCATGGGCGATTGGGCCAAGGGCGAATTCGTTGCCGCCGGCAAGGAACTAGGCAAGGATTATGGCTGCATGCTCGTACCGCAATCGCCGGGTATGGTTTATGTCGCCGATTCCTTCTCTTTCCCGAAGATCGCCGATGCGTCCGCGCAAAAGGGTCAGACCCTGCTTGCAGAGGTCGCCATGGATCCGGCCGTGCAGGTCGAATTCTCGCTGAAGAAGGGCTCGGTGCCAATGCGGACTGATGTCGACAAGTCCAAGCTCGACACCTGTGCACAAAAAGGCCTTGAGCTGATGAGCGCCGGCAAGATCGTGCCGGATCAGGCTCTGATCCTTTCGCCGCAGCAGGCCGGCGCCCTCAACGACTTCGTCGACGAGTTCTGGAGCAATCCGTCCGAGGACAGCGCCTCGGGTGCGGAGAAATTCTTCGCGATCTTCGAATAGCCTTCCAGCGAGCCGACCGCCTAAGTCACCTGTCGGTCGGCTCCGCCCATCCTTTCGAGAAAGTTTGCCTATGCAAACCAAGCGCAGACGTCCCCTTGCTGCGACCTTTGCTCTGCTGCCGACATGGATTGCCGCGATCGTCGTCTATATCGGCACCATGGTCTGGTCGGTGCGCCTGTCTTTCACGGACTCGACCATCTTCCCGTCGTCCAACTATGTCGGCTTTGCCCAATATGCCAAGCTGTTCCGGACATCGCGATGGCTCGCGTCCCTGGAGAACGTGCTGATATTCGGCGTTCTCTATGTCGCCGGCTGCCTTGCTCTCGGCTTTGTGCTCGCTGCAGCGCTCGATCGCAAGGTTCGCTTCGAAAGCCTATTTCGCACCATCTTCCTTTACCCCTATGCCATGTCCTTCGTGGTTACCGGCCTCATCTGGCAGTGGATGCTGAACCCGACCTTTGGCATTCAGGCAACCGTCAGGGCACTCGGTTGGCAGAGCTTCGTCTTCGACTGGATCGTCAATCGCGACATGGCGATCTATACGGTGGTCTTTGCCGGCGTCTGGCAGGGTGCTGGCCTCGTCATGGTCATCGCACTGTCAGGTATGCGCGGGATCGGCGAGGAGCAATGGAAAGCGGCCCAGATCGACGGCATTCCGATCTGGCGCATCTATACCTCCATCATCCTGCCGCAGCTTGGCCCGGCGCTTGCCGCATCGGGCATGCTGCTCTCCATGGGCGTGATCAAGACTTATGACCTCATCGTCGCGCAGACCGGCGGCGGTCCCGGCTATTCGACCGAGGTGCCGGCAAAATTCATCATGGACAATCTGTTCGAGCGCCAGAACCTCGGCCTTGCGAGCGCCGGCGCCACCGTGCTCGTGCTCTCGGTCGTCATGGCCGTCGCACCGTTTCGCTACGCGCTCCACATGCGCGCCAGAAGAAGGGGAGCACATTGATGACGGCTCTTCATCCCCGTGGTCCCAAGCCGTCGCGGCTCACGGCAGGCCAGGTCGGGCTCTATGCCTTCCTCATCCTGTCTGCGCTGTTCTTCCTGCTGCCGCTCTATACTATGCTCGTCACCTCGCTGAAGACGATGGAAGAAATCCGCCAAGGCCGTATCTTCGCCTTGCCTGATACGATCGACTTCACCGCCTGGAAGACGGCGTGGTCGGGCGCCTGCATGGGTACCCAATGCCTGGGCGTGCGGATCGGCTTCTGGAATTCGGTTAAGATCACCGTGCCAGCCGTGGCGATCTCCGTCTTCATCGGTGCGATCAATGGCTATGCCCTCTCCTTCTGGCGGCCGAGAGGCTCGAACCTGCTGTTCGGGCTTCTGATGGCCGGTGGCCTTATCCCCTATCAGATCTTCCTCTATCCGCTGGTGCGGATGCTCGCCAATCTCAGCCTTTATAATTCGGTGGCAGGCGTGGTCCTCGTTCACGTGATCTTCGGCCTGCCGCTGGTGACGCTGCTGTTCCGCAACTATTTCGTCGCCATTCCTGAGGAGCTCTGCAAAGCGGCCCGCGTCGACGGGGCCGGTTTCTGGCGGATCTTCCTCGAGATCATGCTGCCCATGTCTGTGCCGATGATCGTCGTCGCCTCGATATTCCAGTTCACCGGCATCTGGAACGACTTCCTGATCGGCCTGGTCTTCGCCGGACGGGACAACCTGCCGATGACGGTGCAGCTCAACAACATCGTCAACACCACCATGGGCGAGCGCGCCTACAATGTGAACATGGCTGCCACCATTCTGACCGCCATCGTCCCGCTCGCCATCTATTTCTTCTCCGGCCGCTGGTTCCTGCGTGGTGTCGCCGCCGGCGCCGTCAAGGGGTAACGCCATGCAGCCTGCCGTCTCGGTCAAGGATCTCAAGATCGCCTATGGCGATCACACCGTCATCGACAAGATGTCGATCGACATCGCTCCGCGCGAATTTCTCGTGCTGCTCGGCCCCTCCGGCTGCGGAAAGTCGACCCTTCTCAACTCCATTGCCGGCCTGCAGGATATCAGCGACGGCGAGATCTGGATCTCGGATAAGAACGTCACCTGGGCCGAGCCGAAGGATCGCGGCATCGGCATGGTCTTCCAATCCTATGCGCTCTATCCCCGCATGTCGGTGCGCAAGAATCTCTCCTTCGGCCTGCGCGTGGCAGGTCTTTCGAAAGCCGAGATCGAGGCGCGCATTGCCCGCACGGCTTCGCTTCTGCACCTCGACAAACTGCTCGACCGCCGCCCCTCGGAATTGTCGGGCGGCCAGCGCCAGCGCGTCGCGATCGGCCGCGCCCTTGTCCGCGAAGTCAACGTCTTCCTCTTCGATGAGCCGCTGTCCAATCTCGATGCCAAGCTTCGCAACGAGCTGCGCGTCGAGATCAAGAAGCTGCATCAGAGCCTTGGCAACACGATGATCTATGTCACGCATGATCAGGTCGAGGCACTGACCCTTGCCGATCGCATCGCCATCATGAAGGATGGCGTGATCCAGCAGCTCGCCAGCCCATCCGAAATCTACCATCGCCCGGCCAATCTCTTCGTTGCCGGCTTCATCGGCGCGCCGGCGATGAATTTCATCAAGGGCGAGATCGTCTTGAAGGGGGATGTGCCGGTCTTCGAAAGCAACGGACTTGCCATCGATCTCGCTGGCTACCCCTTCCTCGGCGCCGCCAAGGCAGGTCCCACGACGCTTGGCATCCGGCCCGAGCATATCGCGTCGAATGGCGCGGACGTGGGTTGGCCCACCATTCCAGGCATAGTCTCGGTCGTCGAGCCGATGGGCGCCGATACCGTGCTGTGGTTCGACTGGGCGGGCCAGAGCCTTTCCTACCGCATCATGGGAGATGCCATCCTGGAGCCGGGTACGGCGATCACGCCCGGCCTCGATATCGCCAAGGCTTCCCTCTTCGGCGCCGATGGCACTCGCCTCTAAGACAACCTCTACAGCATACGGAAATACCCATGTCTCAGACTACCTATGACGCGCTGGTGATCGGCTCCGGCGCCGCCGGCTCCTTCGCCGCCAAGGAATTGACTGCCCAAGGGCTGTCGGTGCTGCTGCTCGAGGCCGGGCCGGCGGTGACCCAGAAGGATTTCGATCCGAACCGCAAGAAGGCGCCGGCGAGCAGCATCAATATCTGGGAGCGCGCCCGCGCCACGCTGAAGGGCCAGCCGATACAGGCGCGCGCCGCCTTCTTTACCGAGCGCTTCAGCCATTTTTTCGTCAATGATCGCAGAAACCCTTATACGACCCCGAAGGATGCGCCATTCCTGTGGATACGCGGCCGTCAGAGCGGTGGCCGCCTGCATAGCTTCGGCCGGGTGTTGTTGCGTTGGACGGATGATGATTTCAAGATCCGCTCCAAGACCGGCAAGGGCGTCGATTGGCCGGTTTCCTACGACGAGCTCGCGCCCTATTATGCCGAGGTCGAAGCAAGCCTTGGTCTCTATGGCAACGAGGATGGCGTGGAGACATTGCCCGACGGCGTCTACGCCCATCCGGCGAAGCTGACGCCGGCCGAAGAAATCTTCAAGACGGAAGTCGAAGGACGTTGGCCGAAGCGGCATGTCGTTTCCTGGCGCTATATCGCGCCCGATGCCGAACGGACGCCGAAACCGCTGCGCCAGGCGTTGGCGACCGGACGGCTGACGATCCGCCATGATGCCATCGTACGCCGTATCACCACCGACGATGCCGGCGGCCGGGCGACAGGTGCCGAGTTCATCGATCGCGCCACTGGAAAGGTCGAGGCCGCACGCGCCGCCATCGTCGTGCTCTCGGCGTCGCCGATCGAAAGCGTGCGGCTACTTCTCAATTCGGCGACGGCTCGCCATCCTCATGGGCTCGGCAACAGCTCGGGTGCGCTCGGGCGCTATTTCATGGACCAGCTGCCATGCCTTGCCTTCGGCTCCTTCTCCAAGGCAAAGGGATGGGCGGCCGATGATTCCGCGCCTGTCGATCCCTTCTACAATCCATCCGGCGGCATCTTCGTGCCGCGCTTTGGAGAAGGTGAGGCCAGCCGCGGCGATTTCGATTATCAGGGAAGCATCGGCCGAGCGCCGACACCGGATGACGAGCCTTCGCGGCTGGCCTTCTTCGGCTTCGGCCGCATGCTGCCCTATGCCGACAATCGCATCACGCTCGATGCAAAGCGCAAGGACGCCTGGGGGATTCCGGTGCCCCATATCCGATGCGTCATGGGCGAAGAAGAACATGCCCTGCTGCGCCGGCAGGAAGAAGTGCTGATCGACATGGTGCGTGGCGTCGGCGGCGATCTGGAATTCATCGGCTCGCCCACTGGCCTCAGAGAAATGGGCCGCGGCGCCTTTCCCGATGCCGATCCTTTCAGCCGCTTCATGTTCCGCGCATGGTTCCGCAAGACCATGTGCATGGGAGCTGCCATCCACGAAACCGGCGGCGCGCGCATGGGGACATCGAGCCATGAATCCGTCCTCAATGCCCATAACCAGAGCTGGGACATCCCCAATTTGCTCGTGACGGATGCTTCCGCCTTTCCGGGCAGCGGCATTGCCGGCACCACGCTCACCGTGATGGCCCTGACCATCCGTGCCTGCAGGAACATTGCCGATCAATATCGCGCCGGACAAATATGATCAGACGCTCCGTTCGGATTAGCGTTCACAATTTCGGTCGGCCTCCATTTTAGATATGGAGGCTCGCCGCGTCACTCCATAGCCGCCGTCTGTGCGGGTTTGGCCATGCGACGGAATAGTTTGGCTTTCTCACCTTGCTGCGATAAGTATCGCGCATATCTTCTTGCCAAGCTGCAATCAAGCGATTGTGCGGGACGAAGGGCTGGCTTCGACCATCCGCTAGCGGTTCCAAAATCGGAAGAAATTCGCGCGGAAATAGCTCGAAAATTTAGAAGGTCTTTCGCGAATTGCAGGGAAATCCGGCTCTAGCGCGTAAAGCCATTAAAAGCGCACAATCCCCCCTCGCCACGAAGCGTTGAAAGCCGCTTCTCGCGGCCCGCATCTGGAGGAGATGCGAGGCAAGCCCCATGATTTCACGAGCGTCGGGAACGCTTAGGGAGGAACAATGCTTGAACGACTTTTCAAATTGAGTGAGCACGGCACGTCCGTACGCACGGAGCTTATTGCCGGCGTGACGACGTTCCTGACGATGTCCTACATCATCTTCGTCAATCCGGACATTCTGTCGACGACTGGCATGGACCGCAATGCGGTCTTTGTCGCCACCTGTCTCGCAGCCGCGCTCGGTTCGATCGTCATGGGCCTCGTTGCCAATTGGCCGATCGGCATGGCGCCGGGCATGGGGCTCAATGCGTTCTTCGCTTTCACCGTGGTTTCGGCTCTGGGCTTTACCTGGCAGCAGGCGCTTGGTGCCGTCTTCATTTCCGGCTCCATCTTCGTCCTATTGACAGTGACCGGCGTACGCAGCTGGCTGATCGCCGGCATTCCGCATTCGCTCAGAAGCGCGATCGCCGCCGGTATCGGTCTCTTCCTGGCGATCATCGCGCTGAAGAGCGCCGGCATCGTAGTCGCCAACAAGGCGACCCTCGTCGGCCTCGGCGACCTGAAGCAGACCGGCCCACTTCTCGCGATCTTCGGCTTCTTCGTCATCGCCGTTCTCGATGCGTTGAAGGTCAGGGGGTCGATCCTCATCGGCATTCTCGCCGTTACCATCCTCTCCTGGATCTTCGGCGTCAGCGAGTTTCACGGCATCGTTTCGGCACCGCCGTCGATCATGCCGACCTTTTTGCAGCTCGACATTGTCGGCGCTCTCCATGGCGGTCTGGTCCACATCATCCTCGTCTTCGTGCTGGTCGAAGTCTTCGACGCCACCGGCACGCTGATTGGTATCGCCAAGCGCGCGAACCTGATCCAGGAAGGAAAGCCGAACCGCTTGAGCAGAGCTCTGCTTGCCGACAGCGCCGCAATCGTCGCCGGCTCGCTGATGGGCACCAGCAGCACGACGGCCTTCGTCGAAAGCGCGTCAGGCGTTCAGGCCGGCGGCCGCACGGGCCTGACGGCTCTCACCATCGCCGCGCTCTTCATTGCGGCTCTCTTCTTCTCGCCGCTCGCAGCTTCCGTGCCAGCCTATGCGACGGCTCCGGCGCTGCTCTACGTCGCCGGCCTGATGATGCGCGAACTGACCGAGATCGAATGGGATGACCTGACCGAAGCTGCACCGGCGGCAATCACCGCGCTTGCGATGCCCTTCACATATTCGATCGCCAACGGCCTTGCCTTCGGCTTCATCACCTATGTCGCCGTGAAGGTCTTCACCGGCCGTTGGTCGATGCTGCATCCGGCAACGCAGATCGTTGCTGCCCTGTTTGTCGTGCGCTTCGCCTTCTTCGCGGATTGACACAGGTATAAATGCAAGATCGGGTCATTCTCTTAGTCGACCCGATCTTTCTGCATTTGCCGGCTGGTGAAAACGGGAATTTACCCTAGCAAATAAGGGGCGTTGCGATGGCAGCGCCCCTTCCAATATCTGAACCGGTCCCAGCTCCTTTCAGCGGATCAAAAACGTCTCCTCATAGAAATGCTCCTCGAGATTGACGCCTTTGCCGCCGCGATCGACAACAATGAAATCGGAGATGCCATCGAGGGGTGTCAGAATACCGTGCCAGACATTGCGCCAGATGTTGACACCCTGTCCGGGCCTGGTGCGGAACGCCACCGGCTCGCCCGGACCATTGTCCGTCTGCGGCGCTGCAACGACGAGGAACGGATGATTGGACAGCGGCACAAAGGCCTGGCTGCCCAGAGGATGCCGCTCGACCATATTCAATTCCAGCGGCAACGCATAGGGTTCGCCGCGCAGCCAGCTGATCATCGTGCGCGCCTCCTCGCCGATCACTTCGACCTTTGCGAGGTCATGATAGCGAACGCATTTGTCGGCATTGATGGGATAGCTGTGCGCTCCCTCCATTTCGATCACATCGCCGAAAGGCGCGAAGGCAGCTCTCGTCAGCGGCTGAATTTCGATCACTTTCATCCATGGTCTCCCGTTTCCATTCTTCGAAATCACCTCTTCCTCGATCGACGATATGTTCGCTTGGGTTCGATGCCTGACCCGCGGTGCGGACAGCAGAAATCGACCGGAGCGCGACTGGCACTCCAGCAGCCACCGTGCCGCGGCCATTTCCATGGTCGATCACTACCGATGCTGATCGCGAAGACCGCGACGTCGGTTTCCCGCTAGCTGCGGGAAGGCTTTTCTGCAGCCAAGCGCCTCGACCCGATACCGATCAGGGCCAGTCGAAAATCGGCGTACTCATCGCTTCCGCCATGCAACGAGACCGGCGGAAACCTGCCTTTTCATGAAATGCATATCGCGATATCGGCACGTATTTCGCCGCCTCGGTGCATGCGAAATGCGCGAGCCGAGCTCATCTGTCCCGCGGCGACATCGTATGAAACGTTCCTCCAAACGTTTTCGAGACCCAATGTCTACCCGCAAATCGTGCGCGCCATTCCCCTTGGAAATTTTGAAAGTCTCGAAGGTTACAGCTGCTTTTCATGGGAATGGGCCTGGCGGATAGTGGAGACAGGAGCGCCAGGTTCGGGAGAAGAATATGCAGTCTCATTCGCCAGGAGCCGGACGGCTCACGACCCATGTATTGGATACGGCGCTCGGCAAGCCCGCGCAGGGCCTGCTCATTGACCTTTTCCGTGTCGATGGCGACGCGCTGCACCTTCTGAAGTCCACCGAGACCAACGATGACGGTCGCTGCGATGCGCCGCTGCTGTCGGGCGAAACCATGAAGGCCGGCACCTACGAGCTGCGCTTTCATGCCGGCGACTATCTCGGCCGCACATCGGAAGGCCCGATGTTTCTGGACATCATTCCGATCCGTTTCGGTCTCGCCGACGACGGCGCGCATTACCATGTGCCGCTCCTCCTCTCGCCCTACAGCTACTCCACCTATCGCGGGAGCTGAGCTATGACATCGACGACAATCCGCTCCGAACTGCGTTTCATTCTCAACGGCCGGGACGTCGTTCTTACCGACGTGGCACCGGACCAGACGCTGCTTGACTGGCTGCGCCTCTCCCGCTCGCTGAAGGGCACCAAGGAAGGTTGCGCCGAGGGCGACTGCGGTGCCTGCACCGTGTTTGTGGGGCGGCTGACGTCGGCGGGCGGCCTCGTCTATGAGAGCGTCAACGCCTGCATCCGCTTCCTTGGCTCTCTCGACGGCTGCCATGTCGTCACCGTCGAGCATCTCGCGCCGAGCGGCGAGCACCTGCATCCGGTGCAGCAAGCCATGATTGACTTTCACGGTTCGCAATGCGGTTTCTGCACGCCAGGTTTCGTCATGTCGCTCTACGGACTTTGGATGCAGACGCCGAACCCGACGGATCAGCAGATCGAAACGGCGCTCCAGGGCAATCTCTGTCGCTGCACCGGCTACGAGCCGATCTTGCGCGCAGCCCGCGCAATCTCCAACTATGGCGGTACGCAGAACGATCCCCTGCTTGTCGAGCGCGACACCATAATCGCGCGGCTGAAGGCTCTTGCCGATGGTGCTCGTATCGAAATCGGCGAGGGTCGCCATCGCCTGATCGTGCCGGCCGACCTCGACGATTTCGCTGATGTTCTCGAAGCCTCACCGACTGCGACCATAGTCGCCGGCTCAACCGATGTCGGTCTTTGGGTCACCAAGCATATGCGCGACATCACGCCGGTCGTGTTCATTGCCGGGCTGCAGGAGTTGAAGTCCATCGCGATGAAGGACGGCGTCATCACTATCGGCGCCGGCGTCACCTATTCGGAGGCGATCTCGACGCTGTCGCAGCATATCCCGGCGCTCGGTCCGTTGATTACCCGCATCGGCGGCCAGCAGGTGCGCAATATGGGTACGATCGGTGGCAACATCGCCAACGGCTCGCCGATCGGCGATACGCCGCCGGCGTTGATTGCGCTCAACGCGTCGCTGACCTCGCGCAAGGGCTCTGTCCGGCGCACCATCGCGCTTGAAGATTTCTTCATCGCCTATGGCAAGCAGGACCGCCAGCCTGGCGAGTTCGTCGAGGCAGTGCATATTCCAGTTCCAGCGGCAGACGAGAAATTCGCAGTCTACAAGGTGACAAAGCGTCGGGATGAGGACATTACCGCAACGCTCGGCGCCTTCCGGTTGGCACTTGCCGCAGATGGCACGGTTGCAAAAATCCGGATTGCCTATGGCGGCATGGCCGCAACGCCGAAACGGGCCCTCGCAGTTGAGAAAGCACTACTCGGACAGCCTTGGAACGAAGCAGCGGTGGAAGCGGCGATGGAAAAATACGCTGAGGACTATGCGCCGCTGACCGATATGCGCGCCACGGCAGAGTATCGGGCGCTCGCCGCGAAGAATCTTCTCTTGCGTTTCTATCTGGAAACGACCTCCAGCGTGGCACCGGCTCAGGTGTCCAGATATGAGGCTGCATAAGCCATGAACAAACACGCTTCCGATATCAAGGCCGACACCATCGTCGGCGGGGTTCATACCAGCCCTCGTCATGACTCCGCTCATAAGCACGTCTCCGGTACGGCCGTTTATATCGACGACATAACGGAACCAACCGGTACGCTTCACGCCGGTCTCGGCCTGTCCACCGTCGCGCACGGCATCCTGAAATCCGTCGATCTCTCAGCCGTGCAGGCCGCCCCCGGCGTCGTCGCCGTGCTCACCCATGAGGATGTGCCCGGCGTCAACGATATCTCGCCCTCCTATATGCATGACGATCCCGTGCTTGCCGCCGGCAAGGTCGAGTTTCACGGCCAGCCGATCTTTTGCGTGATCGCCGAAACGCGCGAGCAGGCTCGCCGCGCCGCAAGGCTGGCAAAGATCGAGTACGAGGAATTGCCTGCTGATATCGACATCTGGGATCTCGACGTTTCCACCCATAGGCAGGTCGTCACGCCGCTGACGCTGAAGCGCGGCGATGCGGCGACCGCATTTGCAAATGCGCCGCGGCGCGTGACGGGCCGCATGCGGCTCGGTGGCCAGGATCATTTCTATCTCGAAGGCCAGGTCTCGCTAGCTGTCCCCGGCGAGGACGACGAGGTCGTCGTCTATTGCTCCACCCAGGGTCCGAGCGAAACGCAGCATATGGTCGCCCATGCGCTGGGGGTCTCGAGCAATGCCGTCACGATCGAGGTTCGCCGCATGGGTGGTGGCTTCGGCGGCAAGGAAACCCAAGCGAACCAATGCGCCGCGATTGCGGCCATCGCCGCCAAGAAGCTGAAACGCGCCATCAAGGTCCGGCTCGACCGCGACGAAGACATGATCGCGACCGGCAAAAGGCATGATTTCGCCATCGACTACCATGTAGGCTTTGACGATGACGGGCGTATCCTTGCCGTTGACTACACATTCGCGCTTCGCGCGGGCTTCTCTGCCGATCTCTCAGGTCCAGTCGGCGACCGCGCGCTGTTTCATTGCGACAATGCCTATTTCTTCCCGCATGTTCATGCGAAGTCGGCACCTCTCTATACAAACACCGTCTCCAACACGGCCTTCCGCGGCTTCGGTGGCCCGCAGGGCATGGTCGGCGCCGAGCGCGTCATCGACGAAGTGGCCTTCGCCGTCGGCAAGGATCCGCTCGAAATCCGCAAGCTGAATTTCTATGATGCGATGGGTGTCGATGGCGGACGTAACCTCACCCCCTATCACCAGAAGGTCGAGGATTGCATCATCCAGCGCATCGTCGCCGAACTGGAGGAAAGCGCCGATTACGCCGGACGCCGCAAGGCGATTGCCGAGTTCAATGCCAGGAGCCGCATCGTCAAGCGCGGCATCGCGCTGACGCCGGTGAAATTCGGCATCTCCTTCACCAAGACGGAATCGAACCAGGCCGGCGCGCTGGTGCACGTCTATAGCGATGGCTCCGTGCATATGAATCATGGCGGCACCGAAATGGGGCAAGGTCTGCATCTGAAGGTCGCGCAGGTCGTGGCGGAAGAGTTCCAGATCGATCTCGACGGGGTGAAGATCACCGCAACGACGACGGCCAAGGTGCCGAACACCTCGCCGACCGCCGCTTCCTCGGGCGCGGATCTCAACGGTATGGCGGCCCAGGACGCCGCGCGCCAGATCAAGGACCGGCTGATCGCTTTTGCCGCCGAAAGCCATCAGGTGGCCCGCGATCAGGTGATGTTTCTGCCGAACCGCGTGCGGATCGGCGATATCGAGATGTCCTTCCCCGATCTCGTCAAGAAGGCCTATATGGCCCGCGTCCAACTTTCGGCGGCCGGCTTCTACAAGACGCCGAAGATCCATTGGGACCGCAAGGCGGGCCGTGGTCATGCCTTTTATTACTATGCCTATGGCGCGGCGTGCTCGGAGGTGTCGATCGATACGCTGACGGGCGAATATGTCGTTGAACGCACCGATATCCTCCACGATACCGGCCGCTCGCTCAACAAGGCCATCGATATCGGCCAGGTCGAGGGTGGCTTCATTCAGGGCATGGGCTGGCTGACGACGGAAGAGCTTTGGTGGGATAACAAGGGGCGGCTGCGCACTCATGCGCCCTCGACCTACAAGATCCCGCTTGCATCCGACCGGCCAAAGATTTTCAATGTGGCTCTGACCGATTGGTCGGAGGCCTATGAGCCGACGATCCATCGGTCCAAGGCGGTCGGCGAGCCGCCGCTGCCGCTCGGCCTTTCCGTCTTGCATGCCCTTTCGGATGCCGTGGCGAGCGTCGCTGACCACAAGATCTGCCCGCGTCTCGACGCGCCGGCGACACCCGAGCGGGTGCTGATGGCAATCGAGCGTCTCAAGGCGGCGAAGAAGGAGTAAGATCATGCCTGCCGCCCGTGAAGATATCCGGGATTTTCTCCGCCGCGAACCGGCATCGATTCTTGTTGAGGTGACGGGGGTCGCAGGCTCCGCGCCGCGCGACGCGGATGCCTGGATGCTGGTATCGGAACGAGCAATCTTTGCGACGATCGGCGGCGGGACGCTGGAATATATGGCGATCGACCAGGCACGGCGGGCACTGCGCTCCGGCCTCGCGGCGGAGTCGATGAACGTACCGCTCGGTCCGGAGATCGGCCAGTGCTGCGGCGGCCGGGTGGGCCTCGCCTTCACCGCCGTCAGCCCCAGGCTTGCGAATGATCTCATAGCCCGGAGTGATCGCGAGATGGCCGCACGCCCACATGTCTATGTTTTCGGCGCCGGTCATGTCGGCGATGCCCTCGCCATGGCGCTTTCGCTGGCGCCGTTACGCGTGGTGCTTGTCGATACGCGAGAAGAAGAGCTCATCGCCAGCACCGTGCCGGGCGTTGAAACCTGTCTCACGGCCATGCCTGAGGCTGTCGTGCGCGATGCGCCGGCCGGCAGCAGCTTCGTCATTCTCACCCATGATCATGCGCTCGACTTCCTGATTGCCGCCGAGGCGCTCAAACGTAACGATGCAGCCTATGTCGGTATGATCGGCTCCAAGACGAAGCGCGCCACCTTCCACAACTGGCTGTCGCGCGAAACCGGGCATGCGAAGCTTTTCGATCGCCTCGTCTGCCCGATCGGCGGAACAGCAGTAAAGGACAAGCGTCCCACGGTCATCGCCACGCTTGCCGCCGCCGAGATTATGACGGCAGCACTGAGCTGGACGGCTGCAGCACAGCTGGCCCCGACAAAACCTGTTATCGGATAACAGGCAACTGCTTTAAGGGATTGGCGAGAGGCACGCCAAGCGGTTCAAAATGTCGCACATTGGCCGTCAAAACGGTGAAACCATGAGCGGCAGCAGTCGCAGCGATGGCAATGTCCTCGAAGCCGGGGTCGTGAGCACGCGCCCGGTCAAGCATCAGGCCAGCATGCCGCGCCTCCTCAACTCCGAAGGGCAGGATACGGCCGGCATAGAAATGTTCCACCGCAGCGAGCCAGCGGCGCAAGTGCTCCGCCTTCGTCGTCGCCCCAATCCTAACCATGCGGGCGATGCCTGCCTCGATCTCGGCGATGGTGATCGCCGAAAGATAAAGCCGGTCATTATTCGCGCGCAGCCAGGCCGCGAATGCCTCAACGCCGACTTGGCGTTTGGTCGGCGCATCGGCCGATACGATATTGGTATCCAGAAGATACAAGATCAGAAGCCGTTTCCACGCAATGAACGTGCGGGTTTTCGCGATCGCTCCGGAATATCGGCGGGCTCGCCGGGAAAGGCGAGAAGCAGATCGGCGAAATCAGGTACCCTGGAGACGCGTTGCCATTCCTCGAAGGAAACCAGCACCGCTTCCTTCCGGCCATGGCGGGTAATAACGGTCGGCTCGCCGGCCACCGCTTGATCGACCACGGCCGAAAGCGTCGCCTTCGCATCCTTGAGCTGGATTTCCTTCATAGCCGTTCTCCATATGACTACCAATAGTCATATATGATCTCGCTGGCTTGATTCAAGCGCAGATCAATCTGTGCCCTCGGATCACGAGGCCACAAGCACTGGCTCGTCCTCGAGCAGCTTGCCGATGAGCCGCTGACAGCGCTCCGCCATAAAATCGATCATGAGGCGGACCTTCGGATCCTGGAAACGCTTGTGAGGATAGATGGCGGCGAGCTGAACCGGCGCCGGCGGACTCTCCTTGAGGATCTCCACCAATCGCCCTTCCCTGAGATAGGCCTTCACCTCGAACAGCGGCTTGTTGATGATGCCGCGGTCTTCCAGCGCCCATTGTGTCAGCACATCGCCGTCGTCGCTGTCATAGGGGCCTGCAACCTCGAACTTGCGGACCCCTTCCGCCGTCATCAGCGTCCAGTAATATTCCTTCGATCCGGGATAGCGCAGCAGAAGACAGTCATGCTTGTCGGCAATTAGGGCATCCGCGCTCGCCGGCACGCCACGACTTGCAAGATAGGCAGGCGAAGCGCACAGCACCCGCTCGCAATTGAGGATGCCGCGCATGCGCAGGTTTGAATCCTCGAGCACGCCGAGCTTGAAGGCGACGTCGACGCCTTCGGCCAGGATATCGACATTATGGTCGGACAGGCGCAAGCGGACTTCGATATCCGGATATTTGTCGTGAAATTCCGGAATGCCCGAGGCGATCAGCCGCCGGCCGATGCCGAGCGGCGCTGTGATCCTCAGCGACCCCTTCGGATTGCGAGAGAGATCGGCAATCGCCGCTTCCGCCTCATTGACGGCCTCAATGATCTTCACGGCCTTTTCATAGAAAACGCGACCATGTTCGGTCGGCGAGAGCTTACGTGTCGTGCGGTTGAAGAGGCGCACGCCAAGATGGCGCTCGAGCTCCTTGATGCGGTTGCTCGCGACCGCGGGCGTGACGCGCTGGTCGCGCCCTGCCGCCGAAAGAGTACCGAGTTCGACCACGCGAACGAAGACGCGGACATTATCAAGATAGGACATGGCTCTTTCTACCACATCGGCGCGCGGAACAAACCAGGGTTCATCTTATAGATTTTTTTGAAAGTGTTGGTGGATTCACCGGGATTTTCGAGAAAATCACCCGATGGCAAACAGTCCCGTGAAGATCAGGCCCATGAAGGCCGGGAGGAGTTCCCATGTATGAATATGCCATCGCCTGGGACTGGCTGACATTCGCCGTCCGCTGGCTGCACGTCATCACCGCCATCGCCTGGATCGGTTCGTCATTCTATTTCGTGGCACTCGACCTCGGCCTCAAAAAGCATGCGGCGCTGCCGCCTGGAGCCTACGGAGAGGAGTGGCAGGTCCACGGCGGCGGCTTCTATCATATCCAGAAGTATCTGGTGGCGCCGGCCAACATGCCGGACCACCTCGTCTGGTTCAAATGGGAAAGCTACGTCACCTGGCTGTCGGGCTTCGGCATGCTTTGTCTCGTCTATTACGCCGGCGCCGATCTCTACATGATCGACCCGGCCGTACTCGACGTCTCCAAGCCGGTGGCGATCGCCATTTCGCTCTGCTCGATCGCCGGCGGCTGGCTCCTATACGACCTGATTTGCAAATCGCCCTTCGGCAACGACAATACGCGGCTGATGGTGGCGCTCTATTTCATCCTGGTCGCGGTGGCCTGGGGCTATACGCATCTCTTTACCGGGCGCGCGGCCTTCCTGCATCTCGGCGCCTTCACCGCGACGATCATGTCGGCCAACGTCTTCTTCATCATCATCCCGAACCAGAAGATCGTCGTCGCCGACCTGCTTGCCGGGCGTACGCCAGATGCGAAATACGGCAGGATCGCCAAACAACGCTCCACGCATAACAACTACCTGACGCTGCCGGTGCTGTTCCTGATGCTGTCGAACCACTACCCGCTGGCCTTCGGCACGCAGTTCAACTGGATCATCGCCTCGCTCGTCTTCCTGATGGGTGTCACGATCCGCCACTGGTTCAACACCCGCCACGCCAATGCCGGCAACCCGACATGGACCTGGTTGATCACCGTCGTGCTGTTCATCATCATCATGTGGCTTTCCACAGTGCCGAAGATGCTGACCGGCGAACCCACAACGAAGATCTCTGCCATCCAGCAGCCCTTCATCGCAGCAGAGGCGTTCCCCAAAGTTCGCGACACTATCATGGGGCGCTGCTCCATGTGCCATGCGAAGGAGCCGAGCTGGGAGGGCATCATCGCCCCTCCCAAGGGCGTCGTCTTCGAAACCGATCGCGATATCGCCGCCCATGCGCGCGAGATCTACCTGCAGGCCGGCCGCAGCCACGCCATGCCGCCGGCCAACGCCTCTCACATAA
The DNA here is from genome assembly GCF_002277895.1 of Rhizobium sp. 11515TR. Classification (NCBI taxonomy): domain Bacteria; kingdom Pseudomonadati; phylum Pseudomonadota; class Alphaproteobacteria; order Hyphomicrobiales; family Rhizobiaceae; genus Rhizobium; species Rhizobium sp. 11515TR. Next base: position 1,325,599 of record NZ_CP023000.1, on the reverse strand, counting down.
CCGACGAGGAGCGCCGCCTGCTCGTCTCCTGGTACGAAAGTGCCGTCAATGGGGAGAAAACCCAATGAACGAAATCCTGATCCGTGGCCGCGTGCTGACCTTCCTTGCCGAGCCGCAAGGCGTCGACGATATCGCCTCCTATCGCTATATCGAGGACGGCGCGGTCTTCGTACGCGACGGCAAGATCGTGGAAATCGGTACCTATGGCGACATTCGCAGGCTGGCCGATGCCGGCGTCAGGATCGCGGATCACCGTCCGAACCTCATCCTGCCGGGCTTTATCGACACGCACCTGCATTTCCCGCAGACGCAAGCGATCGCGTCTTATGGCGCCCAGCTGCTTGAGTGGCTGAATACATACATTTTTGTCGAGGAACAGAAGTTTGCTCGCGCCGCCCACGCGGCCGAAGTCGCCGACCGTTTCATGGACGAACTTCTGTCCAATGGCACGACGACGGCCGTCGCCTATTGTTCGGTGCACCCGGAAAGCGTCGATGCCTATTTCGCGGCAGCCGAAGCGCGCGGCATGTGCATGATCGGCGGCAAGGTGATGATGGACCGCAACGCGCCGGACGCACTGCGCGATACGCCTCAGCGCGGCTATGACGAGACCAAGCGGCTGATCGACAAATGGCACCGCCGCGGACGCGCGCATTATGCCATCAGCCCACGCTTTGCGATTACCTCGACCCCCGAGCAGATGGAAATGAGCAAGGCGCTCGTTGCCGAACACCCGGATTGCTATGTCCAGACGCATCTCTCGGAAAATCGGGACGAGATCGCCTTTGCCACCTCTCTCTATCCGGAGGCCAAGGACTATACGGATATCTATGCCCGCTATGATCTGCTCAACGACCGCATGCTGCTCGGCCATTGCATCCATATGAGCGAACGGGAAGTCGCGGTGCTCGCCGAAACTGGCGCGGTCGGCGTCTTCTGCCCCACCTCCAACCTCTTCCTCGGCTCCGGGCTCTTCAACGCCGCGGAGTTTGACAGGCTTGGCGCACGCTGGTCGGTTGCAACCGATGTCGGCGCCGGGACCAGCTTTTCCATGTTGGAAACGATGGACGAGGCCTACAAGGTGTTGCACCTGCAAGGACAAAGACTGACGCCGTTCAACTCTTTCTATCGCATGACGCGCGGCAACGCCCTGGCGCTCGGCCTCGAAAGCCACATCGGCTCGCTGCAGCCAGGTGCGGATGCCGATATCGTCGTGCTTGATTCCAGCGCCAAGTCGGCGATGGAATTCCGCATGCGCACCGCGACCTCATTGGCCGAAGAACTCTTCATCCTGCAGACCATGGGCGATGATCGTTGCATTGCCGAAGTCTATGTCGCCGGCAAGGCGATGAAGACCAAAGGCAAGAAAGCAGACACGATCGTACGCGAGCAATTGCAGCTCGCCTAACCAATAAACGTGGCGGACCGGCAGCGCCGTCGTCTCCGAATAGGAGACGGCGGCGAAGACGTTCAAGCCCGCTTCGAGCGTCCGCCCATCGCCTTCGTCAATTCTTCCGCCGCGGCCCGCACAGCAGGACCAAGCGCAGCAACCCTTTCATCCGGCAGCCGCACAGCCGGGCCTGAAATTGAGATGCCAGCAACAGCCTCGCCATATTCGTCGAAGATCGGCGCGGCGACGCATCGCATGCCGAGCGTGTGTTCTTCATCGTCGATCGACCAGCCGCGCGAGCGGATCTCGGCCATATCCGTAAGCAGCACGGGCAGCGTATCGCGGGTCTTATCGGTGAAATGCTGCAACGACCGCCCTTTGAGCAAAGCCTCTATCTGGCTGTCCGGCCAGGTGGAAAGGATCGCCTTGCCGATACCCGACGCATGGATCGGCCCACGGCGGCCGGGGCGGAAGAAAGCGCGCATCGGCGCATGGCTTTCCGCCTGGGAGATGAAGACGATGTCGCCATCTTCCTCGATGGCAATATTAGCGGTCTCACCGGACGCCTCCATCAGCTGCTTGAGGAAAGGCCGGCTGATTGTGCCAAGCTTACGGAAGCGTAAGTAGGCCGTTCCGATCTCGAAGGCTTTCACCCCGATCGTCCAGGCACCCGTCTCAGCATCATGCGCCACCATGCCGTGCTGAGCTAGAGAGGTCAGCAGCCGGTGGACGGTGGAAGGCGCCATGGCCGATCTGTCGGCGAGATCGGTCAAAACCGCGACGTCGGCTTCCGCCACCAGCTCCAAGAGTTTCAGACTACGATCGAGCACCTGGACCGATGAAGCCGCCGCGTTCCCTGCCGGTTTCCGCCCCGGTCTGCCCTTCGTCTTTTCCCGATTTTCCACCATGACGCTCACTTTAGACCAAACGCATGCCGCACAATTCGGCGCGACCCGCTTGGGCTTCATGACATATCCGCTTCGCTCCGATTGTTCCAGATTTGTTGAAAATGTTTATTTCCATATGATGGGATTGATTTCCATTTTAAGATTGCACTCGTTCACCTATGCGGTACCTTCGATCCAGAAACGGAGGAAATCCCATGGCGAAGATGCGTGCAGTCGATGCCGCAGTGCTGGTTCTGGAAAAGGAAGGCGTCAATTGCGCCTTCGGCGTTCCCGGCGCTGCGATCAACCCCTTCTATTCGGCAATGAAGGCACGTGGTTCGATCCGCCATGTGCTGGCCCGTCATGTCGAGGGCGCAAGCCATATGGCCGAGGGCTACACCCGCGCCCGCGCCGGCAATATCGGTGTGTGCATCGGAACGTCGGGGCCTGCCGGCACCGACATGATCACCGGCCTTTATTCGGCCTCTGCCGATTCGATCCCGATCCTCTGCATCACCGGCCAGGCGCCGCGCGCGCGCCTCGACAAAGAGGATTTCCAGGCCGTCGATATCGCCAAGATCGCAGCCCCCGTTACCAAATGGGCCGTGACCGTCATGGAGCCGGCGCTCGTTCCTTACGTCTTCCAAAAGGCATTCCATACGATGCGCTCGGGTCGCCCCGGCCCGGTCCTCATCGATCTGCCTGTCGACGTCCAGCTCGCTGAAATCGAGTTCGATATCGAAACCTATGCGCCGCTCGCCCCCTATAAGCCCTCGGCGACGCGGGCACAGGCCGAAAAGGCGCTTGCCATGCTGAATGCGGCCGAGCGGCCGTTGATCGTCGCAGGCGGCGGCATCATCAATGCCGATGCTTCCGACCTGCTGGTGGAATTTGCCGAGATCACCGGCATTCCGGTCATTCCGACGCTGATGGGCTGGGGCACGATCCCGGACGACCACCCGCTGATGGCCGGCATGTGCGGGCTGCAGACCTCGCATCGCTATGGCAATGCGACGCTGCTTGCCTCCGATTTCGTCCTCGGCATCGGCAATCGCTGGGCAAACCGCCATACCGGCAATGTCTCGACCTACACCGAGGGTCGCACCTTCGTTCATGTCGATATCGAGCCAACCCAGATCGGCCGTGTCTTCGCTCCTGATTTCGGTATCGTCTCGGATGCCGGTGCCGCGCTGAAGCTCTTCCTCGACGTTGCGACGGAATGGAAGACCGAAGGCAAGCTGCGCGACTGGTCGGCCTGGGCGGAGGAATGCCGCGACCGCAAGCGCACCATGCTGCGCAAGACGCATTTCGACCAAACGCCGCTAAAGCCGCAGCGCGTTTACGAGGAGATGAACAAGGCCTTCGATCGCGACACCTGCTATGTCTCGACCATCGGGCTTAGCCAGATCGCCGGCGCACAGTTCCTGCATGTCTACAAGCCGCGCAACTGGATCAATTGCGGCCAGGCCGGCCCGCTCGGCTGGACCCTGCCGGCAGCGCTCGGCGTGCGTGCCGCCGATCCGGACCGCCCGATCGTCGCACTGTCAGGCGATTACGACTTCCAGTTCCTCATCGAGGAGCTCGCCGTCGGGGCGCAACACAAGCTTCCATATCTGCATGTGGTCGTGAACAATTCCTATCTCGGCCTCATCCGCCAAGCCCAGCGCGGCTTCAACATGGATTTCGAAGTCAGCCTCGCCTTCGAGAACATAAACGCATCCGATGACGCGGAGCCGGGCTATGGCGTCGACCATGTCGCCGTTGCCGAAGGGCTTGGCTGCAAGGCGATCCGCGTGCGCAGCCCGAACGAGTTTCAGGAAGCGTTCACGACTGCAAAGCAGCTGATGGCGGAGCATCAGGTTCCCGTCGTCATCGAGTTCATCTTGGAGCGTGTCACCAACATCGCCATGGGCGCCGACATCAATTCGGTCGTCGAGTTCGAGGAACTTGCCGAACGCGGCGAGGATGCACCGACCGCGATCCTCGCTCTGTTGGACTGAAGGAGAAATAACATGCCGAAGTTTGCGGCCAATCTCACCATGCTTTTCACCGAAGCGCCGTTTCTGGATCGCTTCGCGCTGGCCGCCAAGGCGGGCTTCAAGGGCGTCGAATATCTGTTTCCCTATGATTTTGCGAAGGAAGCGCTGCGCACCGAACTCGATCGTCATGGCCTGATCCAGGTGCTGCACAATCTGCCCGCCGGCAACTGGGCCGGCGGCGAGCGGGGGATCGCAATCCTGCCCGATCGTATCGACGAATTCCGCCGCGGCGTTGCCTCGGCGATCGACTATGCCACGGCTCTCGGCTGCCGCCAGATCAATTGCCTTTCCGGCATCGCGCCGGCCGGCGTGCCCGATGAGGTGCTGCGGACCACTTTCGTCGTCAACCTCAAATATACGGCGGAAGAGCTCAGCAAGCACGGGATCCGCCTGCTGATCGAGCCGATCAATCGGTTCGACATTCCGGGTTTTTATCTGAACACGCCGGGCCAGGCGGCCGCGATCATCGCCGAGGTCGGCAGCGACAACCTGTTCATTCAGTACGACCTCTATCACCAGCAGCGCACCGAGGGCGAACTGATCGGCACCTTCAAGAAGCATCAGGCACGGATTGCGCATGTGCAGCTTGCCGACAATCCCGGTCGCAACGAACCGGGCACCGGCGAGATCGCCTACCCCTTTGTCTTTGAAGCGCTCGACGCGCTTGGCTATGACGGCTGGATCGGCTGCGAATACAAGCCGCGCACCACGACCGCGGCTGGGCTCGGCTGGTTTGCGGCAGCCGGACACCACGCCGAAGGCGCCGCCATTCTCAATATCAGGAGCTAATAACCATGGCACATATCGGATTTATCGGCCTCGGCATCATGGGTACTCCCATGGCGCGTCATCTGCAAAATGCCGGCCACATCGTCGTCACATCGAAGTTTGCCATTCCGCCGCGCCAGGAGCTGCTCGACAACGGCCTGCAATTCGTCGAAACGCCGAAGGCGCTCGCCGAAACCGTCGACACCATCATACTGATGCTGCCGGATACGCCTGAGGTCAAGGACGTGCTCTTCGGCGAGAACGGCGTTGCCTACGGCTTGTCCAAGGACAAGCTCGTCATCGATATGAGCTCGATCTCGCCGATCGAGACCAAAGAATTCGCCAGAAAGATTCGCGAGACCGGCGCTGAATATATCGACGCGCCGGTTTCCGGTGGCGAAGTCGGCGCCAAGAACGCCTCGCTTTCCATCATGGCCGGCGGTTCTGAAGCCAGTTTCGAGCGGGCGCTGCCGCTCTTCCAGCTGATGGGCAAGAACATCACGCTCGTCGGTGATTGCGGCGATGGCCAGGTCACCAAGGTCGCCAACCAGATCATTGTCGCATTGACGATCGAGGCCGTGTCGGAGGCACTTGTCTTCGCCTCCAAGGCCGGTGCCGATCCGGCCCGCGTACGCTCGGCCCTGATGGGTGGTTTTGCCTCCTCGCGCATCCTCGAAGTGCATGGCGAGCGCATGATCAAGCGCACCTTCGAGCCCGGTTTCCGCATCTCGCTGCATCAGAAGGATTTGAACCTTGCGCTGCAGGGTGCCAAGGCGCTCGGCGTCTCGCTGCCGAACACCGCGGCAACGCAGGAACTCTTCAACCAATGCGCCGCCAATGGCGATAGCGGGCTCGATCATTCCGGTCTCGTCAAGGCGCTGGAGCGCATGGCGAACCATCCCGTCGCGTAACATGTGAGAGACTCGATGCCTGATATCCCCAATCCCCGCGCCTTTCTGGAAAAGCTGTTCTATGCGGCGGTCGCAGCGGCCGATCCGGATAAGGCGCTCGCCGCCCACCTGCCAGAAAAGCCGAAGGGTCGGACGGTGGTGGTCGGTGCCGGCAAGGGGGCAGCACAGATGGCGCGTGCCTTCGAGCGTCTCTGGGACGCTCCGCTGTCCGGCGTTGTCGTCACGCGCTACGGCTATGCCGTGCCGTGTGAGCGCATCGAGGTTCTCGAGGCCGCGCATCCGGTGCCGGACGAAGGTGGCCTGCGCGCATCAGATCGGTTGATGGCAGCGGTCAACGGTCTCACGGAAGACGATCTGGTCGTCGCCCTCATCTGCGGCGGCGGCTCGGCACTGTTGCCCGCACCGGCAGGGGATCTCACGCTTGCCGACGAAATCGCCGTCAATCGGGCCTTGCTTGCCTCCGGCGCACCGATCGGCGCCATGAATGCCGTGCGCAAGCAGGTCTCGCGCATCAAGGGAGGCCGGCTGGCGGTCCTTGCCTATCCTGCAAAGGTCGTCTCCCTCGTCGTTTCCGATATCCCCGGCGACAACCCTGCACTGGTCGCCTCCGGCCCGACCATCGCCGACGAGACGACCCGCGCCAATGCACGTGCGATCATAGAACATTACGGTCTCGATCTGCCCGACGCGGTGATGCGTCACCTCAAGGACAGCACGGATGAGCCTCCCCTGCCCTCGGACCCTCGTTTTGCCCGCAACGAGGTGAGGCTCGTTGCTTCGGCAGCCATCGCACTGGACGCCGCTGCCGATGTCTCCCGCAAGGCCGGCGTCGAGACCATCGTGCTGTCCGATGCCATCGAGGGCGAAGCATCGGAGGTCGGTCGCCAACATGCGGCGATCGTAGCCAAGATCCTGCAGCGGGGCTTGGCGTCGCAAGACCCCATGCTTCTTCTGTCTGGCGGGGAAACCACGGTAACGATCAAGGGCAAGGGCAAAGGCGGCCGCAACAGCGAGTTCCTCCTGTCCTTCGCCTGCGCCATTTCCGGCCAGGAGGGCATTTCAGCGCTCGCCGCCGACACGGACGGCATCGACGGTTCCGAAGACAATGCCGGTGCTTTTGCCGATGGCGCCACAATTTCGCGGCTCGCCGAGCTCAAAAAAAATGCCGCCGAATTCCTTGATCATAACGACAGCTGGTCGGCCTTTGCCGCTCTCGATGACCTCTTCGTCAGCGGCCCGACCGGCACGAATGTCAACGACTTCCGCGCGATCCTGCTGCAATAGATCATCGCCGCCCGCCAATCGAGCGACTCGGAGTTGCTCAGCCGGTGGCGTGACGCATTCTGTATTGAGCGGCGCAGTTGGAAAGCGTATGAGTTCAAAAAAAGCTGAACTATTTTTCTTGCTGGCAACGCCAACCGTTGCGGGCAAGCCGGGGATCGTATCTATCATGAATTTGTTGCACTTGCTCACTATCGAGGAGTAGCAAAGAGAAAGTGCTGTCGCGCCAGTCACTTTTTGGTCCGGTCACCGCACGTCTTCGGGATGATTGATGGGGAGATGAAATCGCAACGCCCTTAAAGCCGCCGAAGCTGCCGAGAAAATCCATATCGGCATCCGTCGACTTCATAGCAAAAGTGCAGGTCAGTGGCACGTAACCCGGATCTTACCGAGCTGAAAATAGATCAGCGAGTTCCGACAAATGCTACGCTAAATCTTGAGCTGTTAAGTTTGTTTCCATTGCCCTGTGGAACTTAACCGATCTTTAACAGCCAGTTGTGCAGGCTGGAGATAGAACGGGCAAGGCCCATACCCCGAAAGCATCGGACCCTCAATGCGTCTTCTCGCCTCAGTCATTTTTGCAGTCCTTGCTGCGTTCGTCGCGCCCGCCCTGGCGCAGGACGTGCCGTCGGTGACGGTTACCGGTTCCTCGGGCTCGGTGACGTTCGATCGCAATCAGCTTGAGGCGATGGGCCTCGTGTCGATCAAGACTTCGACGCCCTGGAACGAAGGTGTCGTCAACTTCGAAGGCGTCCCAATGGCGCTGTTGCTTGAAAAGGCCAAGGCCCAAGGTGCGACAGCCACCGTCATTGCCCTCAATGATTATAGCGTCGATATTCCGACCAGCGATTTCACCAAGTTCGGCACGATCCTTGCCGTCAAGCGCAATGGCGCATATATGCCTATCGACGATCAAGGCCCGTTCTTTGTTATGTATCCATTCGACAGCAACCCCATCCTGCAGGGACAGCCCTATCACGGTCGTGCCGTCTGGCAGGTCAAGGCAATCTCCGTGAAATAGCCCCGGGGCCGCATGCGCTACCTCCGCACAGCGCTGATCATTGTGATCCTGGGTTTCATCACCTCGGCGATCTATATTTCCGCCTTGGTCTTCCAGCGCCAGACCGCACTGCAAGATGTCGGCTTGGGCAATATCACCTGGACGATAGCCCAAGCTCCGAGTGAGTTCACCCGGCTCGAACAGCGCGTCAGTGCCATCGGCATGAACGATGGGCAGGTCGATGCCCACGAGGTCAGGCTGCGCTTCGATATCGTCGTCAATCGTCTCAAGACCCTTCGGTCCAACGGGGTCGAGAAGTTCGTACAATCCAACCCGCATATCGGCGAGACCCTCGACGACCTCGAAGAGGCGCTCAACCAGACCCGGCCACTGCTTAGCCAGCTTTCAGTGCCCGGCACACCGGCGCGGATCCTGGCGATCCTGGAGCCGATCTATCCGAAGCTGGCGCGGCTCTCCAGCGACAGCAACATGTGGTATTCGGCGCGCATTGCCGAAGATCGGCGCGGTCTCCTCGGGCTGCAATTGGCCCTGACATGGGTCACCGTCGGCATGCTCATCGGCGGTTGCCTGCTGATTCTGCTACTGCTCATCCACAATGGCCTTCTGGGCCGTGCGCAGAAGATTCTGCAGGCCAAGGAGCAGACCCTGGCGATCCAGAATGCCCGGTTCGATGCGGCAATGGAGGCCATGTCGCTCGGTCTTTGCCTGCTCGACGACCAATATCGCGTCATTGTTCACAATCCCCGTTTCCTGGCCCTGTTCGGTCTGGACGAAGTCCGGGCAAGGATCGGCACCCCCTTGGCTGATCTCATCGCGCCCGAATTGCTGCCTCCTGGATTGTCAACCAGCGGCCCGGGCGGCATCGCTGGCGATAAGGCTCGTGTCCGGAACGACATCGCCGTGCTCAGCGACCATATCCATCATCTCGCAAATGGGATGGTGCTGGCCGTATCGCACGAGCCGACGGGTGAAGGCGGCTGGGTTTGCACTTTCGAGGATGTCAGCGAGCGTCATCGCGCGCAGGATCGTGTAGTGCACATGGCCCATCACGACGCGCTGACCGATATGCCCAATCGATTGCTGTTCTGGGAAAGCGTCGGTCACGCACTGCGCGGATTGGCAGCCGGCGGCCAATTATTCACCATACTCTATCTCGATCTCGACCGCTTCAAGGAAGTCAACGACACGCTGGGCCACCCCGTCGGCGACGTGTTGCTGCGCAAGGTCGCCAGGCGGCTGCGTAACACCGCATCACAACATGACATCGTGGCGCGCTTGGGCGGTGATGAATTTGCCGTGCTGCACCGGTGTCTGGATTCCACACTCGACAGTGCCCGCGATCTGTCGGAGCGCCTCATTGCCAGCATCGGCCGGCCTTACCGTATCGATGGCAACGAGATCGTTGTCAGCACCTGCATCGGCATCGCGGTCGCACCGCGCGCTGGCGGTGATACCGGCCAACTGATGAAGAACGCCGACCTGGCGCTATACCAGGCCAAGGCCGATGGCAAGGGAATCTACCGCATCTTCTCCCCGCAGATGGAAGAGGATCTCCAGAACAGGCGCAATCTGGAGGTGGACATGCGTCACGGCATCAAGCTCGGACAATTCGAGGTTCATTATCAACCGCAGATTTCGCACAAGACCCGCAAGATCGTTGCCAGCGAGGCACTGGTGCGCTGGCGCCATCCAGAGCGCGGGCTGATCCCGCCAGCCGATTTCATCCCGCTGGCGGAGGAAACCGGTTTCATCGACACGCTCGGAAAATGGGTGCTGCAACAGGCATGCGAGGACGCCCTGAACTGGCCCGAGGACGTGCGCGTTTCGGTCAACCTCTCTCCGGTTCAGTTCCGTCAGACGGATCTGGTCGATATGGTCAAGACCGTCCTGGAATTTACCGAATTCGATGCGCGGCGGCTGGAACTGGAAATCACCGAGTCGGTACTCTTGCGGGACAATGCCGCGAATATCGAGGTACTGAGCCGGCTGCGTTCGCTCGGCTTGACCATTGCGCTTGACGATTTCGGCACCGGCTATTCTTCCCTGAACTATCTGCAGCGCTTCCCCTTCGATAAATTGAAAATCGATCGCAGTTTCGTGCGCGACCTGGAAAACCGGCCCGACAGCTTTGCCATCGTCCAGTCCATCGCTACGCTCGGTCGCAATCTCAAGATGCTCACCACGGCGGAGGGCGTCGAGACGCAGACCCAGCTCGACATGGTCATCAAGGCCGGTTGCTCGGAGAGTCAGGGCTATTACTTCAGCCCGCCCGTCCCGGAAGTCGAATTCCGCGCCATGATCGACCGCAAGAACAGCGATGCCAGCGAAGCCTCAAACGGTCGAAGCCCCAAACCTGGCAGAGACAGAGGTTCCGAGAAGGCTGCAGACGCTGATTCTGCGGACGGGCAGTACTAGCCCATCCCCGACTGCATGGCATTGACCTGATGGATGAATGACAAGCTCTCGCGGAAAGCGACCTGCCGTTCAAAGCTGATGTCAATAATGAGGGGTGCGTCCGACGACAAAGGATGGGGGCAGTCGTCGGACGCTGCACTGTCCAGCCCGAGGGTGGCATTCAGGCCGGCAATTAGAATATTAGCATCTACCGTAGATTTAGGTGAGCTACCCAATTGGATTGGAAAGCGGGTGGCAGCAAATCCTTTTGCGCTGATGATGCAGCGCCGATCCGTTGCGGGTTTGGTAAGGCCGGCTGCGCCGACGGATCGCATGATGACGGATCTCTTCGGCAATACAGCTAGAATTCTTGAGGAGACGCCCCCGGAAGGACGACGCTACAGAACCTCGATGACGGATCAAGCGGTCGCCGGTCAGGACGAAGCAGGTCCTTTCGAAGTGCCCGCGGGTCATTATTTCGTGCTGGGCGACAACAGGCACAATTCCGTCGACAGTCGCTTTCCAGATCAGTTCGGCGAAAACGGATTTGTTTCTGCCAAGGATGTCTCCGGGAAGGCCGCGATCATCTTGGTTTCTCCCGACCCCGATCGAATTGGCACGTTGCTCGAGTGAAAATCGTTCTTCGCAGCTTTTGCCATCCGAGGCCTCATCCATGCAATTGCTGAATTCCGCCTTTATTTGCGAGAATATTATTCCAAAATCGTTTCGGAAATTAGCAAATCACTATAGGCTCGATTTCGACTCGGCTGCGCTTACGCTTTGAGCGGCTCGCTGCGCCGCCGAGCAAGATAATCCTGCGAAGAAAAGCCGACATGCCCAATAGACCCTCTCCGCTCGTTGCGTTCCAGTCGAAGACCTTCCGCTCTCTCTGGTCGGCAACGCTCATCTCCAATCTTGGCGGGTTGGTCGAAGGCGTCGGCGCCGCGTGGCTGATGACCAGCCTTGCGACATCACATGGCATGGTGGCGCTCGTTCAGTCCTCCACCACCCTGCCCGTCATGATCTTCTCGCTTGCGGCCGGAGCGCTGGCTGACAATTACGACCGCAGGCGGATCATGCTGATTGCACAGACGCTGATGCTCTCAGTCTCGGCGACGCTGGCGATCTTGTCCTACAGCAATGCGCTGACCCCATGGCTTTTGCTCTGCTTCACCTTCCTGATTGGCTGCGGCGGCGCGCTTCACAATCCATCATGGCAGGCGTCGATGGGCGATGTCGTGCCACGCGAGCACCTGCCGGGTGCGGTCGCGCTGAACAGCATGAGCTACAATCTCATGCGCAGCATCGGGCCTGCCATCGGCGGCGTCATCGTCGCGGCCGCCGGTGCGGCCTTTGCGTTCCTCTTCAATGTCTTCTGTTACTTCGCGCTCATCATCACCCTATGGCGCTGGAAGACCGCGCCCGTCCGCAATACGCTGCCGCGCGAGCCGTTCGGCAGCGCCATGTCGGCAGGCTTTCGCTATGTGCTGATGTCGCCGAACCTTCTCAAGGTCATGTGCCGCAGTTTCGTCTTCGGCTTGACGGCGATCGTCATCCTGGCACTCCTGCCCCTCGTGGCACGCGATCATGTCCACGGCACGGCGATCACCTACGGCATCATGCTCGGCTTCTTCGGCTTTGGCGCCATCTGCGGCGCGATGCTGATCGGCCGCATCCGCGATATACTGAGCAATGAATGGGTGATCCGCGGTGCCTTCTTCACATTGGCGGTGAGCTGCTTGTTGCTTGCGCTAAGCAACCAGGTATGGCTGAGCTGTCTTATTCTTATGCCGGCCGGCGTCGCCTGGGTGCAGGCCTTCTCGCTCTTCAATGTCACGGTTCAGCTTTCCACGCCGCGCTGGGTCGTCGGCCGCGCTCTGTCGCTCTATCAGACCGCCACCTTTGGTGGCATGGCGGTCGGAAGCTGGCTCTGGGGTGCACTGGCCGACGCCCACGGTGTCACGGGCGCGCTTTTCATCGCAAGCGTCGGCTTGGCAATAGGCGGCCTGCTTGGCCTGTTGCTGCGCCAACCGGATTTCGAATCGCTTAATCTCGATCCGACCAACACCTTCAGCGAACCACAATTGCAGCTCGACCTGCGTTCCAGAAGCGGCCCCATCCTGGTCATGGTGGACTACGACATCGATCAGGAGGATGTGGCGGAATTTCTGGCCGTCATGGCTCAGCGTCGCCGGATGAGAATCCGCGACGGGGCAAAGCAATGGTCGCTGTTACGCGATCTGGAAAAGCCGAACACCTGGACGGAAAGCTACCATCTGCCGACCTGGATCGATTATGTTCGCCACAGCCAGCGCCAGACGCATGCCGATGTCGAGGTCGCCGAACGCCTGGACAAATTGCATCGCGGCGACCGCCCGCCCGTCATCCACCACATGATCGAACGGCAGACGGTGCCCAGGCACGACGACATGCCATTGAAGCCCTATCTCGACGCGACATGATGGTCATGGCTGGGGACTTGTAACGGCGGAGCCGCTTCCAGCGTGCTGGCGCGCCATTTCGCGTGGCGAACAACCGAAGGCGCGCTTGAACATGGTCGTGAAGGCGGCCGGGTTCTTATAGCCAAGGTCAATCGCGATCGTCGTCACCGGCACGCCGGCGACAAGCCGCGGAAGCGCGGCATGCAGACAGGCCTGCTCGCGCCATTTGACGAAGCTCAGCCCCGTCTCCAGGCGAAACATGCGGGTAAATGCGCGGCGGCTCATGCGCATGTGGCTGGCCCATAGATCGATCGTATCATGCGTTGCCGGCCGCCTGAGGAAATCCTGGCATTTCTGAGCCAAAGTCCTGTTGCGCGGGATCGGCAGGGACAAGGGCAACGGCCTCAATCTTGCCAGTTCGTGCAGAAGCAATGCCATCAAGGCACCGGCCCGATCATTGACGTCGTAATCGACCGGAATATCGACGGCTTCGGCGATGAGCGTGCGCAGCAGGGGCGAGATTTCGACCACCTGACAGTGATCCGGCATCGTCTCGATCGCTTCCGGCTCAATGTAGAGACTACGCATGCTTACCTTTCCGAGCATGCGCACGCTATGGATCACGCCCGGAGGGATCCACATCCCGCGCTCCGGCGGCATGACGAGCGTGCCGTCAGGCGTGGTCACGACCACTACGCCGGAAAAACCATAGAGCAGTTGGGCACGGCGATGCTGGTGCGGTTCGACGCGGTGGCCGTCGCCATATTCATTGCCGAGGGCGATGAGTGGCCGGTCGACATCGATGAATGGATCTATGCGGCTGTTCCTGACCATTCTGGCCCAGTCTCGTAAGAATTACGCCCTATCGCGGTAGCGGGCAATTTTGTTTTCTAATATCAGCGCAACGGAACATTGAAAAGTGACAGTCATGAGCCAAGTGATGAATCCGCCCCGCGCGGCAACGACGATATATCCGGTCATTATGGTGGCGAGCCTTGGCCACTTCATCAACGACGTCACCCAGGCATTGCTGCCAGCAAGCTATCCAGTGCTCAAGACCGGCTTTGACCTGAGCTTCGCCCAGCTCGGCGTGCTGACATTCGTCTACCAGATCACGGCCTCGATCCTGCAACCCTTCGTCGGCTGGTACACGGATGGACGGCCCCAGCCCTATTCATTGCCGTTCGGCATGATCTGCAGCTGCGCCGGCATGATTACGCTCGGCATGGCGCCCAATTACCCAACACTATTGATGGGCGCAATACTGCTCGGCTTCGGCTCCTCGATCTTCCATCCGGAGGCGTCCCGCATCGCCCGCCTGGCATCAGGCGGAAAGCATGGCTTCGCCCAGTCCCTGTTCCAGGTCGGCGGCAATTTCGGCACCTCACTCGGCCCGCTGCTCGCAGCCTTCTTCATCCTTCCGCACGGCCAGCATGGAATGGCGGCGCTTGCGAGTCTGGCTTTTGCCGGCATTCTTATTCTCGGTGGCCTCGGCCGCTGGTATCAGCTGAATGGCAGCCATCTGCGGGCGCCGGCAAAATCCGGCAAGCCTCATAAGGCGCTGAGCCTATCGCGCGCCCGCGTCGGTCTTGCCATTGCCGTCTTGATTGCGCTGATCTTTTCGAAGTATTTCTATCTGGCAAGCTTTACCAGCTACTACAATTTCTATCTCATGGCCCGGTTCGGCGTGACGGAACGGACGGCTCAGCTCTGCCAGTTCGTGTTCTTCGCCGCGGTCGCCGTCGGCACGATGGTCGGCGGCCCCGTGGGTGACCGCATCGGCCGCAAGAAGGTCATCTGGGGTTCGATCCTCGGCATCCTGCCCTTCACCGTCGTTCTGCCCCATGCCAATCTCGAAACGACGATCATCCTCAGCGCGATCATCGGCACGGTCATTGCGTCGGCCTTTTCCGCGATCGTCGTCTACGCGCAGGAATTGCTACCGGGTCGCGTCGGCATGGTGTCCGGCCTGTTCTTT
The DNA here is from genome assembly GCF_002277895.1 of Rhizobium sp. 11515TR. NCBI lineage: Bacteria > Pseudomonadati > Pseudomonadota > Alphaproteobacteria > Hyphomicrobiales > Rhizobiaceae > Rhizobium > Rhizobium sp. 11515TR. Next base: position 1,310,489 of record NZ_CP023000.1, on the reverse strand, counting down.
GGCTTCGCCTTCGGCATGGGCGGCATTGGTGCGGCCGCGCTCGGCGTGCTTGCCGACCACACCAGCATCGAGTTCGTCTTCGAGCTTTGCGCCTTCCTGCCGCTGATCGGACTTTTGACGATCCTGCTGCCGAACGTCGAAGATTAAGGGCAACCTGAAAGGGATAAGGCGCCGAGGTGGGACATCGGCGCCTCGCCCTCTACCTTTCACGAGGCGGAGATTTTCTTCACCCAGCTTCGATGTCATCGCCGCTGCCCATGTCGGCCTATACCCGCCCAATCTGAAAGATCGCGACGCGCTTTAAACGGGCTCGTCTGCACCGGTCAAAGTTGCGGTACAAAAAGGTCACACCCATGCGGGTTTGCTGTGGGCATCACCATGAAATCGTCGAATGGCCTACAACCGGGTATTGAGCTGACGGGTAGAGTGTCTATTTCCTCGCGCTGCAGATGTGGGTGCAAAGTCGGACCCCAGGATTTTGCGCAGCTCCCGCTTCGCTTCCTGCTTTGCGGATGCCTACACAACCACTCGGAGTTTCAGGCAGACAATGACATTCCCGACGATCAAACTTCCCGAGAGAGCCCTGCGGCTTGCTCAGAACCTTATTTCAATGCCGAAGGCCGTCTATTTCTCGCTGCCGATCCTGACCGGCCTGACCGTTTTCATGGCTGTTTCCGAAGCTCCGGGCATATTGAGGGATTGGACGATCAGCCAAAATCCCGTCAAGCTCGTCAACGGCGATATCCGCGATGGAAAATGCTCGACCCGGAAGGGTTTCTTCACAACCTGCGAGGCGCACCTCAACTACGCCCACAATGGCCAGACCTATGACAGGGATGTCGAGATCATGTTCGTCGACATCCACGCCGGTGACTACGACACGGACCTCGTCATCTCCGGCGACCATCCGGACTTGGCGACCCTCAGCCTCGGGCTGGATATGCTCTGGAACCGGATCATAACGCTTGCCGTCTTCGTCGCACTTCTTGGAGGCGCCTGCATCGCAATGATCTTCCAGATCCTGCGTGTCTGGCGTGCTCGCGGGCAATTGCACCGGGCTGCTCAACTCGCGCCGGTCCCGGTGGAAATCACGACCTTCCAGCGACGAGGCAAGCGGCTGACGGTGACTTATACTGACAAGATCGCCGGCAGAAAAACCGGACGGGCGGCCCATACGAACTTCGAGCCAGGGCGGGAACCTCTGGTTGTCGGCGCAAAGGATGGCAAGCCCGTGGCGCTCGCCGTCTGGCATGGAAATACGGCTCTCCCGGTACTTTTGGACAGCCGACTGGAGCGGATCGACATGGCCGCGCAAGAGCGCGCGAGCATTCTCGCCCCGCTGACGGCAGAGCTTGGCGGCCAGCCGCTGGAGCTCATTGCCCAAGGGAAAAAAGGACCGACCGTCATGGCGCGGCTCGCCAGGGTTTTCCTGGTTATACTTCTCTTCATCGTCGGCATTTTCGGTTACTGGGTCTGGTATGTGACCAGCGCCGAGTCGCAATTCACCTCGCCCGCCATGGACCTCAACAATATGATGCCGGCGCCACTCAACCGCTGGGGCTGCGATCAGTTGAAGAAGCGCTTCGGTGATCAACGCGCGCCCTTCGGCTGCGCCGCCTCGGATTTTACGAGCTGGAAGTGACATTCGACCAATAGAGATGGACGCGGCCTCCAACGAGTCCGCGTTCACGTGCCATGCCTTAGACCGTTACTCGACGATCTCCGCGACAAGTGGCGATGAGCCACGCAACGGCCGGCGGAAAAGCCCGACGCAGGCAACGCCTACAAGAGCGGCGCCGCCGCCGATGACATGGTAGGCGCGCACGGGCTCGCCGAGCATCACGATGGCGCCGAGCGCGGTGAAGACCGGCAAGAGGTTCATGAAGGCCGCGCAACGATTGGGTCCAAGAATGTGGACGCCGCGCACCCACAGGAACGGAAGAACGACGGAGGCAAGGCCCCCGGCATAGGCAATCAGCGGCAAGGTCTCGGCATTCAGCGAACGCAAGGGCGCAGGCGTTGCAAGGAACGCCGGAAACATGATGACCAGAGCGCAGATCGCCTGCATATAGGTCGATTGCCAGCCGGCGACTGGCAGGCTCCAGCGCTTGAGCAGAACCCCATACACGGCATAGCTCAACGCCGCTATGAACATCAGCGGATCGCCGAGATGCACGCCATTGCGAGCAAGCGCTGCCGGATCGCCGGCACTCACCAGATAGATAAGCCCGGCAAGCGACAGAACGCCGCCGCCGACCATGCCGACGGTCGGCGTATCCTTCAACACAAAGGCGCTCAAAGCCACCGTAAGCAGCGGCGTCAAGGCCGTGAACACCGCCATGTTCGTCGCCGTGGTCGTTTCCGCCGCCAGATAGGATAGGCTCTGGAAGAAGCACATGGCGAGGAAGCCGAGAATAGCGAATTGCCCGAGATGCGGCCAGATGACGAAGCGGTTTCGCCAGGCGGGGATGGCGACGAAGGTGCTCATCAAAAAGACGGCGAGAAGCAGACGATAGAAGGTGATTGCCTCCGGCCCGATCGTGTGGGCTGACAGTCTGGAGACGATGACGTTTCCGGACCAGAGGATGATGGCGACGAGGGGATTGAGAAATGCGAGCTTATTTTTCATGTGCGATAACCATGGACCAATTCGAACGCCCTGACTTATCGCCTTGAAGCCAGTCCGTATCGCTCTATGATGACCATGACTGCAGAGATTGGGACATGCAAAGCGATCCGACGCGCAAACATCTTGAGTTTCATAATACCCATCGCGCCATGGCGGCTATGGACGTCAACTATCCTGACGGCGCTTCCACCGGCTGGCATTCGCATCCGCGCGGCCAGTTGCTGCATGCGATCGAGGGGGTAATGATCGTGCGGTCGGCAGAAGGGTCGTGGGTGGTGCCGCCGAACCGGGCGCTGTGGCTCGCCGCCGGGCTGGAGCATGACGTGAAGATGTCCGGCGAGGTCAAGATCCGAACCGTTTTCATCGATGCGACAGCAATCCGCCATATGCCGGCGGAAAGCTGCGTGATCGAGGTTTCGCCGCTGCTGCGCGAGCTCATCGTTGCCGCCGTCAAAGTTCCGCTCGACTATGGGGAAGGCAGTCGAGACGACCGTCTCATGCAATTGCTCCTAGATGAAGTACGGGTCTCCGATGTCTTGCCCCTGCATCTTCCCATGCCGGAGGATGAGCGTATCAGACGGATCTGCGAGGCGATCACCGCGCATCCTGCCGATACGTCGACTGCGGGGCGATGGGCCGAACGTTTGAATGTAACGGCCAAGACGGTGCACCGCCTCTTTGCCAGGGAAACGGGCATGAGTTTCGCGCAATGGCGCGAACAGGCACGCCTCTTGTCCGCACTGCGCAAACTGGCAAATGGCGAACGCATCATCGACGTCGCCTTCGACTGCGGTTACGCCAGCCAGAGCGCTTTTACCGCCATGTTCCGCCGGCATTTCGGCAAGCCGCCGTCGGAGTTTTATCGTTAGGTGCGCTTTGCCGGCATCCGAAGAAATACCGGCCCACGACCTGCTTTAGAGAATCGAAGTCGCAATAGACGAACTGTAGGCTGGAGATCAACACGACAATCGCCATTGTCGCAATTCAGCTGTTGGCGATTTCAATCGCTTCACCTCGCGCGCAATTCCTGACATATATGCGGAGAGGCGACTTGCCGTCGCGGATATGGCGTCATGAACGGGTCAACACCGGAAAAAAGCAAGTTGCGGGCACCTGCGGGCTCTGTTACGGGGCTTTGCTCCGCGTCCGCGACGATGTTTGCAGTGGGAATGGCCTTTCTGGGCTACTGGGGGGTGTATGATCAGGGGCCTTGGCGCATATCCGATTATTTCGTAGTGGCCCTAGCCATCATCGGATTCGCGGCTCTCGGCTCCGTGCCCTGGATCGTAACGACGCCGGTAGCGGAAGAAGAGGCAGAGAAAGTTGTCGGTGCCAGGCGCGCGTTGGCACTTGGGGTTGCCTTAATCTGGCTGTCCGTTTGCATCGCGGTATGCACCTGATCCATTCTGCCGACTTGTACCATAGCTGATTTCAAAACTCCCCGGCAGCAAGAGACACCGGCCTGCTGGGCTATGCGAACACCCATGAAAGGACACGGAGCTTTTATCCTCCCGCTTCCTCGCTATACATGACATAATCGACGGCCATATGCAGCTGGAGCATTTTTCGATGCAGCGCGAAGCAGTGTGGACGCTGGCTTTGTTTGTTCTCCTTGTGTTTAGCGCCGCAGTCGGTTCGATATTGCGCGCGAGATTACCTGCCCCCCATCGCGGCAACGAGACAATAGACTTCCTCCGGGTCGTTACAGCCCTTCTTGTCACTTTTGCCGCACTCGTCATGAGCTTGCTTCTGGCATCGGAACTGAACGCATTCACAACGGCGTCTCACGATCGCAACCGCTACGCCGCCAGTCTCGCAGAGATGGACCGCTGTCTGAGGAATTACGGCCCGGCATTGGATAATGAGCGACAACTTCTGCGCAGCTATACAACCGCCGTCATTGCCAGCACATGGCCGGGTGAGCCAGTTCCGGCGGGGATGACATATCCCGACATATCAAAATTGCCTTTGACTGGCGAAGCGCCTGCTCTTGGAGCAATTCTCAACGATATGGGTCTCGGCATCGCCCGCGAGCAGCCAACCGATGCCTTGCATCAACTGCTCGTAACCCGTTGCAATCAGCTCTTCAGCGATCTCCTTGCAGCGCGATGGACCGTGATCGAGGACGCGCACGGCTCGCTTTCAACACCGTTTCTCGGCGTCCTGATCTTCTGGCTTATGCTGGTATTCCTAAGCTTTGGTCTTCAAGCTCCCAGAAACCCGCTCGCGGGTTCCATTGTCGCTGTCGCCATCGTCTCGGTGGCGAGCGTCATGTTTGTCATCCTCGATCTTGATCTTCCCTATGGCGGTCTCTTCGGCATTTCGAGCGAATCCATGCGGCATGCGCTCACCGATATGCTGGCACAATAGCAGTCCACAGGGTGGTGTATCCGTTGCCGATCAGGCAGCTGACGCAAAACATCGCCCTGGAACAGCCAAGTTCCGGCAAGCATCTCTCAACCACTCACTCATCAATCGGCGAGAGCCTGGGAATATCGTTCGCAGTCTCGACAACGACAGGTGCGAGGCCTGCAAGGCGCCCGTCTGGCACTCTTTCGCTCGGCCTGGAAAACACTCACTGCGGCAAAGGCGCGCCCCAAGGAATTCCGCACCGGCGATTGAGCCGTCGGCTCAAGGATCGTCGAATGTTTTGAACTGATTCAAACTGGCGGCGCGCGCCAAAAAGCCAGCTTCACACAAGTCATTGTCGCTACCATCCCAGCATCAGCAACGTGCGAGGAACCAATGAGCATCTTTGGTAGCATGAAAACGGCAGTTTCCGGCATGAACGCGCAGGCAAATAAGCTTAGCACCGTGTCGGACAACATCGCGAACGTCAATACAACGGGCTACAAGTCGGCGAGCACCAGCTTTTCGTCGTTGATTCTCCCTTCGGGCGGCGGCAACTATAATTCAGGCAGCGTCGAAACCAACGTCAGCTATTCGGTCTCGCAGCAGGGCGATACGGTCTCCACCTCGTCGAGCAGCGACTTGTCGATCCAGGGCGCCGGCTTCTTCGTCGTGCAGGGCGCCGACGGCAAGACCGTCCTGACCCGCGCAGGCGACTTTACGCCTGACGCAAACGGCAACCTCGTAAACTCCGCTGGCTATACCCTGATGGGTTATTCCTATGCTTCGGGAGCACCGGCTGTCGTCGTCAACGGCTTCGACGGCCTGGTGCCGATCAACGTCAATCAGAGCGGTCTTGCCAGCTCGCCCTCAACAACGGGTACCTTCACCGGTAACCTCAATTCGAACGCAACGGTCGTTACCGATACAGCGACATTGCCGAGCGCCAACCCGACCTCGGTTACTTCAAATACCCAGAAGAGCTCGGTTGTTGCCTATGACAAGCTCGGCAACTCCGTCATGTATGACGTTTACTACACCAAAATTCAGTCCGCCAATTCCACGACGGGCGCGACCGATCAGTGGGAGGTCAGCGTCTATCGCAATGCCGACAAGAGCACGTCAGGCAGCTCCTCGTTCCCTTATTCGTCAGACCCAGTCAATGTTCCCAATCCATCCACATTGACATTCGACGCAAACGGCAACATGACGAGCGGTGGGACATTCACCATCACCGATCCAACAACGGGCGGGTCCATCGCGATGGATCTGAGCGGGATGACGCAGAAGGCCAGCGACTTCAGCTCGACGGGCTCGACCAACGGTCAGGCGGCAAGCCCCGTTACCGGCGTCACCATCGACAAGAACGGCATTGTCTATGCAAACTACAAGACCGGCGACCCCAAGGCGATCTACCAGATCCCGCTCGCGACCGTTGCAAGCCCGGACAAGCTGACGCTCTTGAGCGGCAACGTCTATCAGGCCAATGCCGATTCCGGCGTGACGGTCACCAGCTTCGCCAACAGCAACGGTCTCGGCTATATCCAGTCGAACTCGCTGGAAGCATCGAACGTCGATTTGGCCGGCCAGCTCACCGATATGATCCAGGCACAGAAGAGCTACACGGCGAACTCCAAGGTCTTCCAGACGGGCTCCGACCTGCTGGACGTGCTGGTCAACCTCCAGCGCTGATCTTCCGCCTGCTTAATCAGAAGGGCCCTCCGGGGCCCTTTTCGTCGTACGGTCCGGCGACGAAGCCTGCTGCTCGATCGGCATGATCGGATTTCGACCAGTCGGGGAATTCGATACTCACAACGACAATCACAAGTTCAACCACAGCTTCAGGCAAGCCAGTCGAACTACGCTGAAAGCGTGGGGCGTGAATTTTAGAGAGTGTTAATCTGCCAACGCTTCGGCGAGGCAAGCTTGGTCGGCTTTGAACATGCTGACAGTGCAACGTGGCTACGGAAAGAGTCCTGTTTATGACTTCGATCGTTTCATCCTTGAGCCTCACTCAGATCAGATCTCTTTCAACATCAGCTGTGGCGGCCTGGACCACGGAAGATGTGGCATCACTGTCCACCAAGCAGATCAGCGTTCTCACATCAGCGCAGATCGCGGCGCTGGATACAGAGGATGTGGAAGTTCTTACCTCCCAGCAGTTGAGCGCGATTTCGCAAAGCGCCATTCCGGGGCTCACGCTCGATCAGTTGGCCGCCCTGTCAACATCTGCAATCGAGAGCTTCAGTTCCGTGCAGATCACCGCGATCACGACACAGCAACTCCAGGCCCTGACAATCGAGCAGGCGGAAGCCCTGACGACGTCGCAGGTCCGGGTCTTGAGCTCGTCGCAAATTGCTGCACTCAGCGCCGCGGATCTGGCTACCTTTTCGACAGACGATATGGCCGCGATTAGCAGCAAGGCGATTGCGGGCCTCTCGAGCGCTGCAATGGCCACGCTTTCGACCGGCCAGGTCGCGGCATTGAGCACCAGCAGCATTTCCAATCTGACGACGAGCCAGATCGCGGCGCTTAGCACGGCGCAAATTGCTGCCCTGACGACGGCGCAAATCGCCGCTCTCAAGACGACGCAAGTCGCAGCCATGCCCACGAGCGATATAGCGGGCTTTTCAACTGCTCAGATTGCGGCCCTGACGGCCAGTGCGATTGCCAGCCTGAAGACGGCGCAAGTCGCAGCCCTGAGCACCGCGCAAGCCGAAGCTCTCACCTCCAGCCAGGTCAAAGCGCTGGGTTCGGCGCAGCTCTCCGTGCTGTCTACCGGCGGTATCGCCACGTTTTCGACGGATGACATGGCGGCGATTACGGCTGCCGCGGTCGCAGGCCTCTCGACAGCAACCATTTCCTCTCTTGCGACGAACCAAGTTGCCGCCTTGAGCACGGCCGCGATTTCCGGCCTTACAACGGCTCAGATAGCTGCCTTGGGCACGGCGCAGATCGCAGCGATGACAACGGCGCAAATTGCGGCGCTCACCTCAACCCAGGTTGCGGTCATGAGCACGGGCGATGTTAGCGCCCTCTCGGCCTCACAGGTCGCAGCCCTCAGCAAGTCGGCCGTTGCTGGCCTGTCCACCGTCCAGATCACCGCGTTGAGCACGGCGCAGATCGGTGCATTGACGACAAGTCAAATCAATTCGCTCAAGACGACGCAGACCGGAGCCTTGAGCACGAGTGATATCGCAGCGCTTTCAACCGCGCAAATTGCCGCCTTCAGCGTAAGCGGCATCGCCGGGCTGACAACGAGCCAGATCAGCGCGATGACCACAGCGCAGATTGCGGCTCTGACAACGGCACAAGTCGCAGCGCTGACTTCGACCCAGATGTTCGCATTGAGTACGGACGATATCGCCGCACTCTCGACCGCCAGCATCGCGGCAATCACCAGCAAGGCCATATCGGGTCTTGACACGACGGCCATTGCGGCCCTGTCGACAGCGCAAGTTGCGGCGCTAAGCACGGCCGGGGTTGCCGGGTTGAGCACTGCCCAGATTGCGATTCTGGGCGCAGCTAAAACGCGCGTCTTGACTACCGCACAGGTCGCGGCACTCGGCTCAAGCCAAATTGCCGCGTTGGGTACGGATGTCATTGCGGCGCTTTCGACGGGACAGATCGCAGCTCTGAAAGCAGCTACCGTTGCCGGTTTGACGACAGATCAGATCGCCGCGCTAAGCACGCAGCAAGTGGAGGCACTCACCAGTGCTCAAATTGCTGCGCTGAGCTCGACTCAGTTCTCGGCCCTCGGCGCGGATGAGATTGCCACGTTCTCGACGACGGAAATTGCGGCCATTACCAGCAAGGCTGTGGCGGGGCTAGGTACGGAGGTCATCGCCTCCCTTTCAACCGATCAGATCGCCGCCCTTAGCTCGAGCGCGGTCACCGGCCTGACGACGACCCAGGTCGCCGCACTTTCGAGCACCCAAATCGCGGGCCTTGCGACGCGTGCCATCGCGAGCTTGACAACGAGCCAGATCTCAAGCTTGAGCTCGCAACAGGTCGCAGCCTTGACGGCCACCCAGATCAGCGTGCTGAAAACGGCCCAGATTGTGGCTCTCAACACGAATGACATCGCAGCCCTTTCAACTGCCCAAATTGCTGCACTGACCACGACCGCAATCACAGGGTTGACGACGGGCCAGATCACCGCGCTCACAACAGCGCAGGTCGAGGCACTGTCGTCGAGCCAGATCAAAGTACTGAGTTCGACTCAACTTGCCGCCTTGGGTTCCGATGACGTGGCAACGTTCACGACGGACGAAATCGCCGCGCTTTCCAGCAAGGCGATCGGCGGCCTCACTACCAGCGTCATTGCGTCCCTTTCGAGCGCGCAGCTCGAGGCCCTGACCACGAGTGCCGTCACCGGCCTGACGACTACCCAGATCTCGACGCTGGGTACTGCTCAGCTGGCAAGCCTCACGACCAGCCAGATCGCGGCATTGAGTTCGACGCAAATGGCGGCGCTGACGGCAAACGACATGGCCGCCCTCTCGACGGCCGACATCGCGGCTATTGCCAGCAAGGCAATCGCAGGCTTGAGCACCGGCGCCGTCGCTGCTCTCTCGACAACACAGATTGCCGCCCTGGGCACGAGCACGCTCGCGAACTTGACGACCAATCAGATCGCAACCTTGAGCACCGCGCAACTCGCGGCACTCAGCACGACACAGGTCGCGACCCTGACGTCGAGCCAGATCGCAGCCCTCGGCACCGGCACCATTACATCCCTTACCGCCAATCAGATTGCGGCCCTCAGCACATCCGGCATCACGGGTCTGACGACGGATCAAATCGCAGCTTTGAGCACCCAGCAGACGCAGGCGTTGACGACGGCCCAGATTGCCAAACTGAGTTCGACCCAGGTCTCCGCTCTTGGAACCGATGATATCGCGACCTTTACGACCGATGAAATTGCCGCGCTTTCCAGCAAGGCGGTAACAGGCTTGAGCACTGGCGTCATTTCGACCCTTTCGACGCAACAAATCGCTTCTTTGAGTGCCGTCGGCATTGCCGGTTTGACGACGAGCCAGATTGCTGCGCTCAACACGGCGCAGATCACCGCCCTGCCGGCATCGTGGATGACGGCTCTCAGTGCCACGCAAATCGCGGCCTTCGACACCAACGCCATCGCCGCTCTGTCCACAGCACAGGTCGTCGCGATAAGCACGTCGGGGATTAGCGGTTTGACGACCGATCAGGTCAATGCGCTCAGCACCACCCAAGTCGCGACCCTGACAACAAATCAGGTCGCGGCTCTGAAGACCGCTCAGCTATCCGCGCTCGGGACCGATGATGTCGCCGCCCTTTCGGTCGCCGATATCGCCGTGATCAGCTCGACTGCGATGTCGGGACTGTCGACCGATGCGATTGCCGCGCTGACGACCGCTCAGATTGCGGCCTTGAGCACAGCAGGAATTGCGGGTCTCAGCACCACGCAGATCAGCGCCTTGAGCTCCGGTCAGGTCGATGCGCTGCTCACCAATCAGATCGCGGCTCTCAGCCAATCGCAACTTGCGATCATGGATGCGGATATCGTCGCCTCCCTCTCCACCGCACAAATCGCTGCATTCAGCACCTCCGGGATAATAGGCCTGACAACAGGGCAGATGGCCGCGCTTAGCACGGCACAGGTAGAGGCGCTGACCACCGCGCAGGTCAAGGTACTCAGCTCCGTCCAGCTCGGCGCCTTGAGTACCGATGATATAGCAACCTTCTCGACCGCCGACATCGCCGCGATTTCGAACAAGGCAGTGTCGGGTCTCAGCTCGTCCGTCATTGGTTCATTGTCCACGGAACAGATCGCAGCGCTCAGCACGACCACCGTCGCAGGCCTGACGACCGATCAGGTCGCTGCTTTGAGCACGGCACAGGTGGCCGCCTTGGCTACGACGCGAATCGCGGCGCTGAGTTCGGCGCAAGTGGGAGCGCTCGGCACAGGAGGGATCGCTTCACTTACGACTGTCCAGATCACTGCGCTCAGCACTGCCGGAATTTCCGGACTGAGCACCGACCAGGTCAACGTCCTGAGCAGTGCGCAGCTTGCCGCCTTGACCACGACGCAGATCGCCGCGCTCAGTTCGGCCCAGCTTGGCGTCCTCGGTTCGAGCGACGTCGCGGCCCTCTCGACCGCGGATATTGCCGCCATCGGTTCGAGTGCCATTTCCGGCTTGTCCACGGCAGCCTTGGCGGCCTTCTCGACGGCGCAGATCGCCGCGCTCAGCCCGACCGGCATCCTTGGCATGACCACGGATCAGATCAGTGCCCTCAACAGCAGCCAGGTAGATGTGCTATCGACCAAGCAAATCGCAACCCTGAGCTCGGCGCAGGTCGGAATTTTGGACCCGACCATCGTCGCGACACTTTCGACTGCGCAGATTGCAGCCCTCGGCGGCTCGGCCATCGCAGGCCTGACCACCGCACAGATCTCTGCCTTCAACACCAGCCAGACGGAGGCGCTGACATCAGCCCAAGTCGCGGCTCTGAGTTCCAAACAGATCAGCAGCCTGAGTGCTGCCGATATCGCTACTTTCTCGACCAAAGATATTTCCGCCATCGGCGCAGCCGCCATCTCCGGCTTGTCGACAGATGCCATCGCCGCCATGTCGACAGCCCAGATTGCGGCTCTCAGCACATCGGGCATTGCGGGGCTGACCACCCAGCAGACTGCCACTTTGAGCACCGGGCAGCTCCAGGCTCTGACGACGGCACAAAGTGCAGCGCTCAGTTCTGCGCAGCTTTCCGTATTGACGACGAATGACATAGCTGCTCTGTCGACCAAGAACATCGCAGCCATCACTTCCGCCGCCATATCGGGTCTTTCCACGACAGCAGTCGCCGCTTTGTCGACGAGCCAAGTGGCGGCCCTGAGCACCTCGGGCATTACCGGCCTCACCACGAAACAGATCGCCGCGCTCGGCACCATCCAGGCCGAAGCGTTGACGACAGCGCAGGTCGCGGCCTTGAACTCGACCCAGCTTTCCGCGCTAACGACAGACGATATAGCGGTGTTTTCGACGCAGGACATTGCGGCCATTGGCTCGAACGCCATATCTGGCCTGTCCACGGGTGCGATAGCGGCACTGACGACAAACCAGGTCGCAGCCCTCAGCACGCTGGGGATCGGCGGTTTGTCGACCAAACAGATCGCGGCCTTGAATACCGCCCAGATCCATGCCCTGAGCAGCAAGCAGATAGCTGCGCTGAGTTCCGCACAGGTTTCCGCCTTGAGCACAGCGGACATAGCCTCGCTTTCGACCGCCCAGATCGCAGCCCTCAGCTCGTCCGGCACAGCCGGACTGACGAGCCTGCAGATCGTCGCCCTGAGCACGGGTCAGGTGCAAGCTCTGACGACGACCCAGATCAATATTCTTGGCTCCAAGCAGGTATCCGCGCTGACAACAGCCGACATGGCAGCAATGTCTACAGCGCAGATCGCCGCCTTGAGCAGTCTCGGCATTGCGGGGCTGACGAGCGTTCAGATCGCAGTCTTGAACACTGCCCAGGCCGAAGCCCTAACCTCGGCCCAGGTCGCCGCTCTCAGTTCGAGCCAGATTGCGACACTGGATGCGGCAAATCTGCAGACATTCTCGACGGCCGATATCGCGGCTATCAGTTCAAGCGCCATTTCCGGCCTGTCGACGGCCACTGTCGCTGCCTTCTCGACAGATCAGATCACGGCAATCAGCACCGCCGGCATCGCGGGCCTCACCACCCTACAGATTTCCGCTCTCAGCGCCAACCAGGTCGGGGCGCTCACGACAGCCCAGATCAGCACTCTTGGCTCCAAGCAGATCTCGGCGCTGACAACAGCTGATATTGCAGCCATGTCGACCGCGCAAATCGCCGCGCTGAGCACAGCCGGGATACCTGGCCTGACAACGGCACAGCTGACAGCGCTCAGCGTCGATCAGGCGGAGGCCCTGACAACGGTGCAGATCGGCGTGTTGAGCTCGACCCAGGTTGCAGCTTTGAGCGCGAATGATCTGGATGCTTTTTCTACCGCCGATATCGCGGCCATCAGTTCGGGCGCGATACAGGGCCTGTCGACGGCAACTATCGCCGGATTCTCGACGGATCAGGTTGCAGCGCTCAGCGCATCGGGCATTGCAGGCCTGACAACATCACAGATAACGGCTCTGAGCACTGGGCAATTGGAGGCCTTGACCACGGCTCAGGTTGCGGCGCTCAATTCCAAACAGATTGCGGTACTCGGCACGAGCGGCATCGAAGCCCTCTCCACCAATCAGATCGCAGCGCTGAGCACCAGCGGGATTGCCGAACTTACAACCGATCAGATTGCGGTACTCAGCACGGATCAGGCTGAAGCCTTGACGCCGACCCAGGTTGGGGCGTTCACCTCGAAGCAGATCACCACCTTCGGGACAGACGATCTCGCGACCTTCTCGACCGCGGACATGGCAGCCATCGGTTCGCTCGCGATGTCCGCCCTGTCAACCGCCGCAATCGCAGCCTTGTCGACAGAACAGATCGCCGCCTTGAGCACGGCCGGCATCGCGGGCCTCACCACCAGCCAGATGGCTGCTCTCAGCACGGACCAGGCCGAAGCCCTGACACCGACCCAAGTCGGAGCACTCAGCTCCGCGCAGATTGCCGCTCTCGGAACTGACGATCTTCAGACCTTCTCGAGTGCGGACATCGCGGCAATCAGTTCAAACGGCATCTCTGGTCTGACGACTGCCATTGTCGCGGCACTATCAACGGCCCAGATTACGTCTTTGGGTACGGGCGGCATCGCCGGATTGACGACGGCGCAGATTGCCGTGCTCAGCACCGATCAAATCGAGGCTTTGACGGCGGCGCAAGTCGCAGTACTTGGCTCAAAGCAGATCGCGGTCCTGAGCACCGCCGATATCGCCGCTTTATCGACAAGCCAGGTCGCCGCCGTGAGCACGGCGGGCGTGGCCGGCTTGAGCAGTACCCAAGTCTCCGCCATGAGCGCCGATCAGATCGCGGCATTTTCGACGGCCCAGATTGCCGCCCTGAGTTCCGCCGGTATCGCGGGCCTCAGCTCGGCCGATCTGGCAACCTTCTCCACTTCCGATATCGCAGCGATCAGTTCCAGCTCGGTTCAGGGCCTGTCGACCGACTTTATCGCCTCCCTCTCCACCGCTCAGATCGCGGCACTCGGCACGGGCAGCATTGCCGGCCTGAGCAGTACCCAGGTCGGCGTGCTCAGCATCGAACAGTTCGAAGCGCTTTCGACGACCCAGATCGCAGCGTTGAGTTCAGCCGGTCTGGCGGGACTGACCACGGCGGATCTGGCAACCATTTCCACCGCCGAGTTGTCCGTGATCAACTCGGATGCGATCCAGGGACTGTCTACGGCGGTCGTCGCAGCCCTCAGCAGCGACCAGATCGCTGTCCTGACGACGTCTCAGATCGCTTCATTGAGCTACGGCCAGATCGCGGCAATGAGCACGGGCCAGATCGCCGCTCTTTCAACGTCGCAGATCGGGGCCTTGAACGCCCTTCAGGTCGCGGCCCTGGATACGGACGATATTTCGGTCTTTACGACCGATGATATCGCCGCATTGAACTCGGGGGCGGTCGCCGGATTGACCACGCGGGTCATCGCGGCGCTGACGACGGCGCAGGCTGAGGCTCTCGCACCATCCCAGGTCAGCGGGCTGACCTCGGCGCAGGTCGCTGCCCTGACGACCCAGGAGCTCTCGACCTTCTCGACCAAGGATATCGCGGCTTTTAGCTCGAATGGCATAGCGGGCCTGTCCACGCAGGATATTGCGAGCCTTTCCAGCACGCAGTTGCTCGCGTTGATGCGTTCGCAGATGGCATATCTGAACTCGGATCAAATCGCGGCGGTCATCTCGAGCTATGTGACGTGAACCGGCACAAAGGCTTTGCGACGGCAATAGGCGAGATCGAGAGCCAGGGCGCGGAAGGCGAACCCTGAAGCTCGCGATATGCCCCGGCATTGCTGGATCGAATCACGCGACAGAGCGCCTGGCGGCGGGCGATTTCAGAAGCTGCCTGGGCCATAGCGAGCAGCATCCGCGGCGTATGACTGGCTCTCATGGTCTTGGACACCCGCACGGTCGTTTGCAATTCGCTTTGGCGCGTTCGAAAGCTGTTGATTGCTAGCGCGCAACCGCCGATTCCCGCGGCAGGCTGATGACATGCCGACGACAACCAAGCACAGTCGAGGCATCGGCAGCCATTATGGAAATGGCTGCCTTGCCTGCCGCCAGTTTATGGAATGCCCATGGTCACCAATGATGCTTCAGTCACCAGTCCGGTCATGCCGCTTGCCGGTATCATGGACCTGGCGTGTTCGCAGCGCCTCTCCTTCAACGACCTGTTCCAATTTGCCGAAACGCGGAGTGCCGCCGGGCTGAAGCTGGAGGCGGCGGAGGCTTACAAGGTCTGGATTGCGTTCAACGATGGCCATCCTTACCTGCATCTCGTTTACTTCAACTATTCGGTCACGCTGCGGCAGCTCGGCGACATAGCAGGCTCCATTCAGGCGCTGCGCGCCTGCTTGAAGCTCGATCCGCAATTCGGCCCCGCACACATCAATCTCGGACGGGCATTGGAAGATAGCGGCGTTGCGGCGCAAGCCATCGTGCAATGGCGAAGCTTCGTCGAGATGACGGCTGAAAGCACTCCCGACAAGCTCGCACATCGCCTCATGGCGCTTCAGCATATTGGCCGCGTCATGGAAAATGCGGGTCTTTTGGATGATGCCGAAGCGGCGCTTTGGCAGGCTATCGAACTACGACCCGACAAGAGCGAGGCCGGGCAGCATTGGAGCGCCTTGCGGCAGCGTCAATGCAAATGGCCCGTTCTTGCGTCATCCGACCACGTCTCCACCCGTCAGCTCCTCGATTCCATGTCGCCGCTGACGCTTGCCTGCTATTCCGACGATCCCCTGTTTCAGCTCGCAAGAGCCTATCAATACAACAAATCCTTTGTCGGTCGGCCCGACATAAGCGGATTTCCTCGCAAGATGCCGCGCAAAAAATCCGGAACCGCTCAGCGGCTTCGCATCGGCTACGTATCGTCGGATCTGCGCGATCACGCGGTCGGCTTCGCACTCAGGGAAGTGCTGGAGCTACACGACAAGCAAAGCGTCGAGATCTACGCCTATTACTGCGGCGAGCCAGTGGAGCAAGACGCCACGCAAACACGCATGAAAGCCGTCGTCGACTGCTGGCGCGATATCGCTACGCTCAGTGATCAGGATGCGGCACGGCAGATCGCAGACGATGACATCGATATCCTCATCGACGTCAATGGCTATACCAAGCATGCACGAACGAAGATCTTTGCATATCGACCGGCCCCCGTCATCGTCAATTTCTGCGGCTATCCGGGCACGATGGGCAGTCCTTTTCATCACTATATCATCGCGGACGAACACGTCATTCCCCCGGAAAATGAGATCTTCTATTCGGAAAAGGTCCGGAGGATCCCTTGTACCCAGCCTATTGACCGCAAGAGAGCGATCGCCGAAAAGCCGACACGCCCCGAAACGGGCTTGCCGGAAGGCAACTTCGTCTTCGCCTGCTTCAACGGTATGCAGAAGATCACGAGGGAGACGTTTGCGCAGTGGATGGAAATTCTCGCGTCGACATCCGACAGCGTATTATGGCTGCTGAGCGGCAGTGACGATGTCGATGCACGTCTGCGCCAGATCGCGGCAAAAGCTGGTGTCGCACCTGAACGTCTCATCTTTGCAACCAAGGCACCAAACGCCAAACACCTTGCCAGGATTGGCCTTGCCGATCTTTTCCTCGACACATTTCCCTATGGAGCACATTCGACCGCAGCCGATGCCCTGACCATGGGCTTGCCTGTCCTCACCATTCCAGGCAAGAGCTTTGCAGCACGCTTCTGCCATAGCATCGTTGCAGCTGCCGGCGCGACGCAGCTGATTTGCTCCGATCCGCAAGACTACATTGAAAAGGCCATCGGATTTGCAAAGGATCCAACAAGCCTGAAGAGAATAAGAGCGTCTATGCAGGAGCAACGGAACACAAGCGTGTTACGCGATATTCCGGCTCTCGTTCAGCGCCTGGAGACGCTGTTCTGGCAAATGCAACGGGAAGCGGAGCAAGGAAACACTCCTCAGCCGGACTTGCGCAACCTCGATGTCTACTATGAGATTGGCGTTGGATTGGTGCAAGACAACATCGCCTTTTGCGACGATAGCACTTACAGGCGCGAATACGGAAAGCGGCTGGCCGAATGGCACGATTATTCCCCATTGCAGCGAGACGGCCGCCTCTGGCCCAATGGCACGGTAATCTAGGCATTCCTCGCGCGTAAATTTCAGGATCAGATCGAGCGAGAAGAATTTGGCGGATATAGCGGTCGGATAGACCGGATTCCCATAATTCTTAACGGCTTGCCTTACGCGCGGTCAGCCGCTTTCCGGTTTATGAAACTCAGGGCGAGCACGGCAAAGATCAGTGTTCCCGTACCGACTTGCTGCCAATAGAAATTCAGGTCGGTCAATAACAGTCCATTGGCCACGATACTGAGCAGCAGCACACCCAGCACGGTGCCAGCGACGTTCGGCCGCCCGAGCGGGCTGAGCGTCGTGCCGATGAAGGTTGCACCGATGGCGTTCAGCAGAAATGCATTGCCGGAAGATGGGATATAGACGGTGACGGTCGCAGTCAGAATGAGGCCGGCGGCGGCTGCGATCAACCCAACCAGTACGAAGGTGGCCGCTATATAGGCGGGAGCCGCAATGCCGGAATAGCGTACGACGCCCGGCTGGATACCGATTGACAGGATGATGCGGCCGAAGCGCGTGCGGGCAAGAATGACCGCAGCGATCGCGATGATGACGATGGCGGTTGCAAGCGGCACAGGGAAACCCCAGATCGTACCGTGGCCAAGGAAACGGAAAGCCTCCGGCACGCCGTTCGGAGGCAGATAGACGGGATTGCCGCCATTGGTCAGCAGCTGCTGGATGCTGCGGCCAATGAACAGCGTGCCGAGCGTCGCAAGGAACGGGGAGACGCCAATCCCTGAGATCAACAGCGCATTGAAAGCACCGACAAGCGCCCCGGCCGCCAACCCGGCGAGCGCCGCAAGTGCAACCGGCTGTCCGGTAAGGACAAGCGAGACGAAGGCAAAGCTTGCGAAATCCATCGCCGTTCCCACCGAAAGATCGATGCCGCCCGAGGCGACGGCGAAGGTCATGGCGATAGAGACGATGGCAAGCAGCGTGAAATTATTGACAAGGATACTCTGCAGGTTGGCAAGGGTCAGGAATGTCGGCGTGATCAGGGAAAATGCGGCAAATACTACAACCAGGGCGAGGATGAGCCCGTAACGCACCAGGCCGCCGGCGATCAGGCGCGGCAAGCCAGTCGCGGCGGGTGAAGAAGTATCGAGCGACATGATCAGGCCTCCTGCCGGCGTAGTAGCGTGGTTGCAGAGACCACGATGAGAATAAGGAGGCCCTGAACGCCGCTGACCAGCGTGCTCGAAATATTGAGCAGCTGAAAACCATTGGTCAGGAAGCCGACCAGCAGGGCCGAGAGCAGCGTTCCAGTCACCGTCGGAACCAGCCGGCGTGAAAAGACCGAGCCGAGCAAAGCAGTGACAACAACGGGCAACAGCATCTCGCCGGAACCCGTCGTGCTGCCGCTCAGGTAGGAAACCGAGAGGACCCCGGCGATGCCGCCCGAGAAGCCGCTGGCGACGAAGGCACCGGCAAGCAGGCGACGAAGCGGCAAGCCGGCGGCGCGCGCGGCATCCGGAAACTCGCCGACGGCATAAAGGCGCAGACCAAGCGGTGTATATTGCACGATCGCCGTTGCAATTGCCGTGAAGCCGATAAGCACATAGGCAAGGATCGGCATGCCGAAGGCGTCCGAAGCAGAAAGCGCCGAGAGGAAAGGCGTGGAAGCTGGAAGGACTGTATTCCCCGTCAGCACCAGTTCCAGGCCAGCAACGACGTTCATGACGGCAAGCGTGGCGAGCAACGGCACGATACCGGCATAGACGACGGCGATGGCATTGACCGCGCCGATCAGTGTACCAGTCAGGATCGATGCCATGACCGCCGTGACGTCACCAAAGCCAAGTTGCGTCAGGCTGGCATAAACGGCAGCGCTGAGGCCCATATTGGCGGCGAGCGACAGGTCGATGCCGCCGGTGACGACATTCGAGCCGCCGGCGATCAGAACGATCGTCAGTCCGATCGCCAGCACGCCGGAGATGGCTGATTGGCCGAGCACATTGCCGATATTGCCGATGCTGAGGAAATAAGGCGCTGTCAGCGAAAAGACGATCAGGATGGCCGCAAAGGCGATCAGCGACCCGAAGCGCAATGCCGCGGCCGCGACACTGCCGGTCGGCCGGGCAGGTCCTTCTGCGGTCGAAAATCCGGAAGGCGCAAACTCTACTTCAGCCGACATGACGCTGCCCTTCCGACGATCCTGTGGCTTCAGCGAGCACAGCATCCGCCGTTGTCTCCGACGATATGAATTCCCGGACCACTCGGCCACGGAAGAGCACAAGGATGCGATCCGTGATACCTAAGAGTTCGGGCAGGTCCGAAGACAGGACTATGATACCGGCGCCCCGCGCCGCAAGTTCGCCGATCAGCGTATAGATCTCGACCTTGGAGCCGATGTCGACGCCGACCGTCGGCTCGTCGAGGAGGTAGACCTCGGAATGGCGACTGAGCCATTTGGCAATCGCCACCTTCTGCTGATTGCCGCCTGAAAGCGTGCGCAGCAAGGCATTACGCCCGCTGGTCTTTACCTGTAGCCGTTCAATCAGAGCATCGATTTCGCGCCGTTCGTCCTTGCGGTCGAGAAAGCCGAGGCGCGTAAAGCGATCGAGGCTGGAAAGACTGATATTTTCCGCGATGCTGAGGTCGAGCGCGACGCCGTGGCGGCGCCTATCTTCGGGCACCAGGGCGATCCTGTGGTCTGTCGCGTGGCTGGGATTGCCGAAACGGGTGGCCTTGCCGCTGATTTCGATACGACCGGAGGCCGGCCTATCCAGACCGAAGAGGGCGCGGACCAGCTCCTTTGCCCCGGAACCGAGCAGACCGGTGAGACCCAGGACCTCGCCTCGGCGAAGCGTGAAGCTGACATCCTCGTATTTTCCTGGCGCCGAAAGCTGTTCGACCTTGAGGATTTCGTCGCCAGGTGCGACCACCGGCTTCGGAAACATGTCCTTGATGTCGCGCTCGACCATCAGCCGCGCGATCGCTGCGGCCGATGTATCCCCGATCGGCAGCGAAGCGACGTCCAGCCCGTTGCGCAGCACGGTGACGTGGTCGCAGAGTTCCTCGATTTCGTTCAGGTAATGCGAGATGTAGATGATGGTCACGCCTTCATCGCGCAGGCGGCGGATCAGGCGGAAGAGGATATCGGCCTCGCGACGCACCAATGCCGCCGTCGGCTCGTCGAAGACAAGCACCTTAGGCTGGTTGAGAAGCGCGCGGGTGATCTGCACGATCTGCTTTTCGGCCGTCGACAATTCGCTGACCAGCGCGCTATTCGGCAACCGGACGCCGAAATAATCGTTGAGGATATCGGATGCACGGCGCTGCATCAGCCGGCGATCGAGAAATGGCGTGCCTGGTATGCGCGGCTCCCGGCCGAGAAACAGGGCTTCGCCGACCGTAAAAGTCGGCACGAGCAGGCGATCCTGATGAATGAAATGAATACCGAGCTCTTCTGCGAGATGCGGGGTCAGCCTGTCGAAAGCTTGCCCCTCGATCTCGATCCGCCCGTCATCCGGCTGGTGAAGACCGGCAAGCAGCTTGATCAGTGTCGATTTGCCTGCGCCGTTCTGGCCGACGAGACCATGGATGGTTCCACGCCTGACGCTCAGTGACGCACCCGCCAGCGCCTGCGCTCCGCCGAAGCGCTTAACGATGCCTTCGAAGCGGATGATGTCGTCTTTTGCCGTCACGGGCTGTTTGAAAGAAATAGCGCTCATCTCGGTCTCCAGCGGACATATTCCGGGCGATCCAGCCATGGCAGCATCGCCCGGCGCGGACTATCAGCCAATACCGAGCTTCTTGGTGACCTCGCCGACATTGGCCTTGTTGGCCAGAAGTGCTGGAACGTAAGTCTCGCGAGGCAGCGTCTGACCGGCAAGAAGCTTCGCGACATTACGGATGGCAGTGCGGCCGATTTCTGCCGGCTGTTGAGCGACATCGGCGCCGGCAGGCGATTTCGGATCGGCGATGAGCTGCAGCACTTCAGGGCTGCCATCGACGCCATAGGTGCGGATTTCGGTACGGCCGGCAGCGGCAAGCGCCTGGGTCGCGCCGAGCTGCGGGATATCCCACGCCGACCAGATGGCTTTGATCGACCCCTTTTCCGGATATTTGTTCAGAATCGCGGTGATCTGGGTGAAAGCGTCCTGTACGGTGTTCGGGATGACGTCGCGCAATTCCGGCTGGAGGATCTTCACCTTCGGGAAATATTTGACGACATTGACCAGCTGGTCGTAGCGGATCGCGCAGGGCGTCACGCCATAAAAGCCGTTGAAGACGACGATATTGCCTTCGCCGCCGATATCGGAGACGAGCTGTAGCGCCAGGTCCTTGCCGATGCCCCAGTTGTCGGAGGTTGTGTTGTTGATCGAATTAGTCGAGCCGACGTCGACGGTCAGAACCGGAATGCCGGCGTCGCGCGCCTTCTTCAGCCAGGGATCGATGACGCTCAGCGTGCCGAGGATCTGAACGATCGCATCCGGCTTCTGGGCAATCAGCGTTTGCAATTGCGAGACCAGCTTGCCGTCATTGCGCCCTGCGTCCACGGCGATCGGCTCGCCGCCGAGGCGCTTCACCTCTTCAATCTGGGCATTATAGGCCTGCAGGTCGAAGAAGTGGTCGGTTCCGGTCGCGCTGATGGCGATGCGTTTGCCTTTCAGGGACGGTTCTCCATCGGCCGCGAAGACTGGCTTCTGCCCGATCAGGGAAGCGCCGGCGACGGCAACTCCGGCCGCTGCGGATAATTTCAGCAGATCCCGTCTTCCCAGACCGCTATCGGACTTTTCGATGCTCATTACTACTCTCTCCAATTAGACCTTTGTCTATAAATTAAGTGGACTAATGAGAAAGAGGAGAAATGAATTTCCAAAAAAGAGGATCGCGAGGGAAAAGAGTGGACAGAGCGGGCGCTCGTCCCTGGCTGCGGTTTTCAAAGGCGATCAGCCCATAGAGACCATCTTGGCTTGCAGGGTCGGAAGCGTTGGGTCGAGCTCAAGTCCGCACCCTGAGCGCTCGCTCCGTCCTGTCTGCAATCTGGGTTACGGTATAGGCTATCACCATGTAGATCACGACCGCGACCAGGAAGGCCTCGAGATAGTAGAAGTTCAGCGCGGCGGTCAGCTGCGACTGCGCGAAGATATCGACCACCTCGATGGCGAACCCCAGGGAAAGCGCCTTCATGATGACCATGAAGGAATTGGCAAGATCCGGTATCGCCGCGACGATGACCTGTGGAAGCATGACCCGGCGGAAGAGCTGGCTCTTCTTGTAGCCGAGCGAATACGCTGCGTCGGCCTGGCCGGTGTCGAAAGAGTTCAGCGCGCCTTTGACGACTTCCGCCTGGAAGGCAGCGACGCAGGCCGTCAGGGCGACGATGAGCGTGACCCAGTTTGGCGTCGAATGGCCGTTATAGTCCACGCCAACCAGCGATGTCAGGAATTGCAGGGTCGAGGGAAGGCCATAGTAAGCGAGGAAGATCACCACGACCATCGGCACACCCTTGAACGCGACCTTGTAAGCGACGACAAGCTGGCGCAGGACAGGAATCCGCCGATATTCGACCATGGCGAACAGGCTGCCGATGATCGTCGAGAAGACGAAGATCGCAAGCGCCATCGCGAGCGTGAGGGGTACGGCACCCAGAATATCCCAAAGATCGGGGAGAAGAACGTCGATATCGAACATGTGGCAACTCCTTCGATCAGACGCTTGCCATCAGCGTGGTTCTGCCGCGCTTCGCGCCTGGAGAAAATCTCGCGGAACGACGTTCGAAAAAGCGGACGACCGACCAGGCGACCAGACAAAGCAGCGAATAGAGGACCGCCAGCACGAGATACGTTTCGAACTGATACTGGTTGTAGTCGCGCTCCATCACAAGATGAGCGGTCGCCATGACGTCGGCCGCGCCGATATACATGACGAGCGCGACGTTATGGATCAGGTAGATGATCGAGTTGCCGTAGCCGGGGAGCGCGATGTGAACCGCCTGCGGGCCGAGAACACGCGTGAGCTTCTGGCGGAACGTATAGCCGAGACTGTCCGCCGCATCATGCTGGCCACGTTCGACGGCGAGATAGGCCGGCCGCATGACCTCGGACAGATAGCCGCCGTGATAGAGGCTCAAGCCCAGCATCGCGGCGATGGTCGGAGACACGAAGTCCGCGACGCCGAACGCACCCACAAGCACGGGAAGCCCGTAGAAGGCGACGAACAATTGAAGGACGACAGGCACGCTGCGGGCGTAGGATACGTAGAGATCCGCCAATTGGCTGATCACCGGGATCCTACGAACCCGAAATGTCGTCGCAATCAACGCCAGCACGAAGCCGGCGATCATGGCCGTGAACGTGATCGCGAGCGTCAGCGGCAGGGCCGAAAGCAGCTCTGGGATCATTACGGAAAGGTCCACTTCGGAACACTCCTTCTTTCAGTCTTTGGCCTGATCGCCGGGACCGGAGGGCGGCGTTACTTCATGTACGTCGTGATGTCCTCGCCGAACCACTTCTGCGAGAGCTTGGCAAGCGTGCCGTCGGCCTTGAGCTCCTTCAGAGCCTTGTCGATGCCATCGGCGAGGGCCTTATTCTCCTCGGAGCGATGGATCAGGACAAAGGTCTCATTGATCGCGACCGGCTCGCTTGTCTTGATGTCGAGCTTCTGCTGGTCGATCACGGTCTGCTCGCCAAGGTTGGATGGCAGTACGAGCGCATCGTACTTGCCGTTCTGCACTTCCTTCAACCGGTCCGGATAGGGAACGCCGGCGCTTGAGGCGGTGATCTCGATCTTGTAGGTCGGGTTCTGCTCCTGCCATGCCGTGGCAAACTTGTAGATGCCGCCGCCGGCGGTGACGGGCACGATCTTCTTACCGACCAGATCCTTCATCTCGTTAATGCCGCTATCCTTGCGGCTATAGATCTTGATCAAGCTCGCACCGATCGGCGCGTCGGGAATGAGGAACTGCTTTTCACGGGCGGGTGCGCGGTAATAGCCGCCTGTCGCGATGTCGTACTTGCCGGTCGCAAGGCCGGTTTCCTGCGCGATGTCGGCTGCACCTTCCATGACGAACTTATATTGGGGCAGCTTCGCGTTGATCGCCTTCAGCACGTCGGGTTCGTAGCCCTGCGGCTCGACGCCGATCGCGCCCCAGGAGAGCGGCTTCGATTCGGCAGCGGTGGCGATCTTGATCGTGCGGACCTCCTCGGCGAACGAAGCGGTTGCGAAGGCGATCGCGACGCCTGCTACGGCGAGACCGAGGCCACGGCGCGAGATTGAACTCAGGGAAGTCATTTCAGGCATCCTTTCTACTGGATCGCGCGTTCGGAATTGAGAAATTGAGCGAGGCGCGGGTTGGAGGGTGTATCGAAAATTTCGGCCGGAGTGCCGTCTGCGGCGACGACGCCCCGGTCCATGAAGACGATGCGGTTCGAGATGTTCTTGGCGAACTGCATCTCGTGGGTGACGAGGAGCGATGTGATGCCCGAGGACGTCACATCCTTGATCACCTTCAGGACCTCGTTCACCAGTTCGGGGTCAAGCGACGATGTCGGCTCGTCGAACAGCATCACGTCCGGCTTGACCGCCAGGGCGCGGGCGATGCCGGTCCGCTGGAGCTGACCGCCTGAGAGCTGGGAGGGATAGTTGTCGAGCTTGTCGGCAAGTCCGACGCGCTCGAGCTCCTGCAGGGCGATCGCGCGGGCTTCTTCCTTCGGCTTACGCTGAACGACCACCAGCGGGTCCATGACGTTCTGGATGACCGTCATGTTCTTGAAGACGTTGAACTGCTGGAAAACCATCGCCGTGCGAAGACGGATCGCCTGAACGGCGGCCTTGTCGGGGCGACCGTAATCCATGCGGATGTCGTCGAACGCGATCGAGCCGGAGGACGGCTTGGCCAGATGGTTGATGCACTTGAGAAGCGTCGTCTTGCCGGTGCCGCTCGGGCCGATGACCGACACCACGTCGCCGCGTTTCACCGACAGGTCCACACCATTCAGAATTTGCGTGCTTCCGTAAGACAGCTTTAGGTTCTTGATCTCAAGCATTGCGGGTCTTAGGTCCTTTCGGAAGATAGTTCGGAAGGCTCTTTGGAATCGTCATCCGCCCACTCGTCACCGAGGAGTTCCGGCGTGTCGAAAGCCTGGAGGTTTTCAAAGTGCTTCTCGCGGTCGGCGACAAAGAGGGCCCGGACAATGCCACGCGCCAGGCGGTCAGCACCTTCGCTGATCGCGGGGATGTCGCCGGTGAGCTTGCCGTGACTGAGTGTCGCCGGAAAATTGAAGCAGTGAATCTTTGCCAGCGCTGGGCACGAGCTCGGCTCCCTTTCGAGGAATTCGAACGCCTCTCCGAGATCGGGGGATGCCTCAAGTTCGGCGTTGGGCATTTCCGCCGGCACGGGGAAGCGATCGCGCCACAAGCGTATATGTGGGCCGAAGGCGGCAAGCTCCGGCCGATTGCTCAGGTCGATCTTGAAGCCCGTTCCAAAGATCAGAAAGTCGACGGGATAGCTGGTCCTTGGCGTCTTCAAGATGACGTGGTCGCCTTCCTGCTCCAGTCCGTTGATCGGGCTCTCCAGATGGAGATGGGCTTGCGGGAAGGAACTGACGCGCAAGACGCTCGCCCGCGGCGGCGGCGTCTGCTGGCCCATGGCATAATTGAGGAAGCGCCACTTCCACTCATCGGGAAGGCCGGCAAATCCATGCACGACGCCCTGGCTGCCGATGCCGGTGAACTTGTTGATCCGCGGCAGTTCCTTGCGGCGCACGAACATATCGAGACGGGACGCACCGGCTTCGAGAGCGGTCGCGGCATTGTCCATCGCCGAGGCGCCGGCACCAATCACGCCAATCCGCTTGCCGCGCAGCACGGCGAAATCGATGTCATCGGCGGTATGCGCCCAGAACTTGCGGCCGATGCTTTTCGCGACATCAGGCACGAACGGGCCGCCCAGACCATCGCGGCCGGTCGCCAATACCGCATGACGCGCAATGATCGTCTCCTTGAGGCCATCCTTGATGCAGACAAGATCAAGCATTCCGTCCTCGCGTGGGAGGATCGCATCGACCGTCACACCGTTGCGGACGGGAAGCTCAAGCACCTTGCGGTACCAGATCAGATATTCCATCCACGTCACACGCGGCGCGCGGTCAAGCGCGACCCACGCCTCGCGGCCGAAACGCGCTTCGTAATAGGCACGAAACGTCAGAGCCGGCAGCCCCATCGCCGGACCGGTGAGCTGCTTGGGAGAGCGCAGTGTTCGCATTCGGGCGAAGGTGACCCACGGCCCTTCCTGACCAGCAGTCGCCTTGTCGAGGACGAGATGGTTGGCGACCCCGAGACGCTTCAGCATACCGGACGCAGCAAGCCCGGCCATGCCCGCACCAATAATGACGACATCGACGACAGGCTGGCCGCCGATCACGCGCGGCGGCACCCAGGATTTGGCCGGCAGTTCCAGCCAGGCGAGATCCTGCCGCAGCCGCGCCTCAAGAGCATCGAGACCGTTCGGCAAAGCGGAGAGGTCGCTCATATCGGCGCTCCCTCGGGTCGCGGAGTTTGCCCGTAAACGGTATCGGCCAGAGCTTCCGCACCGCTCGAGTCGAACAGGCGGCAGCCTGGCATCGCCAAAGCCACCGCGCGCGCCGCCTCGATCACGGCTGTGATCGTCGGAGTGAGCGGCAGCGCGGCTGGCGATATCGCGCCGAACAGGAAGGGGATGGTGTGATCGAGCACGCGCATGACGACACCGTCAAGCGGCACGCCGACGACGGTCGCCGGCTCTACGATGCCGACCCCAAGTCCTGCTCGAACCAACGAAAGCGCCGTCAATGAAGCATTGACGTCGATGATCCGCTCCGGCGCGATCCCTGCCCGTTCCAGTGCCTCATCGACCCGGTGCCGCAAGCGATATGGATTTGCCAGGGTGATGATGCGGCGATCGGCGAGATCGGCAAGACGCACCACGTCACGGTCGGCAAGCGGATCGTTCGCGCCGATGGCGACGACACATGGCGCCTCCGCGATCCAGTGTATTTCGAGGCCGGGATGTTCGAGCGGCAGGCTTGCAATCCCGAAATCCGCCGAGCGGGCGAGCACGGCCTGAACGACGTTTTCGGCCGCAAGCGCCTGCACATGCAGATGACGTGGGATCAGATCCGGGGCAACAGCCGCAAGCGCCTGCGGCAGAACGCCCGCGGCGAGAGACGGCGTGGCCGCGATCGTCAGCGTCGGGGGCTCATCACGACCGATCGCCTCGGCACGCTCGCGGATATGTGTGAGGCTGGCAAGATGGCGCTCGACCTCGGCATGAAACAGCACGCCCCGCGAGGTCGGTGTGATCCGCGGACCGCTTCGATGCAGGAGCGCATAGCCGATGTCGGCCTCCAGATCCTGGATAAGCCTGGTGACTGCCGGCTGAGATCGGCCCAGCAGCCGCGCTGCCCCGGTCACGCTGCCTGCGGAAATTACGGCTGCGAAGGCTTCAAGTTGCCGAATATCGAAAGAGCTAGAATGCATATATGACATGAACCACTCCCCTTAATGCGAGTAAAGCATAGGAATTCTCACTTGACGATCGGAATTAGATAAATTTTTCGCATCAATCTCGCTCTATCATTATTATTTGACATAATGACACGCTGCGCCTACCTAGATGCTATCCCACAGACGCAGCGAGGAGCCTGTTTTGACACTCATCGAAACCCTAGTCTCCGTGAAGCCTGGCTCCGCGCTCGCCGAAGCCATGGAAAAGCGCGCGGAGATCCTGCGCCTGAGCGAGGCAGCCCATGACGCCGTGCTGCTGCCGCGCGATCCTGGCGGTCTCTCTTACGGACTTCGCGCAGCGCTTGCCGCC
Organism: Rhizobium sp. 11515TR; assembly: GCF_002277895.1. NCBI lineage: Bacteria > Pseudomonadati > Pseudomonadota > Alphaproteobacteria > Hyphomicrobiales > Rhizobiaceae > Rhizobium > Rhizobium sp. 11515TR. Next base: position 1,282,418 of record NZ_CP023000.1, on the reverse strand, counting down.
CGCATGGCCCGGCAAAATCACAACGAGGCGCTGGCGCGTCACTATGATGCTCTCGTGGAACGGGCGGAAGAACTCGCGATTGCCCCGCTCTCCGAACCGGGCACGACTGTGGAGGACTTACGCGTCGCCGAGATCGTACGTCACGCCGACCGGCTGACCGTCGCACCAAGGGAGGCAACCCGCGCGAACATAGAAGCATTGCGCGCCAGCGGCGTGACCGATGCCGACATCGTCCGGCTCTCCGAACTGGCGGCCTTCGTGAACTACCAGGTGCGCGTCATCGCGGGATTGGCACTGATCGGAGCAAGACAATGAGCGAAGTCGTCCACGCTTTCACCACCAAAATTCCGCGTTGGCAGCCCTATGTCGTTCCGGTCGACCTGGAGACTGCGACCGAGGAACAGCGCGCGGCCATGCAGGTAACGCCGTCCAACAAAGGCATTTCACCCTATGTTCTGACGCTTGCGCACGATCCGGAATCGCTCACCGTCCGCTCTCCCCTGTTCAATCTGATCATGTACGGAAAGGACGGGCTTGCTTCGAGCGAGCGAGAACTGGGCGCGACGGCCGCATCCGTCATCAACCGCTGCGTCTACTGTGCCGCGGTTCACGCCTCCCGGTTCATCAGCCAGACCAAAAGAACCGACGTGATCGAAGCAATTTTCGCGGACGGCCTCGATGCGGAACTCGACGAGCACCTGCAGGCGATCTTCGATTTTTCCGCACGCCTCTCGCCAACGCCGCCCAAGGCCACGAAAGCCGACGCGCAGGCATTGGCCGATGTGGGCTTCTCTGAATTGGAATCCCTCGACCTCGTGCTGTCGTCAGCCATCTTCGGCTGGGCGAACCGTCTTATGCATACGCTCGGCGAGCCGGTAGCCGATTAGGCGGGATAGACCAAGAGAGCCGTTTCTGGATCGGTCAGCCGGCTTGCCTGCACGCACGGCCGTATGTTTCGAGGACATCGCCGACAAACGTCTTGACGATCCTGCCTACACTGTTCTTCGCGCCGATCCTGTCTGCCATCCGCCCCAGGAACTGGCTTGCCAGCGTCGGCGGGATTTCGCGGCCATTGAGTGTATCGGTGAGCTTTTGAACGGCGCCGACAGCTTCCGGATAACCCCAATAATAACGGATTCTGTCACTGTAGCTGTAGCGAAGTTGAAGCCGGATAGCCTCGTCGCTGCCGTGGTAATGTCCCGCCCAGTCGCCTGTATGCTTCAGCATTAGGCGCTCCATGGTGACGGCAAGGTTGCGGTTGTAGTCCCGCTCAAGTTCCGTTGCAATCAAGTCGAGCGCGAAGAGGCCTTCTCGCAGCGCGAACGTCAATCCAGGCCCAACCTTCAGGATTGGAAATCCGTCGCGCACCAGTGCGGTCAGCGCACTTTCCGACTGGTAGTCGGTCGAATGCGCTTCGAAAACCAGACCCACTTCATGATCGAGCACGCTGGTCAGTTTCCTAGCGAGCTCAGGTCTGTAGCCAACCACGTTTTCATTGCCGAACTCCACGCCCGGCTGGACGACAAAGGCAATGCATCTGTCGAACGCCTCCGACAATCCTTCCCTTGCGAAAATCTCGCGATGAGTCTCGATGGTGGCCCTGGCGGCTTCAGCCCCGGTCGGTTCGACGACGTCGAGCGCGTGGTCCGCGCCTCCCGGTACCGGGACCTCCGTCCCCAGCACATAAAGCGGCTTGGTGCCCGCTTCCTGCGCAGCCTGCTCGGCAATTTTGGCAAGCTTTGCCGCCCTTTGAGCCACGATCGCATCGTCGAGGGCGGATGGGTCATCGGCGCAGGCCATGGATGCGTCGAGGTGGATTTTCGTGAAGCCCGCTCTCACATATTCAGCAACCATGACCTCGGCTTTGGCCATTGCCGCGGAGGCGCTCTCTCGCCGCCAGGGATTGGGTCCGAGATGGTCGCCACCGAGGATGACATCCGAAGTCGCGACCCCGTTGGCCTCGGCGAGCGCGAGAACATCTCCGGCAAAATCCACCGGCGTTTTTCCGGTGTAGCCGCCGAACTGATTAACCTGGTTACAGGTAGCCTCTATCAGGACGGGACCGCCCTCCCGTCGAGCCAGCGACATCGTCGCTTCAAGCACGAGCGGGTGCGCCGAGCACACCGACGTAATTCCGACCGGCTTGCCCGCGCGGCGCGCATCTGCAAGGCTTTTGAGGAAGAGGTTCATGCCGCCCTCCGCGGATTGGTGGACAGGAAAAAATCAAGTTGGGCGATGTCGGGCAGACCGGTCATAGGCCCCATCCGGGTCACGTTATAGGCCCCCGCCGCCGCGGCCCGCTCCAAGGCGATTTCCGGGCCAAGGCCTTGCCGGCGCGACGTCAAATAAGTCGCGCCAAAAGCATCTCCTGCACCGGTTGGATCGACTTCGTTCACTTCGAACCCGTGGAAATCATATCTAGCGCCCGAGGCCCCGAAGAAGGTCGCTCCCTTCTTACCGCGTTTCAACACAATTTCGCTGACACCACGAGCCTGCAGCGCCTTGACCGCCGCGGTCTCCCCGTCCGTTCCCGCGGCCACAAAAAGCTCTTCGCCGGACGGCAGCAGAAGATCCGCATTCTGGATCATGGTTTCGAACTGGCTCCGGAAATTTCCCGACCCGAGGAGTTCCTTGCGGACGTTCGGATCGAATGAAACCGATCCGCCGCGCGAACGAACCGAACTGATGGCGGCATCGATAACCTTATCTGCTCCTGGAATCGCAAATGCGGATCCCATCACATGTACGTGTCCGGCCTTCGCAATCAAGGTTTCCGCCGGAGGGCTCAGGATTATCGTGCCTGCCGCCGAATGCATGATGTTGAATATGAAGTCCCTCGATCCGTCGTCGCGATAGCGGACGAACGCACTTCCGGTCGGTCGATCGGGCGAGATGGATATGGCCGACGTATCAACGCCATCCTGCGTGAGACGCTCTATGTTCACAGCGCCAAAATCGTCAGCTCCTACCGTTGCGATGATGCCAGCCGCGCCGCCGAGGCGAGCGACCTGATCGATGAATATAGCCGGTGCGCCACTCGGAAAAGGGCCGACGAGCGTCTGAGGCTCCCTGAATCCGGACCCGGTGGTGCTCGCCATGATCTCGACGAGTATCTCGCCGACCGTGATCGTCGGGCCAAGGCTTTCCGGGGCTATCCGCCCATTGTGAACAATCATTGCGCTCATCCTCCCTGCTGTATCGAGCAGGTACGTTTTTCGAAAGCCAGCGTCAACAATAACTTTACGCATGAAAATTTTTTTGAAAGTGTATATTTTTAGCACATACAGTTCTATCGACATGATGATGGAAATAATATATTTTAATTTCAATATTTTAATGAAAATCCTCCGGATCACATCGTCCTCTATCAGTAATTTTCGATTGACTCTGAGCGCCCTCTGAGAAACTAAATATTTACGCACGTAACGTTGTGCGCCAACGCTCGTAAGGAGGAGCGAGACGATGAAGAGGATTCTTGCTGTAATGCTGTCTTCGGCCGCCGGCTGCTCATTGGCTGCAGGTTTGGCTCAGGCTGAGGAATTGACCATCGCCACCGTCAACAACGGCGATATGATCATCATGCAAAAGCTTTCCCCCGAGTGGGAAAAGCAGACGGGCAACAAGCTCAACTGGGTCGTTCTCGAAGAAAACGTGCTCCGCCAGAAGCTGACGACGGACATCGCGACGAAGGGCGGTCAATACGACATCATGACCATCGGCGGTTATGAAGCGCCGATCTGGGGCAAGAAGGGCTGGCTTCAGCCGATCGACGATCTCGGCGATGATTATGACTATGGCGACCTGCTCGCACCCATCAAATCCGGCCTGACTGTCGACGGCAAGCTCTACGCCATACCGTTCTACACCGAAAGCTCGTTTACCCTCTATCGCAAGGATCTGTTCGATGCTGCAGGTCTCAAGATGCCCGATCAGCCAACCTATGATCAGATCAAGGAATTTGCGGACAAGCTCACCGACAAGTCCAAGGGGCAATATGGCCTTTGCCTGCGCGGCAAGCCGGGCTGGGGCGAGAACATGGCTTTCCTCGGAACCATGATCAATACCTATGGCGGCCGCTGGTTCGACATGGATTGGAAGCCGCAGATCAACTCCGAACCGTGGAAGAAGGCCATCACCGATTACGTCGACCTCATGAAGAAGGACGGCCCTCCCGGCGTGACCTCAAACGGCTTCAACGAGAATCAGGCTCTGTTCTCGACCGGTCATTGCGCCATGTGGATCGATGCCACCTCTGCAGCCGGCCGTGTCTTTGATCCCAAGCAGAGCCAGGTGGCCGACAAGATCGCCTTCACGCGCGCTCCGGTCAACGTGACTCCGAACGGATCGAGCTGGTCATGGTCGTGGAACCTCGCGATTCCAACCTCTTCCACCAAGGACGAGGCGGCGAAATCCTTCATCAAGTGGGCCACGTCCAAGCAATATGTGAAGACGGTCGGCGAGAAGGAGGGCTGGGTTGCCGTTCCGCCCGGCACTCGCAAGTCCACCTACGACCTGCCCGAGTATCAGAAGGCTGCGCCTTTTGCTGCCACCGTCGAGAAGGCCATCCTATCCGCCGACCCGGCACATCCGACCAAGGATCCGGTGCCCTACACCGGCGTCCAATTCGTCGCGATCCCGGAATTCCAGGGGATCGGAACGATCGTCGGTCAGCAGATCGCGTCGGCACTTGCGGGCCAGCAAACCGTCGATGCCGCTCTCGACAATGCCCAGAAGCAGGTCGAGCGCGAGATGAAGAAGGCCGGCTACCCCAAATGAGGGAGCCGGCTTGCCCGCGGTGCCGCGACCGCGGGCTTCCTCCCGGAGGGTTCCGGCAGCGTCGGCTGTCGGAACTCCAGCCATCTTTTCGATGAAAACGGCATCGCGCTGCGCAGGTTCGAAGCCAATCCTATCACCACCAATGTTGCGCATCAGGCGCAACCTCTATCAGGGAGGAATATCATGAAGCTGAAAGACAAGGTCGCACTCATCACCGGCGGTGCGCGTGGCATCGGACTTGGCTTTGCGGAGGCCTACATCAAGGAAGGCGCGAAAGTCGTCATCGTCGATATCAATATCGAAAGAGCATCCGAGGCGGCTAGAAACCTCGGGTCGAATGCAAAGGCGATGAAACTCGATGTCACCGATCTCCAGGCCATCGACGCCGTCGTCAAGGAGGTCGACCAGACCTACGGCGGCATCGACATTCTGGTGAACAATGCCGCCATCTTCGACATGGCTCCCATCAACGAGATCACCGAGGCCAGCTACGAGAAAGTCTTCTCGATCAACCTGAAGGATCCTCTCTTCATGATGAAGGCCGTTTCAAACGTCATGATTGCCCGCGGCCGCGGCGGCAAGATCATCAATATGGCAAGCCAGGCCGGACGCCGTGGGGAAGCATTGGTGCTGCTCTATTGCGCCTCCAAGGCAGCCATCATTTCGGCAACGCAATCGGCCGCCTTGGGCCTGGTGAAATACGGCATCAACGTAAACGCCATCGCACCTGGCGTGGTCGATGGCGAGCACTGGGATATCGTCGACGCCCATTTCGCGAAATGGGAAGGCCTGAAGCCGGGCGAGAAGAAAGCTGCCGTTGCCAAGTCCGTTCCGATCGGACGGTTCGCAACGCCCGACGATATCAAGGGTCTTGCAGTGTTTCTTGCCTCCTCGGACAGCGATTACATTCTCGCACAGACCTACAATGTCGATGGCGGCAACTGGATGAGCTGAGGGATCCGACATGAAGGCAATATGTTTCACCGAAAAAGGCGTTGCGGGGCTGGCCGATATGCCGTTGCCCGCTTTGGCGCCGGGACACGCCCTCATCCGCGTGAAGGCTGGGGGGGTCTGCCACACGGATATCGACGTTCTCCACGGCCGCTACGGCGAAGGGCGCTTTCCTCTGGTTCCCGGCCACGAATATGCAGGCGTGGTCGAGGCGGTCGCTGAAGACGTCACCGGCTTGCGGCCGGGTGCGAGGGTCGCCGTCGACCCCAACCTGCCCTGCGGCACTTGCAATCTCTGCCGCAAGGGACTGACAAATCTTTGCAAGGAGCTGAAGGCCTACGGCGTCACGCAAGATGGCGGCTTTGCCGAATACAGCATCGTCAGGGTGTCTCACCTGCACGATATCGGCGAGCTTTCATTCGACGTCGCAGCTTTGGCCGAGCCGCTCGCCTGCGTGCTTAACGGGCTCGGCAATATCGGCCTGACAACCGGAGCACGGCGCGCGGAAAACGCTCTGATATTCGGCGGCGGTCCGATCGGGCTTCTACTTGCCCTGTCGATCAGGGCGCAGGGCGTCAGCGACGTCGTCGTTGCCGATATCGATGAAAGCCGGCTGAGCTTTGCCAGCGAGCTGGGATTGGAGGCCCTGCACCCTGCGTCCCCGGAACTCGAGGGTCGCAAACGATCTTTCGATCTTGTGGCCGATGCGACGGGTGTTCCGACCGTGGTGGAAAGCATGCCGGAATTTGCGCAGGACGGCGGTGCGATCTTGGTGTTCGGCGTCTGTGCGCCCGGCGCCCGGGTCTCGATATCGCCCTTCGACATCTTCCGGCGTCAGTTGACGATTGCCGGCTCGCACTCATTGAATCAGAGCCTGCCTGCTGCCCTCGATTTGCTTCGCAAGGACAACGGCACGATGGCACGCCTGATCTCCCATCGGCTTCCGCTCAAAGAGGTATTGCCCTTTTTCACCAAGAGTGGCGGTACGCCCGCGATGAAGGTGCAATTTGCCGCGGAATAATCTCGGTTCCTCCCAAGGGGAGGAACTCTCTTTTCCCTCGATAAAGAGTCGGATAGACACTTTTCCATAGAGTCTGGAGACAACATCGTGCCGAAACCGATCAGGACAATGGAGGACTTCTCGGAATTTGTCGGCCTTTCTCGTCCCACGGTGTCCAAATACTTCAACGATCCGAATTCAGTCCGAAAGAAAACGCGCGAGACTATCGAAGTTGCGCTCAAGAAATCAGGATTTCGGCCCAACCTCTTTGCCGTCAACCTCAATCGGCGCCGGACCAATATCGTTGGGATCGTTATTCCAAACTCGACCGACCAGTTCTATATGGCGCTCACCCGAAGGATTGAAGCGCTGGCGACAGAGGCGGGGTTCTTTCCGCTTGTCTTGTCGACGGATGGGCAGTCCGACCTTGAGGACAGGGCGATCCGTACCCTCAAATCGTTGAACGTGGCCGGCGCGATCATCGCACCGCTCGGGGTGGAGTCCCACCAGCAAACTCTGGCGGAATACGGCAGAAGCGTTCCGCTTGTTTATGTGGATTCGCCATTGGATGACACTTCCGCTTTCGTCGGTACCGATAACCAGCAAAGCTTTGGACTGATCGTCGATTATCTGTGCCGTTCAGGCGAGCCGCCGAGCTATCTCGGCATGCCCGATGTGAACACGAACGCGCGTACGCGTGAAGCCGCCTATGTCAACGCGATGACGCGGTTCGGTTTGACACCACACATCCTGCCTTCGACAAAAATCCGAACGTGGGATTTCGAAAGATTCGGGTTCGATGAGATGACGCGCCTCATCGACCTGAAACGATTGCCGACGAAAACCATCCTTTGCGCAAACGACCGAATTGCATTCGGTGCGATCGCCGCTGCCTACAAGATGGGCCTTAAAGTCGGGCATGGCGCCAAGTCCGACATTCGCATTGCCGGACACGACGATCATCCCCTTTCGCGATACGCCTGTCCGCCGATCACGACGGTCGCGCAGAATGTCAGCGAAATCGGCCGGCGGGCGGTTGATATGCTTCTCAGCAGGCTCGGCGACAATGACGACAGCGAGGATCAGGTCGAAGAAACCTCGACTGCGCGATTTCTATTGTCCGCTGACCTGATGCTACGGGAATCGGCCTAGCATCAAGCTCGGCATAAACCCGAAACAGCGAGCTGCAATATAGCCTGCTCCGCGCCGCTGATTGCCCCAACAATGGCGCTTGCCTTCGTCATCCCGCCTCCATTTTCGCTCCTATGGGGTTGGGCGGGGTTTATTCCATTCAATGCTATGCATATCAAGTTTTCGTCCTCGACGCCGTGGCGTCATTCCTGGCCGTTCCGGCCCTCAAGTGCTGCCGCGCAATTCCACGCGGGGTTCGATCAACAGATGTCTGGCATCGCGCCGGCCATCGATCCTGCTGAGCAGCACCTCCACAGCCGTCCGCCCGAGTTGCATCTGATTTTGATCGACGCTCGTCAGGCCGACGAGCGGTATGGCGGCCATCGGAGAGTTGTCGTAGCCGATGATCGCAAGATCTTCAGGAACCCTGATTGAGCTTGTCCGCGCCGCATTGATCAAGGGGACGGCATCGAGATCGGACCATACGAAAACTGCGCGCGGCCGGTCCTTTGAATCGAGGAAATTCCGGATCGTCCGCTCGCGATCGACAGCGACTGGCGGCAGCCGGATGATGCGTCCCTCAAGCCCGGCCTGCTTCATGGCATCGAGATAGCCCTCTTCGCGCTGTACGGCAACGATGGTCGCCGGCGAATCCAGGAGGTCATAGCTCAGCATGGCGATATCCCGATAGCCTGCATGCAGCGCGGCCTGGACAGCCATATATCCGCCTCGTCGATCGTCCGAATTGACGGTGTCATAGGTTTCGGCATGCGGCTCGTGATGCGCGATGACCACGATCGGAATCTGCCGCGCATAGCGCTCCAGAACCTTGCCGGATATGCGCGGGGCGATGATGACGACGCCATCCATCCGGTTGTCGATCATCGATTCGATCATTGACGCTTCGATCGAGCTCGCGGAACGCCCAATGCCGATCAATGCCTTGAAGCCGTTTTCCGACAGAGCGGCATTGGCCTCTTCGATGACACCTGGAAGGAACGGGTTCGATAGCTCGATCACCAAAACACCAACGGTCTGCGTCCGTCCACGCATCGCTCGCGCCGCAACCGATGGGCGATAGCGAAGCTTTTCGATCGAGGCTTCGACCCTGCCTCTCAGACCGTCGCTGACGCCATAAGCATTGCGCAAGACTTTCGATACCGCCGCAACAGATACACCTGCATCTTCTGCCACATGCCGGATGGTCACCCTCTCCTGCGCCGCGTTAACGATCTGATTTTTCGTCATAAACTGTCTCATTCCCCTATCCTGGCAAATTATAGGCACAAAACTCTTGCGCCGCAATCGATTGTGTAGAATGATATACATAGAACGATACACAAAATCGTATCCCGCCGGAGGACAGGCGGCTGAGGAGGCAAGCAATGACAATTCGCTCAGACCACGGCGCCGCCGTGGCCAAGACCCGTGTCGATTCCACAGTCCAATTTGCTGCATCGATGATCGCGCCGGCTTGCGATGCCGGCCAGGGAACCGCAGGGACATTCGTCTCCCGGCAATTCACGCTGGAAAAGCTGCCAACCGAAGCGACGCTGACTATTTCTGCGCTGGGACTCTATCGCGCTTTCGTCAACGGTCGGCGCGTGGGCGACGATCTGCTCACGCCGGGCTGGACCTGCTATGATGACCGGATTGCCTACCAGACCTACGACGTTGCTGCGCATCTGCGCACCGGCGAGAACCGCATCGAGATCTGGCTCGGGGATGGATGGTACCGCAGCCAGCTGATGTGGGCGCTTAATCCGGTCTTCAATTGCTGGGGCGAACGGGCGGCAGCAATTGCGGAGCTGAATGCCGACGGCGTGCTGCTCTTGAAGACCGACGACAGCTGGAAGAGCGGTTTCACGCCGGTCACCCGCAACGGCATCTACTATGGAGAGGATTACGACGCCCGCATTGCGCCATACGACAGCCATGGCGTCGACGTTCTCGCCTTTGACAAGGGATTGCTCATTCCGCACGAGACGAACCCCGTCAAGGAACTCCCCGAGCACACACCGATCGACAGCTGGATCGAGGGCGACGGCAGCAGCGTCTATGATTTTGGCCAGAATGCCGGCGCCTATATCCGCATCCGCGTGAAAGGTGAGAAAGGCGCCAAGCTCCGTATCGAACATTCCGAAGTGCTCGGTCCGGGGCGATTTTTCGACAATCGCAACTATCGCAGCGCACGCGCCGAGCTGATCTATACGCTCGCCGGCGAAGGAGAAGAGGTCTATGCGCCGCTCTTCACCTTCATGGGCTTCCGCTATGCGCGCGTCCACATCACTGGCCAGGCGGAACTGGTCGGCATCGCCATGGTCCCGATATCATCCGTACCCGTGGCGGCCGGTGGTTTCAACTGCGGCGTCGCGGCGGTCAACCGCCTGGTCGAAAACACCATCTGGTCGCAGCGCTCCAACTTCATCGAGGTGCCGACAGACTGCCCGCAGCGCGATGAACGATTGGGCTGGACCGGCGATGCGCAGGTCTTCGCCGGGACGGCGTGCTGGCTGGCGGACAGCCAATCCTTCCTGCGGAAATTCCTCCGCGATGTCATGCATGATCAACGCGCCAATGGGGCAATCTCGCATTTTTCACCGGACCCGACACGGCTTCACCCGATCGATAGCCATGGCGACTGGGCTGGATCGACCGGCTGGGGGACGCCATCGTCATCATCCCCTGGCAGCTTTACCTCCACTATGGCGATACAGCCGTGCTTAGGGAATGCTTCCCGGCCATGCAGCGCTGGCTGGACTATTTGTGGGGCATTTCCAATGGACCGATCATTCGCCCTCCGGCCGTCTGGGGAGTGAATGGCTTCACCTTCGGCGACTGGCTGCAGCCCGTTGGTGATAATCGTAAACCGCGACCCACAATCGCCGATGATTGCGCAGCGACCCTCTATCATTTCATTTCCACCCAGTTGACGGCAAAGATCGCCCGCATCCTTGATGACCGTGGCGAGGCGGAGCGCCTGGAAGCTCGCACGGAAGAGATCCGGGCCGCCTTCGCGACCGAATTCTTTACGCCATCAGGCCGTATTGCGCACAACGATCAGACATCATGGGCGCTGGCCTTCCTGTATGGCCTTGTGCCGCCGGAGCATGAAAAAGCCGCCCGTACCTATTTCCGGCGCGTGTCCGAAGAAACCGACGGCGTCATCGGCACTGGCTTCATAGGAACCCCCGCGCTGCTTCCGGCTCTCACGCGGCTCGGCATGTATGACCTTGCCGAAAAGATGTTCCTCAATCGCAAGGTGCCAGGCTGGCTATACCAGGTTGATCAAGGCGCTACATCAATATGGGAGCGATGGAATGCGCTTGCCGAGGACGGCACGATCTACGATCCAGACATGAACAGCTACAATCACTATGCCTATGGAGCCGTATGCCAATGGCTCTTTGAGGATGTGGCCGGGATCAGGCCGCTGGAGGACGCGCCGGGCTTCGAAGAAATCTCATTCGATCCTACCATCCTGCCGGCGCTGTCGCCGGTCTCAGCGTGGCACGACACGCGGTTCGGCCGCATCGAGACCGCATGGGCGGTGAAGGGAGAAACCGTCACATGCCGTCTGTTGCTGCCGGAAGGAATAACGGCCCGCCTGGCAGCGGGACAGAATAGAAAATCGTTGACGGTGGATGGCGCCTGGATCGAGCCAGGCAGGGAACCCAAACTGAGCAAAGGGGAACATACGATCACCTTTGCCATCTGATACAGCTTGCGGCACTTCATCCCGCAAGCAGGCAGCTCAATTCATCCGGTCTTCAGGAGGAGGAAATGACTATGAGAATGATGAAGTGCATCCTCGCCGCAATTTCAATGTCGCTGACGGCGGGTGTCGCGCATGCCGACGTGACGCTCAGCGTCCTGATTGACACCAACCCCGAATCCATCGCGTCATTCGATGCCGTCTCCAAGGCCTATATGGAAAAACATCCGGATGTGAGCTTCGATGTCGAACAGCGTGCCGGCGGATCGGAAGGCGACAACATCATCAAAACGCGCCTGGCGACCGGGGAAATGGCCGATATTTTTCAATACAATGCCGGCTCGCTGTTCCAGGCCTTGAAGCCGGAACAGACAATGGCTGACCTCAGCGGCCTCGCCTCCGAAGCCGGAATTCTCGACAGTTTCAAAAAGGTCGTCACAGGCCCGGATGGCCACGTTCGCGGCATCCCGTTCGGCCCCGCCATGGGTGGCGGCATCTTCTATAATCGCAAGATCTATGCCGAGCTCGGCCTTACTCCGCCCAAGACCTGGGCGGATTTCATGGCCAACAACCAGAAGATCAAGGCGGCCGGCAAGGTAGCGATAGCACAGACCTACGGCACGACCTGGACTTCGCAGCTTTTCGTGCTCGCCGATTTCCACAATGTCCAGGCGGAGATCCCGGATTTTGCCGCCAACTACACCGCCAACAAGCAGAAATACGCCGATACGCCCGCTGCCCTGCGAGGGTTCGAACATCTGGAAGAGGTTGCAAAAGGCGGATTTTTCAACGCCGATTTCGGCGCGGCAACCTTCGACGACGGCATGCGCATGGTCGCCACGGGCGAAGCCGCGCACTATCCAAATCTAACTTTCGGCATCGGAAACATACAGCAGAATTTTCCAGACAATCTGAAAGATCTCGGCTTCTTTGCACTCCCCGGAACAGATGCCGCCAAGAATGGCCTCACCGTCTGGATGCCCGCCGCACTCTATGTTTCCGCGAAATCGAAACATGTGGAAGAGGCCAAGAAGTTCGTCGACTGGGTCGGCTCCAAGGAAGCCTGCGACCTGATGGCCAAGGTGGTTTCTTCCGGCCCCTATCTCGTTAGGGGATGCGAACTGCCGAAGGATATTCCGCCCGTCGTTTCCGACATGTTGCCCTATTTCGAGACGGAGGGGCATGCGACGCCGGCATTGGAGTTCCTCTCCCCGGTCAAAGGGCCTGCCCTGGAGCAGATCACCGTCGAAGTCGGGACCGGAATTCGCTCCGCCAAGGACGCCGCAGTGCTCTATGATCAGGATGTCGAAAAGCAGGCCAAGCAACTTGGGCTGCCCAACTGGTAACCTCCCAGCCGATCCTCCGCCCGGCATCGGCCCGGGTGGAGGTCCAAGGTAGCTCCATGGCCACACGTAAATCACCCTATCCCTATTGGTTCGTCCTGCCGGCAGCCGTGATATTCACGGCTCTCTTCCTGGTGCCGACTGCCGCTTCCTTCTGGTTCAGCCTGACGCGCTGGGATCTCTTCACCACCCAATTCATCGGCTTGGACAATTATCGCCAATTCTTCCGGGAACCATTTCTGATCCAGGGCCTGATCAACACGATCATCTATGCGGTTACGACCTCTGTTACAAAGACGATCCTGGGTCTGCTGCTGGCGGTTCTTTTGACTTCGGGCATCTGGGCGCAGGGCCTGCTGCGCACCGTGATCTTCTTTCCGGTTCTCGTATCGACGATCGGCGTCGGCATCACGTTTTCCGTATTGATGCATCCGACCCGTGGCCTGATCAACGTCACGCTCGCTGTCATGGGCATTCACGGACCCGGCTGGCTGACGGATCCCGCGCTGGCGCTCTATTCGATTGTCTTCGTCGACCTCTGGAAGGGCATTGGTCTCGCAACCGTCATCTATATCGCCGGTCTCGCCTCGATCAGCCCCGATTATTATGAAGCCGCCAGGATCGACGGTGCGACACGCCGTCAGATGTTTTTCCGTGTCACAGTTCCGCTGGTAAAACCAGCAACGATTACCGTCGTTACTTTGTCATTGATCGGTGGGTTGCGCAGCTTCGATCTGATCTGGGCAATGACGCGCGGTGGGCCTGGTTTCTCCTCGGATGTATTGGCAAGCGTTATCTACAAGCAGTACCAGGCCGGATTTTATGGTCTGTCGACAGCCGGAAATGTCATCTTGTTCATCCTCATCGGTGCAATCATTCTGCCGATAACAGCCTGGTTTAACCGCAAGGAGGTGGATCTTTGACCCGCCGTCAGCTTTATATCGGCATAGCGTCTCTGATTGCCTGTGGCTTGATATTCGTCTTGCCCTTCCTGTTCATCTTCATAACCGCTGCCAAAACAAAGCAGGATGCCGCGTCATTGACTTTTACCTTGCCTCAGGAATGGCGCCTGTTGCAGAATTTCATCGAGGTTATTCAAACCCGCAATTACATGCTTCTACTGGCATATTTCAATTCGACCATCATCACTGTCACCGCCGTTTCACTCCTCGTTCTACTCGGTGCCATGGTCGGCTATATCTTGCAGCGTCGCCCATCCGGCTGGAATAGAATTATATACGGCAGTGTTCTCGCCGGCCTCATGATCCCTCCCGCCGTTGTACCAACCATTTGGGTTTTGCAGTCGATCGGTCTGTTCAAGTCCATAACGGGAATGATACTTATTCAGGTTGCCTATGGTCTTGCCTTTACCGTCCTCATGTTTCGTAGCTTCATCGCGACAATCCCGCGAGATCTCGATGAGGCGGCGATCATCGATGGAGCAAAGCCGCTGCAGATCTTCTTTCGAGTCGTGCTGCCATTGCTGAAGCCCGTGACCGTGACCATCATCGTCGTGCAGTCGATCGCCATCTTCAACGACTTCACAAACCCTCTTTATTACCTGCCCGGCAGGGAAAACGTAACGGTGCAGCTGACACTCTATAATTTTCAGGGACAGTTTCAAACGCAGTATAATCTTCTGTTCATGAATATTCTGTTGGTGACGATCCCGCCGCTCATCGTCTTCGTGTTCTTCAACAGGCAGATCGTGGCAGGCATGACGGCCGGCGCAGTGAAAGGATGAGCCATGACAAGTGTCGTTCTTCAAAATATCCGCAAGGATTTCGGCAGTTTGACCGTGATGAATGGTGTCGATTTAACCGTCGAAGCCGGGGAATTCTGTGTCTTCGTCGGCCCCTCCGGCTGCGGAAAATCCACCCTTCTGCGCATGATCGCGGGATTGGAAACCTCGACCTCGGGCAGGATCTCCATCGACGGCAAGGACGTGACGGACGCCGAGCCTTCGGAGCGCGGCATCGCGATGGTGTTTCAGTCCTACGCGCTCTATCCGCATCTGACGGTCAGCGAAAACATCGGCTTCGGCCTTTCGCTCGCCAAGCGCCCCAAGGCCGAGATTCAGGAAAAGGTTCGGCAGACGGCCGATATTCTCCAGCTGTCGCATCTGCTGGATCGAAAGCCGAAGGCGCTCTCCGGCGGTCAACGGCAACGCGTCGCGATCGGCCGGGCGATCATTCGCAATCCAAAGGTCTTCCTGTTCGACGAACCCCTCTCCAATCTCGACGCATCCTTGCGGTCGCAGATGCGGATAGAACTGACCGAACTCCATGCCAAGCTCGGGGCAACGATGATCTATGTCACCCATGACCAGGTGGAGGCCATGACCATGGCGGACAAGATCGTCGTGCTCAACGGTGGCCGGATCGAACAGATCGGAAGGCCGATGGACCTTTATCATAACCCGGTCACGCCTTTCGTCGCGGGTTTCATCGGATCCCCGAAGATGAACCTGTTTGAAGGTGAAGTCGCTGCCAGAGAGGGGTGTGGGACCTACGGAATCCGGCCGGAACATATCGCACTTTCGACAACCGAAGGAAAATGGCAGGGGCGCGTGCGCCATATCGAGCGGCTCGGCGCCGACACGGTCGTTCATCTTGATGTCCCCGAACTGATATCGCTTGTCGCACGCACCGACTGCGATCGGCCGATCCAGATTGGCGAGGCTTTGTTCGCCACGCCTTTGACCGGAAAGGAACACAGATTTTCATAGCAGCGAGCCACATTGATCTTGATCCAAGGCGGCCTTGGTTCGAAGGTCATAGTGCTGCGCCAATGTAAGGCGGCGGTTGCAGTTCATTCGCTTCTTTGCGCAATAACGGCAATCAAAGACTCTATTTCTATGCCAGCCTGCCATTTCTGCGCGGCTGGCACCGATCTCGGCGAATGAACCCGGGCTGAATGGCGCTTTCAGCTTCTGTTCCAAAGGCGGCGTCTAAAAGAAAGACGTTCAACCGCGGTCTTATCCGCCTGAGGAGACACAGTCATGATCCGCACGTCTTTCATTGCAACCGCACTCGTCGCTCTCGTCGGCCTCACCGCCGCAGCCCCCGTCATGGCCAACGATGTGCGTATCGAACAATATGGCTGGTCGAACTCCGCCGGTGGTGCGCAGGAAGGGTATGCAAACCGCATCAGAACCTACCAGAACGGCGGCTACAACCATATTGTCGGCCATCAATATGGTCGCCACAACCTTTCGGCTGTCGGTCAGGAAGGCAATGACAATTACGGCGCCACCTATCAGAACGGTAACCGCAACATAGCCGGCATCGGCCAGTTTGGCTCCAACCATACGACCATCCTTACCCAGGACGGCAATGGCAACATCGCGGCTGGCGTCCAGGTCGGCCATGGCTGCAGCGCCAATGTGAGCCAGGGCGGCAACGGCAATGTCGCGGCTTTCGTCCAGGCCTGCCCGTAAGCAGCTGCGCGATAACCTGAAAGCAGTCAGAAACGCAACAGCAGACCATTTGGGGAGATGACTCATGCCAAATAGCATCAAACATCCACGCCGTCTGATGACGATCCTCGCGCTGGTCCTGCTTCCCGTCGGCGCCGTTGCGGCCATGACGACTGCCAACCAATCTGACGATGCGGGGCTTTGCGAAATCAAAGCAACGCCTGGAGCAGGTATGGTGAGACTGGATGCGCTCGTCCACGCCGACACGCATGTCGGCGGGACCTACACGTTTCGCGTCGAAAAATCGGGAGACGGTGGAAGTTCCACGATCAACCAGAGTGGCGATTTTGATGCCACAGTGGGGCATGCCGCAATCCTCAGCTCCGTCTCGCTCGGCTCCAAAGGAACCGCATACAAGGCAACGCTGGATATTGTGATCGGAGATAAGAGTTTCAGCTGCTCGAAGCAGGTCAGCGACAACTAATCGGCCTCCAAACTCTGCAAATCCCTTTAAAGGGCGCCGGCTCCTGGCGCCCTTTTGCTTTCGATCAGGTTTAGAGCGGTTTTCACGGAGCCTCCGAACCGCTCTGTCTCTTTGGTTTAACACAATTCCAGACGACTGAACGACAACTGAACGGGCAATTCCGACTGGGTTCAGCTTAAAGGTGCGAGAGTTGATCATCGGCTAAGGTAGCCGGCCAATGGAGATCAGGATGACCCGCAACGTGTTTAAGATCCTTACCATCACTCTTCTTGCCGGGAGCCTGGGGCTGGCCGCCTTGTCCGCGCCAGCCTATGCGGGCGGCCGGATCTCGTTCAACCTTGTGCCTGATAATGCCGAGGATGCAGATCTTTTCTCGGCCGGACTGCGCGTCTATTCGCTCTACCGCGGCCTGAAAGACGCCGACATCCGGCAGCTGGGCCGGGGTAACGCGGCTGGCATCGCTCAGGCCGGTCGGGGCAATCTCGGCTTCATCCAGCAGCAGGGCAATGGTCATTCCGCAACCTTACGGCAGAACGGCGACAACAATGCCTATGGCATTTTCCAGTATGGACGAAATACTGAAACCGACGTGGTGCAGGATGGGGATAATGGTAGTGGCGCTACCTTCAGCTACGGCTGGTAAGGCGTGCACGGCAGTCCCGGAGGCGATCCCAAGCGACAAATCTTCGCGTAGTTTGGCGAAAGTGAAAGCGACGGCGAACGGCGAACGGCGAACGGAATGATTTCCTTTCTCGATACAGTCGAAGGAAAAGACATTCTCTCGTTTCAGATGGGCTTGATCGCGGCTTGGTACGATCGGAACCAGGGCTGCCGACAAGGGTTATATCCATAGCAAAGGAGAAGCCGTCATGATCCGCAAACTGAAATCGGGCGAATATCGTCTCTACTCACGCAAGCTCGATCCGAAGACACACAAGCGCAAGAATCTCGGGACATTCAAGACCCGCGAGGCGGCCGAAAAGCATGAGCGCGAAGTGCAGTATTTCAAGCACCACTAGTGGATCGGCGAAGCCGGATAGGCACCCGAGAAGCAGAATCCGAGCTGATTTTGTTTCTTGAGCTGGAGCGAAGGAGATTGGCTATGACACAGTTTCGAAAGAAGAAATCGCTGTCGCGAGAAGAGGATTATCGCGACTATCAGGATCGCGACACCCGCGAAGGCTGGCCATATTCCGACGAAAGCGCATTGGGTTCGACCGAACCTGAAAATCGAGAATACGGCACCACTCCAGCGAATTTTGACGAAGATACCCCATCTGGCCTGATTGGAGATAACGCAGACACGAACGGGCTTGAGGAAGACACGGCCCACACGATGGGGCCATTGCCACCCAGCCGCATCGATAACGATGAACTGGAAGCGGCGATTACCGAACGGTTCATCGAGAGCAAAGAAATCGATGCGGACAGCATCGAGGTTCATGCCGATGGCGGTATCGTAACGTTGGAAGGCAGTGTCGAAACGCAGGCGGCTGCCGAACAGGCGGAAGCGCTTGGACTGTCTACGCCTGGTGTCGTCAAGGTTCGCAACAACCTGAAAACAACCGGTGTCGATTCCCATATTCCCCCGGATGCGTGATACGCGGCCTCCGCTGCCCTGACATTCGGGAGATGTTGTCCCCTTGCAACATCGCGATTCGATACCCATTTACGGCCATGAGATATGCGGTTCCGCTCGTCCGTTGCATTGCAATGGCGGGTCCAGGCTTTAATCGCCCGACCCATTAAGCGGCCCCTTCTTTGCCCTCCGTCCGGTGACGTGACGGGCGCTTCCATCATCCATTGACATGAGCGCTGACTTAATGGCCAGCGCAGGAGATTTTATTGAAAAAATCAAACACAATCGACGCGTGGAGTTGCCCCTTAAAAACCGGACCGGATCAGGTTTCTGTTTGACGGTTTAAGAACTCACGAGGCGAGCAATACCCCAATGCCTTATGCGGGTGAAGGGTGTTGTAGTGTTCGAACCATGAGGGCAGTTTCGCGATGACGGTTATGGCGTCCGGCAAGGGGTTGACCGAGACGTAATCGCGCTTGAAGGTTTTGACGAAGGCTTCGGCCATCCCGTTGGACTGGGGGCTGCGAACAGGCGTTGAACATGGCTCCATGCCGATATCGACGAGCAGCGACCTGGTATCCTTTGCGATGAAGCAGGAGCCGTTGTCGGTCAACCATTCGATTGGCTTTGGAAGGGTGTTGACGAGACCGAAGCGGTTCTCAACAGCCGTGATGACAAGGTCCTGGACGTCCTCGCTCTTGATGCCCTCGCTTGTCGCTACATGGGCAATGGCCTCGCGATCACAGCAATCGAGAGCGAAGGCAACGCGCACCTTCTCTTTATTGTCGCAGCCGATTTCGAAGCCGTCTGAACACCAGCGTAAATTCGACTGCTCGACAGCAACACGGCCATCGTGGCGACGGGTGTCGATTGCACCGGTGTGGCGCTGAAGGAGCATGCCGTGAACCTTCATCACCCGATAGACGCGCTTGGCATTCGGCCATGGACGGCTTTCGCTGCTGGCTTTACGGCGCAGGATCGCGTGAACCCGGCGATATCCGTAGGTCGGCATGTCGTCGATGATCGTCTTGATCTCATCCAGCAGTGCCTGATCGGCGAGCGGCGGCCGCCCTCTGGCTCTGGAAGGACGTTGCTTCACACGTTCCGCAATGTTGGATCGGGCGACACCAAGGGTCTCGCACACCGCCGTCATCGCGAACCATCCTTCGGCAACGAGAGCGAGCGCAACAGGTGTTTTTTTGACCCTGATGCTATCTCAAGCGCTTCTTTGAGGATTTCGCCTTCCATCGTCTTCTTGCCGAGGAGGCGCTGCAGCTCTTTCACCTGGTTCTGAAGCGCTCTGTATTCGGATGCTGGGACGACCTCTTCCTGCGATGCAGTGGCCGTCAGTGCACCCTGCGCCGCAAGTTTGCGCCAGGCGAACAACTGGTTCGGCTGAATCCCATGCCGTCGCGCAACGATGCTGACCGTGACGTCAGGCTCGTAGGTCTCCTGGACTATCGCGAGCTTCTCCGCTGTCGACCAGCGGCGGCGGCGCTCAGGGCCGGACAGCACTTCTATCTTAGGTATGTGATTGGTCATAATGGGCACATTACTCCTAACACTTAACAAGTGGGAGATCGTGTCCGGGGATTTAGGGGGCCACTACAACGCGCTCGCGGCGGTGAAACCGCGCGAATGCGATCAACCCATCAACCAGCTCCCCGACAAGAACTGGAAACCCTATCCCTGTTTGCTCACCCGCGAGGAGCTTCAGAAGCTGATCGCCGAGCAACTCGGCTGACGGCTGCCATTCATCACCAATAGTGAGGAGAACAAAATGCAGGTCCTGGTAAGAGACAACAATATCGAACAAGCAATCCGTGTTCTGAAACGAAAGATGCAGCGTGAAGGCTTGTTCCGGGAAATGAAGGAACGACGGGCCTACGAAAAGCCATCCCAACGGCGTATTCGGGAAAAAGCGCAAGCCATCAGCAGACATCGCAAAGCCATGCGGAAAAGAATGAAGCGCGATGGCGGCTGATTAGGCCAGTCAGATCCGAGATGAAATCGGATGAACGCATCTAATGCATGCAAGTTGATCTCGTTCGGGGCGGCTTTGCCATGATGACCGCGACTATGCTGGCGCTTCAAGGCGCCTCTCGATCCGCCGGCATGGCACGGAACGCGGGCCAAGCACCGCTTTTTCGACGGCGTCGGTAAAGGTTTACGGCGCTGCCGAGCTGACGCGCCAAACCGTATTGCCGACGTCATCAGCAATTAGCAAGGCGCCAGGCTTGTCGACCGCCAAACCTACCGGCCGCCCCCTCGCCTCGTTGTCGCCATTCAAGAAGCCGGTCACAACATCTTGCGGAAGGCCTTTGGGCCGACCGTCTGCGAATGGGACGAAGACCACCTTGTAGCCGTTGAATTGGTGTCGATTCCAACTCCCATGCTCGCCGACGAAGGCACCGCCGCGATACGCTTCTGGCAAACTGGTACCGGTATAGAAGACCATCCCAAGGGGCGCCACGTGCGAACTCAGCGCGTAATCCGGAACGATTGCCTTCGCCACAAGGTCTGGTCTTTGCGGCATGACCCTGGGATCGATATTCTTGCCAAAATAGCTATACGGCCAACCATAGAAGCCGCCCTCCTTCACCGAAGTCATATAGTCCGGCACGAGATTGGGACCTAGTTCGTCGCGCTCGTTGACGACTGCCCAGAGAGCGTGCGTTTGCGGCTCCCAGGAAAGACCATTCGGATTTCTCAATCCATCCGCGAAGATGCGATGACGCCCCGTTCCCCTATCGACCTCCCAGATGGAGGCGCGGCCCATTTCAGCCTGTATGCCGTTTTCCGTGATATTGCTGTTCGACCCGACACCGACATAAAGCAGCGACCCATCGGGGCTCGCCACAAGACTCTTGGTCCAATGGTGATCGATGGGTCCGCCCGGCAAATCGGTAAGTTTCGTTCCCGGATCGGGGATGCTCGTCTCTCCCGTCTTGTATGGATAACGCATGATCTTGTCCGTCTCTGCGACATAAAGGTCGCTACCGACAAGTGCGACACCGAAAGGGGAGGCGAGATGATCGAGAAAAACGCTCTTCGTTTCCGCAACCCCATCCCCATCGGCATCACGCAACAAGGTTATACGGTTGCTTCCTTCATTGTTGCCGGCAGATGTCGCCATCGACTCGATCCAGCCCATGATCAGGTCCTTGGGACGCTTGATCGATGCCGCAGGCGGCGCAACAGATTCCACAGCAAGAACATCGCCATTCGGCAGCACGTAAACCGAACGCGGGTGCTTCAGCCCTGTCGCGAACGCCTTTATTTGCAACCCTTCCGCAACCTTCGGTTTGTCACCGTTTTGCCAGCCGATCACCTTGGCGACATGCATTGGTGGGAGCAGATATTGTGTCTGGGCCGGCAGTGTCGGATTTGGTCCGACCTGATCCTTCGGATCCTCTTCGCTCTGACTGCAGCCGGAGAGGATGAAGATCGTGCCGCAGATAAGTGCGGCAAGGGACGACGGCGCGGTCAATTTACTAACACTGATCTTCATCTCTCAGCTCCCGGACCTCTGCGATAGATCAATACCCGCCTTATCCAGCCGCTAAGAAGGAGGAGAACGACCACCACAGATGAAAGGATAAGCCCGGTCGGAACGACGGAAGTCCATGCATCCCGGCTATGCACAAGCGCGTTGAAGAATGACAAGACGAGGATAAGAGCGTTACAGATCGAATATAGCCAGACTGGTCCGCGCATCGAGGAAAGGCGCCTGCCGAGTGCATCGATTATCATGGCAATGACAGCAAGCAAACCGAACAGCAAGCCAACAGCAAGCAGCCATGCAGAAGCATCCGCCCACATCATTTCGGCGGTTCCCCAATAGGCCAGATCCGTTGCCAATGTGCCAAGGAAGCAAACCATCGGGATTGGAATGAGGAGCGAGTGAAGGGGGCGGGGCGGAAGAGGGGGTGCAGCGTGAAGGTCTTGAGCGACCATGGCGGTGTCTCCAATATTCCTGAGAGCACCGGCCAAACATTTATCGATTTGTTTTGTTCCAGGCGAACATTTAGGGGTATCAAGAACTGCATTGGGCTTTCCGCTCGGCTTTTCGACGCGAGCGGAAATTCAGCCTCAACTTGCCGCGTGGCCACCTTTCCGCTTGGGATCGTGGCTATGATGGCGATCTCGTTCGCCGCCGCCGCCGGAAACCTTGCTGCGATCCCGCTTATCGGGCTCGGCCGGCGGCTTTGGAATGTTCAAGGGCGCCTTGGCATTTTCATGGGATGCTCCCGGGCCGCCTTGGCGAATACTAGCCGGTGTTTTGGTCGATGTGGACATTGGCACCTCCCTATCGATCCTGTTGATGCCCCTGGTGACTGGTATTGATCCGGCTATTTCCCTGCTGGCCTTTCTTGTCGGGAGCTACTGTCATATCAGGCTTATGGGGGTCGGATATCGATGGTTTGGCGTGGTCACCAACACCTTTGTCGCTTCGATTTTCCTCAGGAACCGGTGGTGGTTTACTGCTCATCATCTCCTCCTGTCATTGCGTTGCCAGAAGCTACGGCGATTATCTGGCGGCCTTTCCGACATTGGCCGCCGGGACCCAACCAACTTCAGCCCAGAATGTTCCGAGAATGAGCGCCATCCGAGGACATGTCGCGCAAATGCGCCGAAGTCAAAGGAGAGGCTTGCCCCCGGTGACCGCGATGGTCGTGCCGGAAACATAGCTGGAGAGCGGATCGGCAAGCATGACGTAGGCCGTTGCCAGTTCAGCCGGTTGACCTGGCCGCTTCATCGGTACTTGCTTTCCGAAATTCTCGACCGCTTCCGACGCCATCGTCGAAGGGATCAATGGCGTCCAAATAGGTCCGGGCGCGACGGCATTTGCGCGAATGCCTTTTTCCGCGAGCAATTGCGCCAGCCCTGCTGTAAAATTCTGGATGGCCCCTTTGGTGGTGGCATAGGCAAGCAATGTCGGGTTTGGAGTGTCCGAGTTGATGGACGCCGTATTAATGATGGCGCTGCCCGGCTTCATGTGCGGTACGGCCGCCTTCGCCAGATAGAACATGGCATGGATATTGACCTTGAAGGTCAATTCCCATTCCTCGTCACTGATATCGCCGATATCTTGAAAGCTCGCCTGATGCGCAGCATTGTTGACAAGAATATCGATCCCACCGAGTTCGGCGACGGCCTTGTCGATGATATCACGACACTGTTTGGGATCCTGAATATCGCCGGCCATCAATACCGCTTTGCGGCCGGCCTCCTCAACCCATTTTCTGGTTTCGTAAGCATCGTCATCTTCGCTTAGATAGGCGATCAGAACATCAGCGCCCTCGCGGGCAAAGGCGATTGCGACAGCCCGGCCAATGCCGCTGTCGCCGCCGGTGATGACAGCCTTTTTGCCATTAAGCTTTCCCGATCCGCGATAGGTCGCCTCCCCATGATCGGGCGCGGGATGCATGGCAGCGGTATAGCCGGGTATGGGCTGCTGCTGCGGGGGAAATGGTGGTCGTGGATGTGTCATGATGCTCTTCCGGTAATGATTGCATTGTCACTCCAAACCTCCTCACTCGCTTTCGGTTCCATCCACGGCACATTATCCGCGGGATGCATCCAGTATCCGCGGGATGCATGCAGGAACATTCAAGTCCGGTAATGGTTCCTATCGAAAGCTACGTTTCGATAGATCCCGTTTCACCGATTTTGAAAGGATAGCCCGATGCATCGCTTCGAAGAAAAGGTCGTCATTGTAACAGGCGCTGCATCGGGAATAGGAGAGGCGACGGCACGGCGCTTTTCCAAAGAAGGCGCCAATGTCGCCCTGGTCGATCGCCGCACAGAAGCGCTGGAAAAAGTCGTTGCAGATTTGCCAACCGAACGCAGCCTCAAGCAGGTGGTGGATGTATCGGCACCTTCGGCGGTTGCTGCGATGGTTTCGGCGGTGGTGGAACGGTTCGGTCGCCTTGATGTCATCATCAACAACGCTGGCATTCACGAGGGTGGCGAGCCCGCTGATATTTCCGACGAGCAATGGCGCAATGTCATGGCGACCGATTTGGACGGCGTGTTTTTCGGTTGTCGCGCGGCCATCCCGCATCTTGAAAAGACCAAAGGGTCGATCATCAACACTGCCTCTGTCTCCGGCACCGGTGGCGATTGGGGTATGAGCCCCTACAACGCCGCCAAGGGCGCCATCGTCAATCTGACCCGCGCCCTGGCGCTCGATCTCGGCCGAAAGGGAATTCGCGTCAATGCCGTATGCCCGAGCCTCACGCGCACCGGCATGACGGAAGACATGCTCAAGGATGAAGCCCTCGTTGCCAAATTCAAGGAACGCATTCCACTCGGTCGTGTCTGCGAGCCGGAAGAGGTCGCTGCCGTCATCGCCTTTCTGGCAAGCGACGATGCAAGCTTCGTGACCGGCGCCAATATCGCCGTCGATGGTGGCGTGTCCGCCTCCAACGGCCAACCGGCACAGGATTGAAAGGGAGACGAGCGCGATGAATTTCAAGAAAGTTGACCTGCGGAACGGCCTCAAGACCTACGTCGTCGTGCTCGATGCGAATGAGGAAGCATTCTCCACGCTCACCCGCTTCGCTACGGATCAGGATCTGAAGACAGCTTCGATCACCGCGATCGGCGCATTTGAACGAGCGACTGTCGGCTGGTTCGACTTTAGCGAGCGAAGCTACCGCAAGATCCCGATCGCCGAGCAATGCGAGGTGCTGAGCCTGATCGGCGATATCGCCACAGGCGAGGATGGCAAGGCGAGCCTCCATCTTCATGCCGTCCTCGGTCTCAAGGATGGCTCCACGCGCGGCGGCCACTTCCTGGACGGTATCGTGCACCCGACCTTGGAAGCGACCATCGTCGAAACACCGGCGGAATTGCAGCGCCGGCATCAAGACGATCTCGGCATCGCGCTGATCAAACTTTGAGACCACCAGCCGCCACCTCGGCCAATCGGAACATTGCCGGCCGAACAAAGGTTCGGTCAGCGGTTCCAACGGCAGAAAGAGAATATCATGACGAAGGACACGAGTTTCGAAACCTCGCGCGGCGAAGGCGGAGAGACGCACCAGCATATTCCCGAAAGCGGTCCTCTTGGCGACGCGGAGCATCTGACCACCAATCAGGGCATCCGGGTGTCGGACAATCAGAATAGCCTGAAGTCCGGCGTTCGCGGCCCGACGCTGCTGGAAGATTTCGTCCTGCGTGAAAAGATCTTCCATTTCGACCATGAGCGCATTCCCGAACGGATCGTGCATGCGCGAGGTTCGGCCGCGCACGGCTTCTTCGAGCTTTATGAATCACTATCCGATGTAACCAGCGCCGATCTGTTTCAGCGCAAGGGTGAAAAGACGCCGGTCTTCGTCCGCTTTTCGACGGTTGCCGGCGGTGCCGGCTCGGTGGATACGCCGCGTGACGTGCGCGGCTTCGCCGTGAAATTCTATACAAAGCAGGGCAATTGGGACCTTGTCGGCAACAACATCCCCGTCTTCTTCATTCAGGACGCGATGAAATTCCCCGATCTTGTGCATGCCGTGAAGATGGAAGCTGACCGCGCGTATCCGCAGGCGGCTACCGCCCATGATACGTTCTGGGACTGGGCGTCGCTGATGCCGGAATCCACGCACATGCTGATGTGGGCGATGTCCGATCGTGCCATTCCGCGCTCGCCGCGCATGATGCAAGGCTTCGGCGTCCACACATTTCGCTTCGTCAATGATGCCGGCAAATCCACATTCGTGAAATTCCACTGGAAACCGAAGCTCGGCATCCAATCGCTCGTTTGGGACGAGGCATTGAAGTTGCAGGCGGCCGATAACGACTATCATCGCCGCGACCTGTTCGAAGCGATTGCGGCCGGGCATTTTCCGGAATGGGAACTGGGCCTTCAGCTCTTCGACGATGCCTTTGCCGAAAACCTTCCCTACGACGTCCTCGATGCCACAAAGATTATCCCGGAAGAGGTACTGCCGGTAAAGATCGTCGGACGGCTGGTTCTCGATCGCAATCCGGACAATTTCTTCGCGGAGACCGAGCAAGTGGCGTTCTGCCCGGCAAACATCGTTCCCGGCGTCGATTTCACCAACGATCCCCTGCTGCAGGGCCGGCTCTTCAGCTATCTCGACACGCAGAAATCCCGCCTCGGGACCGCGAACTTCCATCAACTGCCAATCAATGCGCCCAAATGCCCCGTCATGAATTTCCAGCGCGACGGGCAGATGCAGATGCAAGTGCCGAAGGGCCGCGCAAACTACGAACCGAATAGCCTTGGCGAGAACAGCGAAACCGGCGGCCCGCGCGAATGTCCGGTGACGGGTTTCCGCACCTATGAGCATCAGGCTGCGAAGGATGAACAGGGCGACAAGCTGCGCGTGCGCAGTGAACTCTTCGCCGACCATTACAGTCAGGCGCGTCTTTTCTGGAAATCCCAGACGCCGTCGGAACAGGCTCACATCGCATCAGCCTTCGTCTTCGAATTATCGAAGGTGCAGCTTCAGCACGTACAGCCCCGCATGGTCGGAAACCTCATGAATGTCGATGCAGGGCTTGCCAACAGGGTCGCCGCGGGCCTCGGGCTCATCAACCCGACCAGGAATTTGCCGGCGCGTGAACCGATCGATCTCGATGCGTCCGCCGCACTTTCCATTCATAAGAACATGAAGGAGACACTGGAGGGACGGCAGATCGGCATATTGATCGCCGGCGGAAGCGACGCCAAGGCGATCTCCGATCTCGTCGGCGCCCTGAACGATGCCAAGGCGAGGCCCTTTATCGTCGCTCCCAAGGTCGGGGAGACGAAGCTTTCCGACGGAAATACGATCCGTGCCGACGGACAGCTCCTTGGTTCGCCTTCGCAGCTTTTCGATGCCGTTGTCGTCATCCTCTCGAAGGAAGGCGCAGCCTCGCTCCTCAACGAGGGCGCAGCCGTGCAATGGGTGATGGATGCTTTCGGACACCTAAAGGCGATCGGTCATGACCCTGCCGCCAAGGCGCTTCTCGACAAGGCGGGCATTCAACCCGACGCCGGTATCGTGGATCTCGCCTCCTTCCTGAGTGCCGCACCCAAGCGTTACTGGGACCGCGAGCCCCGTATCCGCATGCTCGCCTGATGGCGCGACCTCTCTCGACATCGCCGACCGCCTCCATTGGCAACCAGCGGTGTCCACCGGTTATCCCGACACCCCTGATCTGATTTCGGCGAGCAAATATTGGAAAATCCGGAAACAACTGCCCGCCGTTGGAGTTGGAAGGCGGCAAAGCCAAAGAAAGGAAATACCAATGTTGACGAGAATGATCGCAGTCTGTGCCCTTTCGATCGGCATGGCTACAGCAGCCATGGCTCAGCAATCAGGCTCCGGCGGAACAGGCACGGGCGGTTCCGGAAGTGGTAACGGCGCCGGCACCGGTTCGCAGAACGATGGCACCTCCAACGGAAATGGAGGTGCCAATAGCAATACGACTGGAACCAATGGCACTCCAAATTCCAACGGCCAGTCCCAGGACTGCAATGCCATGAAAACCGGCAAGAACACGACGCAAGGTACGGATACGCAAAACAACAGCCAGTCGAGCGACACCACATCCAGCAAAAATTGCCCGCAATAATAACGGCGTGCGAAATCCGGAATGCTACCCGCATTCGCACGCCTCCTAGCTGCCGGTGTCCGTGGTGTGGGTCACCGGCAGCAGGCAGCCCGGTCAAGGAGAAAAATCATGATGAACGGCGCCCAGGAACTTGCCGAAGAATATCTAAGACTCGGTGGAAAAAGACTTCTGGTAATGGACGACAACATCCTGTCGACCAACAGCTGGGAGGCTGATCCGCCTGAAGCTGAAACCTTTTGGAAAAGGGAAATCGAAAGTCTGACACCAAGGCAACGCAACGAGGTCATGTCGTTCCTGCCGTCCATCAACGTTACCTGACAGGGTCGATAGGCAGTGAATTGCGATATCGTCTCTTGCACAGGCGAGCCGATCCGGACGCGATATGAACCATGGTAAAAACTGGAACGATCCGCATCGGAATTTCCGGCTGGACCTACGCGCCCTGGCGCGGCGTTTTCTATCCGAAGGAACTCGCTCAGAAAAACGAGTTGTCCTACGCCTCCTCGCAATTTCCATCCATCGAAATCAACGGCACATTCTACGGCCTACAGACACCCGAAACCTTCGCAAGATGGCGGGAGGCCACTCCGGATGACTTCGTTTTTGCGGTCAAGGGATCACGCTACATAACTCATCTGCGAAGGCTTCGCGATATCGAGGTGCCGCTTGCCAATTTCATGGCTTCCGGCTATTGCGGCTGGGAGCAAAGCTCGGTCCCATCCTATGGCAGTTTCCACCCCGGCTGCGGTTCGATCGAGAACTGTTCTCCAATTTCATTCAGATGCTGCCAAAGAACACGGATGAGGCAATTTCCCTGGCCAAGCGGCATGATGAGCGCTTGAACGGCCGAGATTGGCTGATTGCGGACAAAAGGAGACCGATCCGGCATGCATTCGAAATCCGCAACGAGAGCTTCGTGCATGCCGACTTCATTGAACTCTTGCGGAAACATCGAATCGGGCTCGTTTGCGCCGATACCGTCGAATGGCCGTTGCTGATGGATGTCACCGCGGACTTTGTCTATTGCCGTCTGCATGGTTCGGAGGAGCTATATGTCAGCGGTTACGATGACGAAGCGTTGAGCGTATGGGCGGAGCGCATCGACGATTGGGCGCATGGGCGCGA
Source organism: Rhizobium sp. 11515TR (assembly GCF_002277895.1). Taxonomy (NCBI): domain Bacteria; kingdom Pseudomonadati; phylum Pseudomonadota; class Alphaproteobacteria; order Hyphomicrobiales; family Rhizobiaceae; genus Rhizobium; species Rhizobium sp. 11515TR. The sequence goes on along the minus strand of NZ_CP023000.1, from coordinate 1,253,311 downwards.
GCCGGACAATGCCAATCGTGTCCTGAAGCCGCTGAAGCGGTCACGACGTGGCCGCGATGTCTATGTCTATTTCGATAATGATGTGAAAGTGCGGGCGCCAGCCGATGCGCAGCGGCTCAGCCGGTATCTTGGCCTGGTCTGGCAAAAGAGCCCATAAGGAAGAGCATGCGGCGGCATCATGCTTGTTCAAGCCGCCCCCAGGCCGGATTCCAATTCACGCCTTCCGACAGTTCGACATAGATGGGCCGCATAAGTTCATCGGACATCTTGTTGCGAGCGGCTCGGAAGGCGTCCTCTGGCTCCATTTCCTCACCCGGAAAAATCGTGTCATCTTCCCCCGGCGATGTGACCTTGCGCAGGAATCCTCGGATCTGATCGCCGGAATGGTAGAACTTGATGACGATGGAGCCTGGCGGCGCGTCGTTCTTGCGATATCTGTGATAGGTTTCCACCTTACACCTCCTGAAATTGTCGCCTGTCGCTGCGTCCGGAGCACTTCGCCGTCTCGGCCATGCTCACATCTCATTCGGAACCTGCTGGATCGATTGATATCGATCCAAACCACCCTTCCCCACATTGGTTCCCGCAGCACCTCATCTCGGCCGCCATTTGCCTGTCGTCGTTCACCTATTTAGCGCCGACCGGGAAGGATCGCACTCAGCGCCTGTCTCAGCGTCCCTTTGACCACACCGCTTTCTTCAGGATCCCCTTTCAGCAGGGCGGCGGTCAGGTTGCGCATCTGCTCGAAAGTCAGGTGCGGCGGTATTGGCGGGACTTCAGGATCCGTCTTGACCTCGAGCACGACAGGCCGCTCGGCGGCAAGCGCTTCATCCCAGGCGGCGCCAAGCGCCTCTGGTCGATCGACGAAAATGCCCTGAAGGCCGATCATATCGGCGAAGCGATGATAGGGGACATCGGGAATCCGCTGCGAGGCATCAAATTTGGGGTCGCCTTCCATGACGCGTTGCTCCCAAGTTACCTGGTTGAGATCCTCATTGTTGAAGACGCAGATGACCATGCGCGGGTCGGACCATTTGCGCCAGTATTTCGTCACGGTGATCAACTCCGCCATGTTGTTCATCTGCATGGCGCCATCACCGACCAGGGCGACGATTGGCCGATCCGGATGCGCGACTTTCGCGGCGATCGCATAGGGCACCGCCGCCCCCATGGATGCGAGACCGCCGGACAAAGACGCCATCATGCCGCGGCGCATGCGCAAATCGCGCGCGTACCAATTGGCGCACGAACCGGAATCGCTCGTGACGATGACACCGTCGGGCAGGCGTGGCGAAAGCTCCCAGACGACACGCTGCGGGTTGACCGGATTGGCTTCCGCGTGCGCCCTCGCCTCCAGCGTTCGCCACCACTCGCCGACATTAGTCTCGATCTCCTTGCGCCAGGAGAGATCCTGCTTCTGCTTGAGAAGCGGCAACAGTGCCTGCAAAGTCTCCCGGGCGTCGCCGACAAGATTGACCTCCATGGGATAACGCAGGGAGAGCATGTCAGGCCGGATATCGATCTGGACCCCTTTTGCATCACCTTCTTCGGGCAGGAACTCCGAATAGGGAAAACCGGAGCCGACGACCAGCAGGGTATCGCAGTCTCGCATCAGGTCCCAGGACGGTTCGGTACCCAGGAGGCCGATGGAGCCGGTAACCCACGCCAGATCGTCCGGTAGGGCGGCCTTGCCGAGCAAGGCTTTCGCCACTCCTGCTCCCAGCCGGTCCGCGACCGCGATCAGCTCTTCGGTCGCGCCGAGCGCGCCGGCACCGACGAGCATAGCGATCCTCTTTCCGGCATTCAGGACCGACGCGGCGCGCTTCAGATCGATCTCATGCGGCACCGTTCTCGGTGCCACATAGCCGACGCCCGACATGACCGAGCCATGCTTGCGTGGCGGCGTCTCATAGGGCATCTCCTGCAGGTCGTTCGGCAGGATGACGGCAGTGACCGTCTTGTTCGCCAGCGCGATGCGCGCGGCCCGATCGACCAGATGGCGTACCTGTGCGGGAGCTGATGCCTGATGGACGAAGTTGCCTGCAACATCCTTGAAGAGCGACGCGAGATCGACTTCCTGCTGATAGTGGCCGCCGATTGCCCGACGGGCCTGCTGGCCGACAAGCGCCAACACAGGTTGATGATCCAATCGCGCATCATAGAGGCCCGTCACCAGATGCGTGGCACCCGGTCCAGACGTCGCGACGCAAACGCCAAGCTTGCCCGAAAATTTGGCATAGGCCGATGCCATGAAGGCGGCCATCTCCTCGTGACGAGCCTGAATGAATTCAATCTTTCCCTCAGCCCGGTTTAAAGCCCCGAAGAGACCGTTGATGCCATCTCCGGGATAGCCGAAGATGCGCCGCACGCCCCAATCGTAAAGGCGCTGCACGATAAAGTCGCCAACCGTCTTTGCCATGATCCATCTCCACTTGTCACGCGCCATCAAAGCGCGTGGGGTCCAACAAGCAGAGGCCCTTTATGTTCCCACTATCAGAAGAGGTAGTCACTGGAAAAGCCGGGCATTGGAAGCCTTCGTCGCCGACCATCGGACGCATCGATCACCGTTCGACACGGCTCTATGCTAATCCACTAAAGCCGTCGCATTGCACAATGAACACGTATGAGATCATCGTCCGCCATTGTGTAGCTACGACCGGATCTTCTGACCATCGAGGTAACCGTGCTCGTAGGCTTTGGCCTGTTCGCTGTTGTCAGGATAAGGGTTCTTTCTATTCTCGGCTTCACATTTTCCCGCCTTGACTCCCTCCTCATACGCTTCTTTTTCACTCTCTGAAGCGGGAAGACGGGGTGATTGCTCGGGATAGTATTGTATCGGATTCGGCAGCCCAAGCGCGGGTGCGAAAAGCGAAGCTGTGATTGGCTTTTGCGGGCACATGATGAATTCCTCCTGACATTGAAACGCCATTTACGATGGACGGGTTCCCTGAAGCCGTCTCATCATTGGCGCTGCCATCTGCGCAATAGCACTGGCTAAGACGAGGCAAGGGCACGCGATCCGTCCATGAGATACGTTCTTCCAGCGGCGAGAGTGAACCTTCCTTCTTCGGGGGGTGAGATACGGTAACCAACCCACTTACGCTTTTACATGTACCTGCCGTTACTTGCCGAGGGTTCGCGTAACAACTGCCTCATTTTCCCGACACATGGCCGCCACCATCGACTACATTCATATTGTGAAACTTTTTGAATTTTAGTCCGTTGTCATGCTTATGACCGACGTTAAATCCAATTCGAAATCGGTCGATGGCGCCAAGTCGCCTGGGCGTGAAAGGCCACGCCGGGAGAAAGCCCCGGCTATTGATGTCGAGCCACCAGCAAATATCATTGAACCCGATCCGGACATGACGCCTGAGGAGGCAGAACGGGCACGCAAAGGGTACTTGCTTGCACGTTTCTGGATCAGTGCGCGGGGCTACTGGAGTCGCCGCGGAGACGGCTTTGCGTGGCCGTGCACGATCGGACTACTTGCGCTGATCGGCCTGAACGTCTGCGTCCAGTATGGCATTAATATCTGGAACCGCGCGATTTTTGACGCCATTGAGCAACGCAATGCCCACACCGTTTATGTCCTGAGCGCGGTGTTTCTGCCCCTGGTGCTCGGAAGTGTCGCCCTTGTTACGGTACAAGTCTACATTCGCATGATGATCCAGAGGCGATGGCGTTCCTGGCTGACGACCGGGCTCATCGCGCGCTGGCTCGCGAATGGCCGTTATTATCAGCTGAATCTGATCGGCGGTGAAGGCCACAAGAACCCGGAGGCGCGCCTCTCCGAGGATTTGCGGATCGCCACCGAGTCCCCAGTCGATTTCCTGGCCGGCGTCATTTCTGCATTCCTGTCGGCATCGACCTTCATCGTAGTCCTGTGGACGATCGGCGGCGCCCTATCGTTCCAGATCGCTGGTTCAGTCATCACAATCCCTGGCTTTCTTGTCGTCACCGCGGTTCTCTATGCCGTGATCACATCCACCTCGATGGCAGTCATAGGCCGCCACTTCGTGGAGATTTCCGAGGTCAAGAACCAGGTGGAAGCCGAATTTCGCTATACGCTGACACATGTGCGCGAAAACGGCGAGAGCATCGCATTGCTCGGCGGCGAAGAGGAGGAGCGTAATGACCTCGAAAGGACTTTTGGCAATGTGCTGAGGCAATGGGCACGGTTGGCGCACCAATACATGCGCACGACACTTATCTCGCAGGGATCGATGCTGATCGCACCCGTCGTGCCGGTCCTGCTTTGCGCACCGAAATTTCTCGAAGGCAGTATGACGCTCGGTCAAGTAATGCAGTCCGCCTCTGCCTTCGCCATCGTGCAGAGTGCGTTCGGATGGTTGGTGGACAACTATCCGCGACTTGCCGACTGGAATGCCTCCGCACATCGCGTCGCTTCACTCATGACGTCCCTTGACGGCTTGGAACGCGCCGAAAAGAGCGATTCCCTCGGACGCATCAAGCACGGTGAAACCGAAGGCAAGGCGATGTTGCGCCTGAATGATCTCTCCGTCACGCTCGACGATGGCACGTCCGTGGTCAAGGAAACGGAGGTCGAGATCGATCCTGGTGAACGGGTTTTGGTCGCCGGAGAATCCGGCACGGGAAAAAGCACGCTCGTACGGGCGATTTCCGGTCTTTGGCCCTGGGGCCACGGCAGCGTCGATTTTCATCCCGATAGCCGATTGTTCATGTTGCCACAGCGACCCTATATCCCATCAGGCACACTTCGCCGCGCCGTCGCCTATCCCCGAGCAGCTGAGGACTGGACTCTGGACGAGATCAAAGCGGCCATTGAGAAGGTCGGCCTTGACTATCTCAACGACAGAATTGAGGAAGATGCGCCATGGGACCAGACGCTGTCGGGCGGCGAGAAACAGAGACTCGCATTCGCGCGTCTTCTGCTACACGATCCCGATATCATCGTCCTGGATGAGGCAACATCAGCGCTCGACGAAAAGAGCCAGGACAAGATGATGGAGATGGTGATCCGCGAACTGCCGAAGGTCACCATTATCAGCGTCGGGCACAGAGCCGAGCTGGAGGCCTTCCATAGCCGCAAGATCACCCTGGAGCGGCGTGAGGGTGGCGCAATGCTTGTCAGCGACATTGATCTTGCCCAACGCGGGAAAAGGCGGAACCTTCTTCTGCGCCTCTTGGATGACCAAAGGCCTGCACCAAAAGGCAACTTGGCTCATGGAAAACAGCGCCTTTAGGAGTGACCGACGTTTGCCTGATTGTCAGTCCGGCAGCACCGTGAACAACACGTGCTCTTTTGTGTAGTCTAAAGGAGCGAATGGCCGCTGAGAATATGGCTGCCAGCAAGGTTCAAAGTCGGATCGATCGCGAGTCGCCCATCATACTTCAAATATTTGGATTCCGCTTTCTTCAAGCGCAGCGAGGAATGCGGCTCTTGCTACGAGCGCCTCCACGTGACCTTCGTGGGCGCTGATCAACGTTCGCTTCGCATTCTTGAAGGCGATTCCATGCGACTTTGCCGGCCAGTTCCGCAGCAAGTAGTAGGTGGCAGTCTCCGTGTTGGCGATCGTCAGGCGCTGACCGGGTTTGCGCGTCTCGACGGTGATTGGCTTGCTCCACAATTGTTGTGTCATGATTGTCCTCTTACGGCAAAACGGCACCGCAATCCGAATGTTCCGCCGCGGTTCTTGTCAAGGCTGCAAGCGAAGTCCATCCAAACTCGAGCTTTCGTTAGAGCGAACTCGTCGAGCCCTTTCCCCGCCGTGCGGCATTCTTTCACCGTTCACACGACTATTTTTCTGCCCGCTGCAAGAGAACGCGCATTTCCTCGAACCGTCGCTTGCGGTCCGCATCGCTCTCGTTGGGCGTATAGCAAGTGGTCGATACGCAGAACTTAGCGAGATTATGGGGTTTGTCAGGCTTGTCGAATTCACATTCGAAAGTGTCGGTCATTTCCGCGGGAGACGTTCCCTGACGGGTGGAATAGGCCATGCGCACACCAGGCGGCTTCAGTTCCGGAAAGGATTGGATAGCGCCGATTGCAAGGCTATCCGACAGGAAGAAGTTCTTGGCTACGATTTTGCAGGTTGCCTCAAGATCGGCGGATTGCGCGAAAGCCGCTGTCGGCATCAGCGCGAGGCCAAATAGAATTAGGGGTTTGATCACAGTGACCTCCTTCAGCGGGGTTTGTTTCAGAACGCAAACAACAAAGAAGGGAATGCCGATCGCGTTGCAAAGTTCCTTCAAAGAGCCCGCTTGGAGTGACCAAAAGTTGCGCCATGCCGACACAGTCCGAGAAAGCTTAGCCACCGAAAATAATAGCTGTAGCACGTTGGAAGCTCACGATCGGGCCTTCAGTCGCATGCTTGTGCGACTGAAGTCCAATGCCGGAACATGGGGCCTGTCACCTTGTTCGTCCTATAGCGGCGGAGGCACGCCGTTATGTACTCAACAGCAAGAAGAGAGAAAATCATGAAGACGACCAACAGACTTGCCGTCCTGATGACGGCCCTTTCAATCGGTGTTTCCTTCGCAGCGATCACACCCGCAAGCGCACAGGATACCCAGGTCATCCCCAAGAACGGCACAGCGCGCGACAGCAAGCCATCGACCAGCGAGCAACAGCCACAGTCCGGAACCTCCACCAAAGACTTGAAAGGAAATTCAGATAGTTCCTCCGGCCAGGCACCCGCTCAATCTACGCCGGGCAAGCAGGATTCGAAGTCGAATGGCAGCCAGAGCGGCAGCTCGACAGGCACCGGATCAACAGACCAGACAGGAGGCCAATCCGGGGCTCAAACCCAACAGGACAATGGTGCCAAGGGAGGATCGAACAAAAACTCGGCATCTCCACAATCCCGCAGCACCAACAGCTCGAACGATGAGCAAGGGACAGGTCAAGGTGGTACAGATACCAACAAAGCAGGCTCTACGGGGGGATCGGACAGCAATATGAAATCCCCCAGTGGCGCGAAGCAGGATCAGCAAACAGACACGATCGGAAGTGAGACGGGAAACAAAACAACGACAAAAACAAATACGCAGAGCGGCTCACAAGTCCAGGTATCCGTCGAGCAACAAACACAGATCCGGCAGGTGGTTAAAGAGGTCCATGTCGCTCCCGTTCGCGAGACGGATTTCTCGGTATCGGTAGGCGCAGCCATTCCCCGGAAGATCCAGCTGGAGCCACTGCCGCCACGCATCGTCCAGATAGTTCCGCAATACAAGGCGTATCGTTTCTTCGTCCTTGCAGACGGGCGAATCGTCATCGTCGATCCCTCGACATTCACGATCGTCTACATCATCGATGCCTAGTTCTCGAAGTTTGCGGACGCCAGAGTTTTCATGGCGTCCGCCGGCATATGTCTTGTCCGAAGCCCGAGGGCAAGCAAGGCAGAAGCCGTAGGAACTGTGATCCTGCCAGCCACGGCGTCAGCATCGGACGATTAAACTTGTCTGGCAGGGACAAGACCAGGAACGGTTCCGAGAGAAGTAACCGAGCAACCGGGTTTAGCCGCTTGATACATCGAGCATGAGATTTGCAGCCTAGGCGGTCTGCTTAGGCCGCCAGCGCAACAAATAAGCTTCAAGCGCATAGGCGAGACGGTTTAGGGTGAAGCCGACGAAGCCGAGCACGAAAACGCCGACCATGACGAGCGCCATGTCGAACCGCTCCCGACCGGCGATGACCAGCCCGCCGATGCCCGGACCGACAGCCAGGAAATATTCTGCACCGACCGTTGCCAGCCAGGCATAGATGAGGCCCAGATGGACGCCGGTTGCGATCGATGGCATTGCCGCCGGAATATAGATCCGCAATGCCTTCTGCCGCGCATTGAACCTTAGCGCCCTTGCGACCTCGAGCAGTTCGGCCGGGGCCTCGCGCATGCCGTCATAGGTATTGAGAACGATAGGAATGAAGGCGGCGAGCGCGACGAAGACGATCTTCGCCTGTTCGCCAAAGCCGAACCAGACCGAGATCAGCGGTATCCAGGCGAGAAGGGAGATCTGCTTCAGTCCGTTGAAGGTCGGCATGATCAGCCGGTCGGCAATCCGCGAGAGCGCCAGCAGGCTCGCAAAAGCGACACCGAGCACGCACCCAATCAGGAAGCCGGCAATATTGCGCACCAGGCTGAAACCCAGTTCGCCGACAAGATCATTGTCGATCAGCTCACGTTTGGCCGTGCCGACGACATCCTCCAGCGACGGCAGAAAGCGCGCATCCACAAGACCCGTCCGGCTTGAAACCTCCCAGGCCACAAGGAGAAGGATCGGCAACGTTATACCTCTCCGGAAACGTACGAAACGGCTTGCTCTTGCCATTGTCAAAGCTCCTGCCGCTTCCACCGCTGGATCAGCAGTTCAGTGCGATCCAGCCCCTTGTCCATGACGAAGCCGACAAGCCCGATGGCAATCATCGCGACGATGACGGTATCGAGCCAGAACATCTGCCGCCCCCAGACCAGAAGATAGCCGAGCCCTTCGGAAGAAGCGAGCAACTCGACACCGACAAGCGATGTCCAGGAATGGGTAAGGCCATAACGGATACCGGTGAATATAGAGGGAACGGCAGCCGGCAGCACGATCAGACGCAGGGTTTGCCAGCGGCTGAAGCGCAGCGCTCTGCCGACCTCGAGATATTTCGGCGAGACGCCGCGGATTCCGGCGAGCGTATTCATCGTCATCGGCACGATGGCGCCCTTGGCGATGATGATGATCTTCAGGGTTTCTTCGATGCCGACAAGCAGCATCAAGAGCGGAATCCATCCGAGCGTCGGGATTTGGGCGAAGGCGAGGAAGAGCGGCTTTACATAGTCCTCGACCGTTTCGGAAAGCCCCATGGCGATGCCGAGCAACAGGCCGAGCCCGGCACCTATGGCAAAGCCGATGACGACACGGCCAAGGCTCACTCCGGTGTGATAGATAAGCTCTCCGCTCAGGATCATGTCGCGGCCGGTCTGATAGACATAGGCGGGCGGCGGCAGGATCTGTTCTGGCAGCCAGCCTCTGGCGGAGGCAACCCACCAGACGCCAAACAGGCCAAACGGAAAGATCAGGCCGGTCACGAAGACGGCAAGGCGCTGGAGCCTTGCCGGTGATAGCGTCAAGCCGGCCCGGCCGGTAGTCTCTACAACAGCGCTCACGCCAGTCTCCTAGTCTCGATCGCGTCTCCGATCAGGAGGCAACCGGCTTTCCGTCGGCACCATAGGGCTGCCAGAATTTCATCAGCCCGAGCTTTTCCAGCGCATTGTTGAGATATTTCGGTTCGAACCAGCCGTTGAGATCGACATCGCGGCGGATCAGGCCGTATTCCTTGCTCTTGATCGCCTGCTCCTTGTACTGCGAGACGAGGAGATCATCGATCAGCGGCGAGTTGCGATAGGTGAGCGTATCGTTGCGGAAATATTCCTCCAGGATCGGAACGGGCGTGCCGGACTTGTGCCAGAGTTCGAAAAGCGCCGCGCGGTTCTGCTCTTCCGACGACCATTGCGCCGCCTTGACGAAAGCGTCGACGACACGCTGCGTGATCTCCGGATGGGCTTCGATGAAGGCCTCCCGGCCGATGATCCCGGCGTTACGGCCAAAGCGCGGATCGTCGCCCTTGGTCGTGTAGATGACATCGGCGCTGTCCTTGGCCGCCAGATTGATGAGCTGCGTGTCACCGAAAGCCGCATCGATATCCTTGCTGGTCAGGGCCGCAACGGTACCGGCAGTATCCAGATTGACGACCTGGATGTCACGCTCCGTCAGCCCATGTGCCTGCAAGATCTTGATTGCGGAGAGATGGCCGTTGGTGCCGCGCTGCAGCGCGACCTTGCGGCCCTTCAGATCCTCGATCGTCTTGATGCCGGATCCCTTGGCAACAGCGAGATAGAGCGGCTTACGCGCCCCGCTCGCCAGCAGAAACTTCGTCTTCAGACCGGTTGCCCGCCCAATCAATGCGGGAAGATCGCCCTGATAGGCAAAGTCCAGCTGGTCGTTGGCGAAGCCTTCATTGACCGCCGGGCCAGCGCCCTTGAAAAAGGTCCATTCGATCTTGACGTTCGGATCGTTGGCAAATTCTTTTTCCAGAAATTCGCCGGCGCGAGCCGTCGCAGCCGACGTTCCCTCGGCATAGGGTTTGTTGTCGACGCCGATCGCGGCGTAGCCGACGTGAATGACGAGGGGATCCTGCGCCCAGGCCGAGGCGGATAACAGGCTCAGGGCGACCGCCGCACCGGCGACCAAGCGGGAGATAATGGACAGTTTCATCTGTTGCTCCGTGATTATTCTGCTGCGACGACCGCAGGCCGGGTTTCAACCGCCGGACTTGTGATGCTCGATGGCGGGCGAGGCGTTAGCGTCGTGGCGTTGAGGCTCTCAAGAACCCGATTGCGGATTTCGACCAGCCTGGGAGAGGTGCGATCACGTGGGCGCGCCAAGTCCACCGGAACGATGTCACGGATGCGACCCGGCCGGGGTGACATGACGACGACGCGATCGCCGAGATAGACGGCTTCCTCGACATCATGCGTCACCAGAACCATGGTGATGCGTTCCTTCGCCCAGATCGTCTGCAACTCGTCCTGCAGCCTTGCCTTGGTGATGGCGTCGAGCGCACCAAAGGGTTCATCGAGAAATAAAGCATTGGGACGGTTGACCAATCCCCGCGTGATGCCGGCGCGCTGCGCCATCCCGCCGGAAAGCTGGTGCGGATAGGCTTTGGCAAAACCGGAAAGCCCGACAAGTTCGAGGTGGGATTCGACGAGCCTGTTCTTCTCTGCCTTGGACAGCCCGGAATTCTCCAGCCCGAGCGCAATATTGCGGGCAACCGTCAGCCAGGGAAAAAGTCTCGGCTCCTGAAAGACGATGCCACGATCGAGACTCGGCTCCTTGACGGGCCGTCCGGCATGGCCAACGAATCCCGATGTCGGAAGATCGAGGCCGGCACCGAGGCGCAAAAGCGTCGACTTTCCGCAGCCGCTCGCTCCGACGATGGTGACAAACTCGCCCTCGGCGATATCGAGGCTGACATCGTCGAGCGCGGTCAGGATCTCGCCGTTGACCTTGAACTGGCGGGTGACATGGCTGATCTGGAGATGCAGGGAATTGCCCATGGCTTTACTACTCCGCGGCAACCGCATGCCGCGCCGGATGCAGAGGCACTCTCAATCCGAGATTTTCCCGCAGCGTCGAACCTTCGTAATCGCTACGGAAAAGGCCGCGGCGCCGCAGTTCCGGCAATACATGCTCGACGAAATCATAAAGACCGGTCGGCAGCTGCGGCGGCATGACATTGAAGCCGTCGGCCGCACCCGTCTTGAACCACTCCTCCATCTGATCTGCAATTTCAGTCGGGGTTCCGACGATCTGCCAGTGCCCGCGCGCGCCGGCGATGCGGAGATAAAGTTCCCGGATCGTCAAGTTTTCGCGCCTGGCAAGATCGAGCAGCAATTTCTGGCGGCTCTTGCTGCCATTGGTTTCAGGCAGAGCCGGAATGGGGCCGTCGAGCGGATATTGGGAGAGATCGACACCGCTTGCCATGCCATTCAGCATTGAAAGGCCGACCACCGGATGGACGAGATCCTGAAGTTCGGCGAATTTTTGCTGCGCTTCCTCGCGCGTTCTGCCGACGACGGGGAAGATGCCGGGCATGATCTTGAGGTCATCCCGGTTCCTGCCGTATTTCGCAAGGCGACCCTTGATATCCGCGTAGAAGGCTCGTGCATCCTCGATGGTCTGATGGGCGGTAAAGACGACTTCCGCGGTACGGGCGGCAAGCTCCCTTCCCGGCTCGGAGGAGCCCGCCTGCACGAGCACAGGATGGCCCTGCGGCGTACGCGACACGTTCAGGGGGCCCCGCACCTTGAAGTGCTTACCCTTGTGATTGAGGATGTGTTGCTTTTGCGGATCATAATAGATGCCGCTTTGCTTGTTGCGGGGGAAAGCGTCCTCCTCCCAGGTGTCCCAAAGGCCAAGAACGACGTCCGCGAATTCTTCAGCCCGTTCGTAGCGCTCGGCATGGGCATAATGTTCGTCCCTGCCGAAATTATGCGCTTCATGATCGCTGGAGGAGGTCACCAGATTCCAGCCAGCGCGGCCGCCGCTGATATGGTCGAGGGAGGCGAATTTGCGGGCGATATGATATGGCTCGTTAAAGGACGTCGAGGCGGTCGCCACGAAGCCGATATTCTTCGTCACCGCCGCGAGTGCCGACAGTAATGTGATCGGCTCGAATTGCGCGACATAGCGCTGCGCTGTACGCTGCAACGCCTCGGTATCATCTCCGCGGGTACCAACACCATCGGCCAGGAAGATCAGATCGAATTTGGCCGCTTCGGCGATTTGCGCAAGCTCGACATAATGGACAAAGTTGGAACCGGCATCAGCCTGCGTCAGTGGATGCCGCCAGGCAGCAATGTGGTGCCCGGTCGGATAAAGGAAAGCCCCGAGCTTTAGTTGCTTTTGTCTGCCCGTCATCGTCTTCTCCATCATCGCTGCGGAAGAAGGCTAAACGCTAAAGATTATAATCTATAGAAATTATATTCTATTTACCGCCGCCAGTTCGGATTTGTTCGTCACGCGACATGCCGAACCGGCGGAGATCGTTTCACGGCAACTATTCGCAATGGCTGGAAATTGCGGTAGCCCAAGTTTTTCCGAGAGAGAGGGAAAGAATTTCTTCTCACCGGATCAAATAGATATTGCTGGACTTGGGTCTGCAATCACCGAACCCTTCACACCTCAAAGCGGCGATGCGCCGCTCAAGTCCATGGGCGTGGAGCAGACATGTCTTTCCAATCAGACACATCCGATCCCCTCGTCGCAAAAGCCGTCGAGCTCCGGCAGGCCTTTGACCGGGATGCGGTCGAGCGCGACAAATTGGGGGGCAGGCCGACCGAACAGATCCGTCTGCTGAAGGAGAGCGGATTGCCTTCGGCGCAGATTCCAACCCGATACGGCGGTCGCGGTGCTTCCTGGCTCTCCATCCTGCGGGTCGTGCGGGAATTTGCCCGTACTGACGGCTCGCTCGCACACCTCTTCGGCTACCACCACCTTCCCTTGAATCTCGTGTTGTTTCGGGGGTCGGATGTACAGCGGGAGCGGCTGCTCAGAGCCTCCGCGGCGGGTAATTTCGTCTGGGGCAATTCCGGCAACGCCATGTCGAAAACATCATCGGGACGGCGCATCGACAACGGCTGGCTGATCAACGGCAAGCGCCCCTTCTCCTCCGGCTCGCACATATCAGACTACATTCAGATCTCCTTCGAAAATGCCGAGGGCGAGCGCCTGACGGCGGCCGTGCCAGCCAACCGCCAGGGTATCGTCATCGAAGATGATTGGGATGGCATCGGCCAGCGCCAGACCGGCAGTGGCACGGTCAGCTTTCACGACCTCCAGATAGCGGATGACGAACTCATCAGCTCCCCAGCGGTCCCGCTGACCCCCTATACGTCGCTCATCTCCTTGCTGCAGCAAAGCGTGCTGCTCAACGTCTTCGTCGGCAGCGCCCAGGGAGCGCTGGAAGAGGGCCGGGCCTATACGAAAACATCGTCGCGGCCCTGGATCTATTCCGGCGTCGACAACCACACCGACGATCCCTGGATCAAGCGACAGTACGGTGATCTCTATATTCGCACGCTGGCGGCCACCGAGCTTGCCGACAAGGCGGCGCTGAGCCTCGACAAAGCCTTCAACCAGGGACCGGGCCTGACGCATGAAGATCGCGGCGCCGCCGCCATCGATATCGCCACGGCAAACCTCTATGCCGGTGAGGTCGGGCTCGCCGTCTCCAGCGAGATCTTCGAGGTCATGGGCGCGCGATCGGCAACGACGGCAAACGGTTTCGATCGCTTCTGGCGCAACGTGCGCACCCACACACTGCACAATCCTGCCGAATACAAGAAGCGCACGCTCGGCACATGGCTGCTGACGGGTGAATTCCCCATTCCGGCGATGTATCGCTGAAAGGACATTCCATGGCTACACGCAAGGATCAGATCAAGCTCGGTGCCTTTCTGCTTTTCACCGGTCACCACGTTGCCGCCTGGCGGCATCCGGAAGCATCCGTGGGCACCGAGTTCGAGAACTATCTCGAACTCGCCAAGCTCGCCGAAGCGGCCAAGTTCGATGCCATCTTCTTTGCCGACGGTGTTGCCGCTCGTCTGAAGGATTTGAATGCGGCAAGCCGGAAGGCGCATAGCGGCATCTATCCGTTCGAACCGATCACGCTGCTCTCGGCCCTTGCCAGCGTCACCCGCAATATCGGACTGATCGCCACCGCCTCGACAAGCTTTTCCGATCCCTTCAACCTTGCGCGCCAGTTCGGTTCGCTCGACCGCCTAAGCGGCGGCCGCGCCGGCTGGAACCTCGTAACCTCTTCCGATCCGGACGCCGCCTTCAACTTCGGCCATGATGCGCAGGTCCTGCATGCCGACCGCTACGACCGAGCCGAGGAATTCGCCGATGTCGTGCTTGGCCTCTGGGACAGCTGGGAGGACGACGCCTTCATCCGCGATCGTGAGAGCGGCCGCTATTTCGATCCCCAAAAACTGCATCGGCTCGACCACAAAGGCCGCCATTTCAAGGTGCGCGGACCGCTGAATATTCCGCGATCGCCGCAGGGGCGCCCGGTTGTCGTGCAGGCCGGAGCCTCCGAGCCTGGCAAGGAACTGGCTGCACGCACTGCCGAGGCGATCTTCGCTGCACAAATTACGCTTGACGAGGCAAAAGCCTTCTATGCCGACGTCAAGGGCCGGCTCGGCAAATATGGCCGTTCGCCCGACGACTTGAAGATTCTGCCGGGAATCTTTCCGGTCGTCGGGCGAAGCGAGGCGGAAGCCCAAGACAAATCCCAGGCCCTGCAGGAACTCATCCAGCCGGAAGTGGGTCTTAACCTCCTCTCGCAATTGACGGGCGTCGACTTGAGTTCCTATCCGCTTGATGGTCCCGTGCCGCCCGAGCCGCCGGTCACCAATGCCGGCAAGAGCCGCCAGGAGCTGGTGCTCGATCTCGCGCGCCGCGAAAACCTGACCATCCGGCAGCTCTATCTGCGCATCGCCGGCGCACGTGGTCATTGGCAAGTGGTGGGGACGCCGACGCAGATCGCCGACGTGATGGAGGAGCGCTTCGAGAACTACGGCGCCGACGGTTTCAATATCATGGCACCGATCATGCCCGGCGGACTTGCCGATTTCATCACGCTTGTCGTGCCAGAGCTGCGTCGCCGCGGCCTGTTCCGCAGCGAATATGAAGGCACGACGCTCCGCGAAAATCTCGGGCTGAGGCGTCCGGCCAATCGTTTTTCCGCAGGCAATGCGGTCGCAGCAGAATAGGAGAAGATCAAATGGCGCGTGACAAACTGTTCCTCATTTCACCCGGTTTTGCCGATCCGAAACATCCGGGCGTCAGCTTCGTCTGCCCCTATTGCAACGCCATCGAGGGGCTGCTCGCCTCATTCCCGGATCTTGCCGCGGCGATCGATGTCGAAAGGGTCGCCTTCCTGCGGCCGCGGCAAAAGGTGATCGATGTTGCCGGCGAGGAGAACCAGTCGCTGCCGCTTCTCATTCTCGCGGAAAACCCGCCTGATGACGCCGCCGACTGGAATGGCACGCGCTTCGTCAATTCGACCGATCGCATCCTCGAGCTGCTTGCCGAACGGCACGGCTTTCCGCGCCTACATTAGGGACGAGGCGCGCCATGACCATAAAACCAGACGGCTTCGAACCACCCCATCCACTGCCCTCTCTCTTCGAGGCCGATAAATCGAATCCCCATCTCGCCAAGGCCGTCGAATTGCGGGACATATTCGCCCGCGATGCCATCGAGAGAGATCAATCCGGCGGCAGGCCCGAGGCGCAGATCAGGCTCCTCAAGGAAAGCGGCCTGGTCAATCTGGTGATCCCGAAAGAGTTCGGCGGCGCCGGCGAACCCTATTCCACCGCTATGCGGATCGTGCGCGAATTCGCCAAGGTGGACGGCTCGCTCGGTCACCTCTATGGCTATCATTTCAGCCCGCTGCAAAACGCCGTTACCACGCTCCACGACGAGCGATCCCAGGACATCCTGCGCCGCTCGGCCGCCGGACGTTGGTTCTGGGGCAATACGACGAATAGCTTTTCCAAGAGCCTCTTCGGCCGACAGGAGGCCGGGAAAGTCATTCTCAACGGCTTCAGGCCGTTTGCCTCCGGCTCGCATGTCGCAGACTATCTGATGGTCGCATGGGAAGACGAGACGACCAACAAGCGGAGCTTTGCCTATATCCCGGCTGACCGCAAAGGCATCACCATCACCGACGATTGGGACGGGATCGGCCAGCGGCAGACGGGAAGCGGCCGCGTTCTCTACAAGGATGTCGAGATCGACGGGAGCGAGATCCTGCCGGATCGCCCCAAGGATCCGATCGCGCTGCTTGCACCCCTGCAGCAGCAAAGCGTGTTGCTGAATGTCTTCGTCGGTTCCGCGCAAGGGGCATTGGCGGCGGCGCGTGACTATACCGTCACGAAATCGCGCCCATGGATCTATTCCGGCGTCGAACGGCATTCCGACGACCCATGGATCAAGAGGCAATATGGCGAGCTGTGGATCAAGGTGCAGGCCGCAACGGCGCTTGCCGATCGGGCGCTTGCGGCCGTCGATACCGTCTATGCGAAGGGGCACGATTTGACAGCAGAGGAGCGTGGTGAAGCGGCGATCGCGGTCGCCTCCGCCAATGTGCTTGCCGGCCGCGTCGCCCTTGAAGTGACCAGCGAGATCTTCGAGGTCATGGGTGCGCGGTCCGCCGTCAGGCCGCTCGGACTCGATCGCTTCTGGCGCAATGTGCGCATCCACACGCTGCACAACCCCGCCGAATACAAGACCCGCAACGTCGGAACATGGTTCCTGGATGGCGAGTTTCCGGAACCGGGGATATTCCAATGAGCAGGAAACGCGAGCTTCATCTCAACATCAACATCCTGCATTCCGGCTTTTCGCCGGCTGCCTGGCGCATGCAGGGAAGCGATCCGCGCGCATCCTTCGATATCAATCACTACATTAATGTCGCCCGCATTGCCGAGCGCGGCACTTTCGACGCGATCTTTCTTGCCGATCAGGCCGCCATTTCCGATCGCGTCGATTTCCGGCCGCTGACATCTCTCGAGCCGACTATCGTGCTGGCTTCGGTTGCCGCCCATACCGAGCATATCGGCCTGATCGCCACTGCATCAACGACCTATAACGAGCCCTATAATATCGCCCGTCGCTTCGCGACGCTTGATCACGCCAGTGGCGGTCGCGTCGGCTGGAATGTCGTCACCAGCGCCGATCTCTCGCAAAGCCGGAACTTCGGGCTGGAAAAGCCGGTCGCGCATCAGAGCCGCTATGAGCGCGCGGAGGAATTTACATCGGTCGTCAAGTCCCTATGGGACAGCTGGGAAGAAGACGCCTTCATCGGCGATGTCGAAAGCGGCCGGTTCGTCGATACAAGCAAGGTCCATGCGATTGCCCATCGCGGCAAGCATTTTTCCGTTCATGGCCCGCATAACGTCCCGCGCCCGCCGCAGGGTCATCCGGTAATCGTGCAGGCCGGCGGCTCGGATGATGGGCGGGAGCTCGCAGCCCGGCACGCCGAAGCGGTGTTCTCAGCCTCGCAATCCCTTGAGGAGTCGCTCGATTACGCGCGCGACCTCCGAACAAGGGCCGCCCGCTACGGCCGCACCCCCGACAGCCTGCTGGTTCTCGCCGGGCTTGCCACCATCATCGGCAGCACCGAAGCGGAAGCTAGGCGGCGGCAGGAGGAACTGCGCGAGCTCATTCCACTGGAATACAGCCTTGCGCGCCTGTCCGGCGTTCTGCAGGTCGATCCAGGTAGGCTGAAGCTCGACGAGCCGCTGCCGGACGATATTCCCTTGCCAGCCGACGGAGGACATACCTTCTTCAGGGCGACGCTGGCTCTTGCACAACGCGAGAAATTGACGGTGCGCGGCCTTATCCGCGCTTTGAACGGCGGGACCGGACACCGCACCATTGTCGGCACGCCTGAGGCAATTGCCGATGATATCGAAACATGGTTCGAGGCAGGCGCTGCCGATGGCTTCAACCTGATGCCGGATGTGCTGCCGCATGGCCTGGAGGTTTTTGTGGACGAGGTGGTGCCCATCCTGCGCCGCCGCGGTCTGTTCCGGAAAAACTATGCGGGCCGGACCCTACGGGACCATCTCGGCCTTTCCCGGCCGGCCAACCCCTATGCCATTGCCGCCGAATAAAGGAGAAACAACATGACGTCAGCCACGACCGCAAGGCTTCCGGAGGATGACAGGCTCGCCGCTCTCGTCAGCGAGCGCTATCGCAACAGCCATCATATCGGCGCCGACTGGAACGAGACGATCGAGACGTTGCTGTCCCACCGTAGCGTGCGCGACTATCTGCCAAGGCCGGTTCCGGATGACATCCTCCATCTCGCGATCGCTGCGGCCCAATCGGCGCCGAGCTCGTCCAACCTGCAGGCCTGGAGCGTCATTGCCGTCAGGGACGATACGCGCAAGGAAAAGCTGAACGCCGTTGCCGGAACACAGAGGCAGATCACGCAGGCGCCGTTGTTGCTGATCTGGCTTGCGGATCTTTCGAGGCCACGCCGCATCGCGGCGGATCAGGGGTCTGCCGCCGATGGCCTCGACTATGTCGAAAGCTTCCTGCTCGGCGTTATCGATGCTGCCTTGGCCGCGCAGAATGCCGTCGTCTCCCTGGAATCGCAGGGCCTCGGCACCTGCTATATCGGTGCCATCCGCAACGATCCCGAAACCGTGGCGCGCGAACTGGAATTGCCGGAAGGCGTGTTTCCGGTCTTCGGCCTGACGGTCGGCTATCCCGATCCGGCCATACCGGCCGCCGTCAAGCCGCGGCTGCCGCAAACAAGCGTGCTCCATGACGAACGCTACGATCATCGCCGGCGGTCGGAGGACCTGCGGCATTATAATACCGTCCTACAGGACTTTCAGACCGAACAGCGCATGCCGCGCATTGATTGGACGGTGCAGGTGAAAAACAGGATCGGATCCGTCGAAGCCCTGAAGGGACGACATCTTCTCGGCGTGGCGGCCCGCCGCCTCGGCTTCAGGCTGAAATAATTGGCCGGCTATTCGGCGGCAGCAATGTCGAGCCTGCGCAATGTGTTGCGCGACAGGATGTCGCCGATCGTCCGCAGGGCCTTGACCTCCGCCTGCAGCCAGTTGCGGAACAATTCGACGCGCATGAGACGCTCCTTGGCGGGCGTCGTGACGAAGAAATAGGAAAAGTTCACTGCTTGCGAGCCGCCGAACGGCGCGACAAGACGCCCGGCCTTCAACTCGGCCTCTGCCAAACGGATTTTTCCGAGACCAAGTCCCTGCCCTGCCAGTGCGGCATCGATGACGAGCGATGATTGATTGAGACGGAAGCCGCCCTGCGGCAAACGCAGGGATAATCCTTCAGCCCGCAGCCAGCCATTCCAATCCGGGCAGGAATGATCATGCTCCGCGCCATCCTCGTGCAGCAGAGGCGCCCCTTCGATCGCCTGTGGGCCGTTCCATAGCCAATGCCGCTCGGCAAATTCGGGGCTGCAGATCGGCACCACAGCCTCGGAGAAAAGGTGATCGATGACAAGGCCGGGATAAACGCCGCTGCCATACCGGATGGCGCAATCCGTGTCGCCTGTATTCAGATCGGTCAAATGCGTCGAGGCATCGACCAGAATCTCCAGGCCGGGAGCTGCTTGCCTCAGACCCTCCAATCTCGGGATCAGCCATTTGCTGGCAAAGGATGGCGCGACCGATACGCGGATCGGAAGATCGTGATCGCTGGCGATGAATTGCGTCATCGTCGCCAGAACCACATCGAATGCGTTTGTCAGTCCGGGTACGAGCGCCAGGCCGGCGGCCGTCAACTGGAGTTGACCACGGACCCTGTGAAACAGGGACTGCCCCAGATAGTCCTCCAGAAGCCGGATCTGCTGGCCGACGGCGGCCGAGGTGACGTGCAATTCCTCCGCGGCGCCAAGGAAACTCAGGTGCCGCGCGGTCGCCACGAAGGCGCGCAGCGAGGTCAATGGCGGCAGTCGCGCCAAGGTCGGCTGGATGGATTTTCTCCGTGTGTCGGCAATCGTGTTCATAAGCCGATTGCAGCACAATCGGCCATCTCAAGACGAGAACGAGCTTTGCGTTTACCGGCAAGCGGATGGACATTTTCTTCCATGCCTGGACGGCATGGGGGAAGCAAAAACTAAAAATGCAAAATAGTCTATATTTTTAATAGACAAAAGATTTGACCGTCCCGTTTCGGAGGTATCCGGCGAAGCTTTTCTTTCTCGGGCGATCAGAAAAACATTCTTCCGTTTTGCAGGCCGGGCACCCGAAGATGGGCTGGTCGCGGACATCTCCGCCAGCGGTTCATCGAAGGACCGATCCGTTCAGCCGGCAAGGAAACCGAATGACCATCAACCGCCGCCGTTTCAATCAGCTGCTTCTGCTCTCGACCGCAGCAACCCTTCTGCCAACCGTTGTGGCGCATGCAGCCGAAACACCGCCGCGCGGCGGCACGCTTAATTTCATCGTCGAGCCCGAACCGCCGACCATCCTGGCACTCGCCCATACCGCCGGTGGTACGCAGAAGATCAGCCCGAAGATCACCGAGGGTCTGCTCACCTACGATTTCGGTCTCGTGCCGAAGCCGCAGCTCGCGACAGAATGGTCGGTGGCCTCAGACGGCCTCACCTATACGTTCAAGCTGAGACCTAACGTCAAATGGCACGACGGCAAGCCGTTCACCTCGGCCGACGTCGCCTATTCGATCGAACTCCTGAAACAGGTTCATCCGCGCGGACGAGGCACGTTTGCCAATGTCGTCGCGGTCGACACGCCGGACTCCCTGACAGCAATATTCCGTCTTTCCAAGCCAGCACCTTACCTCCTGAAGGCGCTCTATGCGGCCGAATCTCCGATCGTGCCGAAACACATCTATGAAGGCGTCAAGATCGCCGATGTTCCGACCAATCCGAACGGTGGCGCCCCTATCGGCACCGGTCCCTTCGTCTTCCGGGAGTGGGTGCGTGGTTCGCATATCATCCTGGAACGCAATCCCGATTATTGGGATGCCGGCAAACCCTATCTCGACCAGGTTGTGGTTCGCTTCGTGCCCGATGGTGCCGCCCGAGCAGCCGGCTTCGAAACCGGTGAATTCGATCTTGGCAGCGATAATCCCATTCCGCTCGCCGATCTCGAGCGCATCAAGGCGCTGCCAAATATCGGCATCGATTCCCGCGGCTACGAGACGAAAGGCGACCAGACGCAGCTCATCCTCAACCTGGACAATGAATATTTGAAGGATGTTCGCGTGCGTCGCGCGATCGCGCATGCGATCGACCTCAACGTCATCCTCAATACGGTCTGGTATGGCTATGGCCACGTCTCGCCAACACCCATCAGCACCTTCCTGCCGCAATATCTCAATACCGCGATCAAGCCCTATGCCTTCGATCTCAAGGCGGCCGAGCAATTGCTTGATGAAGCCGGCTACAAGCGAAATGGCAGCGGAACCCGGTTTACGCTTCGTTTGACGCACAATTCCTACAATGAAGGCTTCAAACGCGTCGCCGAATATCTGAAGCAGAACCTTGCTCGCATCGGTATCGACGCGAGGATCGATTCCTACGACTTCTCGACCTATATCCAGAAGGTCTATACCGAGCGCGCCTTCGATCTCACGGCGGAATATCTCGGCAACCAGTTCGATCCGACGCTCGGCGTGCAGCGCATCTACTGGTCGAAGAACTTCAAGCTCGGATTGCCTTTCTCTAACGCCAGCCACTATCAGAACCCGGAGGTCGACCGGCTGCTCGAGGCGGCCTCGATCGAAGTCGACGAGGCAAAGCGCAAGCAGGAATTCAACGACTTCCAGAAGATCATCGCCGACGAGCTGCCCGTCATCAATCTGATCTCGCTCGAAAACGTCACGGTCTTCAACAAGCGTGTCAGGAACCACACGATCGGCGCCGAAGGCGTGCAGTCGAATTTCGCTGATGTCTATATCAAGGAGGGTGAAGGCTGACACTCAGAAGCAGCCCGTTCTGCTTGAGGGGGCGATGCGGCGCCCTCTTCTTTTATGTCGGTTTACGAGGCGGCAAGGGCAAGCGGTGTCAATTTGCCGAGAATACGATCGGCAAGCGCAATCGCCTGCACCCGCTGTTCCGAGATCGAGCTTGACTCCCAGGCAACGCCGCGCAGCGGATGACCGATGGCGCTGATGTTGCGGTGAACACGCCCCTCTTCCGAAATGACATCCCCTTGCTCCGTGGCATCGATGCCGAAGCCGATACTGTGCGGGCGAACCTCTCCGCTTTCGATGAGGCTCCTGACGAAGGGATCGGAAATGCGTCGCCAGTCGTGCAACTGATGGCCACGGCAATCGATGACGCCGCCGAAAGAATGGGACTCGGTACCCGAACGCGTTTTCAACGTCGCCGTGATCAAGCGGCCGGCGGATTTCATGGAAATCAATCGTGCGGGCCGGTGCCGGAGCCTGCCTTCAGCAATCGCCTTGGAGACGGCGCGATAGCTGTCAGGCGCGGCGCGATGCGCGGTCACATCCCAGAATGCCCGCAGGTGACGGGCAAACCGCGATCTCTCAGCATTGTCAGCCTTTTGCCACAAAGGCAAAATGTAGGGCCGGATGGCGAGCGGCAGCGCCTGCCAATCCTTGGCCTCGGCCGCCAACGCGCGACGCTCTGCCTTGACGATCGAGAGCAAGGACCGCGCGGTGGTCGGCAGCGGTCTCTCCGCGAGGAAATCACGCTCCAGCGCGGCATTGCGCCGATCCTCTATGAATTGACCACGCCTGGATATGACCTGATAGCGGCCCTGGAAGCCTCGCGCCTCCATGCTCGCGACCGCATCGACCATGGAGAGGCTCGAGCCGATGAGCAAAATCTCGTCTGTCTCCAGCAGGCGATCGAGGGCCGCGGCATCCCACGGAGATGCGGCAAAACCTGGATGACGGGCGACCGATGCTTCCTGTCGCGCAAGATCGGGCTGGAAGACGCCGAGGGCCAGAACCACCTCGTCCGCTTCGATAGTCTCGCCTTCACTTGTCGTGATCTCCACCCTGTGTGGAGCGGAAACGAGACGGCTCGCCACGGCCCTGACATGCCGGAATGTCGATCCGGAGCGTGCTGTCGATATCGCCCGGCGCAGCTCATCGCGAACATAGGTTCCATAAAGGTGGCGCGGCGGAAAACTGCCTGCGATATCGGCGGGCGGTGTCCAGCCGTAACGCAACGCGTTCTCCGCCAGCCAATGAACCAGATGGTCGGGCTCTTCCGGGTGAAGAGAAAAGGTACCGGCGGGGCCATTGACGAGATGCACGGCCTCGGTCGTGCTATAGGCGAGCCCACGCCCAAGCTCCTCGCGGGGTTCCAATATCGTGATCGAAAGCGGCACCTCCGTCTTGTCGAGCAGCTTGATCGCGGTCAGCGCACCGGCAAAGCCGCCACCGATAATGACGACGGATTGGTGGGAATGCGGGTCTATGTACATGGCTCAGAAGACCTTGCCTTCTTCCAGATGCGTCGTGGTGCCGTTGATGTAGTAATCGCCCACCACCCGCGCCTTGTGCAGCAAAGGATTATGGTTCAACACAGTACGGATGTTGCGCCAATGGCGATCGAGATTGAGATGGCGCGACGTCGCCGAGCCACCACCGAGCTCGAAGACGTTGGTCGCGGCAGCAAGGGCAAGCTGCGATGCGACGATCTGGGTGCGCGCCGTCGTCAGCGCGCTTTCGACCAAAGCCGTCTCCAGTATCTGCGGATCATCGCCTGCGAAGGCCGCAACCGTCCGATCGAGCGCGCGGGCGCTCTCGCGGATCAGCGTATCGACGGCAAAGGAGTTTGCCGCGATCTCGCCTAATATCTTCTGGACGAAAGGATCGGCATTGGCCGTCTCGGCCGCGCTGTGGGCGGCCGAGCGCGCCTGCCTGCGCACGTAATCCGTGCCTTCTGTCAGCGCGCCGCGGACCGCGCCCGCCATCGATGCGGCAAGATGCAGCTGACGTAGCGTGGAGGTGTGCCTGCCGATCAGCGTGCTCAGCCCACGCCTCGAAATCTCGTGCGGCAGAACTTCGACGTCCTCGAGAAGCACGCCACCGCTTGCCGTCAGACGCTGACCCATGCCGTCCCAGTCGTCGAGGATGGTGATTCCCTTTCGATCGACGGGCAAAAGCACACTGACGAGCTGGTCCTCATCATCCTTGGCGCTGAACGATGCGAAATCAGCGAATGCCGTGCCGGTCGCATACCATTTGCGCCCGTTGAGCCTGTAGCTCTCGCCTGTCTTCGTGAGCCGCGTCGTGACCTCGCCAGGGCGCTTCGTCCCCTGCTCCGTATGAGCGCCGCCGAAGAGCTTACCGCTAAGGACGCGGGCAAGCTGCGTGCGATCGACCGAACTGTGTGGATTGAGCAGCAGCGCTTCCGTGAAGTTGAAATGGCTGCGGAGCGCGTGGGCAACATTGGAATCGGCCGCACCGAGCGTCATCACCATCTCGATATAATCGAGCACCGATCCACCCGGGCCGCCAAGCGCCGTCGGTATGCGCAACGCGCCAAGGCCGGCCTCCTTGAACAGCTTGAAAACCTCATGGGGCAGCTCGCGTTCGAGGTCTCGACGCGCAGCGCCTTTTGCGATCTCCGCGGCAAGATCGGGTATTCTTGCAAGCAACGTCGCCCGATTGGTTTCAACGGGTACGGAGGGCACGGCTGATGAAGCTGTTATGGGCATGAATAGGCTCTTTGCGCCGGAAGGGAAAGGCCCCGCTCAAGCGGGGCCTTGGGCTTGGCAATCAGGCGACGGCGCGAGCAAGCGGCACGACATTTCCGGTGTCGCCGGCAACACTGACCGGAACCCGGCCTTCGACAGGATGGCTCGGATCGTTGAACCCGGGGGTCGATGGATGACCTGTCGTGACCAGACGGTCGACCAGAACTTCGTCCTCGGCGGTCAGCTTGACGTCGAGAGCACGGATGTAGCTATCCCAATGCTCTTCCGTGCGTGGACCGGCGATCGCCGAGGTGATCAGCTTGTTGTTCAGCACCCAGGCGATGGCGAATTCGGTCGGCGTCACCTTCTTGGCCGCGGCATGCGCGGCGATTTCCTGGGCAATGGCGATGGATTCCGGACGCCATTCGGTTTCAAGGATCCGCTTGTCGCCGCGGCCGGCGCGGCTATCGGCAGCCGGCTCCTTGCCCGGCTCATACTTGCCCGTCAGCACGCCGCGCGCCAGCGGCGAATAGGAGACGACACCGAGGCCATAATGATGAGCGGCCGGAAGCTGCTCGGCCTCGGCCGTGCGGTTGACGATATTATAGAGCGGCTGGCTTGCGACCGGGCGATCGATGCCGAGCTGGTCGGCCAGATGCGAAATTTCCGCGATGCGCCAGCCGCGGAAGTTCGAGACGCCGAAATACCTGAGCTTGCCGGCCCGGATGAGATCGGCAATTGCGCGCACCGGCTCCTCCAGCGGCGCGTCGAAGACAGCGCGGTGGAAATAGAGGATGTCGATATAGTCGGTGTTGAGGCGGCGCAGCGAATTTTCGACCGTCTTGATCACCCATTTACGGGAATGGCCGCCGAGATTAGGCCCCTTCTTGTGCGAGTTGACGAACTTCGTCGCAAGCACCCAATGATCGCGACTTGCCTTGATGCCGCGACCGACCACCTCTTCCGACTTGCCATCATGATAGACATCGGCGGTGTCGATGAAATTGATGCCCTGATCGCGGGCCTTGTCGATGATACGGAAGGCGACGTCGTCAGGCGTCGGGCCGCCGAACATCATCGTCCCAAGGGTGAGAGGCGATACCTTCAGGGCGCTGCGCCCGAGATAGCGATAGTCGACCATGTCATTTCTCCATTTCATTGTGCGTGATGGCAGGCGACCGTGTGGCCACTGCCCATTTGCCGATAGGCCGGATCATCGCTCCGGCAGATGTCTGTTGCGAGCGGACAGCGCGTGTGAAAGCGACACCCGGACGGCGGATTGTGCGGGCTCGGCAGATCGCCGGTGATCGGGGCGGCCTGCTTGCGCCGCGACGGATCAGGCACAGCGGCAAGCAGCGCGCGCGTGTAAGGATGCTTGGCATCGCTCCAGAGCCTTGCCGTCGGTGCGCTTTCGACGATGCGGCCGAGATACATGACCAGCACGCGATCGGCGAAATAGCGCACGACCGAAAGATCGTGAGAGATGAAGAGATAGGAAAGCGACAGTTCCGTCTTCATCTCGACGAGAAGATTGAGGATCTGCGCCTGGATCGACAGATCGAGCGCGGAAACGGGTTCGTCGCAGATGACGAGCTCCGGCTGCAGGATCAAAGCGCGGGCAATGCCGATGCGCTGGCGTTGGCCGCCGGAAAACTCATGCGGATAGCGGTCGAGCGAATCCGCCGGCAGGCCGACATGAGCGACCATCGAGGCGGCGATGGTGTCACGGCTCTTGCGATCACCGATGCCATGAACGGCGAGCGGGGCCGTCAGGATCGAGCGGATCGTCTGGCGCGGATTAAGCGAGGCGAACGGGTCCTGGAAGATCATCTGGATATGCCGGCGGATCGACTGCAACTCCTTACCAGACATCGCAGCGACATCGCGCCCCTTGAAGGCGACACGCCCGGAGGTGGGATCGACGAGGCGCATCAGGGATTTGCCGAGCGTCGACTTGCCGCAGCCGGATTCACCGACAAGCGCTACGGTCTCGCCCTCGAGAATCTCGAGCGATACGTCATCCACGGCCCGCACCGTTCCGGCCGCAGCCGGATAATGCGTGGAAAGCCTATCGACCGACAGAAGCGCCATGGGCTCTCTCCGCAAGGACTGGAACATAGGGGCAGGCCACTTCGCGACTGGCCGAAACTGCGACAAGCGCCGGCACGGACTGCCCGCAGGCCGCTCGCGCCACCGGACAGCGCGGCCGGAAGGAACAGCCCTGTTCGCCGGTTGCCGAAACGATCGAGCCGCGAATTTCCGTCAATGGCCCATCGCGATAGTGATAGTCGGCCTTCAATCGCGGCGAAGCCGCAAGCAGCCCCTGTGTATAGGGATGATACGGCGTTTCGAACAAGGCACCGGGCAGGCCCTGCTCGACCTTTCGCCCCGCATACATCACGACGACGCGGTCGGCCCATTGCGCGACGATGCCGAGGTCGTGCGTGATGAGGATGACCGCCATGTTGAGCTGACCGCGCAGGCGATCGAGCAATTGCAGCACCTGTGCCTGGATCGTGACGTCGAGCGCCGTGGTCGCTTCATCGGCGATTAGCAGCCGCGGATTGCAGGCAACAGCAATGGCGATCATGACGCGCTGACGCATGCCGCCCGAAAGCTGGTGCGGATAGTCGTCGATACGTTTTGCCGCTTCTGGAATGCTGACGAGATCCAGCAGGTCGATCGCGCGCTGGCGCGCCTGCCTGCCGCTCAGTTTTTCATGAATGCGCAGCACTTCGACGATCTGGGCGCCGATTGTCAGCACGGGATTGAGAGACGTCATCGGCTCCTGAAAAATCATGGCGATGTCGTGCCCGCGAATGCTCCGCATCTCCCGTTCGCGCAATTTCAGGAGATCGCGGCCGTCGAACAGGATTTCGCCCGCCGTCTTGGCGTGCCGGGGCAGGAGACCCATGAGGCCGAGCGCGGTCAGCGACTTGCCCGAGCCCGACTCGCCGACAACAGCCAGCATCTCGCCGGCCGCCGCGGTGAAACTGACGCCCTTGACGGGCTGAGCGCTCCCGAAACCGACCGAGAAATCGCGAACGTCGAGAAGTCTCGTCATCGACGCTCCTCCGAAAAACGCGGATTAAGGGCATCGTTCAGGCCGTCGCCAATGAGATTGAGAGACAGCACCGTGAAGACGATGGCAAGACCCGGCAAGGCGGTGAGATACCAGGCGGTTCGGATGACATCGCGCCCCGCGCCGATCATCGAGCCCCAGGAGACACGATTGGGATCGCCAAGCCCCATGAAGGACAGCGCCGATTCCATCAGGATCGCGCTCGCCACCATGACGGACGAGGTCACGATCAGGGGCGGCAAAGCATTCGGCAGGATTTCCCGAAAAATGATGCGAGCATGGCCGAAGCCGAGGCTGCGGGCGGCGAGAACATAGTCTTTCTCCTTTATGCCGCGAAACTCGGCGCGTGTCAGACGCGCGACCGTCGGCCAGCTGACGAGTGCGATCGCGACCGTCACCGTCGTCGTGGTCGGCTGTGCGATAGCCACCAGCACGACAAGCAGGACAAAACTCGGCATGGTCTGGAAGATCTCGATGAGCTTGACGAGGAGGTCATCGACCATGCCGCCGAAATAGCCGGCAAGCGCGCCGACCGTCACGCCGGCGCCAAGGCCGAGCAGGGTCGCGGCAATGCCGACGGTCAGCGAGATCTGGGCACCATGAAGAATGCCAGCCAGCACATCACGCCCCATGGAATCCGTTCCCAACGGATAGGCCGGGTTCTGGCCCGGCCAAAGGAAGGGTCGCGCCACCATCTCCAGGGGATCGCCAGGATAGAGGATCGGCGCAAGCAGGGCCGCAAACACGATGGCGGTCAGAACGGCAATGCCGAGGAGCGCGTTGGGATTGGAAAGAAAGATCCTGAGCTCACGCCGACGCCCCTGCCAGCGCGGGGCCGAAACAGCCGTGGTGCGGGCATCGGGTGCATGGATGTGGGTCCAACGGCGTTCAGGAACGGGTGCGGCCTTTGCTGCTGCTTCGGGCTCCTTGGCACTGAAATCACGCGCCGTGTCCGCATAAATCTTGAGTTCTTGCGCTTTCATCGGTTTGCTCCGATCCGCGGGTCGAGCCAGGCTTGCAGAAGATCCACAACAGCGTTGGCGATGATGACGAGAAGTGACGAGAGCAGCAGGATGCCAAGCAGAACACTGAAGTCGCGAGCCATGACGGCCTCAAAAGCCAACCGTCCGAGGCCGGGCCAGCTATAGACCGTCTCCACGACGACGGCGCCGCCGAGCATGCCGCCGAAGTGCATTCCAGCCATGGTCGTGATCGGGATCAGCGCGTTGCGCAATACATGCCGCGTCGTCAGCTTGAGGGGCGAAACGCCCTTTGCCCGCGCCGTGCGCACGAAATCCTGCGACTTGACCTCCAGCATGGCGGCGCGCGTCAACCGTGCATAGATCGCCAGGTAGAAGAGGGCGAGCGATATGGCCGGCAGCACCATGTAGCGCGCCCGATCAAGCAGCGCCGGCAAGCCGGTGAGCCGCGAACCGATGGTGCTGTCGCCGCCGCTCGGCAGCCACCCGAGCTTGACGGAAAACAGCAGGATCAACATCAGCCCGATCCAGAAACCCGGGATCGAATAGAAGAGGAGGGAGATGATCGAGATCAGCCGATCCGGCAGCCGCCCGGCAAATGTTGCCATCAGCGATCCAAGGATCAGGCCGATCGCGAGCGCGGCGGCGAGCGCAGCCACCATCAGCGTCAGGGTACCAGGCAAACGCTGGCCGATCAGATCGGCGACAGGCATGCCGTAGCGCGGCGAAAAGCCGAGACTGAAATGCGCGAGATTGTTCAGATAGTTCGCGAGCTGCACGAGGACCGGATTGTCCAGGCCGAAGCGCTCGCGCAGCGCCGCCATCGTCTCGACCGTTGCCGAGCCGGCTTCGGCTGCCATGACATCGGCCGCGTCTCCGGGCGCCAGCTTGAGCAGGAAGAAATTCAGGATGACGATGCCCAGCATCGTCGGCACCGCCTGCACGGCCGTCCGGCGTAGCGTTCGTCCTATCCGCATGTAAGCCGACATCGAAACTCCTCGGCAGCGCCACCGAAATTTCAAGCGCTGCATCGCAATAGTAGTTGACTAAATCTGTAGGTTTTGTCAAATCGATATCGGTAGATATTTCTGAAATTTCTCAAATCGATGAGGTAAATTAGAATATATTTGCAGTAATTAGGATACTGCGCATAAATTTTCCCAAGAAGTGAGCACAAGGTAATAAAGCAACCTACGAGAACCGCTCCCTTTGAGAACATAAAACCAACGGCCGTTCAAACACGGCAACACGAGTTTAGACGGGTGAGGCAACTTCAGATGACCAGACTTTCTACAATTACACGCCGGAGTTTCCTGCTCTCGTCGGCAGCGCTCGGTGCGATCGCCGTAACGGGAACAACAGTCCATGCGGCTCCGTCGCGTGGCGGCACCGCAACGCTTCTGCTTTCGGCCGAGCCGCCGGTCCTGACGACGATCGCCCATACGGCCTTCAACTCGGTCTATGTCTCGCCGAAGGTGACCGAGGGGCTGCTGACCTATGATTTCGATCTCAATCCGCAGCCGTTGCTCGCCAAACAATGGTCCGTCAGCGATGACGGGCTACGCTACACCTTCAAGCTGCGCGATGGAGTCAGATGGCACGACGGCAAGCCTTTTACCGCCGATGACGTTGTCTTCTCGATCAAGACGCTCAAAGATGTCCACCCACGCGGACGCAACACCTTTCTGAACCTCGTCGAGATCGAAACACCCGATCTCCTGACGGCGATCCTGGTTCTCTCCAAGCCGGCCCCTTATCTAATTACCGCGCTCGCCGCATCGGAATCGCCAATCGTTCCCCGCCATCTCTATGAAGGCACGAAGGTCGCCGAAAATCTCGTCAATCTGGCGCCGGTCGGCACAGGCCCCTTCAAGTTCAAGGAATGGATACGCGGCAGCCACATCGTGTACGAGCGCAATCCCGATTATTGGGACCAGCCTCGTCCCTACCTCGACCAGCTGATCGTCCGCTTCATTCCCGACGCCGCCGCACGCTCAATCGCGATTGAGACCGGCGAGATCGATCTGGCGCCATCGACGCCCGTTCCGCTCAGCGATCTCGATCGCCTCAAGGGCGTGGCGAGCCTCGCCTTCGAAACAAGGGGTTATCAATATTCGAACGGCGTCAGCCGTATCGAATTCAACCTGGAAAGGCCGGTGTTCAAGGATGTTCGCGTCCGGCGGGCCTTCGCGCATGTCATCGACCGAAAGGTGATCCGCAACACCATCAACTACGGCTATGGCGAACCGATTCCCGGCCCAATCAATCCCAATCTGGCGAAATGGTTTGTCGCCGATCTCAAGACCTATCCGATCGACCTTGCCGCGGCGGAGAAGCTGCTCGACGAGGCCGGCCATCCGCGCGGTTCGGACGGTGTGCGCCTGCGCCTCAATCTTGACTATGTGCCGAGCGGCGAACCCTACAGCCGTGGCTCGGAATATATCCGCCAGGCGCTCGCCAAGGTCGGCGTCGAGGTGACAGTGCGTGCCCAAGATTTCGCCACCTACACCAAGCGCATCTACACCGATCGCGATTTCGATTTCGCCTATGAAGGAATGAGCAATCTCTTCGATCCGACGGTCGGCGTGCAACGGCTTTACTGGAGCAAGAACTTCAAGCCGGGCGTGCCCTTCTCCAACGGCTCCGCCTATAGCAATCCCAAGGTCGACGCACTTCTCGAGGCCGCCGCCATCGAAGTCGATCCCCAGAAGCGGGTCGAGCAATGGCGCGAGATCCAGGAGATTCTCGTCGAGGATCTGCCGGCGCTCGACATCGTCAGCCAGCCGGAACTGACCATCTACAACGAGCGTATTGCCGACCACACGCTCGGCGGCGAGGGCATCGCCGGCAGCCTTGCCTACGCCTACATTGCAACCGCCTGAAGCACCAAAAGCAAGGAAACGCCATGTCCATCCAGCATCGTCCCGGCTCTATCGTGGGCCTGCCGAAATTCGCTGCGCCGACCGATTTTCCAGATAGCCCGCTGTCACAGGCACTGAAACAACCCGTTCTGCTCGGCCTCTTCCTGCCGATCCAGGCCGGCGGTTGGACTCAGTCGACGCTGGAACGCTCGACCGACTGGCGCTTCGACTACAACAAGGCGCTGACGCTGCGCGCGGAGGAACTAGGTTTCGATCTGGTGTTCGCCCTGTCGCAATGGCTTCCCAAGGGCGGCTATGGCGGCGTCTTCGACGGTCACGCACTCGACAGCTTTGTCTCGACCGCAGCACTTGCCGGCCTCACCAAGAAGATCATGCTCATCTCCACCATGCATGTTCTTTACGGGCCATGGCATCCGCTGCACCTTGCCAAGTTCGGCGCTACGCTCGATCATATCACCGGCGGCCGGTGGGGCATCAACGTCGTCACCGGGCACAGGGCCGTCGAGCACGAAATGTTCGGCTGGCAGCGCATCGAGCATGACAGGCGCTATGAGCTCGCGGCGGAATTTCTCGAGGTCGTGCAGCGGCTGTGGAGCGACGACGAGAACTACTCCTTCGAAGGCGAAAGCAGCTGGAAGCTCGGCGGCGGCTACGTGACACCGAAACCGAATTTCGGCCGCCCGATCCTGGTCAACGCCACCGGTTCGGATGCCGGCATCGCCTTTGCCGGCCGCTACTCGGATATCGTCTTCATCACCAGCCCGACCGGTGCTGACATCGACAGCGCCCTCGCCTCCCTTCCGGCTCATAGCAAGAAGGTGAAGGATGCCGCAGCCGATGTCGGACGCAGCGTGCGCACCCTGCTCAATCCGATGGTCATTTGCCGTCCGACCGAGAAGGAGGCATGGGAACTCGCCGACCGGATCGTCGCCCATGCCGACCAGCGTTCCCGTAAGGGCTTCCAGTCGCTGGATTCCGATGCCCATGCCTGGAAGGGCCGCGACGCACAGGATCCCTATCGCTTCATCGGCGGCAATATTCGCGTCATCGGTTCGCCGGAACAGGTGGTCGACCAGTTCGTCAAGCTGAAGGCGGCCGGCATCGACGGCTTGCAGCTCAGCTTCTTCGATTTCCGAGATGACCTTGAATTCTTCGGCAGCGAGGTCCTGCCGCTGATGAAACAAGCCGGCCTGCGCCACTGAAAGGAACGATCATGACCAGCAATGCCATTTCCGAAATCTGGTACACCCGCTGCCCCGTTCCGACCCCTGTGGGGCTTGCAGCGCAACTCGGGTATCTCGAAGACGGCTTTCGCAGCGAAGGCGTCACGCTGAAATCTATTATCGACTCTCCGGATCGCAACATCCGCCAGAGCCATTTCAACCACACGCTCGATTGGTCCTTCCGCCACGGCGGCAACGTGCCGCCCATTCGCGCGCGCTCAGAAGGCCGTCGCACGCGCCTTGTCGGCATTACATGGACGGACGAGTTTCAGGCGATCATCACGCTGCCGGGAACCGGTATCAAGACGACCAGAGATCTCAAGGGTCGCCGCTTCGGTATTGCCCGCCGCCCCGAAGGGATCGTCGACTTCATGCGTGCCACGGCGCTCAAGGGATTGATCTCGGCCCTGTCGCTTGAAGGCTTATCCATCAATGATGTCGAGATCATCGAAATCGCGCTAACCGATTCCGTGCTCGCAAGCCAGGAAGGGCCTTCGCTCTTCGGTCTCAAGCGCCGACAGGCCTACGGCGAGGAGATCGCCGCTCTCCTGCGCGGCGAAGTGGACGCGATCTACGTCAAGGGAACCGCCGGTATCAACGTCGCCAATCTCATCGGCGCGGTCCAGGTTGCCGAATTCGGTTTTCATCCCGATCCGAAAATCCGCATCAATTCCGGCTCGCCGCGCGTGCTGACCGTCGATGATCTATTGGCCGACGAGCGTCCCGATCTCGTGCGGAAACTGATCGAGGCGATTTTCAAGGCGAGCGCCTGGGCGGAGGCCCATCCGGAAGAAACACGCCGCTTCGTGGCGCGTGAATCCGGAGCGACAGAGGAGCAGGTTCTTGCCGCCAATGGGCCGGAAATCCATCGCCATCTCGGCCTGGGATTGGAACCGGAACTCGTCGGCGCCGTCGAACACTACAAGAACTTCCTGCGCGACTTCGGCTTCCTGGCCGGCGATTTCGATATTGGCGAGTGGGTGGACCGCCGCCATCTCGACGGTTTTGCCGAACGCGCCGTCGCCTGAACGACGTTGTAACGAAATGACAGAGACTACTGATGATCTGATCGGCAAGGCGAAAAACCTTGCCGAGGATTTTTCCAGGACAGCCGCGCATCATGATGCAACGGGCGCCTTTCCTTTCGAGAATTTCGACCGGCTTTTCGATGCCGGCCTGCTCGGCCTCGTCAGCGGCCGGGATCATGGCGGTCACGGTGGGGGCCTAACCTCGGCGCAGGCCGTCATCAGCGAGATCGCCCGCGGTGAGCCCTCGACCGCGCTGGTGCTCGCCATGCACTACACGTCGCATTTTGCCATTCGCCGCTTCGGCAAATGGCCACAGCATCTGGCCGAGCGGGTGCTTCTGGCAAACAGGCAGGGAGTGGCGCTGATCAACAACGCGCAGGCCGAACCGCGCATCGGTTCGCCCGCCCATGGTGCCCTGCCGGAAACCATTGCGCGCCGCGACGGCGATCGCTGGCGCATTTCCGGCCATAAGAGCTACGTCACCGGCATTCCCGTGCTGAAATGGGTGTCGCTTCTTGCAGTCACGGACGAGAAGGAACCGCGCCTTGCCTCATTTCTGGTGCCGACCGATGCCGCCGGCTTTCGGATCGAGAAGAGCTGGAACGCGG
The DNA here is from genome assembly GCF_002277895.1 of Rhizobium sp. 11515TR. Lineage (NCBI taxonomy): Bacteria > Pseudomonadati > Pseudomonadota > Alphaproteobacteria > Hyphomicrobiales > Rhizobiaceae > Rhizobium > Rhizobium sp. 11515TR. The sequence goes on along the minus strand of NZ_CP023000.1, from coordinate 1,218,777 downwards.
CCGGCATGCACGCCACGGCTAGCGACGACATCATTCTCGAGGAGGTATCGATCCCGATTGACGATATCATCGAGTCACAGCCCGCGACGGAACCGATCCGGCGCAACGAACACGCCGCCGCCTTCTTCTTTGGCTTGCTCGGTGCGGTCTATCACGGCGTGGCCAGCGCTGCCCGCGACCGCGTTCTCGCCTTCGCCAGCAGCCACACGCCCGCGAGCCTTGGTACTCCGATCGCGACGGTACCGCGCATCCAGGATGGCTTGGGCGAGATAGAGGTTCGACTTGCAACGAACGCCCGGCTACTGCGCTCGCTTGGAGAGGATGTCGATGCCGGAAGACCGGTCGGCATGGACGGCATGCATGTTCGCCATGTCGTCATCGACAATGCCGTCGCGGTCACCAGCCTTGCGCTGGAGCTCGCCGGCAATCCCGGCCTCAATCGCGACTTCCAGCTCGAACGCCATCATCGCGATGCGATCACCGCCCGCTCGCACGCGCCGCAAAGCCATATGATCCGCACGATCGCGGCGAGGAATGCATTGAGCCGGCTTGGATAAGTCGGCTCCCGTTCACAAACAGCCCTGCCTGCTACCCTGTTCAGGCGCTTGGGCTCAGCCATATCTGGCCAAAACTGTTGTTGATGCCCTGTGCCCCGGGCGCGAAATTCTTCACCCGCTTGTTGGCAACGATCTGCGCGCCTGCCGCCACCAGATCAACGGAGACGACGTCGTCGTGGATGATGTGCTGGAACTTGTACCAGAGCTGCCGGCGCTTGGCCTCGTCCGGCTCGGTGGCAGCCGCCTCAAGAACCGCGTCGACCTCCGGGTTTGAATAGTGGCTGGCATTGGAGAACACCAGGCCGATCTTGAAATTCTTCGACCAGTAGGCGCGCTGTACGCCAAGGGTCGGATCGAAGGTGTTGGACAAGGATTCGATGACCAGATCCCATGCACGATCCGTGTAGACTGTCTTCAGGAAGGTGGCGAGATCGAGTTTGAGGATCTCGGCATCGATGCCGACCGCGGCAAGCGACTGCTTGATGAAGTCGGCATAGGAGGGCTGGAGAAAGGAATTATAGGCAAGCCGCAGCTTGAATCGCGTGCCGTTGGCACCGCGCGGATAGCCGGCATCGTCGAGCAGCTTATTGGCGAGCTTGGGATCGTGTTCACGCGCCTTGATGCTCGGATCATACCATTTCGGCAGTGCCGTGCTGATCGGGCTCGGTGAGACCCGCGCATAGCCGAACAGGGCGACATCCACGAGCTTCTGCAGGTCGATGGCATGCGCGATCGCCAGACGCACATCCTTCTTCGCGAGAATCTCGTTCTCATAATTGAAGAACAGCTGCTGCTGCGGCCCGGAATAGGCGTAGGTCGTGGTATCGACGACGAGGTTCGCATTGGACTTCAAGCGCTCGATATCCGATAGCGGCACGGGATTCGCGCCGATATCGATCTCTCCCGTCTCCAAAGCCGCAGCCCTTGCCGCGGGATCGAGAATGACGCGCAGGACGACGCGGTCGAGATAGGGTTTCGGCGCGTCCCAATAATTCGGGTTACGATCGAAGATCAGATGGCTGCCCGGCACCCATTCCTTGAGGATGAAAGGACCGGTGCCGATCGTCTGTGCAAGCGTCGGCTGTTCGGTCGGCTTGAAGGTCTCGTAGATATGCTTCGGCACGATCGGTGATTCCGAACTGCCGAGCGCGGAGATCAGATAGGGAGCCGGCTTGGACAGAACGATGACGGCCGTAAGCGGATCAGGCGTTTCGATCGATGTCACGTTCTGGAACGTAATGCGCCCGCGCGGGTGCGCCTCCTTTAAGCGAAAGATGGTGAACTTTACATCCTCGGAGGTAAAGTCCTTGCCGTCGTGCCATTTGACGCCCTTGCGAAGCGCGAAGGTGTAGCGCAGACCATCATCGCTTGCCGACCATGATGTCGCTAGAAGCGGCTTCGGGTTGAGATCGTAATCGAAATCGAGCAGTCCCTCGTTGACCTTCGGTCCGATCGCCTGGCCCGTGCCGGAGGACGTGTTGATCGCAATCAGCGCCGTCGGATCGGGATAATAGGCCCAATTCAGGGTTCCGCCGCTCACCGGCGTTTCCGCCGCGCTTGCCCATGACGGGACGCCTCCCAAGGCAAGACCTGCGCCTCCAAGGAGTAGCAATTGGTTGAAGTGGCGGCGATTGATCGACATTTGCTCGCTCCGAAAATTGGCGTTACCGGGCACCAGTCCCGTCGCGGAAATGATCGTGTCGAAACCTGAAGATCCAAAGGCAGTTTTTCTAGCGCGACGCGAAAGCAATCCTTCCGCAAGTATTATCGGGCCTTTGCCGTCTGGAGCGGTGCAGACGTCCGCTCCCCTTCCGATCACTAGAAATTATGCGGGTTGGCGGCCGCATTCATGGCATTTGGGCAGCTGCTTCAGGCTTCCGCAACCACAGGCGCAGCTTTGCGCGCGGACAGCGGCGCAGTCCGTTTCGTTGCCCAAAGCAATTCCAGGAAAAATGCGCAGACCTTATTCAACCCGTTACCTTCTTGACATCGTTGCGAGGCCAATCTGTCAGAAGGGCGCTCGTCACGAGGTGAACGAGATGATCCGCCCGCGGCGCGAATGAGGGTTGATCGACCGCCCAGCCGAGAGCCGTTATCAGGGCGAACAGGTCGTCCCCATTCATATCGGCGCGCGCCGTTCCCTCCGCCTGGGCGCGCAGCAGTAGTCGCGCGCCTGCCGCGTGCACAGCCGCGCACGAAGCATAAAGAGCGGAGTCGGGGTTCGTGTGAGCGGCCGCCATCATGGCGACAACGCCCCTAGAGCTTTGGGTGAATTCCACCAATTCTCGAAACCAGGAGAGAAGTGCTTCGTCAGCCGAAGTCGACCGTTCGAGTTCGGCTGCCCTCTGCGTCAGTGCGTCCAGATGGGTACACAGCAGCGCTTCGAACAACGCCTCCCGCGTCGGGAAATGACGGAGCAGCGTGGCCAAGCCGACGCCGGCCCGGCGGGCAATGTCACGCATCGACGCGTCCACACCATGCTCGGCGACAACGTCACGCGCGACGGTGAGAATTTGGCTGCGATTTTTTTCTGCGTCGGCTCGCATGGAGTACCTTGCTAAATGGATCAGTGATCCATATATGTGGATCGGCGATCCATTTGTGAATCGGATCAGTGATCCACTAGATAGCGTCCGTGGGCGCAAATGACAACAGGCGCTGTCCGACAGGACGGAAGGAGACGTCATGGGAAAGCTTGAGGGTAAGATTGCAGTCATTACGGGTGGCGCGACCGGCATCGGCCTCGCCGCAGCAAAGCGGTTCATCGAGGAAGGCGCCTTCGTGTTCATTTTCGGCCGCCGGCAGGAAGCGCTCGATGCCGCCGTGGCCGATCTCGGGCCGAATGCCCGCGCGGTGAAGGGCTCGGTTTCCGATGAAGCCGATCTGGATCGGCTCTATGCGGCGGTAAAGGCGGAGCGCGGAACCCTCGACATCGTCTTCGCTAATGCCGGGGCGGGCAGCCCGCTTCCGCTCGGCAAGATCACTGCCGAACATATTGACGAAATTTTCGACACCAATGTGAAAGGCACGATCTTCACGGTCCAGAAGGCGCTGCCGCTGATGCGTCAGGGCGGTTCGATCATCCTGACCGGATCGAGCGCCGGCACCACGGGCGCCCCGGCATTTAGCGCCTATAGTGCGAGCAAGGCGGCAGTGCGCAATCTCGCGCGGACATGGGCCGAGGATTTAAAGGGCACCGGCATCCGCGTAAACGTGCTGTCTCCCGGGGCGACGGCGACCGAGCTTGCGAAAGAGGCGCTTGGCGAGGAAGGCCAGAAGGCTTTCGCCGCGATGACACCGCTCCAGCGCATGGCCGATCCGGCGGAGATCGGAGCGGTGGCTGCCTTTCTCGCGTCGCCGGACAGCAGCTTCATGACCGCGAGCGAAGTCGCCGTTGATGGTGGCCTCGCCCAACTCTGACGCGCCAAGCCTCACCGGTCACTCCAGTAATCCCATTACGCACGCATCCACCGAAGGAAGTGAAATGGCACAACCTCTTAAAGGAAAAACCGCTCTCGTTACCGGGGCATCGCGGGGCATTGGCCGCGCCATCGCCGAACGTCTTGCAAAGGATGGCGCGACGGTCGCGCTGACCTACAACGCCTCCAAATCTGGCGCAGACGAGACGGTGGCGGCCATCGAGAGCGCTGGAGGCACTGCGTTTGCGATCCACGCGGACCTCGTTGACCCGGCGACCGTCCCGACCTTGTTCAAGAGACTCGACGACGAGTTCACTAAGCGGAACGGAAGCAAAGCTCTCGACATTCTGGTCAACAACGCCGGCAACTCCGGCTGGGTTGGCTTCAAGGACGCGACGCCGGACAGTTGGGACACCTTGATCGCGGTCTACGCCCGCGCACCCTTCTTCATCGTTCAGGCGGCTCTGGATCGTCTCGCCGATGGTGGATGCATCATCAACATCTCTTCCGCTGCCGCCACGAAGCCCGTGACCGCCGCGCCCGTCTACTCGATGGCCAAAGCGGCGATCAACAACCTGACCCATGCGCTCGCGGCCGAGCTCGGGCCGCGCGGAATTACTGCGAACGCCGTAGCGCCCGGCTACACACGAACGGACGTGAACGCCGCCATCCGGGAGAACCCCGAACTCGTCAAGGCGGTCGAGGCCGAAATCGCGTTGGGACGTTTTGGCGAGCCTTCCGAAATCGCCGCCGTCGTTGCGTTCCTGGCTTCTGATGACGGTCATTGGGTGACGGGCCAGACGATTGAAGCAAGCGGCGGCTATAAACTCTGACCACGCCGAACATTCGAAGGAGAATATCATGAGCTACTCAATCATTGGCTTCGGCAATATCGGCCGAGCTCTGGCCAAGGCCTTCGCCCGCAAGGGCATGGAAGTATCCGTCGCAACCACACGCGATCCAGCAAGCTTTGCATCAGAAGCTGCCGCAATCGGACCAGAAATCATCCCCTCAACCCTGGCGGACGCCGTCAAGGCGGACATCATCTTCTTGGCAGTTCGCTTCGAACAGCATCCGGATGTCGCGAAGGCATTGCCCACGTGGCATGGGAAGACGATCGTCGATGTGACCAATGCCTACGGCGTGCCCCCTGAGAAACTGGGAGGGCAGCCGTCGTCCAAATTCGTTGCGCAGGCCTTCTCCGGGGGAAGACTGGTCAAAGGCTTCAATCATCTGGCTGCCGCCGTCCTTGACCAAGATCCGGCCGTACATGGTGGCAAAAGAGTCGTGTTTCTGGCAAGCGACGACGGCGGCGCCACAGCGGAGATTGCTGCGCTTGCCGAACAACTCGGCTTCTCGCAGATCAATCTGGGCGGCCTTTCGGAAGGTGGACTGCTCGTTCAGGCGCGCGGCAATAGCTGGGGTCAACTGATCTTTAAGGACTTGGTCAAGTTCGATTAAGGAATCGTACATGAGCACTATCAGCATCATCGGATCCGGCGGCATGGCCGCGGCAATCGGCGGCCTTGCCGCCAAGGCCGCGCATACCGTCGAAGTGACCAGCCGCAATCCCGCCAAGGCGCGGGCGCTCGCCGAGCAGATCGGAGCCGGAGCGACGACAGGGACTTATGGCGCCGCTCCGGCCGGGGATATCGTCATCCTGGCTGTGCCTTACGCTAGCGCTGCGGCTGTGATCGCCGATTACGGGAAGTCGCTTGACGGTAAGGTGATTATCGACATCACCAACCCCGTTGCCACCGACCTTTCGGTTCCCGTCATCCCGCATGGCAGTTGTGGCGCGCAGGAGATCGTCAAGGGCCTCCCTGCCGGAGCGCCTGTCGCGAAGGCGTTCAACACCATCTTCGGCCACGTGCTGGCCAAGAGTGGACGCCTCGACGCGTTCATCGCAGCCGACGACACGAAGGCGAAGGCACGCGTCTCGACCTTCCTCGAAAGTCTGGGGCTCTGTCCGTTTGACGTTGGTGGTTTGCACATGGCCCAGACGCTGGAAGCGCTCGGCTTGATGATGATCAGCCTGGCCAGGAACGGCGCCGGTACCTGGGATTTTGCCCTGAGAATCGATCTTGGCTGAATCATCGGCGGCGGGCCGGATATTGGGAGCCTGCGTTTGACGGCGAGGCGGCATTCGCATGATTGAGACATCGTTCCTTTTGCGTCGATGACCGGCTTGAATGCTGGACGCTTGAGCCCTAAATTGGCGCAATGCTTGATCATTCGTCTCAACCATTGTCGCCGTCAAATGTCCCAATGGATGCCCTAAGCGAAGTCCTGCAAGACTTTCGCTTGAGTGGCGTCAATTATGGACGCTGCGAACTCAGACATCCATGGAGCATCGCCTTTCCGCAACAACAGCTGCTTCGCTTTCACTTTGTCAGCCAGGGTCCGTGCTGGATCCATACCGAAGCGGAAGGATGGCAGGAATTGAACGATGGCGATCTGGTTCTGCTGCCGCAAGGCGTCTCGCACCGGTTGGCCAGCGCGCCAGATGTTGAGGGTGACTCGCGCAAGAGCTGCCAGATAACAAGATTGGGAAGCAACGTATGCGACGTGGTGCGGGACGGAACGGGTGCGACGAGCACCCTGTTCTGCGGCTCCATGGTCTTGGGGGCGCATGCACTTAATCCTTTGATCGCCTTGATGCCGCCAATCATCAAGGGCTGCGATGTGGCCGGCAATGATCCGATCGTTGGCCCCCTGCTGGCGGCCATGTCGGCGGAGGCGACACAGCCGCAGATGGGAAGCGCGACCGTCTTGTCGCGTATGGCCGACTTGCTCGCAGCGCGGCTCATCCGCTGCTGGGTCAATTGCAGCGGGGGCTCGACCACCGGCTGGCTCGCCGCCATCCGCGATCCCCATGTCGGTCGGGTGCTGGCGGCAATGCATCGAGACCCTGGCCGTAACTGGACCCTCAAAAGCCTCGCAGGCTTGGCGGGTCAGTCGCGTTCGATCTTCGCCGAACGCTTCAACGCCATGTTGGGCGAAGGCGCGGCCCATTATCTTGCCCGCTTGCGGATGCAGCTTGCCCGCGACTTGTTGGGGCAAAGCGGCATGTCAGTGGCCGAAGTTGCTTCTCGGTTGGGCTATGAGTCCGAGGCATCCTTCGCTCGCGCCTTCAAACGCATCACCAGCGTCTCACCGGGCGTTGTGCGACGCACAAGTTCCGGACGAATGGACATGGATTTCGGATTTTAGGACACATACCGTCCCGAATAGTTCGTCTATCACCTCTCCTAACTCAAGGAGATACCTATGACGGACACGACATCGCAACTTGATGGGGTAACCATCGACCCGGATACCCCGGAACCATCCACCTGGAGTACGGCGACCTGGTTTGCCGTCCTTTCAATGGCAGCCACCAGCTTTGCGCTGGTATCGGCTGAATTCCTGCCGGCGGGCCTGTTAACCCCTTTGGCGCGCGATCTTGCGATTACCGAAGGAACAGCCGGACAGGTCGTCACCGCCACAGCTTCCGTCGGCGCTGTCACTGCCCTATTGAGCAATGTTCTGATCGGCAGGCTGAACCGCAAGACGGTTTTGGTCGGCCTCAGCGCCTTGGCGATCGGCTCCAATGTCCTTGCGTCATTGGCGACAGATTTTTGGCTATTGTTGTTGGGCCGGGCTGGGCTGGGCATCGCGCTGAGCGGTTTCTGGGCGCTTTCAGTTGCCGTCGTGGCGAGATTGGTCGGCGCCAATTCGACAGGTCGGGGCATGGCCATCGTCACCCTCGGCGTCTCGCTCGCCACCATAGCCGCGCCCTCGGTTGGAGCTTTGATCAGCGACTGGCTGGGATGGCGCACAGCAATGGCGATGACCGCCGGACTTGCCGCGCTCGCCTTGCTGCTGCAGGTACTGAGCTTACCGACACTGCCCGCGAGCACAAGCAACAGTCTCGCCGATGTTTTCCGGCTGACGCGGCGGCGTAGCGTTCAGCTGGGGATGCTTGCCATTCTTTTGCTGATGACGGGCCATTTTGCCGGCTCGGTCTATGTGCGCCCCTTCCTCGAACAAGTGACGCTCCTTGAAACCAGATCGATCGCCCTGGCTCTGCTTGGGTTTGGCATCGCTTCCGTGATCGGCAATGTCGCAGGTGGCCGAATGGCCGACGCCAGCATCCGCCTGGCCCTCGCTCTCACGGCGGCGCTGATGGCGTTTGCCACACTCGCTTTGGTGCTTTGGGGCGCTCAAACCGGTATTGCCTTCGGCCTCGTCACGCTTTGGGGCTTCGCCTTCGGCATGGCACCGGTGGTACTGCCGACCAATCTTTCCCGCGGGGCAGCCGACGCTTTGGAGGCGGCCGGCAGCCTGATGGTGGTCTCCTTTCAGGTCGCCATCAGTATCGGCGCAGTTTTCGGCGGCTATATCGTCGACCGCTATGGCGCTGTCGGCCCTCTGACGCTTACCGCCGTCCTAGCTGTATCGACGGTCGCCTTGGCGCTGACGCAACCACGCGGCTAATCCTTGCTTCTGGGTTGAAAAGCAACCGCAATCGGACCGAGGATGCCATGAGCCTCGGCGCATCTGCAAGCGCCGAGGGGCGCTCTTGCCATGCTCCGGAGATGAGGCCGCCGACGATCGCCGGCGGCCCGGGTGGTGCTCTTGAGATCCTCTCAGGGTGAGTAGCGGCCGGACAGCGGCAAAGTGAAGTCGCTAGAAACTCTCTGGAAGCCAATCACGCCGATGACAGCAGATCAAACTCAAGCACAGACCGTTAACCCCTCGCTCACGAAATCGCCCATTGTTTTTTCACAATTCCGGATGAAGACCGCTTCGTACTCTTCCGGGAAATTCTAACGGCTTGCCGACTGACCGGCCGTACTTATGAAAGGATTGCGCTTCAGCGCGGCAAGCACGGCCCATGCCGTCGCTCCGACATGGGGAAGGCGGAAGTACTTGAAGTCAATGGACGCGGAGTCAGGCCCAACCTTCAGGCCGGTTGATAGCTCCGCGTTGACCGTGGCATAGAGCAGCCCATCGGGGGCGATTTGCCTGGAAATCGTGTCGAACAACGGTTCAGCCTCTTTCGCCCTGCCGCTCAGACGAAACACGAGGGCGGCCTGGGCAGTGCCCTCAAGCCAGATGCCATCGCGGTCGTTGTCGAAGTCGAAACCGCCATCAACGCCATGATTGCGTTTCGTCCATTCCAGGACGCGCGCGCGCCTGAATGCATAGGCCGGCACGGCGATGAGCGGCCACAATTCGGCGTCGAGACCCGACATGCTCGTATTCGGGGCGTCGCTGTCGGGCAGGCTGCCGACGAAAAAACGACTGTCCTCGAAATCCCACATGACCTCCAGAAACGCGAGCGCTTTCTCGGCGTGATGCATCCAGTCGCCCATGGGATCGAGCCCGGCAAGCCAGCGATCCGCCGCATAGACATCGAGATTATGTTCGGTGGATTTCCAGCCTATGCGTTCCGGTGAGGGCTCCTGACCAAAGAAGCCCCCGAAATAACCCGGATTTTGCGGATCTGCGGCGCTACGATGGATCCAGTCCATGATTGTCCGAGCGGCATCCAGATAGGGGGTTCGGCCGGTCTGCTCGTAAGCGGTCAGCAGTGCCAGCGCCCCCCAGGCCGCGCTGCCCGTCGCGCTGCCGACCTGATAGTCGTCTTCAATCCAGGACTTGCTGACGGGGCTCCAATAGCCCGGAAGCAGCACGCTGCCGTTATCCTCAACCGGGCCGGCGCGATAGGCGTTTCGCAGCCGTCCGTCGTGATAAAACCGATCCGTATTCAGAGCGAGCACCAATGCATCGGCGACGCGGCTCGCTTCCGCTTTTCGGCCGCAGGCATATAGCGCCATGACCGCCAGTGCGTTGTCATAGGTAAAGCCGGCATTCTCAAGCGCGGGATGGAGCGGCGAAGCATCGTCCGCGGGCTCGTAGCTGCGGAAGACGAAAGGCTGCGCCGGCTCGCCGCTCATATGGGCAACGAGGCCGGCGCAAAGCCCTGCGGCGAGTTGAATATGCCGTTCCTCGCCTGCCCATGCTGCGTGTACCCAACATGCGACGGCGGCGGCGGTCAGAAAGGCCCTGAAAAAGCTTCGCATATATTACCCCGGGTCTGTCGAATGGTCCTGCACGCCTATCAGGAAAGGGCGCGCGACAGGAGCATCAGCATCGATTTGCGTAAGTCGCCCCGTTCCGCGACATTGTCGGGCGCGCTCCTGAAAAGCAGCCGCAGGATGGCATTGTGCTGCTCCGGCGTCGGCATAAGGCAAAAAGCCGTCGACGATGGCGCCGTTCTGGCGGGGGAGGAAATCCAGCCGATTTCCGGGATGAACACCGCTTCGTCCTTCGCACCGGCCGGGCCGTGTTCCGCCAGCGTCACGCCTTCAGTGGACACCGCCGTTATCGTCACGCCGGCGATGTGCCCATTGGCCCGGTGCCATCCGCGAAGCCGGACATCGATCGGTTCCTCCTGGCCGAAACGCGGCAGCTCGATGCAGCAAAGCAGGCTCGTGAACGCAATGATCATCGCCACCGACGACCAGACGAGATTGAGGCACTCGCGTGCGGAAAATTCGACGGGTGCATCCCAGCCATAGACGACCCGGACGACGGACAGCCCCGACATGGCCGCAACGAAGCCAAAAAACAGCGCTGTTGGGCGGTGAACGCGGATCGCTGACCTGTCCCCTCCCTTCTCGGTCACTTTGAAAGGGCGGCCAAACGGTTTGCGGATCGCCTGGAAGAGAGTGATGGTGATCGGCACGGCCGTCAGCGCATGGGTGACCTCGGTGAAGAGCGGCAGCGTGCGCCTTTCGGAGATCCATGTCGAATAGGTCCAGAACAGGAAGAGCGAGCTGAGGCCGTATTTCATGAAAAGCAGTTCATCGGCCTGCAGGGCCGAAACTCCGGTCAGCCAATAGACGGATGGCGCCAGCAAAAGGCAGAGGATGAAAGGCTTCGACAGCCAGCAGAATAGCCCGTGCAGATAATGCAGACGTTGGATGAGGGTGAAGTTGCCGCGCCAGAGCGGCCCGTTGCGCAGCAGGCCGATCTGGATGGTGCCGAGGCACCAGCGGGTCCTTTGGGTGATGTATTCAGGAATGCCTTCGGCCGACAGGCCGACGCTCAGCTTCTCGTTCAGCCAGCGTGTCACATAGCCGCGCTCCATCAGACGGTAGGTAAGCAGCATGTCCTCGGACAGCGCATCATGCGGAAAGCCGCCGATCTCGTTGACGGCGGCGCGGCGCACCACGAAGCTGGTGCCGACGCAGAATGCACATCCGACGGCATCCTTGGCGGGCTGGAACGTATCGAAGAAGACCCGCTGGTCATCGACGAAGGAGCGTCGGATGCCGAGATTGTGCTGGATCGGATCGCTGTTGAAATAAAATTGCGGTGTCTGCACGACGGCGACCTTCCCGTCCTTGAAGAGACCGATGACTCGGTTCAGGAAATTTGCCTGAGGGGCGAAGTCCGCATCGAGAACCATGATGAAATCGGAAATCTCGGCGAGCGCGTTCGTATGGTTCAAAGCATTGTTCAGATTGCCGGCCTTTGCATACTTGTTATCCGGGCGCGTCAGGTAATTCACGCCGACGCGTGCGCAATAGTCGCGCACTTCCTGGCGACGAGTGTCGTCGCAGACGAAAACCCGAAGCCTGCGGTAGTTCATCGCCTGGGCGGATATGACCGATTTTTCCAGGACATTCAGCGGCTCGTTGTAGGTGCAGATGAACACGTCGACGGAAGGAATGTCCGCCTTGGCGGCCAGTTCCTTTTCGCCGCGATCGGCCTCCTTCGTCCAGTCGGTCGTTCTCAGAAGGATCAGGATCGAACCGATGGCGTACAGCACCGACACCGCCTCGAAGAGGAAGTAAACATAATTCCACAGCACTTCGGCAGAAAGCTCGAAGGGCGGAAGCGTGTCGAGGGCGCGCCACGAAAGATAGAGCCCCAGCGACAAGAGCATGAGCAGACTGAATGCCGCCCGCTCGAACGGCCTCTTCGGGTTTGCGAGTATTGCGAACAGCATCGCGCAAACGGCGATGACGAGATCGAAGGTCAGAACACTGAATAAATCGTCGTCGGAATTAAAGAACACGGCCTGTTTCTCCCTGGCTTCAGCCTGGATACGATCCGTCACGGGCCGCCAGGTGCCGCGGCGACTTGCGTCAGCTTTTCACCGGCGCAGCTCTCATTCGCTCATTAGGCAGCTCGACGGTACGCGCCTCGGCACGCCGAGGCTGGGGATAAAGGATCCTCCAGCTGACGCGAATGTCCCGAGGGCCCTTTGCAAGGCGCTCCTCCAGATTGAGCACGCCGAACCGTTCGGCCGACCGCCGGACGAGACCGGTCAGTTTCGTTTCGGCGGCGGGCCATTGCGCGGCGGATGCCTGGGCTACACCAATGAGCGAGGTCGATGCCTCGCGTATATAATGCTGCGTTTTCTGTAGCCATTCCTGGGGCATCGTCACGTCGACCCACGTGCCGACAGAGCAGAACCGGCTGTCTCGCAAGTCTGCCTGGCCGAGCTCTGTCAGCCGGATGTACGCATAGAGCTCGCGACGCTCCGTCGGCGGAAAAGGAACGGCGTAATCGAGATCCACCCTGTCGGTGGTACGCGGAACCAGCCGCTCGACGACGCCGCTTGCCGCTTGAGCCCAACCTTCGGCATTGACATCAACCTTCGATCCCACGGCGAGAGCTTGCGCCTGCCGCTCGGAAAAGATCGCGACGACAAAGGCGTCGCGGCAGTCGAGCGTTTCAGCGAGCGTGTCGCCGGCCGTGACCTCGCGTCCGGATGCAGCCACCGGCTTGTAAAGCTGGCTCGTCGAGGGAACGTGCAAATCGGCCCGCGCCAGCCTGTCGACCCGCAACGCCTCCGTCGTCACAAGCGAGCCGAGCTCGGTCTCCTTCGTGCGCGTCGTCGCAATCTGCAACTTGATTTGCAGGAGGTCGGCCTTGCGCGTACGGATTTCCTGCTGGAGATTTTGCAGCGACTGCAGGTCGGCGCCAACATAGACACCCTGGCGGGCAAAATCGAGTTCCGAGGCAAGCTTGGCGACGGCGAGCTTGGCGGCTTCAAGCTTGGTGTCCTCCAGACGAACCATATCGGCGACCTCGCCTTCGCTGCCGGCAGCAATACCCCGAGCCATGAGCCTGAGCTTGCGCGCCGCCTCGGCTTTCGCGATACGGGACGAGTAGGTCACCATCTCCAGAGCCGCCTCGGCGGCCTTGAGATCCGCGGTGATCCTGACGAGAAGTGCCGCCTGCTGGCCTGAAAGATCGCTTTCAAGATCGCTGATACGCTGGGCATAGTCGCCCACGATCGAATTCTTCTGTTCCATCTCGTTGCGCAGCGCGGCAAGCTGAACCTTCAGGCCGATCAAGGTCGAATTGTCGACGCGATCGTTCTCCACCGTTATTTCGCCGGCCGCGCCGAGCGACGTCACCTTGCCGCTGATCGGCGTTGTCAGCGGTACCAGCGGTGCGTTGATCACAGCGCGAGTAGAAGTCGAAGTGAAGAATGGAGGGAATGCGGATGATGCAAATACTGTACCCATGACGCCAAGTACAGCGTAAGATACCAATCTCACCGATGCATCACTATTTCTGCCATCTTTGCTTTTTCTAAAGAAAAACATAGCCATAGATCCCTTGATGAATGCGCTATATTCTTCCTCCCGAAAGAATGCATAGATCGTTGCACGGTTTTTTGTGCGCCGCAATATCGCTCAGATTGTGCTAACGGCGTGGTCCGTAGATGCCCAATAATTGACCAGCTATCTGAAGGGACCAACTTGCGACTTGGGATCAGCCTGTCAGTCCATCCCGCTACAATAGCAGCCGTTATACCCGCTGCGGCAAGAAGCGAAGTCCATCGCGCACTGGTGAAACATGTGGCATTATTTGTGCATCTTCGGCTTCTGGGATCTCGGCGAACCCGACCATTCGCAACTTATGCGATTATTTATTTTGCCAAATACTACCATCGTATTATCTACAGCTTCGAAACTCATCATAAAGAGGTAGATGAAACGCAACGCCGGCGCGGATTCCAGCCGCATCTCCACCTTCCGCTGCCGGCACTACTCCAAAAGGATGATGAGATCCGTAGCTGGTTTTTCCGCTTTAGCAGAGATGTCACGTTGTCGGAGGCTCAACGATTGATGGATAACCGGGCGCGGATGACTGGCAAACACCCGAGCCGCCCTTAGGGCGGCGGCGCGATGGAAGCGCGAAGGATCAGCTGGCACTCCATCTTCAGCCTCACTGGCGGCTTCTTCGGATGCATCACTTTTTCCAAAAGCTCGGAGACTGCCCAACGGCCCATATCCTCGTGCGGCAGCTTCAACGTTGTGAGCGGCGGCAGGATTTTTCGAGCGAGACTCTCATCGTCGAAACCGACGACCGAAATGTCGTCGGGAATCCTCAACCCACGCATCCTGATCGCATCATAGGCGCCCATCGCAACCCGGTCGGAAAAGCAGAAAACCGCCGTCGGCGGCAGCGGCAGATCGAGAAGCTGCAGCATCTTTTCCCGCCCGAGATCGAGGGACCAGGCTTCCGAAAGGATCAGTTCCGGATCGACGGCGATATCGTAGGTCGTCAGCGCCTGGCGATAGCCGCTCAGGCGATCGCGCGCTGCTTCAAGCCGCTGCCTGCCGGCATCGATCATGGCGATGCGGCGATGGCCGGCCTTGATCAAGGCTTCCGTCGCCGCATAACCGCCGGCATGATCGCCTGGAATGATCGAAGAGAACTCGGCCCGCTGCTGATGGCAATTGAGAAGGACGGCCGGATAGTTGCCAAGTTTGGAGGGCAGCACCGGCGCGAGCTGGGTGATGAGCGTGGCGTAGATTACGCCGACGATCTGGCGCCGTCCGAGATAGTCGAGAATGGATTCGGCGAATTCGACCTGTCCGCCCGTCACGACGGTGAGCGCCGCCAAGCCCTGCTCTTCCGCCGCGCTCCGAACACCTTCTATCAGCGGCGCGGCATGCTGCGAGGCCATGAGATCGTCTATCAGCAGAACGATGATCCCGCCGATCGGGTCATTGGCCGGCGCAGTCTTCTGATAGCCAAGTTCTGCGGCGACAGCCAAAACGCGCTCGCGCACCTTCTCCGAGACCCTCTTGCCGGGCGCCTCGTTCAGCACCAGTGAAACCGTCGCATGCGAAACGCCGACCTGCGAGGCGATATCGGACATGGTCGGTCGTTTCGTCGTCTTGTCGTTCACTCAGTTTCTTTCTCGGACTCAAGGGCAGTCTGCGCGCACGTTAGGAAATCTGACGGACAATGTGAAGCTGCGGCCCTTGCGGAAGTTAAGTTTATAAGTTACGAAACTTTTCTGTAACTTATTTTGTGACTTAATCCAACCGAAAAGCTCGCGGCCATGACCATCGCCTCCCGCCGTTTCGCCGATACTCATTCCGGGCCGCGTGCACGCCTGTCTCTCGACGGAACCTGGAACTTTCAGCTGGAAGGGCAAAAGCCGACGACGATCGCCGTGCCCGCACCCTGGCAGGCTCATTTTCCGCATCTGCGGGCCGCCGCTGGCGTGGCAACCTATTCCCGCGCCTTCACTGTGCCGCAGGAATGGCTTGGCCGTCAGGTCATCGTGCATTTCGGTGCCGTGAACTATTTCGCCGAAGTCTCGGTCAACGATCACGCCCTCGGCTCCCACGAAGGCGGCTATCTGCCCTTCGAATTCGTCATCCCTCCCGATCTATTGACCGGCGAGTTACGTCTGGATGTGAAGGTTATGCTGCCGAGCGCCGATGTCCGGGCCTTCCCGGATTTCCCGTTCGACGAGATCCCGCATGGCAAGCAGAGCTGGTACGGAATGCTGGGTGGCATCTGGCAGTCGGTCTGGCTGGAATGCCGCTGCGAGGCACATATCATCCACCAAGCCATTCGCGCGGATCTCGCAACCGGCGATGTCGCTATCGATGTCGAGCTGTCAGCAGCTTTTACCGGCGCCTTGAAGATCACGCTTCTGGATCGCAACGGTGCGGTCGCAGCTTCGACCGAAGTTGCGCTCGATGACGAGGCACGGACTTCGGCCGCGCTCAAAGTCGCCAAAGCGGAGGCGTGGTCGTTTGATGATCCCGCGCTCTATCGGGCCGTTGCCGAGCTATCCGAGTGCGGCAACATTATCGATGCCGCCGAGCAGAATTTCGGCTTTCGAACCTTCGAGGCAAAAGATGGAAAGTTCTTTCTGAACGGCGAGCCCTTCTACATGCGCGGCGCACTGGATCAGGATTATTATCCGGAGGGCATCTATACACCGCCGTCGCTGGAGTTCCTGGAGGACCAGGCACGCAAGGCGAAGGAGCTCGGGCTCAACCTGCTGCGCTGCCATATCAAGGTTCCCGATCCGCGCTATTACGATGTGGCGGACCGGTTTGGCCTGCTGGTCTGGACGGAGATTCCGAACATTCAGACCTTCACTGAAAAATCGGCGAAGCGCCTGCTCGATACGATGGAAGGGATCCTGCGCCGCGACGGTAATCACCCCTCCATCGTGATCTGGACCATCATCAACGAGGATTGGGGAACGCGCCTCGTCGAAAGCGCCGATCAGCGAGCCTGGTTGGAAGGCGCCTATCACTGGCTGAAGAAGAAGGACCCGACACGGCTGGTCGTCGACAATTCCGCCTGCATTCCGAACTTCCATGTCGTCTCCGACATAGACGACTATCACTACTACGCCTCGGTTCCGGAAATGGCACGCGAATGGACTGACTGGGTATCGGCTTTCGCGGCGCGGCCTGAGTGGTCCTATTCGCCGAACGGCGATGCAAAACGGCGCGGCGACGAACCGCTCGTTGTCTCCGAGTTCGGCGTCTGGGGCCTCCCGCATCCCGAAAAGCTCAAGCAGGACGGCAAGGAGCCGTTCTGGTTCATCAATGGCCTGGAATGGGATAGCGACGGCGCGACCTATCCGCATGGCGTCGAACAGCGCTTCCGCACCTATCAGTTCGACAAGGTCTTTTCGTCCTTCGGCTCCTTCGTCGAGGACACGCAGTGGCATCAGTTCAATGCGCTCAAATTCGAAATCGAAGAGATGCGCCGCCATGCCTCTATTCAGGGCTATGTCATCACCGAGCTGACCGATTTGCACTGGGAAGCCAATGGCTTGATGGACATGCAGCGCAATACGCGTGCCTATCACAGCCGCTTCCACGAGATTAACACCGATGTCGTCATCATCCCGCGCATGCAGCGCCATGCTGTGTGGGCAGGCGATACCGCCGATATAGAGCTCGAAATCTCGACCGGGGGCAAGGCGCTCCCCGCCGCCGAACTGAGCTGGAGCATCGATGGTGCGCCCGCCGGAAAGATGGCGATCCCGGCTGCGAGCGCAACATCGGTACAGCATCTGGCGACACTTTCTTTACCCTTTGCAGCGGCCATGGCCGGCAGGCAGATCAGCATCCTGTTTACCATCACCGCCGGCGGCAAGGAGATTGCGCGCAACAGCCTCGATGTCAGCGTCTATGGCAGCCGCTCCAAGCCAACCCTTTCCGTCTTCTCGGCCGAACCTGAGATCGCGGAATATCTGACTGCGCTTGGCTATGCGGTTGTCGAGGCCGGCAAGGCGGATGTGCGAGTTGCGTCTTCTCTCAGTCAGGCCGATATCGACGCCATGGAGCACGGCGCCCATTATGTGTCGCTTGCCGATGTGGCACCACTGCCGTTCGGCAATCTGCGCAACGACCAGCCCAACTGGAATTACCCGGCCGGGGGCGATCGCGGGCAATCCATGCCGCAGATGCGCGTCACCGAACGCAACGGCACCATCTGGAAAGGCAATTGGGTCACCGGCTTCAGCTGGGTGAAGCGTTCGGGAAAATTCGAACGCATACCGGGCGGCCCGTTGACCGATCTCTCCTTCGTCGGCGTCAACCCGAACCGCGTCATCACCGGTTTTCGGCCGATCCATTTCGACGGCTTGGTGCATGCAGGTACGATGGTGGGCTGGATCCACAAGCCATGTGCAACCATTGCCGAAAGGAAGGTTGGCGCCGGCCGTATCGTCGCCACGACCTTCGGCCTGATGCGCGAAGCGGCCGGTGTCGATCCGGTGGCGGCAACCTTGCTTGATTGCATCATCGAGACGGCAGCGGGATAGGTGGCCAGAAGATTGAACCGCCGCATATGACCGGAGGAAGCTGAGGCGGTCCAGACAGCTGCAAGGGATATCACGCGGCTCGTTAGCCGCTGCGCAAGGCATAAGGGCCATCCAGCAAAGAGCGGCCCGGGAGGAAAACAGAACAGCCTGGAGGAGAGAGAATGCGTAACCTGTTGAGAACATCGATTGCGGCGTTAGCCCTCATGACTGCCTTTCCGGCATTCGCAATCGAAAACGTCGTCTGGTGGGACTTTCTGTCCGGAGGCGACGGTGTGCGAATGAAGGCGCTGATCCAGCGCTTCAATGACGAGCATAAGGACAAGATCCAGATCACGGGCACGACGCTCGAATGGGGTATCCCCTACTATACCAAGCTGCAGACATCCGCCGCCGTCGGCCAGGGGCCTGATATCGCCACATACCACCTGTCACGCCTGGCAGCCGCAGTTGCGGCCAAGACCGTCTCGCCGATCGATCCGAAGGAGCTCGATGCCGTCGGACTGAAAGACAGTGACTATCCGCCGAACGCAATCGCCGCCTCGACGGTCGATAACGTCCGCTATGCCGTCCCCTTCGACGTGCACGGAGAAGTGCTCTACTATAACAAGACTATACTGAAAGAGCTGGGCGCATTGGGCAACGACGGCAAGCCGACCGGCATCGACACGCTGGAAGGCTGGCGCGCGGTGCTGGCCAAGGCGAAGGACGCCGGCAAGAACGGCGTCGTCATCTCCTCATCCAACGGTGATCTGCGCGATATCTATACCTTGTTTGGCCAGGAGGGCGGCCAACTGACAGCCGACGGCAAGTTCCTGCAGGGCGAGAATTTCGACAAGATGGAAAAAGCCTACAATGAAGTCGCCGATTGGGTGAAGCAAGGCTGGGCGCAGCCCTATATCGACACCGAGACCATCACCCCCACTTTTCTCGCCGGACAATCCGCGTTCTTCCTGAACGGCAATTGGGAACTGCCGACCATGGAAACCGAAGTGGCCAAGGGCAACGGCTTCGATTACGGCATGGTCAACATCCCGGCCTGGATGGGCAAGCCCGCCAACTGGTCGGACTCGCACTCCTTCGTGATCCCCAACAATGTCGGCGTCACCATGACCCCGGAAAAACGCGCGGCGGTTCTCGAAGTCATCCGCTGGATGAACGTGAATTCGCTGGAATGGGCTGCGGCCGGCCACATTCCGGCCTATCTGCCGGTTAGCACCTCGGCCGCCTACAAGGCGCTCAAGCCGCAAGCGGATTATGCCGCCATGGCACTCAACGCCTTCTACATGCCAAAGACGCCGCTGACGGGTGCGGCTTCGAAATTCGACGACGATTGGCAGAACATGGCGTCCGGGCCGCTCAACGGTGACGGCGATGTGAAGGAAACGCTCGAGAAGTTTCGCGATCACATGAACTCTCAGTGACGTTTTCTTCGACAGCCCCGGGACGCCTCCCTGCCCCGGGGCTGCATTAGCGAGAGAGGTGACGGATGGCCGCGGTCAGCAACAGGAAACAGGATAATGTGGTTGCCGCGCTGCTGGTCGCACCGGCGGTCGTCGCATTTCTGGTGATCTTCGCCTATCCGATGTGGCGGATGGTAGCGATGAGCCTGACCAATGCGCCGCTGATCGGCCCCGGCGAATGGGTTGGCCTCGACAATTATGCGCGCCAGCTCTCCTCACCGCAATTTCAAAAGGCGCTTCTGAATACGCTCTACTTCATCGTCCTGACCGTCGTCCCCGGCACGTTTCTGGCGCTGTTCATTGCCATGGGCATCAATCGTCTGAGCGGACGCATGCAGATGCTGGTTCTCGCTTGTTTTTTTCTGCCCTCGATCCTGCCGGTGTCGGTGGTGACGCAGATCTGGACCTGGATTGCAAACATGCAATACGGCGTCATCCAGAATGTCATCGGTCTGTTTACCGGCGGGCGACCGCTCCCGGTGCTGCGTTCGCCAACCTATTTCATCCCGTCGGTTGCCGTGGTCACCATCTGGTGGACGATCGGCTTTAACATCCTTCTATTTCTTGCGGCGCTGCGCAGCATCTCGCCTGACGTCTACGAGGCGGCCGCACTCGACAATGCCAACCGCTGGCAGGTGTTTTCAAGAATAACCTGGCCACTGATCTGGCCGGTCACAGCACTCGTTCTGACACTGCAGCTGATTGCGCAATTCAAGATCTTCGCGCAGCCCTATCTGCTTGGCTATTTCGCCCACACGCCGGCGGATGCGCAGGCCGTTGTCATGACCGTCATCTACGATCTAGCCTTCAAGCAGAACAAGGGTGGCGAAGGCGCCGCCGTCGCCACCATCCTATTCGTCATCATTCTCATTGCCTCCGTCCTGCAATATCAGTTCCTGCGTGCACGAGGGGAAAAATGAGCGCTCTCACAACAAGTGCGCAGACAGAGCTGACCGCGGCGAAGAATCATGTCGCTTCGAGAGGTTGGAGCGGGCGCGGACTGACCGCACTGACGGCGTTCGGCGCTCTCATCTGGTTCTTTCCGCTCTATTGGGCGGTCATGACGTCGCTCAAATCCGACACGGAGGTGGTCAGCCGGACACCCGGGCTTTTTCCGAAGGCACCGACGCTCGAACCCTATCGTTACGTGATCGAGCACTCCAGCATCGTGCAATGGTATATGAACTCGGTCGGCACCTCGGCGATCATTGCAGTTCTGGTGCTTGTGATGAGCGTCGGCTGCGCCTACGCGCTCAGCCAAATCCAGTTTCCCGGCCGCCGTATGATTTATGGAGCGTTGATCGCCTCGGTGATGGTGCCGGCGGAGGCGCTCATCATCAACCATTTCGTGTTGATGAACATGTTCGGACTCATCAACAGCTGGGGCGGCATCGTGCTGCCGCAGCTGGTGGTGCCATCGGTCATCATCATCCTCAAGCAGTTCTTCGACCAGATTCCAAAGGAATTCCGCGAGGCGGCGATGCTCGACAATGCCGGGCACTTGAGAACGCTCTGGAAGATCTATGTACCGATGAACTGGGGCGTGATCACTGCGCTCGGCATCACAACCTTCATCGCGGCATGGAATAATTTCCTGTGGCCATTCCTGGTCGCAACATCGGACGGCACGATCACCATTCCCGTCGGGATTACCCAGGTGAAGGATGTCTTCGGCGTGCGTTTTGCCAAGGACATGGCGGCCGCTGTTCTGGCCGGCCTTCCCGTCGCCGTTCTCTACCTTGTCTTTCAGAAGCAGATCACGCGCGCGATCATGCTTTCGGCCGGAATAAAGGGATAGGCCGGCTTGCTATTGACTCCACCGCGATGCCGGCCGGTTTCCTGATCGATATCCCAGCCGAATTTCGTGGTGATCGTAATTTTTTCGCAGACCGGGGCGAGCGCCTCTCCCACCATCTCCTCGTTAGTCCATGGGTCTGGCCGCGAAGAAGATAGCGGTATCGTGCAGGCCTGCCGTGAAGAATGCTTCCTCCTCCTGACGGCTCAGAACCAATGATGCACGATCACACTCAGGGACTACACACCTAGCCGCTCCCTTCGATGACATGGTCAAGCAGTGCCAGCAAGCCTTTGAGGATATCCGTGGGTGAAGGCGGGCAGCCGGCAATGTGCAAGTCGACGGGCACGATCTTCGAAACGCCGCCGACCACGGCATAGCTCCCGGCAAAGCAGCCGCCATCACGCGCGCAGTCGCCCAGCGCAACGACCCATTTGGGTTCCGGCGTTGCATTGTATGTCCGTTCGAGGGCTTCCGCCATGTTCTTTGTCACCGGACCGGTGACCATGAGCACATCGGCATGGCGAGGCGAGGCCACGAAACGGATGCCAAACCGTTCGATATCATAAAATGCGTTGCTCAGAGCATGCATTTCGAGTTCGCAACCATTGCAGGAGCCGGCATCGATGGCGCGGATCGCCAGGCTGCGACCGAGCCTGCGATGAGCTTTACTATCCACCGCGGCCGCGAGCTCTTCAGCCGCTGCACCGGCACTGGCCGGTGCAGGTTCCGTCAGGGGCGGTCGGATCAAGCTTTCGAACAGGAGCTTGCGCATGGTCTCTTGCCTTTACAAATCGTGGCCCGAATACGAGCAGTTGAATGACTTGTTGCAGAGCGGAAAGTCGGCGACGATATTGTCCTTGATCGCAGCCTCCAGCAGCGGCCACTGAAACCAGGAGGGATCACGCAGATGGCAGCGCTCGATCCTGCCCTCGGGTGTAAGGCGCAGCCATGCCAGAATGTCTCCGCGGAAGCCTTCGATTAGCGCCACACCCTCTCGAAAGTCATTGGCAGCCTGAACATCCGAAAGAATCGGACCGTCCGGCAGCCGATCGAGAATCTGCTCGATGAGCGAGAGGCTCTGTTCGACTTCGCGAATGCGGATCCATATCCTGGCGTTTACGTCACCGTCGCCGAGCGATGGTACATCGAAGGTCAGCTCATCATAGGGCGGATAGGCAAGGTTACGCCTGGTGTCGAAACTGCGGCCGGCTGCCCGCCCGATGTAACCGCCCGCACCATATTGACGTGCAAACCCACTCTCCAATGTGCCCGCACCGACCGTCCGGTCTTGAAGCGAGGCGGTATTGTCATAGAGCTTAGCGAGAGCAGGAAATTTCCGGCTGATCTCGGCATGTAGCGCCCGTAAGCCGGCCTTTCCATTGCTGTCGAGATCGGCGGCAACGCCGCCAGGCACGATACGGTCGCGCATCAGCCGATGCCCGAAGGCGGCGTCGGCGGCACGTAGCACCTGTTCGCGCAACACGCCGCAATGAGCAAGCATCAGCGCAAAGGCGGCGTCATTGCAGATGGCGCCTATATCGCCCAGATGATTGGCGAGCCGCTCCAGTTCGGCCATCAGCGCCCGCAGCCAAACGGCACGCAGCGGCACCTCGAGCCCAAGGGCTGCTTCCGCGGCCCGTGAAAAGGCATAGGCATAGGCGACGCTGCTGTCACCGGATGTCCGCCCGGCAAGCTGCAGCCCACGGGCCAGATCGGCGCCCGCCATCAGCGCCTCGATCCCCTTGTGGACATAGCCGAGCCGTTCCTCGAGGCGAACGACGGTTTCACCATTGGCCGTGAAGCGAAAATGCCCTGGCTCGATAATGCCGGCATGCACTGGCCCGACCGGAATCTGGTGCAGGTTTTCTCCATCGGCGGGCAGAAAGGGGTAGGAGAATTCAGAAGCAGGCGCACTGCGCTGTCCCAGGGGGAATCTAAGGCCCCAGCGGCCATGGTCGAACCATGGCCTGCTGTCCGGGAGACCTTCCGGCTCCAATCCCGTGAGATCACGGAGCGTTCTCTCCAGGCGTAATGCCGGCGGATGGTACTGTGCGACGGAGGGATAGCCAGTCTGCAGTTCCTCCAGGCTAAGGATGGCGCTCCTGCCGGCTTGCTCGTCGAGGAGCGCCATATGCACGGCGTTGCGCTCGCCCCAGAGGCCGAGCATCGTCAACCGCCCTTCCGACAACCTCAAGGTCGCCGATATCCAGGTGGAAGAATCGGTAACTGCGCGTGGCCACGGCCCATGATGCGAAACCGGGCGGCCATTTCCTGTGAGATCATCCAACATCGACATAGTCCTGCCCCGCATCATCGGAGAAGATTCGCGATATGCTGAAACCAGGCAACCATCGGCGGCGGCAGGTAGATGCCGGCTCCGAGCACCAGCGCCAGATGCAGGAACATCGGCAAGTAGGATGTTTCAGCCGGGGCAGCCCTGCCGCGCGGCTGGCCGAAGATAGCGCCGGTCAATCGCAGCAATAGAGCTCCGAAAGCAACCAGCAGCCCAAAGACAAGCGGAATGGCTAGCAGCGGCTGCTTCGCGAAGGTCGAGCTGACAATGAGGAACTCGCTCATGAAGATGCCGGCCGGCGGCAGGCCGGCAATGGCGATCACGCCGGCCAGCAAACCCCAGCCGAGCCCCGGATGCGTCTCGGTAAGACCCCGGATGGCAGAAAGCCTCTGCGTCCCCTTGATCTGGGCGATATGGCCGACGGCAAAGAAGATCGCCGACTTGGTCAGCGAATGCATGACCATATGCAACAGGCCGGCAAAATTGGCGAGTGAGCCGCCGAGACCGAAGGCGAAAACGATGATGCCCATATGTTCGATCGAAGAATAGGCAAACAAGCGTTTGATGTCGCGACGGCGGTAAAGCATGAAGGCTGCGAAGATCAACGAGACGAGCCCCATCGTCATCATGAGCGGCCCGGGGCTGATTGCGTCCGGGCTGGCGGCAAGCAATATCTTGAAACGCAAAACGGCATAGAGCGCAACGTTGAGCAGAAGGCCTGAAAGCACCGCCGAGATCGGTGTCGGCCCTTCGGCATGCGCATCCGGGAGCCAGGCATGGAGCGGCGCAAGTCCGACCTTGGTGCCGTAACCGAGCAGCAGGAAGATGAAGGCGAGATTGAGAAGTGCCGGATCGAAGCCGGCGGCGTGTTCTACCAGCGTCGTCCAGACCATGGCGTCGTAGCCGGTGCCGACAACGGCCTGAGCGGCCAGATAGACGAGGATGGTGCCGAACAATGCGAAGGCGATACCGACGCTTCCAAGGATGAAATACTTCCAGGCCGCTTCCAGTGCCTCATGGGTGCGGTAGATGCCGACCATCAGCACGGTGGTCAGCGTCGCCAGTTCCACCGCCACCCACATCAGACCGATATTGTTCGACACGAATGCCAGATTCATACCAAAAATCATGATCTGATACATCGCGTGGTAGAATCGCAGATTGGCCGGCGTCAGGCGGCCGATCTCCAGTTCGTGGGCGATGTAGCCGGCACTGAAGACGCTGGTGGTGAAGCCGACGAAGGCATTCAGCACGATGAAGACGATATTGAGGTCGTCCACGAGCAGATATCGCCCCGGTGGCAGCCGGGCGCTGAAAAAAAGCAAAAGCGCCGCAAGTAGTGTCAAAAGGCTCGCGACCATGTTCAGCCGTGCCGTCATGCGATAGCCGGGCAGGAGCGCCAGGAGGGCCGCGGCAGCGATCGGAACGACGAGGACGGCCGTCACCGCGTCGAAACCGAGGAGGGAGGAGGGAGCGTTCATTTTCGACGTCTCCCCTTGAAGTCGTCGAGCGCCCGGACGTCGACCGTGTCGAAACGTTCGCGGATGCGGAACAGGAAGACGCCGATGACGATGAAGGCGATCAGGATCGAGAAGGCGACGCTGATCTCCACCACCAGCGGCATGCCCTTGGCGCCGGTCGCCGCGAGCACCAATCCGTTTTCCAGGGTCATGAAGCCGACGACCTGGCTGACGGCATTGCGGCGCGTGACCATGATCAGCAGTCCCAGCAGCAGAACCGATAGAGCGAAAGCAAGATCCTCGCGTGCGATCGGATCGGCCGACGGCGTCACCCGCAGCATGACGACGGTGGCCAGAGCCACCAGTCCCAGGCCGACGAGCATGGTGGGGCCAACGCCGACGACAGTCTCTATCTCGCGATGGATGCCGAGCTGGCGGATCATGCGATGCAGCACCACGGGAATGATGATCGCCTTGAAAACGAGAGCGATCGCCGCCGTCACAAAGAGATGCGGCGCATCCTGGATAAGGGCCTGCCAGGCAACCGACAGCGTCAGCACCAGCGAATGCAGCGCAAAGACGTTCAGCAGCGCATAAAGACGGTCCTGATAGAGCATCATCATGCTGACGAGTACCAGACCGCCGGCGAGCATGTGGGCGATGTCGAAGACCGACCCGATCATCAGAGCCCCCTCGACACGAAACGCAGCAGTGCGGCCAGCAGACCGAGCATCAAAGCGGCACCGAGGAATTCCGGCACGCGGAACACGCGCATCTTGGCAGTCGCCGTTTCGAACAATGCAAGCAGGGCACCGCCGGCTGCAAGCTTGGCGAGATAGGCAAACAATCCGATCAGGTAGGCAAGCGGCCCGGACCCGAAAGCCACGAGCTTCCAGGGAACGAAAAGACAGGCGATCAACGAAATGTAAAGCAATAGCTTGAGCGATGCCGCGAGCTCGATCATGGCCAGGTGCCGCCCGGAATATTCGAGCACCATGGCTTCGTGCACCATGGTCAATTCCAGATGGGTCGCCGGGTTGTCTACGGGGATACGGGCGTTTTCGGCGATCGCGACCATGACGAGGGCAATGAGGGCAATCGCCAGCGACACGCGCAACCCCACCTGCGATGAGGTCATGAAGACAGCGATGGCGGAAAGCTGGGTCGAGCCGGCCACCAGGGCAAGCGTGAAAATGATGAGCAGCATCGACGGCTCGGCCAGCGTCGCAATCATCATCTCGCGGCTCGAGCCGATGCCGCCGAAGCTGGTGCCGACATCCATGCCGGCAAGCGCCAGGAAGAAGCGTGCACTGCCAAGCAGTGCGATGATGGCGATCAGGTCCGCGGTCCAGCTGAAGAGGAGGCCGGTGGCAAAGGTCGGGATGATGGCGGCCGCCACCCATGTCGCGGCGAAGATCAGATAGGGTGCTGCCCTGAACAGCCAGGACGCATTTTCCGCAACCACTGCTTCCTTGCGCAGAAGACGGACAAGGTCGCGATAGGGCTGTATCAGGGACGGCCCGCGACGACGCAACAGCCGCGCCTTGAACAGGCGCACAATTCCCGTCAGCAATGGTGCCAGCAGCACGACGATGGACATCTGGAAGGCTTGGACGAAAAGGGCGGAGACTATGACCATAGCGCCAGCACCAGAAGCAGCAGGACGAGCGTGAGGAAAACCAGACTCAGATAGCGCCGAATTGTCAGAAACTGCAGATAATTGAGTTTTTCCGCGGCAAAGCCGACCGCGCCGATGATGGGCAGGTAAAGGCTTTCCCATATATAATCGTGCATTTCCAGGGCGAACCGTGCGGGTCGGAGATCGCCCGGCGACGGCATGGTGACGCGGTCGCGCGCACGAAAGATCAGCGTGCCGAAGACGCGCCTGATGGGCTGGGCGAAACTGCTGGCGGTATATTGCGTTGCCGGGCTGCTCAGTGGAAAGCCGCAATCCCAGGCCGGCGCCCGTCGGATACGCCGCGAGCCAAATCGGTGGACGAGATAGGCCGTGAACGACGCCGAAAAGAGGATGAAGAGGAAAACGAGCAAGCCGTTATAAGAGCTGCGGGCTTCGGCGATCGGCACGATAGACAGCCACGGAATATCCGTCTGTACCGGCATGCGCTCGCCGATCAGCAAAAGCGTCAGCGGTGCGAGCGCATCGATGACGATCCCCGGCAGGACGCCGACGGCAAGGCAAAGGAAAGCCAGCACCGACATGGCAGCGAGGGAAAAACGATCGACCTCGGTTGCCCGTTCGGCCGGCGGGCTGCGTGGACAGCCAAGAAACGTAACACCGAAAACCTTCACGAAACAAGCCGCGGCAAGGGCGGCGGCAAGGGCGAGCATCCCGCCCACGGCCGGCACCAGCAGCTTCAATCCCCATTGCGGCAAGGCCGGGCTCTGCAGGACGGCCTGAAATGTCAGCCATTCGGAAACGAAACCATTGAAGGGAGGAAGGGCCGAGATCGCGATGCAGCCTACAAGAAAGAACAGGGCCGTTACCGGCATGCGATGAATGAGCCCGCCAAGCTTTTCCATGTCCCGTTCCCCGGTTGCCGTCAGTACGGCGCCGGCACCGAAGAAGAGCAGGCTCTTGAAAAACGAGTGGTTGAGGACATGGAATAACGCGGCGGTCAGCGCCAACGCGGCCGCCAGTTCCATCCCGTTCGCCTTGAACGCGAGCGCTAATCCGAGGCTGACGAAGATGACGCCAATATTTTCAATGGTGCTATAGGCAAGCAGACGCTTGAGATCGCTCTCCATCAGCGCGTGCAGAATGCCGAGAACCGCAGTGATGCCGCCGACCGCCAGAACGACGATGCCGAACCACCAAGCCGGCTGGCCGAGCAGATCGAAGACCACGCGGATGAAGCCGTACACCGCGACTTTGGTCATGACGCCGCTCATGAGCGCGGAAACATGACTGGGGGCCGCCGGGTGCGCTCGCGGCAGCCAGACATGCAGAGGCACCAGCCCGGCCTTGGATCCGGCACCGATCAACAGCAAGACGAGGACCAGGCCCGAGGTCAGCGGCGCGTGGACGGCGGCACGCATCATGGCGAAACTGTAATTGCCATCCGGTCCTGCAAGCAGGCCGAAGGCGAGCAGGAGAGTGAGTGTGCCGAAGCTCGCCATGACGATATAGAGATAGCCGGCTTTCCGGTTGCCGGCATCGCGATGATGGGCCATCACGAGCGCCCAGGAGGCAAGCGACATGAACTCCCAGGACATCAGGAAGGTGAAGGCATCATCCGCAAGGATCACGAGATTCATGCCTGCGACGAAAGCGGGCAAGAACGGCAGCACACGGTGCGGCGCGTGCTCGTGGCGGCCGTAGCCGACCGCGTACAGGCTCGAAAGCATGCCGCCGAAATTGACGACCGTCAGAAAGAAGGCGGATAGCGCATCCAGACGGAAATGACTGCCGAGCCACGGCAGGCCGATCGGAAGTACGAGCGTAGATGTGGCATCGGGAGAAACCACCGTGGCGAGTGCGCCGATCGCTGCGGCAAAGGCGATTGCCGACAGACCGCAGCTTAAGCCATAGGTGAGCCTCGTTGCCTGTTTCGACCAGGCGATGCAGACCGCAAAAGCTGCCGTTGCAAGCAGGAAGACCGAGCATAGCAGGACCGCGGCCAGGAAGATCATGAGCGAGGCCTCATTCCTCGTCCGGGCAATCCAGGCGCCCCGCTCTCCGGCCGCTTGGTCTTCAGCCTGACGCCGCGCCCTCCATCCTGGCTGACCGCACCTTCGTTGATCACCTCAACGCCGGCTTCGCTCAAAGCCGCCAGCAATCGCATTAGGGAATCGACATTGCCGCGCACCACATCAGGGCTTGCCTCCATCCGTTGGATGGTCGGAACGGATACCCCCGCCAATTCCGCGAGTTGGCGCTGATCTATACCAAGAAGGGCTCTGGCGGCACGCATCTGTGCGGCGGTGATCATGGCGGAACCATCACTTATGCTTTATAAGCTCTGATGTTAGAAGTTTAGCGCATACTTACTGATGTATCAAATCACATTTATGATGCAGCATCTTCACACAAAGCCAAAAGCTTGCTTGTGAGAGCGCGGCGTCGAGTAGTAGGGTGAATCGTCATCGTTTCGGACATGTTGGCCTGCGTAGAAATCGTCATACCCGATCCCGCAACGCCGGGAGGGAAGGAAGCTTGATGGTTCCGGGTCCGGTTTGGAAAGATGTCGGCCTGAAATCCGGGAAAGAGTAAAGACTTCCGATGCCTCCAATCCGCATCCGCCAACAGTGGCTTCCATGCTTGTAAGACAGGGCACCCATCGCAACGAGAAAATTGACCGCCGGCTGGCCGCGTCCCTTGCGGCAATTGCCGGCGCATTGAATGCATCGGCCTTCTACGCCGTCGGCTTCTTCTCAGCCAACATGACGGGCAATGTATCGACGCTATCCGATCACCTTGCCGAGGGACAGTGGCTGTCGAGCCTGTTTTACGGCGGGATTGTCATTGTCTTCATCCTGGGTGCCGCGACGTCGACGCTGATTATCAACGCCGGTCGCCGGCGCAATGTTCATGCGATCTATGCCTATAGTATTCTGACCGAGGCTGTCTTACTTGCCGCGCTCGGCTGTGCAGATCTCTGGTTGCTTGCTGCCTGGCGCACCCCAGTTCTCGTCCTCGGGCTTGCATTCCTGATGGGTCTTCAGAACGCAGTCGTCACCCGCATCTCGGACGCTCGGGTTCGCACCACGCATGTTTCCGGGATGGCAACGGATATAGGCATCGAGCTGGCCATTGCCCTGGACGCCTTGCGAGGACGTGAGCAGGCTTCGGAGGCGCGGCGCAATCTGGGCAAACTCCAATTGCATCTTTACACGATCGTCTCGTTTCTTCTCGGCGGTGTCTTCGGAGTGTTCGCCTACCGAGTCATCGGTGGCAACCTTCTCCTATTGGCCGCAGCTCTGCTGACGCTGATTGCACTGGATGCAATTTTACGCGCACGAAAAATAGCGGCTGCCGGAGTTAAACCACAAGCCTTATGACCCTTATTAGGGGTGCTTGAATTCCGAAAGTCACTCAAAACAGCACGGTTACGGCCCTCATAAAATCAATAGCTTGTACGCATCGGTTGGAAAATAGTTGGCGGCATCGTCATTTGTCCGTGATACACAAGCGTCAGGGTACGCAAGGAAATCGGTCATGCGGTATCTTCGATCCGGGCCACGGTGGCGCCAACCGGAGGAGACGGACGTTACGCGGGGCAAGACACTCGGTCTGCGGTCGGGAGAAATCGCCGATAGAAATATTCGCGTCATCCTGGAGGCGATCCGCCGACACGGGCCTTTGACCCGCATGGAGCTCGGAAAACATTCTGGACTGACCGGGCCGGGAATTACAAATATTCTGCGCCGGCTTGGCGATGAAGGGCTGGTAACATCGCATCGGCGCAATGGCGCCGGCGGCGGTGCGACCTCAACTGAATTTGCCCTGCGGCCAGAAGGGGCCTTCTCGATCGGCATTCGTGCCCGTCAAAATCGCGGCGAAGCGGTTCTCGTCGATCTCAGCGGCCAGGTTCACGACCGCATTTATTTTCCCCTCACCCGGACAACGAGGGTCGCATCGATCCTTTCGGCGATCGAGGACATGATTGGTCGCCATGCCGACTTGCCGATCATCGGCCTGGGTGTTGGCTCGAATGACTGGAGCCCGGAAGAAAGCGAGCAGCTGGATGCCGCATCGAAACTCCCGCGCAGCTATGTCGAGAACGAATGCACGGCAAGCCTGCTCGCCGAGCGCACGATCGGCACACCGGCGCCGAGAGGCGGACTCGCGATGATCATCATCGACGAGGATGTCCAGGCCGGATTTCTCGTTCGTGGCGTTCCCTATTCGGGCGTTCATGGACGCGCGGGCAATATCGGCGAGATGCGCACCGGTCCCGACAATATCCGCTTGAACACGGTCGTCGGCTTCGATGCGCTGCGCAGATTGGTAAGCGACGACGAATTCCGGCGCCTTCTGGCGGGCGAGGAGCCATCTTCCCCGCTGATAGCGCAGTGGATACGCGAGGCGGCAAGCCATCTGCTCGACCCGATCATCGCGATTGCCGGCTTCATCGCGCCGAGCGTGATCATGATCGGCGGCGACCTGCCGCGCGGCGTCATCGAGGCGCTGATCCATCAGCTTTCCGTCGAGCGCCGCGACACGTCGAAACGGCCTTTCCTGACGCCCTGGATTTCGCCGATGAAGCCAGCAAGTTTCAGCGGCGGCGGCGTGGCGCTGGGGGCGGCACTCCTGCCTTTCCTCAACACTCTTCTGCCGCCGGTCTCCGGCTGAATCTCGCTTCTGGATTCAGGCAAGCGCCTCGTCTTTATGGCTGATGTCCGAGGCGAGTGCCTTGTCCAGGACCTTCTGTATGTTTGCCGCGCGGCGGAAGGAGGGTTCCTGGGTCTTGCCCATCCTGACGGCCTGAACGAAGCGCTGGTAGTTCGTCTCAACGTCACCGAAGGGGATATCACGCCAGGTCGCCGTGTGAACATCTTCGCCGAGACAGGCGCGGAGCGTCGATTTTCCTGTGTCGTAGATCATCTCGATCGAACCGGTCTCGCCGTAGACCCTCAAGCGCAGTTGGTCCATCTGCCCCGCGGCGGTGCGCGTCGCCTGGATCGTGCCGATCGCTCCCGTCGTGAAGTCGACATTCATTGTGAAGCTGTCATTCGCATCGAGATCGTATTCGCCGATCTTGTCGCCCGGCGCCTTGCTGAAGGTCTTCAGCCGCGCGAAAACATGAGCGACGTCAAGTCCGGAACCATAGGACGCAAAATCGACGATATGGATGCCGATATCGCCGAGCGCGCCGTTCGAACCGTGCTTCCTGCTTAGGCGCCACAGCCATTTGCTCTCCGACTTCCAGTCGCCCCAATGCCGGCCAACAAGCCAGCTTTGCAGATGGGAGGCTTCGACATGCCTCACTTCGCCGATCTCGCCGGCGAGCACCATTTGCCGGCCCTTCTGCAAGGCAGGCGAATTGCGGTAGGTGAAATTCACCATGCCGACCTTGCCGGCTTTCTCGATAGCCTCGGTCATTTCCATCGCCTTGGTCGCGTCTGTCGCAAGAGGCTTTTCGCAGAAGACATGCTTGCCTGCAGCAATCGCCTGCAGCGTCGTCGGGTGGTGAACAGCGTCAGGCGTCACGTTGGCGACGGCATCGAACTCTCCCCAGGCGAGCGCTTCCTCGAGCGAGCCGAAACGATTGGGGATGCCGTGTTCCGAGCAAAAGGCCGCCAGCCGCTCAGGAACGACGTCAACGCCCCCACCACGCTGACGCCTTCGATCTCCTTGAAACTTGCTGCATGCTTGTTGGCCATTCCGCCCGTGCCGAGAATGAGTAGGCGCATCTGATCCTCCATAGATGTCAGGTTTGGCTATTTTCATAGCCGAGGCAAAGCCTCACTGCCCACCGCGGACACCCACGATGGCTCGACTGTTCCGTGATCGGGAAATACGGCTTGAGGCCGCTAACCGCTGTCGAATGTCACCAGCATCTCAATCCTCCCGAGCTGCGACTTGACATCAAACCAAAGTAACTTAATCTAATTAATGCAGCATGGAAATGAGGAGAGGTCAACTGGCCACCATGCTGTATCCGTTTAAAATGGGGAGGAGACCCATCATGAAGAGAGCGTTCGTCAGCGCGCTAGCGCTGAGCACAATGTTGTTTTCAGTGCCTGCCGCATTTGCCCAAGAACTGGCGACAAAGGATAGGATCGGCCTTGCCGATGCGCCGAAAACACTCACTGTCCGGCTCACGAACGATAGTCAGAACAATGCCGATCCGGCGATCGCACAGGGCTATCAGAAGCTCTTCGTCGATTTCATCAAGAAGCATCCCGACTGGAAGCTGCAGATGCAGTTCATGTCGGCTGATATCGGCACAGAACAGGCAAAAATGCTCGAACAGGCAAAGGCCGGCAATGCTCCGGATTGCGCCGCCGTCGACTCCTTCGTCCTCTCGCAGTTCATGGTCAATCATGTGCTCGCCGACTTCACTCCCTATTTCTCGAAGGACGAAATCGCCGATCTCTTTCCCTTCATCCGCAACGGCATCACTGATAAGGATCAGACGATCCGTGCCTGGTGGTGGGACACCGACCTTCGTGTCCTCTACCGCAACAAATCCATCGTTCCCGACGCACCGCAGACCTGGGACGACCTGAAGAAGGCCGGCATCGCCTCCGTCAAGGAGGGCATGGAAGGCATCCTCTTCAATGCCGGCCGCTACGAGGGCTCGACCTTTGACTGGCTTGCCAATTACTGGGCGCTCGGCGGCAAGCTCGTTGACGATAGCGGCAAGCCGGTCTTCGGCGAGGGTGAAAACAAGGAAAAATTTCTCAAGGCACTGAGCTATTACAAGGATCTCGTCGATTCCGGCGCCGCACCCAAGCGCGTAACCACGATCGGCAACTATGACGATCTGAACGCGGCCGCAGCTGCCGGAACCACGGCGCTCTTCATCGGCGGCAACTGGCAGCTCGCCCAGCTGAAAGCAACGCTGGACCCGGACGAGTTCGCCAACTGGACCTTCTCCCCGATCCCCGGCCCGACCGCCGATCAGCGTTCCACAGGCACGGGCGGCTGGACGATCGCTTCCTTCAGCAAGGATAAAGACAAGGTCGAGATGTGCGCCAATCTTGCCCGCGACATCTATATGGGGCCGGGCAATGCGCTTCAACAGCAATTGCCGACGCGCAAATCGCTCTTCGACAAATATGACATCTTCGCAACCGAAGCCAACAAGACCTTTGCCGAAGCTCTCGCCAACGGCCAGGCCCGTCCGGGCGCGCCGATCTATCCGGAAATCTCCAACCAGATCCAGATCATGATGGGCGACGTCCTCTCTGGAACCAAGCAGCCGGAAGAAGCCCTAAACGCGGCATTCAAGGCGACGATGGAGGCTTACAAGCGTCTCTAGCGATTGTCATCGCGGCAGCGCCATCGCGGGCGTTGCCGACAGTGTCAAACCCGGACAGAGAAGCCCAATGACCCCAATCGCCATCGAGGCTGCCAGCCGGCCGCACAGCAGATCGTTCATGCGCCGCTTCGCCGGAGCGCCGCTGCCCTGGATCATGCCCGTGATCATCGTCATCGGCATCTTCTATCTCTATCCGGTGATCGACGTGTTCCGTCTGTCCTTCACCAATGCGACGCTGATCGGCGAAAATCAGGATTATACGCTCGCTTCTATTGCGAACATGCTGAGTTCGCCGCAGCTTCCCGACATTCTCTGGGCAACCCTCGTCTTCGTCGGCGGCAGCGTCATCGGCCAGCAGATTCTTGGCCTTGCCGTTGCCGTCGTCGTCGTTCGCGGCGAAAAGCGCGGCCTGTTCGGCACGACGATCCTGAGAACCACGGCGCTCATAGCCTGGGTCGTGCCCGGCATTGCCGGCGGCATCATCTGGCAGATGCTGTTTTCGGAGGCGCCCTACGGCGCGCTGAACAGCATTCTGCGGCTCATGCACCTGCCGACGGTCGCCTGGCTTTCCGATCCTGCGATCGCCCCTTGGTCGGCGCTGATCTCGAACATTTGGCGCGGAACGGCATTCTCGATGGTCGTCATGTATGCCGCATTGAAAGCCATAGATCCCTCGCTCTACGAAGCGGCGGAAGTGGATGGCGCGACGGGCTCGCAGCAGTTCTTCTTCATCACCATCCCGCAGCTGCGTGCCGCCATTCTCGTCAACATGATCCTGATAACCATCATGACGCTCAACACTTTCGACGCGATCATAACGCTGACGGGCGGCGGGCCCGGCCGCGCTACCGAAGTCATATCGCTCTATGTCTTCAACATCGTCTTCCGCAACTACGACCTGTCCGGCGGCAGCGTGCTTTCCGTGCTGATGCTGATCATCAGCCTCGGACTGGCCATCGTCTACGCTTCATTCCTGCCGAAGGAGGATGAACGATGAGCAGGCGCACCGGCACGCGCTTCGGCGATTTTCTGAGCTATCTCTTCATGTTGGCGATGTTCGTCTTCTTCGCCGGCCCCCTCACCTACCTTCTGTCGATGGCGCTGCGCGACAAGCGGGAGATCTATCGCGGCGTGGCGCGCTATATTCCGCACAACCCGACGATCGACAACTTCATCACCGTCCTCAACAACAGCTACTTCCCACTCTATCTCTGGAACGGCCTGAAGCTTGCGGCTCTGAGCGGCTTCGGCGTTTTGATCGTCGCCATGCCCGCGGCCTACGCCTTCTCGCGCTTCCAGTTCCGCGGTAAGGGCCTGTCTATGATGGGGCTTCTGCTCTTTCAGATGATCTCGCCGCTGGTCATCATGGTGCCGCTCTATCGCTACATGAACCGCCTGGGACTGCTCGATACGCATTTCGCCGTGACGATGGTCTATATCGCGCTCGGCGTGCCGCTTGCGACATGGCTCTTGAAGAGCACTGTCGACGGAATTCCCCGCAGCCTCGACGAAGCCGCGATGATCGACGGATGCAACCGTTTCTCGGTCTTCTGGCGGATCGTGCTGCCGCTGTCGGCACCGGGCATCGCCTCCGTCTTCATCATCACGGTCATTGCCGGCTGGTCGCAATTTCTCGTCCCTTTTCTGCTGCTCACGCAAAACAATTTGATGCCGATCGGCGTCGGGATCTTTAACTTCCGTGGCATGCAAACCGACTCGTCCATCCAGCTGTTGGCGACCGCCTGCCTCATCTCCGTCGTACCGGCGATCGTGGCGTTTCTGTCGCTGCAGCGGCTGATCCTTGGCTCCATGACCAGTGGCTCGGTGAAGGGGTGATGCCGGTTTGCGCGTGCCAGACTGATAAAGGATCCCGCCGATGAACCAAACGACCGGTGTCAAGCTGTCTCCCGACCTGACGGGAGCCAATGTCGAGGATGCGGGCGAGCACAATCGAGCCGTCGTTTTGCGCTGCATCCACAGACAGGCACCGATTTCACGCGCGGAAATCGCCCGGCAGACCGGCTTCACCAAGCCGGCGATTGCCCGCATCGTCGATCGCCTGCTCGACGAAGGCCTAATCATCGAAGCCCGCCGGCGCCACGGCCTGAGGGGGCAGCCGGCGATCGAGCTCGAGATCAACCCTGACGCCTTCTTTGCGATCGGCATCAACATCGATCGCGACCATCTGACGATCCTTGCCGTCGATGCCGTCGGCAACGTGCGCGCCCGCGTCCACCACGAAAAGCGCTACATCCTGCCGGGCGAATTCATGCAGCTGACCGCCGATGCGATCTCGCATTTCCAGCGCAGCCGCCTGATCGACGATGCGCATCTGGCCGGCATCGGACTTGCCATGCCGGACTGGCTCGGCGAGATCGACTTCTTGGGTAAGCCCGATAATTATGGGGAGTGGATGGAATTCGACGTGCGCGCCGCATTGGAGAACCTGACGCAGCATCCCGTCTTCATCGAGAACGAAACCAATGCGGGAGCACTTGCGGAACTGGACTACGGGCTTGGAGCCGAAAGCCGCAGCTTCTTCTATATCGCGATCAATGCCTGCCCCGGCGGCGGGCTTGTGCTCGACGGCGCTGGCCATCACGGCGCCATGGGCCTGAGCGGCGAGATCGGCTGGCTGCCAATCGCCGATCCCGGCCATAGGGGAGGCCAGAAAGTCGAGCTTCTCGGCGAAATATTCTCGCTCTTCTTCCTCTACAAGTTCCTGGGCGAGCACGGCATCGAGGCAAGCGTGCCCTCGGACCTCCTCACGCTGGATGCCCGCGGCAGGAAACTGGTCTCCCAATGGCTAAAGAGGATGAGCGCGCATCTCGCCGTCGCGGTCAAGCACATCGGCATGATCGTCGATCCCGATGCCATCATCCTTGGCGGTCGCTTACCCATTCGCATGATCGATGAGCTGCTGCGCTATGTCCACGACCACCTTGATATGGAGGATACCGCGCTGCCATCGATCCACCGTGCCTCGCTCGGCGAGGACGCCTGCGCAATGGGCGCCGCCGCAATGCCGATGGCGGCAGCCCTCATGCTCGCCTCGGCCGACGAGGTCCAGCGCACACGTTCACCACTCAAATTCATGGATCGCCTGAACAATTGAATTGGCCGCGACCGCAGGGAGGATTTTGATGAGGATCGGTTTTTATACGTCGACATTCAATGACAGGCCATTCGAGGAGGTGGTGGACTTCGCTGCTTCCGCTGGCTTCGATGCGATCGAAATCGATGTCCGCGGCCATATCAAGACGCCGGACAAGGTGCAGGCGGCGGTCGCCCTTGCCCGCGACCGAAACCTCTTCGTCTCCTCGATTGCCTTTTTCGGCAATCAGCTCGATGCCGATCGCGCCAAACGTGGCGAGCTTCGAGCCATCACCGAGGAATTCGCCGAAGCGATCGGCGAAGCCGACGTGCCGATCTTCATAATCTTTCCCGGGCGCGACGACAGCGCCGACGAGGATACCAACTATGACGATTTCGCCGACTTCGCCAACCGGCTGATCGCCCGGACGACCTCGAGCGGGCTTATCTTCGCGATCGAGAACTGGCCCGGCCCAAAGGACAATTTCATCGGCACCACGCCGAAAGGCTGGCAGGAGCTCTTCAAACGAATTCCCGACAAGCGCTTCGGCCTTGAATTCGACCCTTCCCATCTCATCCGCATCGGCGTCGATCCCTATATCGCCATGGATGCGGTCAAGGATCGCATCGCCATCCTTCATGCCAAGGACACGGCGATCGATGCGGCCGCACAGCAAGCGGTCGGCTATCATGGCAAGGGGTGGTGGCAGTACAAGCTGCCGGGTCATGGACTTCTCGATTGGCCGCGCTTCCTGCGTCAGGCGCGCGCCAACGGCTTCGATGGCACGCTTTCGATCGAACACGAGGATGCGGCTTTCGGTTGGCCGGGCAAGGATCTTGCTCAACGGAAGGAGGGCGAGCGCCTCGGCCTTGCCTATCTCCGAAAGGTCTTGAACGGGCTTTGAAGCTATGCGGGAGGACGGAAAATGGCACATGTCAGAGTGAACAACGCGCGCAAGGATTATGGCGCGTTCAAAGCGATCAAGGGCGTGTCGGTCGATATCCGCGACGGCGAGTTCGTCGTGCTCGTCGGCCCCTCGGGCTGCGGAAAATCCACCTTGCTCAGAATGATCGCCGGCTTGGAGGGGATCACCTCGGGCGATATCCAGATCGGCAAGCATATCGTCAACGATCTCGCGCCGAAGGATCGCGATATCGCGATGGTCTTCCAGAATTATGCCCTCTATCCTCATATGACGGTCGCCAAGAACATGGGTTTCTCCTTGCGGCTGAAGCGGATGCCGAAGGCGGAAATCGATCAGCGCGTCGGCAATGCAGCGAAAATCCTCGGGCTCGAAAACCTTCTCGAACGCTATCCGAAACAGCTTTCCGGCGGGCAGCGGCAGCGCGTTGCCATGGGCCGGGCAATCGTTCGCGATCCGGCCGTCTTCCTCTTCGACGAGCCTCTGTCGAATCTCGATGCAAAACTTCGCGTCCAGATGCGATCCGAAATCAAGGAGATGCACCAGCGACTGCAGACCACGACCATATACGTCACGCATGATCAGATCGAAGCGATGACGATGGCCGACAAGATCGTCGTCATGAAGGACGGCCTGATCGAGCAATCCGGATCGCCGCTTGAGCTCTATGACCGCCCGGTCAATCTCTTCGTCGCGGGTTTCATCGGCTCTCCCGCGATGAATTTCATCAAGGGTAGCATGACGAACGCCGGTTTCCGCACCACCGACGGACTTATCCTGCCGAGCGAACAGTATCCGCCGACTGCCGTGACCTATGGCATTCGTCCCGAGGATATCAAGCTGGTGACCGACGGCATCGAGGTGGAAACCGTCGTCGTCGAACCGACGGGATCCGAAACGATGGTCATTGCCCGCCTCGGCACGCAGACGATCACCTGCGTGTTCCGCGAGCGGATCAGGGCCGCACCCGGCGATACGTTGCGTATCGCTCCGGCTCATAACGCCGTCCATCTCTTCGACGAAAATGGGCAGCGTATTCCTGATGGAGGGAGTCGGGGCCACTAATCGTGGCTCCGAACCAACGGTCATCATCTGCGGCAGGCCCAGCTTTGACGCCGGGCCTTTATGCATGCTGACTACGGCGTATCCGGCGTTGCGGCGGCAACGTCCGGTTCTTGCCCCGTTGCATCAGTCGATCTCTTGCCCTTGAAGACACGGCGGACGGAAACGAAAAGCAGCGGGATGAAGAAAATGCCGAGCACGGTCGCCGAGATCATGCCGCCCATGACGCCGATGCCGATCGAGTTTTGGCTGCCGGAACCGGCCCCGTTGGCGATCGCCAGCGGCAGCACGCCGAGGATGAACGCGAATGAGGTCATCAGGATCGGCCGCAGACGTTGCCTTGCCGCCTCGAGCGTCGCATCGATCAGGTTCTTGCCCTGATTCTGCTGCTCGAT
This sequence comes from Rhizobium sp. 11515TR, assembly GCF_002277895.1. Classification (NCBI taxonomy): domain Bacteria; kingdom Pseudomonadati; phylum Pseudomonadota; class Alphaproteobacteria; order Hyphomicrobiales; family Rhizobiaceae; genus Rhizobium; species Rhizobium sp. 11515TR. The sequence goes on along the minus strand of NZ_CP023000.1, from coordinate 1,179,259 downwards.
GGCGAATTCAACGATCAGGATGGCGTTCTTTGCCGCCAGACCGATTGTTGTCAGCAGGCCGACCTTGAAGTAGACATCGTTCGACTGGCCGAAGATGGTGGCGGCCAAGAGCGCGCCGAAAATGCCGATCGGGACCGACAGCATGACGGCGAACGGGATCGACCAGCTCTCGTAGAGGGCGGCGAGCGCCAGGAAGACGACCAGGATCGAAATCGCGTAGAGCTGGCTTGCCTGGTTACCCGAAAGCTTTTCCTGAGCGGACAGGCTGGTCCAATCGTGGCTGAATCCGGGCGGCAGGGTCGCCATGATCTTGTCGATCTCGTTCATGGCGTCGCCCGAGGAGATACCGGGAGCAGCGGCACCCTGGATTTCGACGGCAGAAGCACCATTATAGCGCTCCAGGCGCGGCGAACCGTAGGTCCAGATACCTGAGGCGAAGGCCGAGAATGGCACCATGTCGCCGCTGGAATTGCGCACATACCAGCGATTGAAATCCTCCGGCTGCATACGGAACTTGCTGTCGGCCTGCACATAGACTCTCTTGACGCGGCCGCGGTCGATGAAGTCGTTGACGTAGGTGCCGCCCCAGGCGGTCGACAACGTCCCATTGATATCCGCCAGATCGACATTCAAGGCGCGAGCCTTCTCCTGATCGATATGGATCGAATATTGCGGCGTATCGTCCAATCCGTTCGGGCGCGTGCCGCTCAGCTTCGTGCTCCCCGACGCCGCACCCAAGAACTGGTTGCGGGCGGCGATCAATGCAGTATGACCCGCGCCGTTGATATCCTTAATGTAGAAATCGAAGCCGCTGTTATTGCCGAAGCCGGGGATTGCCGGCGGTGCCAGCGCAAAGACATTACCGTCCTTGATCTTGGAGAAGGCGGCCATCGCGCGTCTGGCGATCGCCTGGGCGGAGGCTTGCGGCGTCCTGCGCTGATCGAAGTCCTTCAGATCCACGAAGGCAACCGCAACGTTCTGGCCCTGACCGCTGAAATTGAAACCGACGCTTCCAAACACGCCGTCGACATAGTCCTTCTCATTGTTTAGATAATAATCCATCACCTGATCGAGCACTTTACGGGTGCGTTCAGCGGTCGCGCCGGGGGGCAGCTGAATGCTGGTCAGAAGGCGTCCCTGATCCTCTTCCGGAAGGAAGGAGCTCGGGAGACGATTGAACAGATAACCGACACCGACGCCGATCAGGACGAAGATGACGAGGAACACGGCACCGCGGCGGATCATGCCATGAATGGTGCGCTGATAACCGCGCGTTCCCCGCTCGAAATTGCGATTGAACCAGCCGAACAGGCCGCGCTCACGTGTCCCATGCGCCGGCTTCTTGAGAATGGTGGCGCACAGGGCTGGCGTGAGGATAAGAGCGACGATGACGGACAGCACCATCGCCGAGACAATCGTCACCGAAAACTGCCGGTAGATGACGCCGACCGAACCGGAAAAGAAGGCCATCGGGATGAACACGGCCGAAAGCACCGTGGCGATGCCGATCAGTGCGCCGGTGATTTCCTGCATCGACTTGATCGTCGCCTCACGCGGCGACAATCCCTCTTCCTCCATCACGCGCTCGACGTTTTCGACGACGACGATGGCGTCGTCGACCAGAAGGCCGATCGCCAGCACCATGCCGAACATTGTCAATGTGTTGATGGAATAGCCGAACATCGCCAGCACGCCGAAGGTGCCGAGGAGCACGACGGGGACGGCGAGCGTCGGGATCAGCGTGGCGCGCAGATTCTGCAGAAAGACGAACATGACGATGAAGACGAGCACGATGGCTTCGAACAGCGTCTTGACCACATCTTCGATCGACAGCTTCACAAAGGGCGTCGTATCGTAGGGATAGACGATCTCAACGTTCGGCGGCAGCGTGCTGCGCAAGCTATCGATCGTCGACTGGACCCTCGCCGCCGTATCGATCGCATTTGCATCGGTCGCCAGACTGATGCCAAGGCCTGCGGCAGGCATGCCGTTATAGACACCCGACGTGACGTAGCTATCGGCGCCCAGCTGCACGGTGGCGACATCGTTGACACGGACCATGGAACCGTCAGGCAGGCTCTTGAGGATGATGTTCTCGAATTCCTCCGGCGTCTGGAAGCGGCTGCCGGCCGTGACTGTCGCATTGAGCTGCTGGCCGCCAAGCTGCGGCAGGGCACCGAGCTGGCCGGACGAGACCTGCACGTTTTGCGCCTGGATGGCGGAGACGACGTCCGAAGTCATCAGCTGGTATTTGACGAGCTTGTCCGGATCCACCCAGATGCGCATGGCATAGCGCGCACCGAAGAGCGTGGTGTCGCCGACGCCCGGAACGCGCTTTAAAGTATCGTTGAGGGTACTGTCGACATAATCGGCTAGGTCGGTCGGCATAAGTTTGCGATCCGTCGACACAAACGCCGCAACGAGGAAGAAGCTGCTGGTCGATTTCGAAACGGTGATGCCGGTATTCTGGACGACTTGCGGCAGTTGCGCGGTGACGAGCTGCAGCTTGTTCTGCACCTGCATCTGCGCGACGTCGGGGTTGGCTTTGTTGGTGAAAGTCAATGAGATCGAGGCTTGCCCCGTCGCCGTCGAGGTCGACGCCATATAGTCGAGATTGTCGATACCGGTCATGCCCTGCTCGATGACCTTTGTCACCGAGTTTTCGACGGTTGCGGCGTCGGCGCCGGAATAGGTGGCGGTGATGCGCACCGTCGTCGGGGCGATCTGCGGATATTGCGCAACCGACAGCGTGAGAATCGAAAGTGCGCCCGCCAGCATAATGACAATGGCGATCACCCAGGCAAAGACGGGCCGGTCAATGAAGAAGCGAGACATGTTTTACCCTCAATTCGTCGAACCGGTGACGGTGCTCTTGTCCGCGCCGTCGGCCTTGGCCTGCTGACCGGGTTGGGGTGTGCCGGCCGCCGATGCCTGCTCGAGATTTCCGCTGGCATCATCGATTGTCACCAGCGCGACGTTCACCTCCTGGCCGTCACGCACGCGCTGTATGCCTTCGACAACGACTCGATCTCCCTCCTCTACTCCTTTGCCGACGAGCCAGCTGTTGCCGATGCTGCGCTGAACGGTCAGCACACGCTGCTGGATTTTGCCGTCCGCGCTGACGAAGAAAGCGATCGGTTCGCCCTTCGTGTTGCGGGTCACGGCACGCTGCGGCACGAGGAAACTGTTTTCGGCAATGCCTTCCTGAATGGTGGCACGAACATACATGCCTGGCAGCAGGATGCGATCCGGATTGGGGAAGCTGGCGCGGACATTGAGTGTTCCGACCGTCTCGGCTACCGCCGCCTCGGCAAATTCCAGCGTGCCGCTTTCCTTATACTGGGTCCCATCCTCCAAGGTCAGATGGACCGAAACATTGTCGCCACTTGTCTTCAGGCGCCCCTCCTCCACCGCACGTCGGAATCTCAGGAGATTCGTACTCGACTGCGTGACGTCGACATTGATCGGATCGAGCTGGCGAATGGTGGTCAGCGCCATCGTTTGTTCAGCCGTAACAAGCGCGCCGACCGTGACGGTGGACGCATCGACACGGCCGGAAATCGGTGCCCGGATCTTTGTATAATTAAGGTTAATCCGTGCCATCTCGAGCGCCGCCTTGGCGGAGGCAACATCGGCCTGTGCCTGTACCAGGGCGGACTTCGCATCGTCGAAATTCTGCTGGCTGACGGCGCTTTGCGCACTCAGACCCGCATAGCGGTCCAGTTTGGCCTGGGCATTCGGCACGGCACCTTCCGCCTTCTGCAAAGCGGCAATTGCACTGTCATAGGATGCCTGGTAAGACGACGGATCGATCTCGTAGAGCACATCGCCTTCCTTGACCTCGCTGCCTTCCTTGAAATTGCGGCTGCGGATGATGCCGCCGACCTGCGGCCGAACCTCGGCGACGAGATTGGCGCTGATACGGCCGGGTAGATCGGCGGTGATCGCGACCGATTGCGGATGCAATGTCACCGCACTGACCTCGGATTTCACCGTTCTGCCGCCATTCTGTGCCGCCGGCTGTTGGTTGCAGCCAGCCAACAATATGACCACGATTCCCGAAGCCACGGCCCGCGTTAGATGTCGTTTCATATATTCCTCGTTGCGTGCGGATCAAAATCTGAAGGGAAGGAAGGGAGCGGAAGGGCTGCTTTCCGGCGGCACGGCTCCGCGCAAACTTGCAACCATCCCGTCGCCTCTGGAAATCATCGTCAAGTCTGCCCGCGGAGGGCATAAGGCAGCTTGTATTGCGCGATCAGGTAGCTTGCTGCCCGTGCTCTGCTTGAGTTGCGACTTGCATCCGCAACCGCCGCCACGGTACCGCACGTTCTCAATCCATTGATGATGGTGCAGGCATCGGATCGACCGTGATTCATGTTATTCATCGCTCTCGCTGAATGAACATATTCTCATGAAGATACGATCGATCTGCGCAGGAATCCGTACCTAGATCAAATAGATGGATAAGCATATCAGGGTCGATATCGACATTCTCTGCCGTTATGCTTGTATAGGCATTGAATGGAGTGGATGGATAAACCGCTGGCACGGGGCCATCATATTCCTTGATTGAGTCGGAGTTCTTGTCCATCCATTTGCTCGATATGAAGCTGATGATCACCGCTCTAAGCCTTATCTAACATGCTCTTGCAGGAGGATTACTCTCGATTTGTCACATAGCTTTGCCGGAGAATGGTTAAAGTGTGTCAATTGGTGTCGACGTGGCCAAACATGTCGCGATATGTGGCTTGGATATGAGCCTCTACTTGATGTTATCTATGCGCATTATGACAATGGGTATCGACATTCATGCATGCACGATCACCGGTTGTTGACCGCTATTTATCGGTCACCATGTTGCAATAAGATCGGATATCAGCTGTGCATGACCGCTGGATTGCCGCTGACACATGCCTAGATCTCATCTTAGAAGAAAGGCTTGTTACAGCGTTCAACTGCGTTCATTGCAGTGATGCGGCGGAAGCCGTCTTGCGAATGGTGATTTCGATGCCACCCATGGACCTGCCATCATCAGTGACATCCGGTACACGTATGTAAAGGATCTCGGAATAGTTGCGGAACGTACCGCCGATTAGCTCATATATCGCAAGTGCTGTATTTTCCGGAAGCTCTTCGACCGATACGCTTTTACGTTGCTGCATGGGATTCTCTTTCAAAAGTCGGGGCGCCTTCAAGAGATAGAATAATTGCCAGCACTTTAGCCGCGATTTGTCGCAAAGATATCCCAGGAATTCGGGAAACTGTCACAAATGCGTGAGGGCTGCTTCAACGAGAGCAGATATCATCGTACGAATAACCCGTATTGTTCTCAGTAAGATGGTCTGAAAGACGAAAGGGTGGGAGCCGCTCGCACGGCTGAAACACGGCGAAAGCGTCGGCAAGCCGGACCTGGCTATGAGCAATGTCCCCTGCTCAGACAGTCAGATGGCGGCGGGCCTCCGGTGTATCCAGCGTCTCCGCCAGCCCCTCATGCACGATCTCGCCGCGATCCATGATGTAGACGTAATCGGCGAGCTCGCGGCAGAAATCGAGATATTGCTCGACGAGCAGGATCGCCATGCCGGTGGAATCCCTGAGATAGCGGATCGCGCGGCCAATATCCTTGATGATCGACGGCTGAATGCCTTCGGTCGGCTCGTCCAGAACCAGGATCTTCGGCCGCGTCACCATCGCCCGGCCGATCGCCAGTTGCTGCTGCTGTCCGCCCGAGAGGTCGCCACCACGCCGCGACAGCATGGATTTCAAAACGGGGAACAGACTGTAGATGTCATCCGGAATGCTGCGATCGCGGCGGGAGAGCGGCGCATAGCCGGTCTCGAGATTTTCCTTCACCGTCAGTAGCGGAAAGATCTCGCGGCCTTGCGGCACATAACCGATCCCCTGCTTGGCGCGCGCGAACGGCGCCATGCCGTTCAGCGTGACGCCGTTAAAGGCAACGGTGCCGGCCGACAAGGCATGTTGCCCGGTGACCGCACGCAGGAGCGAACTCTTGCCGACGCCATTACGCCCGAGGACGCAGGTGATCTTGCCCATCTCTGCCTTGATGGAGATGCCGCGCAGCGCATGAGCGGCGCCATAATGCAGGTTTGCGTTTTCGACTGTCAGCATGGCTTCATCTTCTTTCTTTTCCTTCAAGCCCCCTCACCCTAACCCTCTCCCCGAGGGGAGAGGGGATGACCTCCGTACCTCGCCAGTATCAGTTATTGGGTAATCGGAGGTGTATCCTCCCCTTCTCCCCTCGGGGAGAAGGTGGCCGACAGGCCGGATGAGGGGGACTCTCCCCACCCACAAAAAACCCGCTAGCGCCCCAGATAATTCTCGATCACCTTCGGATCGCTGCTGACGAAATCGATCGAGCCTTCCGCCAGAACCGATCCTTCCGCCAGGCACGTGACCTTGACACCAAGATCCCTGATAAAGCCCATGTCGTGTTCAACCACGACGACAGAGCGCGTCTTGGCGATTTCCTTCAAAAGCACGGCGGTTTCCGCCGTCTCGGCGTCCGTCATGCCTGCTACCGGCTCGTCGACCAAGAGCAGCTTCGGCTCTTGTGCCAGCAGCATTCCGATCTCCAGCCACTGCTTCTGGCCGTGGGAAAGATTGGCCGCCAGCTCATCGCGCCGATGCGACAGCCGCACCGTTTCGAGGATCTCTTCGATACGATCGCGATCGATAGGCGTCAGGCGGTAGAAGAGCGTCGCGAAGACGCCGCGATTGCGGTTGAGCGCCAGTTCGAGATTGTCCCAGACGGTATGGCTTTCGAAGACGGTCGGCTTCTGAAACTTCCGGCCGATGCCAAGCTGGGCGATATCGGCCTCATCCTTTTTCGTCAGGTCGACCTGGCCGTTGAAGAACACCTCGCCCTCGTCGGGCCGGGTCTTGCCGGTGATGATGTCCATCATCGTGGTCTTGCCAGCGCCGTTCGGGCCGATGATGGCGCGAAGCTCGCCCGGCTCGATGACGATGGACAGCGAGTTCAAAGCCTTGAAGCCATCGAAGGAAACGGAGACGTTGTTGAGATAGAGCATGCTGTTGGGTTTGATATCCGGGATCATGGTCCTACTCCGCCGCCTGTACGGACTTGTCGGCTTCATCCTTCGCGGCCTTGGGCGGCGGGCTTGCCGGCCGGCGTGTCTTGCCGAAATAGTGCGCGATGGTACCAACGATGCCCCTCGGCAGGAATAGCGTCACGGCCACGAAGAGGCCGCCAAGCGCAAACAGCCAGAAATCGGGGAACAGACCGGTGAAGATGGTCTTGCCGCCATTGACGAGGATGGCACCAATGATCGGTCCGATCAGGGTCGCTCTCCCGCCGACGGCCGTCCAGATGACCACTTCGATCGAATTGGCCGGCGCAAACTCGCCGGGATTGATGATGCCGATCTGCGGCACGTAGAGCGCGCCGGCAATGCCCGCCATCATGGCCGATACGACGAAGACGAAGAGCTTCATATGCTCGACACGATAGCCGAGGAAACGCGTGCGGCTTTCCGCATCGCGCACGCCCACAAGCACCTTGCCGAACTTCGAGCGGACGATGGCCGAAGACAGCATCAATGCCAGCGCCAGGAACACCGCCGTCACGGCAAAAAGCACCGCGCGCGTCCCATCGGCCTGGATATTGAAGCCGAGAATATCCTTGAAATCGGTCAGGCCGTTATTGCCGCCGAAACCCATGTCGTTGCGGAAGAATGCAAGCAGCAGCGCATAGGTCATCGCCTGCGTGATGATCGACAGATAGACGCCGTTGACGCGCGAGCGAAAGGCAAACCAACCGAAAACGAAGGCGAGCAGGCCGGGTGCTGCGAGCACCATCAGCATGGCGAACCAGAACTGGTCGAAGCCGTACCAGAACCAAGGCAGCTCCTTCCAGTTCAGAAAGACCATGAAGTCAGGCAGGATCGGATTGCCGTATGTGCCGCGCGAGCCGATCTGTCGCATCAGATACATGCCCATCGCATAGCCGCCAAGCGCGAAGAAGGCGCCATGGCCGAGCGAGAGAATGCCGCAATAACCCCAGACCAGATCGAGCGCCAAGGCGAGCAGTGCATAGGTCAGATATTTGCCGAACAACGACATCAGATAGGTCGGCACATGCAACGCACTCGTTTCCGGCAGAACCAGGTTCGACAGCGGCACGAGCACCGCCACGGCAAGCAGGATCGCGATGGCGATACTGATACGGCGGTCGAGCGAGCGAAGGATGAAGGCCGTGATCATGCTTCCACCGTCCTTCCCTTGAGGGCGAAGAGCCCGCGCGGACGTTTCTGGATAAAGAGGATGATGAGGACGAGGACGAGGATCTTGCCGAGCACCGCTCCCGCATAGGGCTCAAGGAATTTGTTGAGAATGCCGAGCGAGAAGGCGCCGACGAGCGTCCCCCAGAGATTGCCAACACCGCCGAACACCACGACCATGAAACTGTCGATGATGTAGCTCTGGCCGAGGTTCGGCGAGACATTGTCGATCTGCGAGAGCGCGACACCCGCCATGCCGGCGATGCCAGACCCCAGCGCGAAGGTGAAGGCGTCGACCCACGATGTGCGGATGCCCATGGAGGACGCCATGCGCCGGTTCTGCGTCACTGCCCGCATCTGCAGCCCGAAGGCCGATCGCTTGAGAAGAAGCAGGAGCGCTACGAACACGCCGAGCGAAAAGACGATGATCCAGAGCCGGTTCCAGGTGATGGAGAGATAGCCGAGGTCGAAGGAACCCGACATCCAGGAGGGGTTGCCGACTTCCTGATTGGTCGGCCCGAAGATCGAGCGCACCGCCTGCTGCAGGATCAGCGAAATGCCCCAGGTGGCGAGCAGCGTTTCCAGCGGTCGGCCGTAAAGGAAGCGGATGACGCCGCGTTCGATGACGAGGCCGACAGCGCCTGTGACGACGAACGCGACCGGAAGGGCGATCGCCAGCGACCAGTCGAAGAGTTCGGGATAGGAGGTGCGGATGATACTCTGAACGACGAAGGTCGAGTAAGCGCCGAGCATCACCATCTCGCCATGCGCCATGTTGATGATACCCATGACACCGAAGGTAATCGCAAGGCCGATGGCGGCCAGCAGCAGCACGGAGCCGAGCGACAGGCCGTACCAGACATTTTGCACCGCATCCCAAAACTTCAATTGATCCTGGATGCCGGCGATGGCGGCTGCGACATCAGGCTTCAAGCTGTCATCGACGGAAACCGACGAGAGAATGCCGATGGCATCGCGGCCGCCTTCGTTCTTGATCGTCTCGATCGCTGCCTTTTTGTCTTCGATCGGGCGGTCCGAGCCGAGCACGGCAACCGCTTTTGCGCGTTCAAGCACACCACGAATGTCCGCGTCCTTCTCGCTCTGTAGCGCCGTCTCGACTGCGTCGAGCGAATCCGCACTCGGTGCCTTCAGAATGGATTGCGCCGCCTCGAGCCTTGTCGCGCGATCCGGGCTCATCAGCGTCAGACCGCCGAGAGCCGCGCGAACCGCACGGCGCAGATTGTTGTTGATCTTGATCTTGCCGAGATTGTCCTTGGCTTCCTGACCGGCCGCTTGCCCGGTCAAAGGATCCACCAGATCCATCATGTCGCCGGAGGATTTGGCGATGAACACCTGATTGTCGGATTTCCTGACGTAGAGATCGCCGTCGGAGAAGGCCTGCAATGCCGGCACCACTTTTGGATCGCCTGACTTCGCAAGGCTTTGGACGATATCCCCGGCCTTCTGGAAATTGGCCTGGCCGAGGGAATTGATCAGGCCGTGGGCGTCTTCCTGGGCGCGCAGACCTGTGGCCGTCAGCGCCAACACCAGGCAGAAGCCGGCGACCAGCGCCAGGGCGATGCGGTAAACGAATTTGTCGAACATTGCGCTAGTCCCCTCAAGCTGCCGCGGCCAGAAAAGCCTGCCCGCGGCGATCTTGCGTCGGCTGGTATCAGGAGCCCTTACCGCCGCACTTGCCGGTGGTGACGTTGAAGTTGCCGCAGTTCAGCGGCATGCGCCAATCCGAGATCAAGTCCTTGCTGTCAGGCAGATAGTCGGACCATTCCTTGCCGACCACGGCCGGGGTCTGCGAAACGACGTCGAACTGACCGTTTTCCTGCACTTCGCCGATCAGGACCGGCTTGGTAATGTAATGGTTTGGCATCATGGTGGCATAGCCGCCCGTCAGGTTCGGAACGGACACGCCGACGAGCGCGTCGATCACCTTGTCCGGATCGGTCGTGCCGGCCTTCTCGACAGCCTTCACCCACATGTTGAAGCCGATATAGGCAGCTTCCATCGGGTCGTTGGTCACACGCTTGTCGTTCTTGGTGTAGGCATGCCACTCCTTGATGAAAGCGGCGTTGGCGGGCGTGTCGACAGACTGGAAGTAGTTCCAGGCGGCGAGATGGCCGACAAGCGGCTTGGTATCGACGCCGGCAAGCTCTTCTTCGCCGACCGAGAAGGCGACGACCGGAATATCTTCGGCTTTGACGCCCTGGTTGCCGAGTTCCTTGTAGAAGGGAACATTGGCATCGCCGTTGATGGTGGAAACGACGGCGGTCTTCTTGCCGGCCGCGCCGAAAGCCTTGATCTTGGAGACTTCCGTCTGCCAGTCGGAGAAGCCGAACGGCGTGTAATTGATGATGATGTCTTCGTCCTTGACGCCCTTGGACTTCAGATAGGCTTCGAGGATCTTGTTGGTCGTGCGCGGATAGACATAGTCGGTGCCTTCAAGCACCCAGCGCTGCACGCCTTCGTTCTTCATCAGGTAGTCGACGGCAGGAATTGCCTGCTGGTTCGGGGCGGCGCCGGTGTAGAAGACGTTACGCTCGGACTCTTCGCCTTCGAACTGCACCGGATAGAACAGGATCGAATTCAGTTCCTTGAAGACCGGCAGCACCGACTTGCGCGACACGGAGGTCCAGCAGCCGAACACGGCGGAGACCTTGTCCTTCTGAATGAGTTCGCGGGCCTTTTCGGCAAAGAGCGGCCAGTCGGAGGCCGGGTCGACGACGACGGGCTCGAGCTTCTTGCCGAGAACACCGCCCTTCTTGTTCTGCTCATCGATGAGCATCAGCATGGCATCTTTGAGCGTCGTTTCCGAGATCGCCATGGTGCCGGACAGCGAATGCAGGACGCCGACCTTAATGGTGTCGTCGGCTGCGAAAGCGCCGTGGAATGCTGTGGTGGACATGATGGCGCCGAGCAGCGCGCCGGAGACGAGAGTCTTGAATTTCATCCGTGGTTCCCCTCTTTTGTCTGCCGCAACGGCCGGTAAACAAGGATTAGCCGCTGCCTTCCGCGACTATCCGGCGCTCCTTCGGGAAACCACATACGTAAAATGACGTAGGCGCCGGGGCGAAATGTGCAGCTTTAGGCACTCCGATGCCCTTAAGCGCGATATCGATCCATGTTACGACGTCTTCCGGCTGCCAAGATGACGATGGCGGGACTGCTGAAGGGTAAGCATGGCTGCGCGGCAACGCATCATTCCGGTAAGACGCGAATATAATCGCTGGGTCGCAAACCAGACGCTGGAAGACTATGCCTTGCGTTTCACCGCCAAGAGCGCTCGCCAGTTTTCCTCGCAACGCATCTCGCAAACCGCGATCGGTGCCATTTCCTTTCTGGCGCTGGAGGCGATCGGCGGCACGATCACGCTCTCCTACGGCACCACCAACGCCTTCTACGCCATCATCGTCGCAAGCCTCGCCATGCTCGCCGTCGGCCTGCCTATCAGCCGATATGCGATCCGTCATGGCGTCGATATCGATCTTCTGACGCGCGGCGCGAGCTTCGGCTATATCGGCTCGACCATCACCTCGCTGATCTATGCCAGCTTCACCTTCATGCTGTTTGCGATCGAAGCCTCGATCATGTCCGGAGCACTGGAGCTGACGCTCGGCATACCCGTTTGGATCGGCTACATCGTCAGCGCCCTCATGGTGATCCCGCTCGTCACCCACGGCGTGCGTCTCATCAGCCGGTTTCAGCTGCTGACGCAGCCCTTCTGGATCGTTCTCAACATCCTGCCCTTCGTTTTCATCGCCTTTGCCGATTGGGAAAAATTCGACCTCTGGCGGGCCTTTGCCGGCATTCACCATCCCGCAAGCGCGCCGGGTAACGCCGCTCCTTTCGATCTGGTGGAGTTCGGCGCGGCTTCCGCCGTCATCCTGGCGCTGATGTCGCAGATCGGCGAACAGGCCGATTTCCTGCGCTTCCTGCCGCCGGAAGGTCACCGCAAATGGCGCCATCGCCTGGCCATCTTCCTCGCCGGACCCGGATGGGTCATCATCGGGGCGCCGAAGCTGCTGGCCGGCTCTTTCCTCGTCGTCCTGACGCTGACGTCAGGCGTGCCGGCCGACCGCGCCGCCGATCCCGCGCAGATGTATCTGACCGCCTTTGGCTACATGATCCCATGGCACAACGCAGCATTGCTGTTGATGGCCGCCTTCGTGATGGTCTCGCAGCTGAAGATCAACGTCATGAACGCCTATGCCGGCTCGCTCGCCTGGTCGAACTTCTTTTCGCGGCTGACGCACAGCCATCCAGGCCGCGTTATCTGGCTGGTCTTTAACGTCGCCATCGCGCTCTTGTTGATGGAGCTTGGCATCTACCGGCTGCTGGAGGAGACGCTTGGCATCTTCTCGATCATCGCCATGGCCTGGCTCTGCACCGTCTCCGCCGATCTTTTCATCAACAAGCCGCTCGGGCTGGCTCCTCCTGGCATTGAGTTCAAACGCGCGCATCTCTACGACATCAATCCGGTCGGCCTCGGCGCCATGGCGCTTTCGGCAACCATCGCTCTCATCACGCATTTCGGCGCTTTCGGTTCGATTGCCGCATCGCTTGCGCCCTATATCACCCTGATCGTCGCGCTCATCGCTTCGCCTGCCATCGCCTGGATCACCAAGGGCAAATACTATCTCGCCCGCAAGCCGCGCCAGAGCTGGAAGAATCTAAGCACCATCACCTGTTCGGTCTGCGAACACCCCTTCGAGCCGGAGGACATGGCATGGTGTCCGGCCTATGCCGCGCCGATCTGCTCGCTCTGCTGTTCACTCGACAGCCGCTGCCATGACATGTGCAAGCCGAAGGCTCGGCTCAATACGCAGGTTGGCACGGTCGCAAAGACCTTGCTGCCGGAAAGTATCGTCGCCAAGCTCGCTACGCGCCTCGGCCGCTACGGCATTGCCGTCGCCGTGGCGCTGACCGCCATGGGCGCTATTCTAGCAATGATCGCGCATCAGGTGGGCGCAGCCTCTCCCGAGACCGCCGCCGTGGTCGACCGCACGATCCTCATCGTCTTCTTCGTCTTTGCCGTCATCGCCGGCGTCGCGTGCTGGTTCTATGTGCTTGCCCATGACAGCCGCGTTGTCGCCGAAGAGGAATCCTCGCGTCAGAACACGCTGCTCTTGAAGGAAATTGCCGCCCACAAGAAGACGGATGCCGCTCTGCAGGGCGCCAAGGAGGCAGCAGAGGCGGCAAACCGCGCCAAGAGCCGCTACGTGGTCGGCTTAAGCCACGAATTGCGCACGCCGCTCAATGCCGTGCTCGGCTATGCGCAAATTCTGGAGCGCGACGAGACCATTCCGGCACCCCGGCAATCCTCGCTGAAGGTCATCCGGCGCAGCGCCGAGCATCTGTCGGGTCTGATCGACGGGCTGCTGGATATATCGAAGATCGAGGCCGGCCGTCTGCAGGTCTATTCCAACGAGATTAATATTCACGACTTCCTCGACCAGATCGTCGACATGTTCCAGCCTCAGGCGCAGGCCAAAGGGTTAAGCTTCATCCATGAACGTTCCGCCGCACTGCCCGACTATGTCCGCACCGACGAGAAGCGGCTGCGGCAGATCCTCGTCAACCTGCTCTCCAACGCCATCAAGTTCACCGATGCAGGCACCGTCCGCTTCGAGGTGGGCTACAGAAACCAGGTCGCGACCTTCACGGTTTCGGACACCGGCCGCGGCATTGCGGCGAAAGATATCACGCGTATCTACGAGCCCTTCCAGCGCGGCGAGGCCGATAGCGTCAGACCCATGCCGGGGCTTGGCCTTGGTCTCACAATCACCCAGCTGCTGACGAATACGCTCGGCGGCGAGATTTCTGTCACAAGCGAAAAAGACGTCGGCTCGACCTTTCGGGTGCGCCTGATGCTGTCGGCCGTGATCCGGCCGATGAAACCGCCGGCTCAGGAGCAGCGTATTACGGGTTACGAAGGGCCGCGTCGCACCATCGTTGTCGTCGACGACAATGAAGATCACCGCGAGCTGATGCGCGAGATCCTGTCGCCACTCGATTTCATCGTGCTCACCGCCGCCGGCGGGCCGGACTGCCTGACGCTGATCGAGGGCATCAAGCCGGATCTGTTCCTGGTCGATATCTCCATGCCGGGCATGAATGGCTGGCAGCTTGTCTCCCGGCTTAGAGAGAACGGCCAGACCGCGCCGATCCTGATGCTGTCGGCCAATATCGGCGATGCCGCCGCGGCGACCGACAGCGACGACAGCCATAATGACGCCATCTCCAAACCGGTCGACATCCGCCAGCTTCGCGACAAACTCGCGCTGCATCTCGGGCTGCAATGGATTTATGCCGATGCATCGGCGCCGGTTGCATCAAAGCCGCCACCGCCGTTGAAGAGCCCTGGCATTGAGCATGTCCGCGAGCTCAAACGACTCGGCGAGATCGGCTATATCAGAGGCATAGAGGCAAAGCTTGCGGATCTCGCCAAGCTGGAGGAAAACAAACCCTTCGTCGACGTCTTGCGTGCGCACGTCCAGGCCTTCGATCTCGATAGTTTTCTAAACGTGCTGCGCAGCTTCGACATGGAAAAGGTAGAACAGATTGGCTGAGCCCGCCCTTCCCCGCGACATAGTCTTGCTGGTGGATGATTCACCGGAGGCGCTCGGCTTCCTGACGGATGCGCTCGAGCAGTCCGGCTTCTCCGTGCTGATTGCCACCTCTGGCTCGGCGGCACTCAACATCGTCGAGCGCATCACGCCCGATCTTATCCTGCTCGATGCCCTCATGCCGGCAATGGATGGTTTCGAGACCTGCCGCCGGCTGAAAGCCAATGCAGGCATTGCCCAGATTCCCGTCGTCTTCATGACCGGGCTCACCGAAACCGAACATGTGGTGCATGCGCTTGAATCGGGCGGCGTCGATTATCTGACAAAGCCGATCAATGTCGACGAGCTGCGTGCCCGCATCCGCGTTCACCTGCGCAATGCCCGCTCCGCCCAGAGCGCCAGGGTGGCGCTCGATGCGGCGGGACGCCATCTCCTTGCCGTGAAGGGCAACGGCGCCATCCATTGGTCTACCCCGCAGGCAACCCGCCTGATCAACGCCGCCACCGGTAGTGACGACGGCCTCGAACTGGCATCCAAACACATCGCCGCCTTCATGCTCGAGCGCGAACGGCTCGGCCCGGCACGCGACAATCTTCTTTCCATCAGCAATGGCCGTCAGGCCGCGTTGCAATTCACCTTCCTCGGCGCCATCGGCGCCGACGAATATCTCTTTCGCCTGACGGCGAGCAATCAGAGCGCCGATGACGAGACCTTGCGTCAGAGCTTTGCGTTGACGCAGCGCGAATCCGAGGTGCTGCTATGGCTTGCCAAGGGCAAGTCGAACCGCGACATCGGCGAGATCCTCGGCCTTTCGGCCCGCACGGTGAACAAGCATCTGGAACAAATCTATGTGAAGCTCGGTGTCGAGAACCGCGCATCTGCGGCAGTGAAGGCCGCGCATGTCCTGCATCGGCCGTGAGGTCAATCCTCATCTGCAACGCACAGGTGGAGGAATTTCGTAATGATGGAGCAATCAAGAGGCCATCCGAGTTTCGGGCCTGATCGGTCCTCGATTGGCAAATGCCGCTGTCGTTCCAGGCGTACGCAAAAAGGCAGCGGCACGGGCGCAAATTGATGCTTTCCACCGTTACCATCCTTGCCGTATCCGTTGAGTGACCAGGCGCTGACGAGAGGACATGGCAATGACGAAGCCCTTCTATTGGAATGAACTCAACACCTATGATTTCGCCGGTCTCTCGCCCGATACCACCATCGCGATCCTGCCGATCGCCTCGACGGAGCAACACGGTCCACATCTGCCGATTGCCACGGATGTCGCGATCGCCGAGGGCATGCTGGCCGAGTTGAGGGTCCAGCGCCCGGACGATCTCGATTTCCTCGTCCTTCCGCTGCAGGAGATCGGCAAGGCCAACGAACACGTCTACGGCCCTGGCACGCTGTCGCTGAGCGCAGAGTTGCTGATCCCGGTCTGGACCGCGATCGGCGCGAAGGTCGCTGAAGCAGGCATCCGCAAAATGGTGATCGTCAATTCCCACGGCGGAAATGTGGATATCATGAGCATCGTCGCGCGCGAACTGCGCGTGCGTTACCAGATGGCCGTGGTCGCCACGCAATGGACGCGCTTCGGTACGCCTGATGGTATGATCGACGAGCACGAGCAGCGCTTTGGCATCCATGGCGGCGACGTCGAGACCTCGCTCATGCTGCATTTCCGGCCTGATCTGGTCCGGATGGAAAAGGCTGAGAATTTCGCCTCCAAGGCGGAATGGATGACGGAGCATTCGAAATATCTGCAGCCTTTGCCGCCGCATTCGCTCGCCTGGATCGCGCATGATCTCAATCCGAACGGTGTGGTCGGTAATGCGGCCAATGGCACGGCGGACAAGGGCGCACTCATCTGCAGCCATGAGATCGCAGGCTTCATCGAGATGCTGCGGGATCTGCGCGACTACCCGCTTGCCAACCTCTATTCGAAATAGGCGTCCGCGCGGCGTCGCTCAGAGGGCGGGATGATATGTCCCTTCGCCTGCAGCTCCTCGACGATCCCCGCCAATTCAGCAAGCAGATATTCGACGAAAAGGCTGGTGGCGGCATCGAGCGGTGCTCGCGCGCGGGCGATGAGTTTCATCGGTTGAGGCCGCGAATGCGGCTCGGCGATCGGCCGGAAGACCAGCTCTCCCCGGCGACACTCCGTCAGCACATCGAGCGGATTGAGCAATGTCAGCCCTGCTCCGCATTTTACCAGCTGCTTCAACATTTCCGACGCATTGCTCTCCAGCACCGGTTCGACCTGCACGGAAAGGCGCGCCAGCATCAGATTGATGACCTCGCGCAGGCTCGTCCCGGGCTGCGCAAGCAATAGCCGCTCCTCTACGACATCGGCGAGATTGATGGGCCCGGGCCCGATCAGCGGATGGCCGGGCGGCAGGACGACGCCGATCGGTATGTCGAAATTGACAAGGGAGCGAATGCCCGGCATGGCCGGAATGTTGAAGCCAAGTCCGAGATCCACTTCTCCGGAGACGACCGGCGCCATCGTCGTCGATCCGGCATCATTGCGCAGCTGGACGAAGACCCTTGGATGCTCGGAAAGAAAACGCGCGATGATCTCGGGCAGTGGACCTGAGGCCAGTCCGACGGTGGCAACGATACGAACCTTGCCCGCTTGCTGCATCTTGAGACTGCGAATGCGGCCCTCCAGCCGCTCGTAATTCTTCAGAACCTCGCGAATGTGCTCGATACAGAGCTCGCCGGCCGCCGTCAGTCTGAGCCCGCGAGGCAGCCGTTCGAAAAGCGGCGCGCCCATTTCCTCCTCCAGCGCCAGGATCTGCCGGTTGATCGCCGATGAGGCCACGTTGAGGCGCGCGGCAGCCTTGCGGATCGAGCCGCAGCGGGCGATTTCATTGATATAGAGAAGCCGTCGCGAGTGCAGCATGCGTGTCCCCATTGCTTAATTTTTGCCCAGACCGCACAATTTAGGCACAGACCCGGGAACAGATGCCGAAAAGGCATCAATGCGCACGAATTTTGATGCTTTTCAAACAGCAAAGCAACCGCTCAAATGCAGGAAATGGGCGCCAACCACGACGTCCCATGGCAGATAAGGGGAACAGTCAGCCATGTATAAAGCCTTGAAGACAAAAACATTCTTTGCCGCCATGGGGCTTGCCGCCGCGATCATGGCCGCCGAACCTGCAAATGCGCTCGACAAAGTCAGCTACGGCACGAACTGGCTTGCACAGGCCGAGCACGGCGGCTTCTACCAGGCGGTCGCCGACGGCACCTACAAGAAATACGGTCTTGATGTCACGATCGTCCAGGGCGGCCCCAACGCGGCCAATTCGGCATTGCTGATCTCCGGCAAGCTGGATTTCTATATGGGCGGCCCGCAGCAGGAGATCGATGCGGTCAAGCAGGGCATTCCGATCGTGGATGTCGCGGCCATCTTTCAGAAGGACCCGCAGGTGCTGATCGCCCATCCGGATGCCGGCGTGGAAAAATTCGAGGATCTTGCCAAGCTGCCGACGCTTTTCCTGAGCAAGGACGGCTACATCACCTATTTCGAGTGGATGAAGGCCAACTTCCCGGGCTTCAAGGACGAACAGTTCAAGCCCTATAATTTCAGCCCGGCGCCATTCCTGGCAGACAAACAGTCCGCACAGCAGGGCTACGTAACCTCGGAACCCTATGAGATCGAAAAGCAGGCCGGCTGGAAGCCGAAAGTCTTCCTGATCGCCGACGCCGGCTATTCGCCCTATTCGACGATGATCACCGCGCAGAAGGCATTGGTCGACAAGAACCCCGATCTCGTGCAACGCTTCGTCAATGCCTCGATCGAGGGCTGGTACAACTACCTCTACGGCGACAATAAGGCGGCCAACGAGCTGATCAAGAAGGACAATCCCGATATGACGGATGGCCAGATCGCTTATTCTATCGCCAAGATGAAGGAATATGGCATCGTGGAATCCGGCGATGCACTCGACAAAGGCATCGGCTGCATCACCGAAGCCCACTACAAGAAGTTCTTCGACGAGATGGTGCAGATCAAGCTTTTCGATGCCGACATCGATTACAAAAAGGCCTTCGACACGCAGTTCGTCTGCAAGGGCATCGGCATGTCGCTGAAGAAGTAAGCCTAGGCACCTCCCCCCTTGAGGGGGGAGGTCGCCGCAAAGCGGCGGGTGGGGGTGATAGCCTGAGATAGCAACAGATCACCCCGCCCCGGAGCTTCGCTCCGACCCTCCCCCTCAAGGGGAGGGTGGATCAACAAAGAGCTAAACCATGCCAGTGTCCGAAGCTACCAAATCCACCCAAACCGAGACGCGCAAGCGGCCGCTCGTCGTCATGGAACAGATCTCCAAGGTCTTCTCCAACGGCACGCTGGCGCTATCGGGCATGTCGCTCCATGTGGAAAACGGCGAGTTCATCAGCCTGCTCGGCCCTTCCGGTTGCGGCAAGTCGACGGCCTTGCGGATCATTGCAGGCCTTGGCGGCGCTTCGAGCGGCAGGATCGATTGGCCCAGTTCGCGCATCAACGCCAAGGGTCTGCCGGAGGGCGATATCAGCTTCGTTTTCCAGGAGCCGACGCTGCTTCCCTGGAAGACTGTGTTTGGCAATGTCCATCTGCCGCTGAAGCTCAGGGGCGTGTCGAAAGCGGTGGCACACGATCAGATCATGGAAACGCTGGCAACCGTCGGCCTCCAGGATTTTGCGCAAGCTTATCCCCGCGAATTGTCGGGCGGCATGAAGATGCGGGTTTCGATCGCTCGCGCTCTGGTAACCAAACCGAAGCTGCTTTTGATGGACGAGCCCTTTGCGGCCCTCGACGAAATTACCCGACAGAAACTGAACGACGATGTTCTCAGCCTTTGGCAGAAGACCGGCATCACCGTCATCTTCGTCACGCATTCCGTCTATGAATCCGCCTATCTCTCCAATCGTATCGTCGTCATGAAGGCACGGCCCGGCCGTGTTCATAGCGATTTTCCGCTGAAAACCAGCGGCGAGCGCGATCCTCTTTATCGTTCGTCTGAAGAGTATCGGCAGGTGTGCGAAAAAGTGTCCCGTTCCCTGATCGAAGCCATCGGCTGGCGGGAGGCCCATTGATGAGCGACAGCACCAGCCTGCCCACCACTCTTTCCATTGAATCGGCCAATGCGCCTGCAGCCCCCGCAGCCAGGAAGCGCAGCATCGAACGTGCGCTCGGCATCTTCGTGCCCATCCTGACCGTCCTTGCGCTTCTTGTCCTCTGGCAGCTTCTGGTCGTCGGCACCGAGATTCCGCAATATATTCTGCCAAGCCCGATCGCCGTCGCCAAGGCGCTCGTTTCCGACTGGGGCATCTTGTGGCCGGCTCTGTGGGTGACCACCGAGATCACCTTCATATCGCTGATCCTGGCGCTGATCGGCGGCGTCGGCTTTGCGATCTTCCTCGTGCAGTCCCGCTGGATCGAACTCGCCTTCTATCCGCTGGCCGTCATCCTGCAGGTGACGCCGATCGTGGCGATCGCGCCGCTGATCCTGATCTATGCGCCGACGCGCGAAGCAGCGCTCTTAATTTGCGGCTTCCTCGTCGCCTTCTTTCCGATCCTCTCCAACATGGTGCAGGGATTGAAGAGCGTCGACCATAATCTGCTCAACCTCTTCGATCTCTACGGCGCCTCGCGCTGGCAGGCCTTGCTGCATCTGAAGCTGCCGGCAGCCCAGCCTTATTTCATGACGGGCTTGAGGATAGGCGGCGGCCTGTCGCTGATCGCATCGGTGGTCGCGGAATTCGCCGCCGGCTCGGGCGGTCCGAACTCCGGCCTGGCATTCCGCCTGCTGGAGGCGCAATACCGCCAGAACATGCCGCGGCTCTTCGCAGCCTTGCTTCTCCTGTCGGCGCTCGGCGTCGCCATCTTCGCCTTTACCTCCTTCATCTCATGGCTGAGCCTGCATCGCTGGCATGAGAGCAGCCTCAAGCGGGAGAACTAATGACCCACGCCTTCATGTCGCCGCCGAATGCCGCCCGCTTCGTGCTGAGCAATGCCACCGTTCCCGCCGTGGCGCTCTCGGGCCTCAAGGCACCTTCCAGCGAGGGCCTGATCAAGGCCGATATCGTCGTCGCCGATGGCCTTATCAGTGACATCGTCGCGCCTGGCACCGCGCCAGTGGAATATGCCCGGGTGGATATGCGCGACGGCATGGTCTGGCCGACATTCGTCGACATGCACACCCATCTCGACAAGGGGCACATCTGGGAACGGCGGCCGAACCCGGACGGCAGTTTCATGGGTGCGCTCGATGCTGTACGTACCGACCGCGAAGCTAACTGGTCGGCCGACGACGTGCGCAGACGCATGGAATTCTCGCTACGTTCGGCTTATGCCCACGGCACAGGCCTGATCCGCACCCACCTCGATTCCTTGGCGCCGCAGCATCGCATCTCTTTCGAGGTCTTCGCCTCGGTCCGCGAGGCCTGGAAGGACAAGATCGCGCTGCAGGCCGTCGCCCTCTTCCCGCTCGACAGCATGGTGGACGATGCCTTCTTTGCCGATCTGCTCCGCGTCGTTCGCGACGCCGGCGGCTTGATGGGCGGCGTCACACAAATGAACCCGCACATCGACGCGCAACTGGACAAACTGATCCGCGCTGCTGCCGACAATGACCTCGACATCGATCTGCATGTCGACGAGACCGAGGACAGGGAAGTGCTGACGCTGAAGGCGATCGCTGAAGCCGTGCTTCGCAACGGCTTCACCGGAAAGGTGACCGCCGGCCACTGCTGCTCGCTTGCCCGGCAGGACGAGAATATTGCCCGCGCCACCATCGATCTCGTCGCCAAGGCCGGGATCTCCGTCGTCTCGCTGCCAATGTGCAACATGTATCTTCAGGACCGCCATGCCGGGCGCACACCGCGCTGGCGCGGCGTCACCCTTTTGCACGAGCTTGCCGCGGCCGGCGTTCCAACCGCCGTCGCCTCCGACAATACCCGCGACCCCTTCTACGCCTATGGCGATCTCGATCCGGTCGAGGTGTTCCGCGAGGCCGTGCGCATCCTGCATCTCGACCATCCGCTGGATACGGCCGCCAGGGTCATCACCACCTCGCCCGCAGAGATACTTGGCCGCCCGGATATCGGGCGGATCACCGTCGGCAGCCCCGCCGATCTCGTGCTTTTCAGCGCCAGGCGCTGGAGCGAATTCCTTTCCCGTCCGCAGTCCGATCGCGTCGTCCTTCGCAAGGGCAAGGTGATCGATCGCAGCCTGCCGGATTATCGTGAACTCGACAGCGTTATTGGAGCCTGACATGCCGGATTACCAGCGCATCAAGAAAGAACTCGAAGGCATCGCCGTCGAAGACAATCCGGCGCTCGTGCGCCAGAAAAGCCGTGACTTCTACTGGTATTCGCCCATCCTGAAGGCCCAGCTCGACAATGTCACGGCCGATCTCGTCGTCACCCCGAAAACCGAGGAAGAGGTGATCCGCACGTTGAAGGTCGCCTATGCGCACGACGTTCCCGTCACGCCGCGCGGCGCCGGCACCGGCAATTACGGCCAGGCCATGCCGCTTTCCGGCGGTATCGTGCTCAATCTCGCCGCCATGAACAGAATCAAGGAGATCCATCCCGGCCGCGTCGTCTGCGAGCCCGGCATCGTTATTGCCGAACTCGACCGTCAGACCAAGGCCCATTCGGGCCAGGAGCTGCGCTTCCATCCTTCGACCGCGCAGACGGCGACGATCGGCGGCTTCATCGCCGGCGGGTCGGGCGGTGTCGGCTCGATCACCTGGGGCGGCCTGCGCGATCTCGGCAATATCCTGCGGCTCCGCGTCGTGACGATGGAAGCCGAACCGCGCACGCTCGATCTCACCGGCTGGGACCTGACCAAGGTCAGCCATGCCTACGGCACCAACGGCATCATCACCGAAATCGAAATGCCTTTGGCGCCGGCCTATGATTGGGTCGACGTGCTGGTCGGCTACGACGACTTCATGGATGCCGTGCGCTTTTCAGACGCGCTTGCCAAGTGCAACGGCATTCTGGTCAAGGAAATCGCCCCGATCGCAGCCCCCATTCCGCAAGACTATTTTACCCGCCACAAGCCCTATATCCGTCAAGGGCAATCGATCGTGGCGCTGATGATCGCGCCGCATTCGATGGACCCTTTCGTCGCCTTCACCATGCAGCAGAGGGGCGAAATCACCTTCCGCTCCGACAAGGTCGAGAGCATGAAGGGCATACCGCATGCCTATGAGCTCGCCTGGAACCACACCACATTGCGCGCCCTGAAGGTCGATCCATCCATCACCTATCTGCAGGTGCAGTATCCGGGGCCGGATCATGTCGCCAAGGTTCAGAAGATGGTGGAAATCTTCGGCGACGAGGTGCCCGGCCATCTCGAATTCATTAAGTTCGACGGCCAGATCCAATGCTCGGGTCTGCCATTGGTGCGCTATACCTCCGAGGCGCGGCTCGAAGAGATCATTAGGATTCACCAGGATCACGGCTGCCCGATCTTCAATCCGCACCGCTATACGCTGGAGGAAGGCGGCATGAAGCAGACGGATGCGGTTCAGCTTGCCTTCAAGAAGGAAACCGATCCAAAGGGTCTGCTCAATCCCGGCAAGATGATCGCCTGGGACGACCCGAATTTCGATTTCAAATCCGGCAAGAACTATCTCTTCCCCGGCCTTGCGGCCCTGATGGAGGCCTCATGAAGGTTCTCGTCCTTCATTCCCATCCGGTCGAGGAAAGTTTTGGCGGCGCGCTGCATCGCCAGACCATCGAGAGCCTGAAACGTGCGGGGCATGAGGTCGACGACTGCAATCTCTATGCCGAGGACTTCGATCCCGTGCTCTCGCGCCACGACCGGCTGATCTATCACGACTATCCCGAAAATACCGAAGCGCTGAAGCCCTATGTCGAACGGCTGGAACGCACCGAGGCTCTTGTGATTGTCACTCCGGTCTGGAACTTCGGCTTTCCGGCCATTCTCAAGGGCTATTTCGATCGGGTCTGGCTTCCGGGCGTTTCCTTCGAACTCGTCAACGGCAAGGTGCGCTCAAAGCTGCAGCATATCCGCAAGCTCGGAGCGGTCTTGACCTACGGTGCGGACCCATTCCGCGCCTTCGTCGCCGGCAATCCGCCGAAGAAGATCGTCAAGCGCGTGCTGCGCGCGCAGATCAAGCCTTTCGCCCCGGTGGTCTTCCTCGCCCATTACGACATGAACCGCTCGACGGAAGGTTCCCGCAGCCAATTTCTGACGAAGGTCGGCCGCGAGATGGAGCGATTTTAAAAGCGGCTTTTTCTAGCGGCCGGAATGACTACGACTGTCCAACGGACGACCCCACCATTTCGGAGCGATCGCGACGCGCTTTAATTGTTCAAAGCGCCGCCGATAATGGCGCCAAGTGCGAAGGCTGCGGCAGGATACCAAAGACCATCGCTGTGACGGCGATAGCCCGGGCGGCGATCGTGGTAACCTCTGTAGCCGTGATAGTAACCCGAACGGTCCTTGCCCCGATATGGCCCCCATCCAGGGCGTCCCGGTCCCCGCGGCGGCATCTTGCGATGAACTTCGTCGGGACGATCGCGATGATGACGGGGCCATTCCTGCGCATTGGCAAAGGGCGCTGCCAGCGTTGCAGCAACCATGGCGAGAACAAAGATCTTTTTCATTGGGCTTCCTTCCTTTTAATCGGGAAACCTTAGTAATCTTAAGGTGAACAGAACGTTAACACATTGCTACCTTAAATAGCTGATTGCACGGAATATTTCTGAAATCCATCCGGCTCGTCGGCCCTGAGAGCATCGTCAAAGTGGGCCGAATATGCGCATGCTTCAACCGAATCGGTGATATGGCAAAACCTAGACGCCGGCCGACTGGCGCAACGGTGTGGCCACTTCCGCATCCCGACGCTTAACTGCCTCGATATCGCGATAGGCATTGGCTGGATGGGTCGCCGGCAGATAAGGTCCCTCACCGAAGAGCTTTTCGCGCAGGGTGCCCGGACGATAGGCGGTGGGATACACTCCACGCTTCTGTAGTTCCGGAACGAGCAGATCGACCGCCGCCTCGAAGCTGTCGGGTGTCACCGCATAGGCGAGGTTGAAGCCATCGATATCCGTCTCTTCGACCCATTCCTGCAGGATGTCGGCGATAGTCGAGGGCGATCCGACGAATACCGGACCGGTTCCGCCGATTCCGCCCCATTTGGCGAGTTCCTCGACAGTCCACACCCGGTCTTTACCGCCGAAATGCTCGATCATCGAGACGATGGCATTGGTCTCGACCTTCTTCAACTCGTCGGTCGGCGCATATTGGCCGAAGTCGATGCCACTCCAGCCGGACATGAAGACAAGCGAGCCGTCATAGGACGCGTAGCTCTGGTACTCTTCGAACAGCTGCTGGGCCTTCGCGTCGGTCTCCGCGATGATCAGCGTCGTGAGATTATAGATCAGCACCTTCCGTGGATCGCGGCCGGCAGCCGCAGCCCTCTGCCTGATATCGGCGACATAGGCGCGCAGCAGACTCTTGGTCGGAGCCGCGACGAAGACGCATTCGGCATGGCTGGCTGCGAAGGCCTTGCCAGGCCCTGATGCGCCAGCCTGATAAAGCACGGGCGTCCGCTGCGGCGATGGCTCGCAGAGATGGTAGCCGGGAACGTCGAAATACTTGCCCTTGTGACCGATCTCGTGGACCTTGGTAGGGTCGGTGAAAATGCCGCGCTTGGCATCGCGCAGCACGGCGCCCTCCTCCCAGCTTCCTTCGAAAAGCTTGTAGAGGACCTCCACATATTCGGCGGCGACCTCATAACGATTGTCATGGGTCTTCAGGCCGCCCTGACCGATATTCTTCGCGCCGCTCTCCAGATAGGAGGTCACGATATTCCAGCCGACACGGCCCTTGGTGTGATGATCGGCGGTGGCGAGCCGGCGGGCAAACGTATAGGGATGCTCGAAGGAGGTGGAGGCGGTTATTCCTATGCCGAGGTGTTCTGTCGCAAGCGCGATCGGCGCGGCGAGCTGGATCGGATCATTGACCGGTATCTGCGCGGCCTGCTCGATCGCATGGTAGTTCGAGCCCTTGTAGACATCGTAATAGCCGATGACGTCGGCGATGAATATGCCGTCGAAAATGCCGCGCTCCAGCGTCCGCGCCAGATCCTGCCAATAGTCCAAATCCTTGTATTTCCACGACTTATCGTGCGGATGCCTCCATAGTCCGGGAGACTGATGCGCGACGCAATTCATGTCGAACGCGTTGAATCGAATATGCCTTGTCATGTCAGCTCCGGACGAATTAGACCGGCGATCAAGCTAGGGGCGGCAATGCTGTTCGAAAAGTAATTGCATAATGTCTATGTACTCTATGGAGAAATATTTTTCCCCGTCGCTCACCAGCAATTCGCCATTCGATGCTTGGATTGGTGAGCGATTGCAATCAGCGTTCCGACGGCGGGAGGGACATTTGCCCCAAACCAGCCGCCGGATGATTTCCTGTTCATACCTGGCCAATGCCACTCAACCCGATCAATGCGCCAGAGCCCAGAACGATGAGCGGATGGACGCGCGTCGTCGAAAGGACAAGTGCACCGGCTGCGGCTATGGCCGCCAGAATCCAGCCCTGGGTTGATGCTTCGGTGATGACGGCCGCGCTGGCGGTGACGAGCCCGGCGGTCATCGGCACCAATCCCGCCTGGACGATCCTTCGCCACGGCCTGTCCTTGAAGCGGTTCCACAGATGGAGCACCAGATAAGTCAGGACCGAAGAAGGACCGAACTTTGCCACCGAAGTCACCAGCATTCCAGCCCATCCGGCAACGTGCCAGCCGACCAGCGGCACGACCATCAGATTAGGACCGGGAGCCGCCTGGGCCAAGGCGAACAGCGCACCGAATTCCTGCGCCGTCATCCAATGCTGCACATCGACGACCTGCCGATGCATTTCGGGGAGAATGGAATTGCCGCCACCGAAAGCCAGCAGCGAAAGCTGGGTGAAAATGATTGCGAGAGAAAGCAGGGTCGTGGTCATGCTTCAAGCTTCCAGGTGGCGATAATGCTGAGGGGCGCAAGAACCAGCATGGTCGGCAGCAAAGGCAGCCCGATGATGGCGATGGCGGCAAAGCAAATGGCCGCGATGACCAGGGCGACAGGCCTGCGGCGCAATGGCAGGACGATCTTGACGGCCATTGAGATCAGCAGACCGGCCGCGGCCGCCGCAAGGCCTGCAAACATGTGCTGGATGCGTGGATCGCTGTTGAACTGATCGTACACGACGCCAAGGCCGATCACGATCGCCGTCGGCGCGACAATGAGGCCGAGAAGAGCCGAGAAAGCCCCCGCCACGCCTTGAAACTTGGAGCCGATCGCAACCGCCATATTGATGATATTGCCGCCCGGCAGGAACTGGCAGAGCCCGAGCAGTTCGGTGAACTCCTCCCCAGTCAACCACTTGCGATCCTCGACCACCATGCGGCGTGCGAGCGGCAGAACCCCGCCAAAACCAATGAGGCCGAGTTTGAAAAAGCCGAAAAAGAGCTCCGCGACCGCTGGTCCTTCGCGTTGAGCAGCATTGGAATGAGAAATAGCGTCCATATCGTGGCCTGTGTCTTATGTCGAATAGACCGTCAAAATAGGCTTTTACCGATTATGCGTCCAATATATGGATTTAACATCATTCATATGTTTGAGATATGCCATGATCGAACTTCGACACCTCCGTTATGCCGTAACCGTTGCCGATGAGGCCCATATGACCCGCGCTGCCGAAAGGCTCGGCATCCAGCAGCCACCGCTCAGCCAGCAGATAGCCAAGCTGGAGGCGATCGTTGGAGCCTCGCTCTTCAAACGCCTGCCGAGAGGTGTTGAGCTGACGGATGCGGGGCGGACGTTCGTAGAGAGAGCCAGGACCATCCTCAACGATGTCGATGTTGCGCTAGAGGCGACGAGACGCAACGCCCGCGGGGAGGAGGGAAGCCTCGCCATCGGCTTTACCAGTTCAGCGGCCTTTCATCCGCTGGTCAGCTCAGCCGTCCGCTCGCTCGGCGAGGCGTCGCCGGATGTCGCGCTCAAGCTTGAGGAAGCCAGTACGCCCGATTTGATCGCCATGCTGCATTCCGGCCTTCTCGACGTCGCGCTCGTGCGCTCTCCCGTTGCACAGTCGGGCGGCCTGGTGATTTCCCGGATTCTCGATGAAGAGATGCTGGTCGCTCTTCCAGATCGTCATCCCCTGGTGATAGCGAAAGGAGAGAAGCCTCGGCGCATTCGATTGTCGGAGCTCGCAAACGAAGCTTTCATACTTTACCGCCGTCCGTCGGGACCGGGGCTATATGACAGCATCATAGCGGCCTGCCTTGGTGCGGGCTTCAGCCCGAAAATACGGCATGAAGCTCCCCGTCTGCTGTCGACGCTCAGTCTGGTCGCCGCCGGCCTGGGAATCTCCATCATTCCAGGATCGATCGCGCAGCTGGAGACGAATGGCATCACCTATCTAAGGCTTGACCCGGGTGCCAATCTCGTGGCGCCGCTTTATCTCGCACGAAAAGATGAGCAGCCAAGCGGTGCGTTGCAGCTATTTGTCGATATTGTTCAGCACGAGAAAACCTCGTTGAAATAGAAAAATTAAGCCGGCTATCTGCTGGTGTTCGCAAAGATCGAGCGACCTAGGACTGATCCTCATGTCACCGCATTCGAGTACACCGGTGCCGCCTAGAAGCTCAAAGTCCCATCCTTCCAAAGGCGAAATCCTCCGAGAAACGCGTTTTCGTTCTCGCCGACACGACAGCCGGGTGGCAGCTCCTTGAGCTTTTCGGCGTTGCCGCCGCCAATGACGATTTCATGGGGCAGCAGCGCTGCCCTCAATCTTTCAACGATCTCCCCGACCAACTCGCGCCACTTTTTCTTGCCGTATTTTTCAAGGCCGCGCTCGCCGATGAAGTCTTCGAAGGTGCCCCGCTTCTTGTAGGGCAGATGGGCGAGTTCCATGGGCAGGCAAACGTGATTGGCAATCATCGCCGAGCCCAATCCGGTGCCGAGGCCGAGAAACAGCATGTTGCCGTCCTTGTAGTTGCCGATTGCCTGCATCACGGCATCGTTGACAAGCTTGACCGGCTTGCCGAAAGCGGCGGAAAAATCGAAATCCTGCCAGCCACTTCCCAGATTGTGCGGTTCCATGGCGGGTTTATTGTTGGAAACCGGGCCTGGATATCCCATGCCGATAACGTCGTATTGCCAATCACTCGTCAAGTCCTTGACGGCCTGGACCATCTGTTTCGCCGACATTGCGGGCCCCGAGACGGCCGCCCGGCGCTCGCTGCCGGAGCTGAGGCGCATTTTGACATGCGAACCGCCGAGATCGATCGCCAAGACGACAAGCTCTTCCGTCGCAGCTGGTGCGACGGCTTTCTTCAGTTTTACGTTCGTTTTGCGGCTCTCTAATGCCTGACTCATATTCGTTCACACTCTCTATCCGCGACGGCACAAATCCTACTATGGCGCTTCAACGACCGAGACGGAGAAATCCTCTCCTTCCCAATGATCGGCGTCAGGCCAGTAAAAGGTAAAGGCAATCGACCCGCCTTTGGGCAGGCGTTCGCATGAAAGCTCGCCAACATGTATGCCGAAGCCGTTCTGGTTCGTTTCGGTATCGGTGACGCTGGCCCAACCGTCGAAACTCCAGCGAATGATCGCCCGCGCCATGACCTCAATCCGCAAGCGCTTGCCGATGGCAAGCTGCGACAGCTTGTTGTTGAAACGCCACGGCACGAAGGGTGCCGTCACCTTGTTTGTCACGTAACGCTCGGCACCCTGCGGCGGCATGTCGAAAACAACGCCGTCTCTCAGCGAGCGCAGGAGCTTGATATGCTCCGCATGAGCCCAGACGAGCGGCATGGCGCTGCCGGAGGGTTTTCCGAGGACAAGCCCTCGCTCCGGCACATCGGGCTGGTCCCACACCTGTTCCGGCAGCAATCCGCCTTGACCGGCGGACTGCTCGAGTGTCTTGAGCAACTCAAGAGCTACATCCGGTCGGCCGGCCGCAAGCTCATAATGGGCGCGTTCGCCTGCAAGCAACGGCCATGGCCGCCCAATGCCCGTGCCGTCGAACGGGCCGCCATCTTCATGCTCACCATAGCCGTCGCCGGTATAGCGATACCATAGCGGCCCTTGCGGCAGGTCGCATTTGAGCTGGGAATCAATCACCCTGACGGTGTCGAGGATGCGAGGATCGTCGGCGGCTCGCAATCCGAACCGGACCAGCGCCAGGGCATCGGGACTGACGACTCGAGCGGTCGGCAGGAAGGATTCTGCAGGTGGCCTATTTTTGATCGGCACGAAACCATCGGCGGGCGAGCTTCCGTCGGCGATCTCAGGCGGCGCAATGCGGACATAATAGCCCTTCACCCCCAGAGTGGCGCTTTCCGCATCGCTGCTGACATAGGTCCAGCGCTCGATCTGATCGTTCCAGGCATCCGCAGTCTGCCGCAGATAATCCGCATTATGCGTTTGACCGGCAATTTCCAGAATATCGGCCGCCGCCAGTAGCGCAGCAATCTCAACCGCCAGCGTGAAGGGAGAAAAGCCGCCGTCTTCCTCCCAACGGTCCTCACCCGTGACGGGACCGTTGACGACGACATAGCGTGCGGCGCTTTCGACCATCGGCACGTAGGACAGCAGAAGATCGCCTGTAAGAATCCCTTCGCGGCGCAGCGCATCGGCAAGTAGGATCGGGAAGGCACATTCGTCCATCTGTATCCCGGTCCAGTAGGGCTCGCCGTCCAGCCAGCAATTCTGTGGCCAATGCCCATCCTCTTCCTGGATGACGCGCAGATAGGCCAGAATACGCAGCGCATCCTGTGAAGCGCCTGCAGCCAGGAAGCCGCCGGCTGTCTCGACCAGATCGCGCGGCCAGACCAGATGATAGCCACCGAGGTCTTCGTCGCCCTTGGCAAAGCCCCACGGAATGGAGAGAGAGGCAACGGCCGGACCTTCGAAGGAGAGTGGCCGGTGCGTCGCCAGAACGGCTGTCGAGATTCGATAGCGATTGACTTCGGGCGGCGGCGCTCTCGGTTCGTCGAGGGCCAGCAATCCGTCTTGCCAGGTCCGCCAGTCGGCAACATAGCTTCGCTCGGCGCTGTCATAGCCGGCCTGCAAGCTGGCAAGAGCATTATAGCCGGCCTCTTTTGGATGGCTTCCAAAGCCGAGCGATACGGTGACGGTGTCGCTGCCGCCGATCAGATCGATCTCACCGGTCAGGGCAACGTTGCCGTCGACGGCACGTGCGACGGCCGGATCCAACCGAGCCTCTTTCTGCAATTGCTGCCATCCGTCGGAAATACCGACATAGCCGGCAGATGCCGTTCGCCAACCGCCGCTGACGGCAAGCGCCATCGAGACTCCGCCTGTGCCCGTCGCAAAAAGCATCGGCGTGCCCTTATAGTCTTCCACCCACCCCGTATTGCCATAACCGGCATTGATGAGATGCGGGGCGGCAAGCAGATAGAGACGATAGTCGTGGATCGTTCCCTCAAGCGGCTCGAACGATATCTGCTGGAGCAAGCTGCTGCGCATCGGATCGACGATGATGCGCTTGATGATCCTGTAACGACCATCGATCGCAGTATTGATCAACCGATAGGCCGGAACGCCATCCTCGACCGTAGTGACGACGCTCTCCGTATCGCGCTTTTCTTCCGAAAAATAACCATCGGGACCTGTGACGATCAATCCGATGTCGCGGGTACAGGCGCTGTCGACGCGGGGATAATAGATTTCGTTCAAGATGCCGTGACTGAGAGTGAACCAGATACGGCAGGCTGGCGAAAGTGCCGTGCCAACCCCGCTCTTCGCACTGGACGTCCAACGAGGTTCGATACCGTTCACGTTGGGGCCGGAAGCATCGTAAGGCGCCATGCACTATCTCCTCTATCGCTGCAATCTGCTCCGGCCAAAGTGTTTCGGCAAGACGGAACCTCTGCGTATTCGAGGTGATGCGTCCTTGTTTTCACCGCCATTGACAGCCCCTATACGTCCTGTATTCTGTTATAAAAATGTATATAACATAACTGTGGAACATAATTGGGAGAATATCGATGAAGTTAGGACTCGGATTCCTGATTGCGGCTGCTTTGATTGCGGCGCCCTCGCTGCTGATGGCCCAGGAAAAAGGCGGCGTTATTAATGTCGCGACCATCGGCGAGCCGCCGACGCTCGATCCCATGACCTCCACGGCCGATCTCGTCGGTATCGTCACCCAACATATCTTCGAAACGCTCTACACCTTCGACAAGGGATGGAACGTCACGCCGCTGCTTGCCGAAAGCCTGCCCGAGATTAGTGCCGACGGCAAAACCTATACGATCAAACTTAGGACCGGCATTAAGTTCCATGATGGCAGCATCATGACCTCCAACGATGTGGTCGCCTCGCTGAACCGCTGGATCAAGCTGGCATCGCGCGGCAAGCAGGCGGGCGGCTTCATCGAATCGATCACCGCCCAGGATCCGGCGACCGTCGTCATCAAGCTGAAGCAGCCCTATGCGCCCCTTATCTCGCTGCTTGCCTTCAACAACTCCGCCGCCATCATCATTCCGGCCAGCAAGCAGGCGGACACGATGACCGACTTCATCGGCACCGGCCCCTATATGCTGAAGGAGCGCAAGCCCGACCAGTATATCCAGCTGGTGCGTTTCGATGGCTACAAGCCGCGCGATGGCGAAAGCAACGGTTACGGGGGCGCCCGCCATCAATATCTCGACGAAATCCGTTTCGTTCCCGTTCCCGATGCCAATACCCGCGTCGAGGCGGCTATTTCCGGCCAGTACGACTATATCGACAGTCTTCCGGTCGAATCCTTCGACAAGCTGAAGTCCGCTTCGGCGACCCAGCCGCTGCTCCTGAAGCCGTTCGGCTATCCGGTCTTCGTCTTCAATACCGCCGACGGCATCACGAAGAATGTCGCGATCCGCAAAGCGATCCGTCAGGCGCTCAGCATGGAAGATATGCTGGCGGCAGCCTTCGGCAGCACAAATTTCTATACGGTTGACGGCAATATGTATCCTGCCCCCTATACCTGGAGCACGGATGCCGGCGTCAAAGGGAACTACAACGTCGCCGATCCGGAAGGTGCTGCAACTGCCGCCAAGGCGGCAGGTTACAAGGGCGAACCGATCCGCATCCTGACCAGTCGCCAGTACGAATTCCATTACAAGATGGCGCAGGTCGCGGCCGAATATCTGAAACAGGCGGGCTTCACGGTAGACCTTCAGGTAGTCGACTGGGCAACGCTGACCCAGCGCCGGGCCGACAAGGCACTGTGGGACATCTATATCAGCCACAGCCCCTTCCTTCCGGAACCGGCGCTGATCGGCACGCTGTCGCCAAGCTCGCCTGGCTGGTGGACGACGCCGACGAGCAAGGCCGCGATCGACGCGTTCAACACAGAGGTCGATCCCAAGAAGCGCGTCAAACTTTGGGCGAATGTTCAAAAGACCATCTATGATGAAGCTCCCATGATGAAGATCGGCGATTTCAACGCCGTTGCAGCGATCTCCACCAAGCTTCAGGGCGTGGACCCCGCGCCATGGCCCTACTTCTGGAACGCATCGATCAAGAAATAAGCCTCCCAAGGCGCTCGGGCGCCGGTCGCGGCCGGCGCCCGTTCCCGATCCTGTCCGTTTGCAGACCTAGAGCAATTCCAGGAAAAGTGCGCAGCGGTTTTCCATCCGGAATTGCGAGAGAACAAAGAAATAGAGTGGCTCCGCCAGTCGAAGAAAAGCGGAACCGATGTGGGAACCGACCCAATTATACGCTACATCCTTCAACGTCTCGCGGGCATGATCGTCGTGATGTTTCTCGTCGTCACGATCGTTTTCGTGATCGTGCGCGTGACCCCCGGCGATCCGGCCGCCGTCATGC
The DNA here is from genome assembly GCF_002277895.1 of Rhizobium sp. 11515TR. Classification (NCBI taxonomy): domain Bacteria; kingdom Pseudomonadati; phylum Pseudomonadota; class Alphaproteobacteria; order Hyphomicrobiales; family Rhizobiaceae; genus Rhizobium; species Rhizobium sp. 11515TR. The sequence goes on along the minus strand of NZ_CP023000.1, from coordinate 1,145,565 downwards.
TCGGCCCGGATGCGACCGCGCAGGATATTGCCGAACTGCGAACCCGGCTTGGCCTCGACCAGTCCATCGTCGTCCAATACCTGTTCTATGTCGGGCAGTTGCTGAAGGGCGATCTCGGCCAATCGATCTTCCTCAATATTCCGGTTTCCTCCGCGCTTCTTGAACGCGCCGAGCCGACCTTTTTTCTGACGCTATTTTCGCTCCTGATCGCTGGCATCATCGCATTGCCGATCGGCATCTATGCCGCCTATCGGCGCGGATCGCTCGTCGATCAGGCTTCGATGGCGATCGGCATGCTGGCTGCAAGCATTCCAAGCTTCTGGCTTGGCCTCATCCTGATGCAGGTCTTCGCGGTGCGCCTGGGAGTGTTCCCGGTGTCCGGCTACGGCGGGCCAGGCGCAAGCTTCCTGGGTCGTATGTATCATCTGACACTGCCGGCCGTCGCACTCGGTCTCGTCTCCTCCGCACTGATCCTGCGCTTCACCCGCGCATCGATGCTCGACGTGCTCGGGGACGACTATATCCGCACCGCCCGCGCCAAAGGGCTGATCGAACGCCGCGTCGTCCTCAAACACGCGCTGAAGAACGCACTGATCCCCATTCTCACTGTTCTGGGTCTGACAGCCGCGGTGCTGATTTCCGGCGCTGTCGTCACCGAGACCGTCTTCGGTCTGCCAGGCGTCGGAAGCCTCGTCGTCTCGGCGGTGCTGCGCCGCGACTATCCGGTGATCCAAGGGGCCCTGCTCGTCATCGCCGGCCTCTACGTCCTGATCAATTTTGCGATCGACATGCTCTACCTGATGGTTGATCCGAGAGTACGCTACTGATGGCCGATATCGCAACCGATACACCAAAGCAGGCACAGAGCGAGCGAAGCAAGTTCCTTCGCCGGCTTCTGAAGCGCAAGACCGTCGCTGCCGGCCTCATCGTGCTGACGATCTTCGTGGTGCTTGCCATCCTCGCCCCCTGGATCGCGCCCTATTCGCCCTCGAAGCTCTCGATCGTCAATCGACTGAAACCCCCAAGTGGCGTTTACTGGTTCGGCACCGACGAGTTCGGCCGCGATATCTTCTCGCGCACCATCTATGCAGGACGATTGTCGCTGCTGGTCGGAGCCGCCGTTGTGGCATTATCGGCGGCGATCGGCGTTACGCTGGGCCTGCTGGCCGGCTTCTTCCAAAGGCTCGACACGCCGATCGCCCGCCTCATCGATGCGATGATGGCGTTTCCCGACATTTTGCTTGCGATCGCGCTTGTCGCAGCCCTCGGCCCGTCTCTGACGACTGTTATCGTCGCGCTGTCGATCGTGTACGCACCGCGGCTGGCCCGCATCGTCCGCGCCTCGACCCTTGTCATCCGCGAACTCCCTTACGTGGAGGCTGCCAAGGCTCTCGGCATCTCGACATTCCACATCATGACCCGGCATGTGCTTAGAAACCTCCTGTCGCCGATCCTGGTGCAGGGCTCGTTTCTCTTTGCCAGCGCCATGCTGGCCGAAGCCGGGCTCTCGTTTCTCGGCCTCGGCGTCAGCCCCGAAATCCCGACTTGGGGAACCATGATCGCCGCCGGCCGCCAATATATCGGCCAGGCCGACTGGATGACCTATTTCCCTGGCTTTGCCATCATTCTCTCCGTGCTCTCGCTGCAAATGGTCGGCGACGGCTTGCGGGACATGCTCGATCCAAGACTTCGAAAGGACCTGTAAATGACCGGTGAAAAAGCGGGCAAACCGCTCCTCCTCACCAATGTGAAGCCCATGGCATTCGGCGGTACCACGGTCGCTGGCGTCATGGACATTCTCGTCGGCGCCGACGGCAGGATCGCCGCTTTAGGCCCGCAGCTCGCCGCTCCCGGCGATGTCGAGCGCGTCGACGGCAAGGGCGCCTGGATCTCTCCCGGCTGGATCGACCTGCATGTCCATATCTGGCATGGCGGCACTGATATCTCGATCCGCCCCTCCGAATGCGGCGCCGAGCGCGGCGTCACGACGCTGGTCGATGCAGGTTCTGCCGGCGAAGCCAATTTTCATGGTTTCCGCGAATATATCATCGAACCGTCCAGGGAACGCATCAAGGCCTTCCTCAATCTCGGTTCGATCGGCCTCGTTGCCTGCAATCGCGTCCCTGAATTGCGTGATATCAAGGATATCGACCTCGACCGCATCCTCGAATGCTATGCCGAGAACAGCGAGCATATCGTCGGCATCAAGGTGCGTGCCAGCCACGTCATCACCGGCTCCTGGGGTGTCACACCCGTCAAGCTCGGCAAGAAGATCGCCAAGATCCTGAAGGTGCCGATGATGGTGCATGTCGGCGAGCCGCCGGCGCTCTATGACGAAGTGCTCGAAATTCTCGGGCCGGGCGATGTCGTCACCCACTGCTTCAACGGCAAGGCCGGGTCGAGCATCATAGAAGATGAGGACCTCTACAATCTCGCGGAGCGCTGCGCCGGCGAAGGCATCCGGCTCGACATCGGCCATGGAGGCGCCTCTTTCTCCTTCAAGGTCGCGGAAGCGGCGATCAAGCGCGGCCTGCTGCCCTACTCGATCTCGACCGACCTGCATGGGCATTCCATGAACTTCCCCGTCTGGGATCTGGCGACCACCATGTCCAAGCTGCTCTCGGTCGGCATGCCGTTCGAGAAGGTCGTGGACGCTGTCACCCATGCGCCGGCTTCGGTCATCAAGCTTTCGATGGACAGCCGGCTGTCGGTCGGCGAGCGAGCCGATTTCACCATCTTCGATCTCGTGGATGCGGATCTCGAGGCGACCGATTCCAACGGCGATGTCTCGCGCCTGCAGAAGCTGTTCGAGCCGCGTTACGCAATCATCGGCGCGGAGGCGATCACCGCCAGCCGCTACATACCGCGCGCTCGCAAACTCGTCCGCCACAGCCACGGCTATTCGTGGCGCTAATCAAACACCAGGCTCGCATAGCAGGAGCATACGTGAACACGTCCCCAACACAGGCCGCTTCAGCAGCGCAAACACCTTACCAGCGACTGGCGGCGCTCGGCATCGAGCTTCCACCGCCGCCGCCGCCGATCGCCAATTTCGTCACCCATGTCCGCGAAGGCAACGTGCTCTACCTTTCGGGTCAAGGGCCGCGGGAGCTGGACGGCTACCTCCATTCCGGCAAGGTCGGCGGTGATGTCGGCGTCGACCGGGCCTATCAGCATGCGCGGCTGACGGGCATCAATCTGCTTGCCGTCATGCACGGTGCGCTCGGCGATCTTTCCCGGGTGAAGCGGGTGGTGAAACTGCTCGGCATGGTCAATGCCGTGCCGCATTTCGAAGATCATCCGAGCGTCATCAATGGCTGCTCTGACCTCTTCATCGAGGTCTTCGGCGAGGCGGGCCAGCATGCCCGTTCGGCCGTCGGTTTCGGCTCGCTTCCCGGCAACATCACGGTCGAAATCGAAGCGATCGTATCGCTCAATGATTAGCTTTTGCGCAATTCCGGACGCAAAACTGCGTCGCACTTTTGCTGGAGTTGCTCCAAGGAAGACGAATTCAGTGGTTGCGCCAGCCCATCAGCTTTTCGATCCGCTCGGCAGCCGCGCGCACCTGCTCGCCATAATGGTCGCCGTCGGAAACGGCTTTCTGTTCAGGAAGCACGATCGAAATGGTCGCGACACATTGACCATCCCGGTCAACGACCGGCGAGGCGATGCAAGCGACCGCATAATCGGACTCCGCGACCTGGATGGACAAGCGCTCTTCAAAGGCTTTGCCCGCAGCATCAGAAAGCACGCCGGCATCGACCTCGGCCCGACCGGTCGGCGAGGTGCGGGCACAGTGCTTGAAAAGTTCGATCCTTTCCTCTTCGGGCAAATGCCCGACCAACAATCGACCCGAGGCAGTCCAGTTGAGCGGCACGCGCGTTCCGACGCGGGAGGCGACCTGGAAATGGCTCGGTCCGTCCGCCATCGCCAGCACCAGCATGGAATCGCCGTCGCGGCCGCAGACTTGCACCGTCTCACTCGCCTGCCGGCAAAGATCGTGCATTTCGCGCGTCGCAACGCTCATGAAATCCAGCGACCGGGCATAAGCGAGGCCATAATGGTAAAGGCGCGCCCCAAGCCAGACGGAACCGTCGGCGTTGCGGCCAAGCATGTTCTTTTCGACCAGATCGTCGATGATCACGTAGACGGTCGAAAGAGGCGCCTTGATCGCCTTGGCAATCGCGTAGGCGCCAGCCGGCGCGCCGGTTTCATAGAGATAATCGATGACCTGCAGCGCACGATCGATGCCGCTTACGCGCGAACGGCGCGCGCCTTTGGTTTCCGCCTCCCCGATGGAATCGGCGCCTTCAGGGGGTGCGGCGGATAGGGTCTTGGCGTCCAAATCAACGCTCCTCGTGAGATTTCGAGAAGCTATTACATTACTATGGCATAGCTGTCGATGACAATCGGCAGTCGTCACTTTGGAGAGATAGAATGTCCGATGATATCCGTAGCAAGATCGGCCTGAGGCCCGTCATCAACGTATCAGGCACCATGACGAGCCTCGGCGCATCGATCGTCGTGCCCGAAGCCATTGCGGCGATGACGGCGATCCTGCCGCAATTCGTTGAGATCAACGACCTCCAGCGCAAGGCAAGCGCCGTCATCGCGCGGCTGACGGGCGGCGAGGCAGGCTTCGTGACGGCATCCTGCTCCTCCGGCATCAGCCTCGCCGTCGCCGGCACCATCACCGGCAACAACCTTCTCGCTATAGAGAGACTGCCTGATGCCACACCGGACAAGAACGAAGTCATCGTGCAGACGGGCCATGTGGTGAGCTACGGCGCCCCCGTGGATCAGGCGATCCGCCTTGCCGGCGGCAAGGTCGTGCTGATCGGTCAGGCAACATCGACGCATCGCTTCCACATGGAAAACGCCATAAGCGAGAAGACGGCAGCGGCCGTCTATGTCGTCTCCCATCATGTGGTCGATTACGGCCTGCTGCACCTGACCGAGTTCGTCGAGATCGCGCATGCCAAGGGCGTGCCAGTTATCGTCGATGCCGCGTCGGAGTACGACCTCAAGCTCTTCCTGGCGCAGGGCGCCGACATCGCTCTCTATTCCGGGCATAAGTTCCTCGGCGGCCCGACATCCGGCATCGTCGCCGGCAAGAAAGAGCTGGTGCGAAACGCCTTCCTGCAGAATATGGGCATTGGCCGCGGCATGAAGGTCGGCAAGGAAAGCATCTATGGCACTATGGCGGCGTTGCAGGCCTGGGAAAAGCGAGATCATGCCGGCATCCGCGAACGCGAGACCGGCTATTTGAACCTGTGGAAACGAACTCTCGACGGCCGCCCCGGCGTCACTGCCCTGATCGAGCCCGATCCCACCAACAACCCGCTCGATCGCATGCGCATCATCATCTCGGCGCCGGAAGCGCATATCAGCGCCTGGGATCTTGCCGCAGCGCTGGCCCGCGGCAATCCGCCGATCATCGTCCGGGATCATGAGGTGGAACATCATTATTTCTATCTCGATCCATGCAACCTGCATCCCGGCCAGGAGACGATCGTCGCGACGAGGCTTGCCGAGGAGCTCGACAAGGCGCGCGCCTCCAACGAGATCATCGCGACACCGATCGAGAACCGCAGCCGGCATCGCTTCGACGGCGTGCTGAACTGGCCGGACTGAGCTGTGGCAGGAATCGCAAGAAGGGAGCAAGCATGAGCACGTCGCAGGCAAAGGCCACAGAGGGCGCCGAACCCATCCTCTCGGTCGAGAACCTCACCACCTCGTTCCTGGTGGATGGCGCATGGAGACCTGTCGTGCGCAATGTTTCCTTCTCGGTCGCGCCGGGCGAGACGGTGGCGATCGTCGGCGAGAGCGGCTCGGGCAAGAGCGTCACCTCGCTCTCGATCATGCGGCTGCTACAGAGCGATTCAAGCCGCATCGAAGGCAAAATCATGCTTGGCGGCCGCAATCTGCTTTCTCTTCCCGAGCATGAGATGCGCAAGGTGCGCGGCAACGACGTATCGATGATCTTCCAGGAGCCGATGACGTCACTCAATCCGCTTTTCACCATCGGTGACCAGATTTCAGAGGCCTTGCTCTGCCACAGGGACATGTCGGCTGCGGACGCCAAGGCCGAGACGATCCGGCTGCTCGAAAAGGTCCGCATTCCCTCGGCTGCCTCGCGCTTCGACGAATATCCGCACCGCTTTTCCGGCGGCATGCGCCAGCGCGTCATGATCGCCATGGCGCTCGCTTCGAAGCCAAGGCTGCTGATCGCCGACGAGCCGACCACTGCACTCGACGTCACGATCCAGGGCCAGATCCTCGACCTCATCAAGATGCTGCAGGATGAGGAAGGAACTTCGGTCCTGTTTATCACGCACGATATGGGTGTGGTGGCGGAGATCGCGGATCGCACGGTCGTCATGTATCGCGGCGAGCAGGTGGAGACAGGTGCGACGGCTGACATCTTCCATCGTGGCCAGCATCCCTATACCCGCGCGCTGCTGTCGGCCGTGCCGGTGCTCGGTTCTATGCAATCCTATGAACGGCCGCTGCGCTTCCCGGTCGTCAACACGGCAACGGGAGAGTCCGACACGCCTGCCGAAGTGCCCGATACGGTCGCAAAGGAAAAGCCGGTTCTGCAGGTGAAAAACCTCACCAAGCGCTTCGACATTCATTCGGGTCTCTTCGGAAAGCTCAAAGGCCGGGTGCATGCGGTCGAAAACGTCTCGTTCGATCTCTTTGCCGGCGAAACATTGTCGCTTGTTGGCGAATCCGGTTGCGGCAAGTCGACCACCGGACGCGCCATCATGCGGCTGATCGAGCCGCAATCCGGCTCCGTCATCGTCGATGGCCGCGACGTGCTTTCACTTGGCAAACATGACATGCGCGAAATGCGTAAATCGGTACAGATGATCTTCCAGGATCCTTTCGCCTCGCTCAACCCGCGCATGACGGTCGGTCAGGCGATCGCCGAACCCTATCTCGAACACAGGATGGGAACGACAAGGGAGGCAAGAGAGGTCGTCGCCGATATGCTGCGCAAGGTGGGCCTGATGCCTGACATGGCAAGCCGCTTTCCGCACGAATTCTCCGGCGGCCAGCGCCAGCGTATCTGCATCGCCCGTGCCCTGGCATTACAGCCGAAAGTGATCGTCGCCGACGAAAGCGTGTCCGCGCTCGATGTGTCGATCAAGGCGCAGGTCATCAACCTCATGCTCGACCTGCAGCAGAGCCTCGACCTTTCCTTCCTGTTCATCTCCCACGACATGGCCGTGGTCGAGCGCGTCAGCCATCGCGTCGCCGTCATGTATCTCGGCGAAATCGTCGAGATCGGCCCGCGTGCCGCCGTCTTCGGCAATCCGCAGCACGACTACACGAAGAAGCTGATGGCCGCCGTTCCGGTGCCGGACCCCGATCGCCGACGCGAAAAGCGCATGGCGACGAGCGACGAATTGAAGAGCCCGATCCGGCCCGTCGATTATCTCGTCAAGCCGCGCGAGTATCGAACCGTCTCTCCAAGTCATCTGGTTGCCGTCTGACACTTCAATTCAGATAGGCTGAGCGGCCACATCGTCCGCAACTGCAGCAGGCGCCGGCATTGCAGGAGCTTACTTTCCCCTGCGCAACGCAGGGCTGCTATCGCGTATGAAATGACGTCGTTGCCGCGTCCGCCTTCTCCCCTCGGGGAGAAGGTGCCGTCAGGCGGATGAGGGGGTGCCTGCCAAGAGCACGAAAATCTCTCTATTCAAACCGGCAGCCCCCTCATCCGACCCTTCGGGCCACCTTCTCCCCGCCGGGAGAAGGAACTTCCGGTGCTCATCCGTCCATATGCGATAGCCCTGCTACGCAACGGGACGCCCTTGCAAACGCACACTGCTTTGATTAATCGTTTAATCAAAGAAACCGGAGCGCGCTCTTGGATGAGCCAGACACGCCCTTCTTCGATTCGGGAAATCGCCACCAAGCTGGGTGTCTCCACGGCAACGGTCTCGAATGCCCTGCGCGGCACAGGGCGGGTGTCGCCAGCCCTTGCGGAGCAGATTCGCCTGGAAGCGGAAAGGCTGGGCTATGTGCCTGACCATGCGGCTCGCGCTCTGCGCACAGGCAAGAGCAATACGGTCGGCCTGCTGGTTCCGAATATCGGCCAACCCTTGTTTCCCGCCTTTGCCCAAGCCATCGAACGAGCCGCCAAGCGGCGCGGCCTCGCCGTTCTGATCGGCGACAGTCAGGGCGATCCGCAGCAGCAAGATTTCGAAATCAGAACCATGATCGCCCGCGGCGTCGATGCGCTGATCGTGATACCGACGCGCGGCACGACCGTTATGCCTGAGGATGTTTCGGTGCCGGTCGCCGTCATAGACAGCGCGGCCACAACAGGCAATGTCGCCGCCAGCGACCACCGCGAGGGTGGACGTCTCATCGCCCGCCATCTTCTCGAGCTCGGTCACGACCGGCTTCTTATCCTCGCCGGCCCAGAGAATTCGCTGGTGGCGCGCGAGCGCGTCGAGGGAATGCGCGAAATCTTCCGCAAGGCCGGCGTCGAACCGGCATTGCGACACAGCGATGCGACTTTCGAAGCCGGCAGCGCCCTCGGACACGAGCTTAATCTACAGCACTTTACAGCCTGTGCGGCCGCCTATGACGCCCTCGCCATCGGCTTTGCCATTGCCGTTAAAGACAGAGGCTGCAACATTCCGGAAGACATGTCGCTCACCGGCTTTGATGATCTGATGTGGGCTCAAATCGTCTCTCCGCCGCTCACGACCGTTCGGCAGGACTTGGAAGCCGTCGCAAACCATGCGCTCGCCTTCGTTGCCGGAGAAACCGAGACCAGCGGAATATTCCCGACGGAACTCGTCTTGCGGCAATCCACCGCGCGCCCATCCGCCTTTGCCAAGGGAGGCAGACATGCCGAATGAACCCCACGACCTCCATTCACCCGAGCTGCGCGATCGCGCCGTCCGGGCAGCATTGGGTCTTGAGCCGTTCGATGTGCTGATTGGCGGCGGAACGCTCGTCGATGTCGCGACCTCGGAAATGAGGCCGGCCGATATCGGCCTTGTCGGCCCCTTGATCGCAAGCGTCCATGCATCGGGGACAAGGAAGGACTCAAAGCAGACCATCGACGCTTCAGGACGCTTTATTGCGCCCGGATTTATCGACACGCATATGCACGTCGAAAGCTCGATGGTGACGCCACGGCGATACGCGGAAACGGTCGTCCCCCAGGGCACGACGACGGTCTGCTGGGATCCGCATGAAATCGGCAACGTCGCCGGCCTCGACGGCATTCGATGGGCGCTCGAAGAAACACGGCAATTGCCGCTGCGCTTCCTGACCCTGGCGCCCTCCTGTGTCCCCTCAGCACCTGGCCTTGAGCTTGCCGGCGCAGAGTTCCGCTCAGGCGAAATGGCGACCATGCTCAGCTGGCCGGAGATCTCCGGCGTCGCCGAAGTGATGAACATGCGCGGCGTTCTTGAGCGTAGCGAGCCGATGCGCGGCATCCTTGAAGCCGGACTTGCGAGCGGCAAGCGCGTCTGCGGCCATGCCCGCGGCCTCGAAGGCGCGGAATTGCAGGCCTTTGTTGCCGCAGGCATCCAATCCGATCACGAGCTTACTTCGGGCGAGGACTTGCTAGCGAAATTGCGGGCTGGCCTTACCATCGAGTTGCGCGGTTCCCACGACTATGTCCTGCCCGGCGTCGTGGAAGTGCTGAAAAAGCTGCCGCACCTGCCGCAAACGCTGACGATCTGCACCGATGACGTCTTCCCCGACGACCTCGTGAATGAGGGAGCGATGTCATCCGTTCTCAGGCGTCTGATCGGCTATGGAATGAAGCCGATCGATGCCATCCGCGCCGCTACGCTCAACGCCGCCATGTGGCTGAACCGCTATGATCTGGGATTGGTGGCACCCGGCCGCCGCGCCGACATCGTCATCCTCTCCGATCTCGAAAAGATTGCGGTTGACCGTGTCTTTGCATCGGGACGGGAGGTCGCAAGAAGCGGCAGCCTCGTTGGAGCCAGCGAGTGCATGCCCTCGGATGCCTATCGCGACACCGTAAGGCTCGAGAAGCTTTCCGCCGCCGATTTCGAGATCGAGCTGCCGGGCATGACTGATGCTCGCGTCAACACGATTGTCAGCCCACGATTCACGAAATGGGGAGAGGCAATCGTCAAAGTCGAAAACGACAAGCTCGTTCTGCCTGACAATATGCTGCTGATGGCTGTTATTCACCGCCACGGAAGAAAAGAGCCGACACCCGTCATCGGCATCCTGGAAGACTGGGGCCATTGGCGTGGTGCTTTGGCGACGACGATATCACATGACAGCCATAATCTCATAGTCTTCGGCCGCGACCCCGCAGATATGGCTGCGGCAGCCAATGCCGTCATCGAGGCGGGCGGCGGCATGGCAACGGCGGCAGATGGCAAGGTGACGGCGGTACTTCCCCTGCCCGTCTGCGGCTTGCTGTCGGATGCGCCCGCAAAGGAGGTGGCCGACGATTTCGCCAGGCTGCGTGCCGCGGCCGATGCAATCGCCGACTGGATGCCGCCCATTCGCACCTTCAAGGCGGTCGTCGGGGCAAGCCTTGCCTGCAACCCCGGCCCGCATGTCACCGATCTTGGGCTGACCGACGGAACCACTCAGGAGATCAGACCGCTTCTGGCTGCAAGCCAAAACTGAGGTCAGCCCGCACGGCGGCATTTGCCGACTTAGGAGATATAGACAATGGCCTCAAATACGAATGTCGGGCAACAGGGTGATACGTCAGAGCCGCGGTGGAAGACCTATTTTCGCATGGGCGAGCGTAAGACCAATACGAAGACGGAAATCATTGCCGGGATGACGTCCTTCCTGGCGGCGGCCTATCTTCTTGTCGTGATCCCTTCCCTGCTTTCCGCCGGTGGCATCGACCGCGCCGCCGCAACGACGGCAACCATTCTCGTCATCATCGGTGCGACCCTGTTCATGGCGCTCTATGCCAATATGCCCTTCGTGGTGGGGCCGGGCATCGGCGGCTCGGTTCTGGTGGGGCCGACGATGGCCGCCGTGGAGCATATTCCCTGGCAGACGGGCCTTGCGATTTCCTTCTGGTCGAGCGTCATCTTCGTTCTGCTGACCGTCCTCGGTGTACGCCAGGTCATTGCCCGCATGGTTCCAGCTCAGATCAAGCTCGGCTTAGGTGCGGCGATCGGATTGTTCATCGCGCTTCTCGGCTTCAAGAATGCTGGTCTCGTCGACGTCAACGCCAAGAGCCACGCGCTCATGCTCGGCTCGTTCCACTCGGGACAGGCCATCATTGCCGTCTTCGGCATCTTCCTCGCCGTCTTTCTGCGCGGGCGAAAAGTGCCGGGACCGATCCTCTGGGCCATCCTGGGCAGCACGCTGCTCGGCATTCCGCTCGGTGTCACCAAAGTGCCCGCCGCATTCTTCGGAGCGCCGCACGGCATCTCCGAGATCGGCCTTCAACTCGATTTCCTTGGTGCGCTGAGGATAGACTATTTCCCCTATCTCTTTGCCTTCTTCGCATCCGAGTTCTTCTCGACCCTGGGCACGACGCTCGCTGTCGGCGCAAAGGCCGGCCTGGTCGACGAGGAAGGCAACATGGCGGATCTGGGCAAGCCGTTCCTCGTCGATTCAATTGCCGCCACAATCAGTCCGCTGCTCGGCATTCCCTCCGCCACGGCGCTGGTCGAGAGCGCCACCGGCGCGGAAGCCGGCGGACGCACCGGCTTTGCTTCGCTGGCAACGGCAGCCCTTTTCGCGCTCACTTTGCTTTTTACCCCGATCGCGCTGATGATCCCGGCCGCGGCCACCGCACCCGCCCTGATCCTCGTCGGAATGTCGATGTTCAGCGCGCTGAAGCGTGTCGACCTGGAGAATTTCTCCGGCGGTCTTTCCGCTCTGATGATGGTCCTTCTGACCCTGGTCTCCAACAGCTTCGGCACCGGTATTGCCGGAGGACTGCTATTCTACGTCATCGTCAAGGTCTTGTCGGGAGAGGCGAGGCAGGTGTCCATTGGCATGTACCTTCTCGCCATCCCGCTTGCCTATTATTTCTGGACCGTGGCTGCTCACTGAGCGGCCACAAATCCATAAATTCCGCGTTCGCAATCCGGCATGAAACGGCGGGCCAGCGACCTGCCCGGCGATGGCCATCGATACGGTTTGGGACGTCCTCTATTCTGTCACATCCATGTCATGAAATACGCCGACACCTCATGCCAAATCAGGAGCGGGTGTCGATATGGATTATTTCAGACGTTTCAACTTTCTGTTCGCAACGCCAACCTTCGACAATGAGGACCTGGAAGGTGCCCGCTACAATCAGATCGTCGAGGAGATCGAACGCTCCGGTTTCGAGGTGGTGCGCGCGCGCAATCTCGAAGATGCCGAGATCGCCGTGCAGACGGACGCGGCCATCGGCTGCATGCTGGTCGACTGGGGCAAGAAGGGCCTGGAAGGCAAGACGGCCTCCCTCATCAACCTCATGCGCCGGCGCGGCCTCGAATTCCCGATCATCCTGCTGATCCGGCGCAAGCGCTTCGAGGATGTGCCGGTGGAAGTCCTCGATTTCATCGACGGCTGCGTCTTCCTGTCGGAAGAAACGCCGGCCTTCATCGCAAAAAGCCTCATCAGCCGGCTCAAGCAATATGCGGAGACGCTGAAGACGCCTTTCTTCGGCGCGCTGGTCGATTACGCCGAAGAGGGCAATCACCTCTGGACCTGCCCCGGGCACAATGGCGGCATCTTCTATAGCCGCAGCCCCATCGGCCGTGTCTTCATGGAACATCTGGGCGAAGCGGTTTTCCGCGACGACCTTGACAATTCCGTGCTCGATCTCGGCGACCTCCTGACCCATGAGGGGCCTGCGCTTGCCGCGCAAAAGGAAGCGGCCAAGATTTTCGGCGCCGAGAAGACCTATTTCGTGCTGAACGGCACCTCCACATCAAACAAGGTCGCACTCTCAGCGCTCGTCACCGACGGCGATCTCGTGCTGTTCGACCGCAACAACCACAAGGCCGCCCATCACGGCGCCCTGATGATCTCGGGCGGCATTCCGATCTATCTGCCGACCAGACGCAATCTCTATGGCCTGATCGGTCCGATGGATTTCGCCACCATGGACGAGGACGCGCTGCGCGAGCGCATCCGCACCCATCCGCTGGTGAAGGATCCGGAGGCCTACAAGAGGCCGCGTCCGTTCCGCGTCGCTGTCGTGGAGCAATGCACCTATGACGGCACCATCCACAATGCCGAGATGATCCTCAAGCGTATCGGCCATCTCTGCGACTACATCCTCTTCGACGAGGCCTGGGCGGGCTTCATGAAGTTTCATCCGCTTTATGCCGGGCGCTTCGCCATGGGTCTTTCCGACCTCGGCCCGGAGGCGCCTGGCATCATCGCCACCCAATCCACCCATAAGCAGCTGGCGAGCTTCTCGCAGGCCTCGCAGATCCACATGAAGGATAGGCACATTACCGGCCAGAAGCGCCGCGTAGAGCACCGGCGCTTCAACGAAAGCTTTATGCAGCACGCGTCGACCTCGCCCTTCTATCCGCTCTTCGCCTCGCTCGATGTCGGCGCGCAGATGATGAAGGGCCGCTCGGGCGAAGTGCTCTGGGACGACACGATCCGTCTCGGTATCGAACTGCGCAAGAAGATCCGCGCCGTACGCCGCGAATTCGAGGAGAAGGAGCATCGCCCAGAACGCCGCTGGTTCTTCGAGCCCTTCGTGCCGGATCGGGTCGCGATTCCGGATGTGTCGAGCCCCGGCGCCGTGCACGACGTGCCGTGGGAAAGCGTCGCGACCGACCAGCTCGCCACCAATCCCGCCTTCTGGCACCTGACGCCCAATGCGGCGTGGCACGGCTTTTCCGACATGGAGCCGGGTTTCGCCATGACGGATCCCAACAAGCTCACCCTGCTTACCCCCGGTTTCGACCGAGCCACGGGTAAATACACTGAGCATGGGATTCCGGCGCCGGTGGTCGCGCAATATCTGCGCGAAAACCGTATCGTCGCGGAAAAGAACGACCTCAATTCGCTGCTGTTCCTCCTCACGCCCGGTGTCGAGGCCAGCAAGGCCGGCACGCTGATCAGCGGCCTTGTCGCGTTCAAAAAGCTTCATGACGACAATGCGCTGCTGGAAGAGGCAATTCCGGAATTCTACCGCCGCCGTCCCGGCCGCTATGCGGGCGTGCGCCTGCGCGATCTCTGCGCTGAAATGCACAATTTCTTCCGCCAGGCCGATGTCAGCGCGCTGCAGACGAAGCAGTTTTCCGCTGAACACCTGCCGCCGATCGCCATGTCGCCGCATGATGCCGCACGTTGCCTTGTTCGCAACGATGTCGACTATCTGCCGATCGACGCCATTGCCGGCCGCATCGCAACGACGCCCTTCGTCGTCTATCCTCCGGGTATCGCGACGATCGTGCCCGGCGAGCGCCTGACGGAACAGGCAAAGCCCATGATCGACTATCTCAAAATGTTCGAAACCTGCTTCAACACCTTCCCCGGCTTCGAGGTGGAGATTCAAGGCCTCTATCGCGAGATCGATGCATCCGGCAAAATCCGGCTCTATACCTACGTCGTCGCGGAATAGGCTTGGAAATTCAGGTTCGGACATGAAGCAGGATAAAACAATCATCGTTCGCCCCTCCCGGGAGAGCGATGTCGATGCCATGCTGGCTATCTATCGCCGCCATATTCACCGCGGCGTCGAGGCCGGAGTTGATGATAGCGACACACCGCAGCCGGACGATCTGCGCGAGCGGCGTAAAAATTTGAAGGACAAACGCTTCCCGCATGTCGTTGCGATCGAGGGTGAGAAGGTTGTCGGCTATGCCTATGTGGTGTTGTTTCGTAAGCGCCCGGCCTATCGCTACACCGTCAAGCATTCGATCTATGTGCATCACGACCATGTCGGTCAAGGTGTTGGGAGCCTGCTGATGCGCGGGCTGATCGACGCCTGTGCTGCGGCCGGTTTCCGGCAGATGATCGGCTATATCGACGCCGACAATGCGGCCTCTCTCGCCTTGCACGAACGCTTCGGCTTCGTTCGCGTCGGCCTGCTGCCGGCGGTTGCCTATCGTTACGGCCGCTGGGCTGACACGGTGATGGTCCAGCGCTCGCTCGGTCCCGGCTCCACCACGCAGCCACCTCCGCCGCCGCTCTCCACCCGCTGAAGCAGAAGGGGTTGTTGCCGGCCGGCAAAGCTGCTGGCTTATACAGGCTGCTGCATTGGAGCCGGCATGAAGCCTAAAACGAAATCTATGACCTTCGACGAGGACATTTCGCAGGGCTTGAGAGTGAGGCCTGTTCCGGAAAGTACATAGAGATTGAAGCTGACGATATCGGTCCCGCCAAGCTCCTCGCCATAGAGCCAGATCCGTTTCCCGTCAGCCGATCGCTTGACCGTCACACCCCAGGGGCGACCTCGAAAGCACCCCTCCGAATAGCCGTCAGACAGCTTTGCAAGCGCAGCTTCGAAGTCCGACAATTCGGCGGGCGGCAGCTGCGGCGTAGCGTCCGTCATGGCGCCAGGCATTCGTCACATATGCCGCAGCCGTCCTCATCCATCTTTCGTGCCGATCGCAGCCTTCGACAGCACAGGCATGCCGTGCCATCGGCTCGGGATTCCTCGTCACGCTCGGGCGGGAGGATCTCCATCAGCAGGTCGGAAAGTGGTTCAGTTGCGATCTGGCCCATCTTGAGGCTCCGTATTGGGGGACGGACAAGAGATAAGAAGCCTCGAAGGCATCTCAAGGTGGCACTTGCGAATGACTGTCGCGGAGCGATTTGCCCTCGTCTCTCCTGCACGGCAACGGAGCTGGTTTGATATCATCATCAGGGATGATATGTTCTGTATTTGTTTCAGATTCTGCAATTGAAGGGTCCATGCTTAAATCTGCATGATGACCGAGGTCGCCATGAACGACGCCAACGCAAAGCCTGTCCGGAAGATCATCCATGTGGATATGGATGCATTCTATGCATCCGTCGAGCAGCGAGACAATCCGGAGCTGCGTGGCAAGCCGCTTGCGGTCGGAGGGTCGGCGGCACGCGGCGTCGTGGCGGCCGCAAGCTATGAAGCCCGCGCCTTTGGCGTTCACTCGGCGATGCCTTCGGTCACCGCAAAACGCAAATGTCCGGACCTGATTTTCGTGCCGCCGCGCTTCGACGTCTACAGGGCGGTGTCGCAGCAGATCCGCGAGATCTTTGCCGAATATACGTCGATGATCGAGCCGCTGTCGCTTGACGAAGCCTATCTCGATGTTACCCAGAACCACAAGGGAATGAAAATCGCCACCGAGATCGCGCTGGAGATCCGGGCCAAGATCAAGCAGGTCACCGGCCTCAACGCCTCGGCCGGTATTTCCTACAACAAGTTCCTCGCCAAAATGGCAAGCGACCTCAACAAGCCCAACGGCCAGGCCGTCATTACGCCGAAGAACGGACCCGCCTTCGTCGAAACGCTTCCTGTCAAGAAGTTCCACGGCGTCGGGCCGGCGACCGCCGAGCGCATGCATAAATACGGGATCGAAACAGGGCTAGACCTGAAATCGAAATCCCTCGCCTTCCTGCAGGAGCATTTTGGAAAGGCGGGGCCTTATTTCTACGGTATTGCCCGCGGCATCGACGAGCGCCAGGTAAAGCCCGACCGTATCCGCAAATCCATAGGCGCAGAGGACACGTTCGCCGAGGATATCGACGATCTCGAGCTGGCGACGGCGGAGCTGCGGCCGCTTGCGCAGAAGGTCTGGCGCTACTGCGAAACAGGCGGTTTCAGCGCCAAGACGGTGACCGTGAAGATCAAATATGCAGACTTCACCCAGGCGACACGCAGTCGGACAAGCTCGCTGCCGGTCGCAGACGCTGGCGCTGTCCTCGAGACAGCGTCGGCGCTTCTGGCAAGCGTCCACCCGTTTACGCGGCCGATCCGGCTGCTCGGCATCACGCTTTCGTCTTTGACGAACGAAGAGGCCGGCGACGGGAGCTTACAGCCCCAGCTCGATCTCGGCATCTGAGGGATGCTGATCCTCAGCGGTCACAATGGCGGTCTAATCTTTCCGCCCAAAGCAACGGAAACGGACAACTGCGGCCATCAAAGCGAAAAATCATCACGGCCAGAGCCGCTCCTTCAGCCAGCCTGCCTTTTCACGCCGGTATCGCAAGCGATGGTGACGGCGCTCGGCGTCACCCTGCCAGAATTCAACCTCATGCGGCATAACGATGAAAACCGCCCAATTTGCAGCGACAAGATTGGGCTCGTCCCGCAACCGCCGATGCTGCAGTGCCAATGCGTCATCAAGCTCCTGCAACGACCCCAGAACCTCGCTCTGTCGCTCGGTCAGGGCAATGGCCTTGGCGCCCGGCGCGCGTGCACGGAAATCGGCATAGCGCTCATGCGCCTCGGCCTGAAACGCCATGCCGCGCAGCCGCACCTGCCGCCCGAGCTGCGGCCAGTAGAAGGTGAGTGACACAGAGGGATTGGCGGCGATCTGCCGGCCTTTCGGCCCGCTGCCTGTTGTTGCGAAGTGCCAGCCACGCTGGTCAAGGTTCTTCAGAATGAGAACACGAGCATCCGGTGCGCCATCCTCGTCGATCGTGGAAAGCACCATGGCATGTGGCTCCCTGATATCAGCCTCGATGGCATCCCGCAGCCAGTCGGAAAACAGATTTCGCGGATTGTCGGGTGTCAGATCCGCCTCGAACGAGGGAAACGGCCCGGCCAGGGACTTGAGTATGCGCAATTCGTCTCTCACGGCACTCTCCTCATGGTCTGGCGATGATAAGCCGCAGCGAGCCTTCGAAGAATGGCTGCGTGCGGAGGGCACCATAATGGCGATCCCAGGATCCGTCGGTGAGATCGCGACCGAGCTCGGCGACAAAACGCTCGCCAATGGAGGCATCGACAAAGCTCCATGCCGAATTGGCAAGCCGCGCGCCGGGATCAAGCATTCGTTCCGGCCTGCCATAATAGGCCTCACCGAAACCATCGAGGCAATTCAGCGGGATCGGCACCGCCTTGATCTCTACATTGCCGCCGAGTGCGGTCGCGATCCTGTCCATCTCCGGATAACGTCGTGCCTCGACCGCAATCATTTCAGGTGCATAGGTGTGTAGCCACGACCGTTCCAGCAGATGCGGATCACAGCTCAACACCAGGACGGGTCCGCGGGTGACGCGCCGCATCTCGGCAAGCCCTCGGTCGAGATCAGACCATTGATGCACCGTGAAGGTCGCCATTGCCGCGTCGAAAATCCGATCGGCAAAAGGGAGATGTTCCGCCGTTCCGTCAATCGCGACCGGGAGATGCGCCGGCCGTTGGGCGCGCATGGATGCAGACGGCTCGACGGCCGTCACCTGCCGGTCGACGGGCTCATAGGAACCAGCACCAGCACCAACATTCAACACAGTTTTCGCATCGCCGAGAGCGGCACGGATGAATTCGGCTATATGGGGGTCCGGCTGGCGATAATTGGTATAGCCCGATCCGATCACGCCGTAATTCGCATCGCCTGCACTGCCGTCCCGATATCTGCCTTGCACTTCATGTCTCCATTGCTTCGTCGGACAAGGCTTCGCCGGACGTGAAAATGCCATTGCATCGTCGCGTCATTGTTCGATGAATGCGCTGTCCATTTCTCTCGATGTCAAAAAAACACGTTATTTTTACCGAAGAAAAACGATATGTTCGAACAGTCAATGTTCGGAAAATGCACATGACCAGACGGTTACCCTCCCTGAACGCATTGCGTGCCTTCGAAGCGGCCGGCCGGCTCGGCCGCATGACGCTTGCCGCAGACGAGCTCAATGTGACGCATAGCGCCGTCAGCCGGCAGATCCAGCATCTGGAGGAGTTACTTGGCGTTCCCTTGTTCGAAGGGCCGAAAAACCGGCTGAGATTGACCGAAGGCGGAATGACCCTGCTGACCGGGCTGACGGGCGCATTCGACCAGATGGATCTGTCGGTGCGAACCGTAGCCGACACCGAAGACGGTCAGCTCGACGTCTCCTGCCCCGGCACCTTTACAATGCGCTGGCTCATTCCTCGTCTCTATCGGTTTCAGGCGAAATACCCCAACATAGAAGTGCGCCTGTCGGCCTCGTCGAAACCCGTCGATTTCAGCCGCGACGGCTTCGATGTGGCGATCCGCGTCGGAATCGCGCCATGGCCTTCCGGCGCCGATGTGATTTTCCTGTTTCCGGAGCAAACTGGCGCGGTGCTGGCGCCGTCGCTCTTTGCCGCGTCGACGCCCGAGTTCGACGGCCTGCCCCAGCTTCATACGCGCACAAGGCTGCGCGCATGGGGCGACTGGCTTGCCCGTTCGGAAAGATCGGTCGCCGCCGGACCACGCGTCGAATACGAGCATTTTTACTTCATGCTGGAGGCTGCCAGTGCTGGCCTTGGCGTCTGCGTCGCCCCGTGGCCCTATGTCAGCGACGACATTCGTTTCGGCCGGCTGATGGCGCCATATGGCTTTCTGGAAAGTGGCCACGAATATGTGGCGCTGCGCCGAGCCCGCCGGAACCGAAAATCCGTTCTTTTCTGCGAATGGTTGCAGAGCGAAGCAGAGGCCTACGGGCGCTCCAGCAAGCCTCCCACTGGCTGAACGACTATGGCCACCGTTTGCCTTCAAGACGAACCGACCGGAGAAAACCCAGCTTTGCTGAGGATCTCCTGCCCGGTCTCCGATAACAGGAAGTCCCGCAGACACCTGGTTTCATCATCAGCGCCCTTACGAATTGCCATGCCGTATTCGATAAGCGGCTGAAATTCGTCGGGTATGTCGATGACGCTGAAAGCCGCATCTCCTGCCAGAAGACGCGCGTTCGAAGAATAGCTCATCATCAGATCGACGACGCCGTCGGTAATCAGATAGCCGCCGCCCTTGCCCGCTGGCGTCGGCAACGAATGGCGGCCACCTACCAACTGCTGCGACCGCGACCTGATCGCCGCACCCTTGCCCGGATACCGTGCTTCGATCTTGTCGAAGACCTCGAAAGCATAATCGCCGCCCGGATCGTCGCCTGGCGTGGAGGTGCCAATCCTCACGGCGGGATCGGCCAGCACCGCGAGAAAATTCTCCGTCGTCAGGCCAAGCTCGGCACGCGAGAGCACACAGAGCCGATTGCGGGCAAAGCAGACCGCATCTTCTGCAAGACCCATAGAAACAAGCCGCCGCGGATGCGCCATATTGGCGGAGGCAAAAAGATCGAAACTAATGCCTGCCTCGATCGTTTCCCGCAGCAGCCCCGCGGGTCCGAGCGTCAGCGAGATGCCAATGCCGAATTCTCGTCCAAAGGCGCCAATGATCGCCGGAAAAGCATGACGCAGGCTGCCGGCCGACAAGACTTGAACTGCATTGCTCACGCTCGATTTCCTTTTCTGTCTCAGATGAAATCGTGCTCTGCGGCGGGAGATCGAAATTTGCCGAGACGTCCGTTGACGTCGGCCTCGGGATGCGAACACTACCGGTAATCCTCAAGCCGAAGCTGCTCGCCCTTCCCTATCCCCGTTATCTCTGCCGGCTTCCTTCGATTCGTTTTCATCACATCGCGGTTGAAGTCATTAACCGCCCAGCAAACACCGATGGTTTGAAGATGCGCGGTGTTTTCTATTCCAACTTTTATGAGAAAAGTCAGCCGCCCGGTCAGCGCGTTACGGCAATGCTCGTTGTTATCGAACCAGGGCTGACTGGTGACGTTGTCCAGCACCTTCTGGAGTGTGGTGACTTGCTTCGGCGATAGGCTGCCTCCTATAAGGTTGCGAAAGCGTTACATCCTGCCTCCTTCGAGGACCACTGATACTGCGACATCACGGATGGACTCGCTCTTGCAAGTGAAACCACTCCGATACTATGCAGTCCGTTACTTCAACTCCGCGCGATGGGCGATCCTTGACGGCAAACCGCCAGCCAAACCGGCCATTGCTTATGTCTGCTGCCGGCGCGTTAGGCATGCTGCCGTTTAAAGCCTACGTCCATTTTTGACAGTGCCGGAACGCGCAATGCCCGACGAACGGGCGGAAGTTGCCGCCAGTTCGTTCGTGGTGATCCTTTGGGGTTCTGCCGGTTTTACCGCTCAGCAAGCCCGCCTGCGCTTCATCATCGCGCTCAGCCTCTCCGCCCCGGCTTCGTCGACGGGTGTATAGACGATCATGCGGTCGTCATTGCTGGGGCTTGCCCACCAATTGTTGGATTGCAACGCCAGAATCGTGCCATCCGCCAGGCGGAAACGCTTCACGGTATTCTCGATGCCTTTGAGCTGGTAGCGATCCCACACGATGCGGAATTGATCCGAAGCGCTCATATAGCGTTCCAATTGCCGCTCCCAGCTCGGATCGTCGAGATGCTCCGCCATGGAGGCACGAAACAGCGCTGCCATGTTGGCCAACATCTCGTCGGGATCGGCCTGGCTTGCGCGCCAGGCAGGATTGACGAGGGATAGATAAATGCAGTTCCGGTCCTCGGGCGGAAGGGCATCGAGATCGACGCCGACGAGGCGGCGATAGGCCTCGTTGAAGCCGCGTATATTGTAGCGTTTCGTCTGGATAAGAGCCGGATAGGGACAGAGATGATCGAGAATGCGCTGGCTCGCCTCGGTGAGCGGCTCGCAGACACGAGGATTTTCGAGCCGGGGCGGAACCGGTAGATTGGCCAGTCTGAATAGGTGCTCCGTCTCGACTTCGTTGAATTCCAAAGCATGCGCGACGGAGAGAAGCACGCGCGGCGACACGCGGATCGGACGGCCCTGTTCCAGCTTTGTGTACCAGGTGATGCCGATATCGGCGCGCGACGCCACTTCCTCCCGCCGCAATCCGGGTGTACGAATCCGTCCGGCCCGACCGAGTCCCAATTTTTGAGGGTCTAGCGTTTCACGCCGTCTTCGCAACATCTCGCCGAGTTCCTGTGCTCGCGACAGCATTTGATTGGGGACGATATCGAGCGTGCCGTGCATTTCCATTCTCCAGCCTGACACTTTTTATACCAGTCTAAACAGGTATCTTGTACCAGTTTAACATAGGTGTAGAACGCTGTGGACTCAGTTTTGGAAATGCTTTGAGGTCCCCCCATGTCATCCGCACCAATCCGGCTTGGCCAGTTCGGCCTGCTGATCCTGCTGGCCGGGCAATTGCTGCTGCAGCTCGATTTTTCCATCATCAATGTCGGCCTTGCCGCCATCTCCGCCTCGCTGCACGCCGGCGAAACGGAACTTGAACTTTTCGTCGCCGCCTATGGCGTCGCCTTTGCCGTCTGCCTGGCCATGGGTGCGCGCCTCGGCGACAATTTCGGCCGCCGTCGCATGTTCGGCCTGGCCGTCCTATTGTTCTGCCTCGCCTCCCTGCTATGCGGGGTGGCGACGTCAGTCGCCTTCCTCATCGTTGCCCGCGCCCTGCAGGGAATTGCGGCCGCACTCATGGTCCCGCAGGTACTGGCGACCATCCATGTCAGCCTGACCGGACGCGATCACGCCCGCGCCGTCTCGCTCTATAGCGCGATCGGCGGCATCGCTTTCATCGTCGGCCAGGTTCTCGGCGGCTTCCTGATCTCGGCTGATATTGCCGGCTCCGGCTGGCGCAGTATCTTCCTCATCAATCTGCCGGTCTGCATCCTGATCCTGCTCAGCGTGTGGCGACATGTTCCAGAAACGCGTGGCCAAGGCAGAGTTCCGGTCGACTGGTCGGGCATGATCACGCTGGCGCTGCTGACGCTCTCGGTCTTGCTGCCGACCGCGCTCGGCCCGTCGCTCCACTGGAACTGGCTTTGCCTGCTCGGCTTCGTGCCGATCCTGCCGCTGGTGGCACTCCTTTGGCGCATCGAGCGTGGCAAGGAGGCGCGTGGAGCCTTCCCGATCTTGCCGCCGTCGCTCACGCGCATCTCCAGCATGCGCTTCGGAGGGCTGATCGCCATACTCTTCTTCACCTGCTGGAGCGGTTTCATGTTCGTCTTCGCCCTTACCTTACAGGCGGGCGCCGGGCTGACACCGCTGCAGTCAGGCAATGCCTTGATCGCGCTCGGCGGCTCCTATTTCGTCTCGGCCGCTTTCGTGACGCCTCGCCTTGCAAACATACGGCGTGAACTCATGCTGGCAACGGGCTGCGTGATCCAGATGAGCGGGCTGGCGCTGCTCATCGTGACGCTCGAGACGGTCTGGCCGCAACCAGGCGTCCTCAACCTCATTCCGTCCACAGTGCTGATCGGTTTCGGCCAGGCGCTCATCGTCAACAGCTTCTACCGGTTGGGGCTGGCGGACGTGCCGCATGAACATGCTGGCGCCGGCAGCGCCATGCTCGCCACGATGCAACAGGTGTCATTAGGTCTGGGACCGGCAATCCTCGGGGCGGTATTTGCCCAGGTACTGCAATATTCCAGCGCCTATCTCTCCGCCGGGGTCACGGCGATCGCCGTCGAGCTCGGGCTGATGGCCATTCTCCTGGCGGCCACGCTTCTGCGGCTGGCACGGCAGCGCCGCCGACCTGAAGAAGTCGAGATCGACGACGCCCTCATCGTCGCGCCCGAATGATAGGAAGTTCCAGATAAGTTGATGCCATAGCGAAGTCCGGCCTGTGACCAGGCCGGACTTGCAAGCATGAACCTCGTCTTCGACTAGATACCGTTATGCCGGCAGCTGGAAGAACCAATTGGCGATCAGCACGATGGCGAGGCCGCCGGCAAGCGCCAGATAGGGTAGAATACCCGCCTTCCTGACACCCAGATCCTGGCCGACCAGACCGAGATCATCCATGGCGCCGGCCGGGAACTTGCCGCCATCGCGAACATAGTGCCTGTAGGCAAAGACCGGCAGGATAAGAGCCGCAAAGGCAAAGCCGATCCAGAGCGCATTGGCATAGCCCCAGACCTTGGCACCCGCGCCAAGGAAGAGCGCATTGACGAAAGCTAGGACGGTATTGAGACCGATGAGCCAGGACGGCGCCTTCCACGGACGCTCGACATGGCCGGAGTCCATGCGGTGTATCCAGCCCGAATTGAGGTTAAGGAAATTGAAGATGATGTATCCGACGTTGGAGACCGCAAGCACGAAGAAATAGCCGCTCGTGTCCGACGCAATGGCGAGAAGAAAGAGATTGAAGGCAAAGTCCGTCCACATCGCTCTCGTCGGCGCGCCGTTCTCGTTCACATGGTCGAGATATTTCGGCAGCCAGCCATCCTTCGAGCCCTGATAGAGGGTGCGCGAGGAACCTGCCATTGCCGTCATGATCGCCAGGAACAGCGCAAGGATCATCAGGACGACGAGCAGCTGTGTGACGACACGGCCGGCACCGATCAGGCCGCCGAGCGCTTCACCGACGCCGGTGCCATCAACGATACCAGGCGCCAGCATGCCGGCATGACCGAGCACGCCCTGGAATGCAAAGGGCACAAGGAAGAAGAAAATGCAGCAGGCAAGGCCCGAGTAGAAGATTGCCTTGAAGGTATCCGTCTTCGGGTTCTTCAGTTCGCGCGTATAGCAAACCGCAGTTTCGAAACCGTAGGTCGACCAGGCGGCAATATAGAGACCGCCGAGGAAAAGCGTCCAGCCGCCATTGCTCCAGCTGCCGTCGGTCGCAGCATAGGCAGCTGTCGGCGGCAGCAATCCGGTCACGTTGGCGGAGAGGATCTGGCCGCTGACGATCGGATAGACACCGATGATGAGCAGCGGCACGAGCACGATGATCGCCAGCCACTTCTGCACGCTTGCCGTCTCGGAAATGCCGCGATGCTGAATCGCAAAAATGATCAGCATCAGGACGCCGCCGATGAAGAAGGTGGCATTGATATTGGCGGTCGCGAGAAAAGGAATGTTGAAGCTGACGAGAGACCAGTTGCGGATGGCTGGCGTAAAAGCTGCAACGCCATCGGCGCTCAGCAGCGCTTTTACCGCATCGTCAGGAGATGTACCGGCATGGGCCGCAATGTATTCGGCAACACGCGGGCTATCGGCGGTGATCGACGCCGCATGCGCACTGATCCAGCTCAGCACAGCCTGCGAATCCGCCGCCGGAATGGGGAAGAAGGCATTGAGGATATAGCCGGCTGCAATGGCGCAACCGAGCGACAGCACCGGCGACCAGGCGAACCAGTTGCACCAGACCGAAAGCGGCGCGATGAATTTCGAGTAGCGCAGCCAGGCCGTCGCACCATAGACCGAGGCGCCGCCGGACTTGTTGCCGAACATGCCGGCGATTTCCGCATAGGTGAAGGATTGCAGGAAACCCATGATCATCGAGATGATCCACACGACGAAGGCAAGCTTGCCTGTCGTGCCAGCGATGCCGCCGATGGAGAAGAGAACAAGCGGCGGCACGCCCGCAGCCACCCAGAACGCGCCCTTCCAGTCCAGCGCGCGTATAAGCTTACCTTCGGTGCCGGCGGAAGCGCCGGCGTCCACGATGTCAGTCATTGATGATATTCCCCATTTTGTTCCGGACGTATCTCTCGTACGTCTCCCTGAACGTGCCTCCCATGGCATTGCGGGGCTTGCTGGAGGTTTTCATGAGCCGAGTCTATGCGCGGATTTCCAGATGCATGCCCTTTATGCATAGTGAAGATATTTTCTTTTTAGTCAATATCCCTTTACTTTCCACCGGCATTTTGTCAGCATGATTCCAGTGCCTCGATGCACCTATTTCCCGAGAGGGTTTAATGCGAGAACTCCATCCGCCGACCGCCGGAATACGGCCGATTTCGGCGAGCATTGTGCGCTATCCAGGCATTCCAGCCCTGCCGCAAGATACCGAGCGCTATCGCTGCAAGGGCGGCGGATCGCTGGTCGTGCGTGTCGAGCCTGGTGACCGGATTTCGGTGACGGACAGCGAAGGCGGGCAGGTCTGCGAGCTTACCTTCCTTGACGAGAAGGGCCGCTTTCAATCCGCAGGCTTGGGGGCCGCATTCACTGGCGAAGCGACAGGTCTCAAAGCCATTCTTTCCTCTGGTGATGATAGTGCGGTTCGCGTCAGGATAACGCTGGAGCGTCGCGGGGCCGACCTTGCCTCTGCGGCAGCGCTTCGCCTTTTCGGCGCCTCTTCGCCGGCGGGCAACACCGCGGATTTCACCATCGCGACCAAGGGCCTGCTGATCGCCTGTGCGCCGGGAACGGCCATGTCGCCCGAGACGCAGGATACGGCAACGCCCATCGAGCTCAGAATACGCCGCACGACGATCCTGCGAGACTATGCTTCCGCACTCCCCGAACCGCTCGCCGATCCGATCGAAGACATCCGCGTCAAGGCAGCGACCGCTTCGGCCTATTTCGTCCGCGCCGGCGAATATATTCAGATCATCGACGTCTACGGCCGGCAATGCACCGATTTCCAGGCCTTCTCCGCCCGCAAGGTCGACAAAGGCCTCGACCTTGCGCTCGATTCAACCGTAACCCGCACCCTGCTCGGCCGCAGCTATCCAGCGCCCGGCCTTCCCTCCAAGGCCTTCGACCGTGATTTCGAGCCGCTGGTGGAAATCGTGCAGGACACGGTTGGCCGCCACGACGCCTTCGCAACGGCCTGCAACTCCCGCTACTATGACGACATGGGCTATCCCGGTCACGTGAACTGCACCGACAATTTCAACGCGGCGCTCGCTCCCTATGGAATTGCCGGCCGAAAGGGTTGGGAGGCGCTCAACTACTTCTACAACACCAATGTCGATCACAATAACCAGCTCTATCTCGACGAGCCCTGGTCCAGGCCCGGCGATTACGTCCTGATGCGCGCCCTGACGGATCTTGTCTGTGTCTCCTCATCTTGTCCCGATGACATCGACGCGGCCAATGGCTGGGACCCGACCGATATCCACGTGCGCACCTTTTCCGGCAAAGAAAAATTCACACGAGCGGTGGCCTATCGCATGACCCCTGACGCCGACCCCGAACTGACGCGCGAAACCGCGTTTCACCCGCGCCTCTCCGCCATGACGCGCGACTACACCGAATATCGCGGCTTCTGGCTGCCGAACCGCTTCTCCTCGGAAGGGTCGGTCGAGGAATACTGGGCCTGCCGTGAACGCGCCGTGGTCATCGACCTCTCGCCGCTGCGCAAGTTCGAGGTGACGGGACCGGATGCGGAGGAATTGCTGCAATATTGCCTCACGCGCGACGTGCGCAAACTCTCGATCGGCCAGGTCGTCTATTCCGCCATGTGCTACGAGCACGGCGGCATGATCGACGACGGCACGCTGTTTCGCCTCGGCGACAAGAACTTCCGATGGATCGGCGGCGATGACTATAGCGGCATCTGGCTGCGCGAGCAGGCGGAGAAGAAAGGCTTCAAGGCCTGGGTGCGATCCTCCACCGACCAGATGCACAACATCGCCCTACAAGGCCCCAAAAGCCGCGACATCCTCAGGGAAATCATCTGGACGGCGCCGCGCCAGCCGACGATCGGCGAACTGGAGTGGTTCCGCTTCGCGGTCGGCCGCATCGGCCATTTCGAGGGAGCACCCGTCGTCGTGTCACGGACAGGCTATACCGGCGAACTCGGATACGAGATCTTCTGCCATCCGAAGGATGCGAGCACCGTCTTCGATGCAGTCTGGAAAGCCGGCGAGCCCTATGGGCTGAAGCCCATGGGCCTGGAGGCGCTTGATATGGTGCGCATCGAGGCGGGCCTGGTCTTTGCCCATCACGAATTCGACGATCAGACCGATCCCTTCGAGGCCGGCATCGGCTTTACCGTGCCGTTAAAATCCAAACAGGATGATTTCATTGGACGCGAGGCGCTGATCCGGCGAAAGGAACATCCGCGCCACCTCATGGTCGGTCTCGATATCGAAGCCAATGAAGCCGTTGGACATGGCGATTGCATCCATATCGGCCGCGCGCAAATCGGCGTGATCACCAGCGCGACACGATCGCCGATCCTCGGCAAGACCATCGCGCTTGCCCGTGTCGACGTCACGCATGCTGGCGTCGGCACCAAGGTCGAGATCGGCAAGCTCGACAGTCAACAGAAACGGCTTCCCGCCGTCATTGTGCCGCTTTCTCACTACGATCCGCAGAAAACGCGGCCGCGTTCCTAATCCGACTTCCTCTGCGCGACCGAGATCGCACGCGCCGCCTCTTCCGAGGAATTGGCAAGCGTACGCATCTCTGCCGCCAGAACCGCAAAACCCGATCCGGCCGTGCCGGCTCTTGCCGCCTCGATGCCGGCATTGACGGCAAGCAGCTTCAAGTAGCGCAGCGACTGCAGGATCTCGTTGGTCTTCGATGCCGTGACCCGCATGTCCGCGGTCTGCTCGTCGAGGCGCTGGTAGAGCGATTCAATATTCAGGATACTGCCTTCGAGATAAAGAAGCTCCCCGGTCTCGTCCCAGACACCGCCGCCGGTCTCCGTTACCCAGAGGAAATGGCCGTCGCGATGACGGATGCGATACTCCATCGTCCAGTCGGTGCGGCTTTCCAGAGCCTTGCCGACAAGCTCATCCATGAGCGGAATATCGTCTTCGCACATGATCGAAGTAAAGGTTCGCGCGCGGTTGCCGATGATCTCATCGGCGGGATAGCCGAAGATGCGCTCGATGCCGTCGGTCATCTTAAGCATCGTATAGTTTTCGTCCGCCCGGCAGCGATAGAGAAAACCCGCCATACGGCCAAGAACGCTTGTCTGAAAATCCATGGAAGCCATGCCCGAAGAGAAGGTTGCGGATGAACTCGTTTCGTCTCAACGCATAAAAATCCGGCAAAGGCTGCTCTCCGCCTCCCTTGCCGGTTAGTTGGGGAAATGATCGCGGATCAATTGCGCAGATATTCCTCCATCGAATCGTCAAGCGCGTCGACCCAGGGTGTGTGATGTGTCGGCGACATGGTACCGGTCATCAGCGAACGGTAAGCGTGGTCACGGAAGCCCATGATGTTTTCCGCCTTGTGATGCTCCCACTCCATGAAGGTCTTGTTAGTCCCTTCGATGTCGAAGCTCGGATAATCGGTCTCGGCGAGCAGCTCCTTCACATAATCGCCCTGGTACCAGATCATCTGTTCGGCATCCTCAAGCGTCTCCTCGCGGGCACGCCACTGGTCGAAGTTTGCCTGCAGCTCTGCTTCCGGTGGCAGCTTGATGCGGCCCATGATGACATCGCGCGCCCACCAGGCCTGAACGTCGAACATGTTGAAGGTGTAGAACTGGTCCTGCATGCCGATATAGAAGAGCTGCGGATTCTTGTCGAAGATCACGCCCTTGTAGAGATGGTCGGCCCAGAGGCGGTTAGCAGTCTTTAGCCGCAGCTCGTCAGGCAGGAAGGGGAAATGGTGCTGATAGCCTGTGCAGAGGATCAGCGCGTCGACATCCTTCGATGAGCCGTCGAGGAAGTAGGCCGTCTTGTTTTCAAGACGCGTCAACAGCGGCCGCTCCTCGAAATTCTCGGGCCATTTGAAGCCCATCGGCTTGGAGCGATAGCTCGTCGTCACCGACTTTGCCCCATATTTCCAGCATTGCGAGCCGATATCCTCGGCCGAATAGCTGCGCCCGACGAGCAGTACGTCCTTGCCCTTGAACTCCAGTGCATCGCGAAAATCGTGGGCATGCAGCACGCGGCCGTTGAAGGTCTTCACCCCTTCGAAATAGGGCACGTTCGGCGTCGAGAAATGACCCGAGGCAACGACGACATAGTCGAACACCTCGTCATACATCCGGTCCTGAGGCCGATCATGCGCGGTTACCGTGAACTTCTTCGTCTCTTCATCGAAGCGCACCATGCGCACGGGCGTGCTGAAACGTACCCATTTGCGCACATCGGCTTTCTCGACGCGGCCCTTGATATAGTCCCAGAGCACTGCGCGCGGCGGGTAGGAGGCGATCGGCTTGCCGAAATGCTCCTCGAAGGAATAGTCGGCGAATTCCAGGCACTCCTTCGGGCCGTTCGACCAGAGATAGCGATACATGCTGCCATGGACAGGCTCGCCATATTCATCGAGGCCCGTACGCCAGGTGTAGTTCCAGAGGCCGCCCCAATCCGCCTGCTTTTCGAAGCAGACGACTTCCGGAATATCAGCACCCTTATTTGCGGCCGATTGAAAGGCTCTTAGCTGGGCAAGGCCCGAAGGGCCGGCACCGATAACGGCAACTCGTGTCATGTGGCATTCCCCTTCTCGATTGTATCGAATTTTTTATGGCATGCAGTCGTTTCGCGCCGTGTCGGCATCAATCCGGAAAAATGCCGGGACTGGTCGGGGCGCCGTCGTCATATTTCGACAGCCAGTCGATCGTGGTCTGGCGGAAGCGCGTCAGGCCCTTATAGTCGATGAGCTCCGGCGGCAGGGTCTTCAGCACACGCGGGAAACGGCGCGCCCATTTCGGCACTGTGACGAGCTCATTCATGTTCATCAGATAGCAGCGGATGACGAAGAGAATGGCGTTGGAGCGCGGCAGGCGCCATAGGCTCTGCAGCTCGACGCGCAGATGCACCTTTTCGCCGACATTCTCGGGCGTCACCGTGGTGCGGTCCGGACCCCATTTCGGATAGTTTTCAGGACTGGTATCGAGGCGCGGATTGATAGTCATCGTCCAGTTGAACCGGCGCGTCGGCTTGCCGAGCTGCAGGTTCAAGAGGAATTTGAGCGCGCGGTCGAAGACGCCGATCTGGTGGGCAAGCGGCACCGGCCCGTGCCACTCCATGAAGTTCATGCCGATATCGAAATCGAGCGACCAATCGGCCTGGGTCGTCACCATGCCGGCATCCATCCAGAGATTGCCATCGCGCTGGTCGACGATGCAGAAATCGCCCTGTGCCTGTCGGGTGATGTATTCGAAGGGTTCGTAAGGCAACGTCGACGCATCGCCGAAGGTGAAGGTGTCATCTATGCCGAGCGGCCTATTGATCCAGCGCCACCGGTCGCCGTTCTTGGTGAGCGTGAAATGCTCGGGATAGCCGGCCGCCTGCTCTTCCATCAGCAGTTCCAGCGTGTCCCATTGCGCTGTCATCATGTGCGGCAGCGCCTGATAGCGTAAGGGATCTTCCTTCAGCACCAGAGCCCGGTCATGCATCTCGGCGACATAGTGCTCGTCGACGTCGATCAGACTTTCGTAGACCGTGTTCTTCCGCCCTTTTACATGCGGCTCCATATTGACTGAATACATGTATTCGTCGCGATCGAAGGGGAACGGGAAACGCCTGATGTTTTCCGGACTGTTGCGGTAGCTGAAATCGTTCCTGAACGTTTCCTGCTTGAAGGCGATTGCCATGTCCGTTCTCCTGAATATCGGTTGAGGCCTATAGGTCGAGATGCAGCGCGCTTCCTTCGAACCGGGAAACGCAGATCATCACCTTTCGGCCAGAGGCCTTTTCTTCGTCGGTCAGATAGACGTCATTGTGCAGAAGCTTACCGTCGCAGACGGCAACGCCGGTCTCGCATTGTCCACAGGCGCCGCCGCGACAGAGGAAGGGCGCATCGATGCCGGCAGCCTCGATCGCCTCCAGCATGCTCTCATGATGACCGACGTGAACGGTCTTGCCGGACCGCGTCAGCATGATGGAGAAGGGCTTGCCGGGCTGCGACGACAGGAAGCGTTCGGAATGCAGGTTCTGTTCCGGCCAGCCGGCCTCGATGCCCGTTTTCAACACGGCGTCGATCATGCCGGCCGGGCCGCAGACATAGAGATGCGTGCCGAGCGGCTGGCTTTCGAGCAGACGTGCCACGGGGATGAAATTGCGATCGGCGTCGCAATAGATCTTCACGCGCTGCGAGCCATATTGCTCGACAAGCTCCCGGCAATAGGCGCCGCGATCGATCGAACGAACGGCATAATGCAGTTCGAAATTCGCGCCCTCGCGCGAGAACTGCTGCATCATCGCGATGAAGGGCGTGATGCCGATGCCGCCGGCGATCAAAAGGTGCTTGCGGCCGCGCCAGTCCGGCTGAAAGAGATTGATGGGATAGCTGACCTTGAGCTCGTCACCCTCCCGCACCTTCTCATGCATGAAGGCGGAACCGCCGCGCGATTCCTCGACACGCAGCACGCTGATCTCATAGGCCGAACAATCATGCGGCGGCGACATCAGCGAATAGGCGTTGCGGCGAACATGGCCCTCGTCGTTCATCGAGACGATGACATGGGCGCCGCCGGAAAAATAAGGCATCGGCGCGCCATCGAGACGCTCGAAGCGGAAGCGCTTGATGCGATCGGCGACCGGCGTCACCTTCGCGACGCGAACCGGAATTTCCGTACCACCGCTCACAGGAACAACTCCTCGGGATCAGGCGCCGTACCCGGCTCTTCCGCATCGATGTTGACGCCCTGAAAGGCACCGAGGCGACGCGAATAGTGGTCGCGCACCAACAACGGAAGCCCGCAATGGCCGCAGGCAAAGGGACTATGCGTGACATCCTCGGTGATGCCCTTGCAATGGACGCATTGTACGCGACGCGCCAGGGAACCGCGATGTTCGGTGATGATCGAGGCATGATCCATGCCGTAATCGAGCGCCAACATCATCGCCTGGCCAATAAAACCCTCGGTGCCGGCGATATAAAGCCGCGTGCCCATATGCGCCGTTGTAAGCGAGCCCTTCAGACGGAAGAGCAATGTCGCAATCGTCGGCGCCGTGAAGAACATATCTGCGCCAAGGCTGCGTAGAGCCTCGTCATGGCCCCTGCCCTGCGAGTCACGCGCGACATAGAGGATTTCGCTGCGCGACAGGACGGTATCGTCAAGCCCGGCCATCTGGTCGAGGAGGGCGTTGGCCCCCTCGCCTTCCAGCGCGAACAGATGCCGCCGGGCATGCGGCTGGATGGAGAGGCCTTTGTAGACCGGTCGGCTCTTGATGCCTTCGACAAGCATGAGCGCCTCCTTAGCCGATGGCCGTCCTCTTCTTCTTTTCCGGGTCATCGAATGGCAGCGTATGGGCAATCGCACTCGCCTTCAGGCTCTTGCCGCGCACTTCGAGCTTCGTGCCCTGCACGGCCTTGTCGACATCGAGGCGGGCGATCGCCATCGATTTCTTCGTCAGTGTCGAATAGCAGGGGCAAGTGATGACGCCGACCTTTTTGCCCTCGTAATAGACCTCGTCGCCGAGATCGGCCGGACCGTCGGCATCGATGAGCATACCGAAGATCTTGAAGCGCTCCTTGCCCTTGAGGCGCGCATGTTCCTCGGCACCGCGGAAGCCGGTCTTGCCGGGGCTGACGGTGAAATCGAGGCCGAGTTCCCAAAGGCTATCGCCGGGCGGCTGGTCGGCGAAGGGGTACATCTGCGAGTTATCGTAGGGATAAAAGAGCAGATAGCTTTCAACGCGCAGCATGTCGAGAACGCTGAAGCAGCAGGGGATGATCCCCATCTCCTCGCCTTCCGCGACGATGCGGTCCCAAACCATTGGCGCATCCTGGCCGCGCACGAAGATCTCATAACCGCGCTCGCCGGTATAGCCTGTGCGCGAGATCATCACAGGCGCGCCGAACAGCGTCGTCTGCATGTGATGGAAATATTTAAGATCGCGGATCCCAGGCACATATTTTGCGAGATAATCGACGGCGACCGGGCCTTGCAGCGACAGATCGTGCAGATCGTCGTCGAAGAGGACAGCGCAGTTGCGGCCGGCCGCCTGCTTGAGCACTTCCTCGTGGCCGGAGCCTGAGCCATGCACCAGCATCCAGGAATTTGGACCGGTGCGGTAGACGATGCAGTCGTCGGTGAAGTAGCCGCGATCGTTCAGCATCGCGGCGTAAACCGAGCGGCCGGGATAGATCTTCGACATGTCGCGGGTGGTGATATAGTCGAGCACGGCAATGGCGTGCGGTCCGACCAGATGCACCTTTTTGAGGCCGGAAACGTCCATGATGCCGGCCTTGGTACGGATCGCGACATGCTCCTGCGACATGTCCTTATCGTAAGTCCAGGCGGTTCCCATGCCGCTCCAGTCCTCGAGTTTCGATCCGAGAGCACGGTGCCGGTCCGCCAACGCGGAGAAACGCCATGATAATGCCATTTCGTTCCCTCTTTTTCTTCTACGGAATATTTATTTCCTGACTATAATCGTCTTTCGCGCCTTGGCAAGCCGATCCGAAGGGTTTTTCTTGGCCATCCGGATGGTGTTTCGCTCTAACACCTCGGCGGCTTCTTACCCGCGGCGCGATAAGCGGCAATGACGGTATTGGCCATCAGCATGGCGATCGTCATCGGGCCGACACCGCCCGGAACCGGCGTGATGGCGGCGGCGACTTCGGAAGCTCCACCATAGGCGACATCGCCCACCAGCCGGCTCTTGCCCTCGCCCCGCTCCGGGGCCGCGATCCGGTTGATGCCGACATCGATGACAGTGGCACCCGGCTTGATCCAGTCGGCCTTGATCATCTCCGGTCGACCAACGGCCGCCACCAGGATATCGGCACCCCTTGCCACGGAGGCGAGATCCTTGGTCCGCGAATGCGCCGTCGTGACAGTGGCACTGGCATTGAGCAGCAATTGCGCCATCGGCTTGCCGAACAGGTTGGAACGACCGATGACGACGGCATTCAGACCCGACAGGTCCTCGCCATGCACCTGTCGCACCAGCAGCATGGCGCCGGCCGGCGTGCACGAGATCAGTCCGGTTTCGAGATCGCCGGTTGCCAGCTTGCCGGCATTGACCACATGCAGGCCATCGACATCCTTTTCCGGCTTGATCGACTGGATGATCGGTTCCGAATCGAGATGCTTCGGCAGCGGCAATTGCACGAGAATACCGTGGATGGAGGCATCGTCATTCAGGGAGGAAACCAGCCTTGCCAGCTCTTCCTGCGTCGTCTCCGCCGGCAGCGTGTGCTGCACCGACTTGAAGCCGCATTCCTTGGCCATCTTGCTCTTGGAGTTCACATAGGCGTGGCTGGCCGGATCGTCGCCGACGATGATGACCGCAAGACCGGTCTTCACACCGGCCTCCGCCTCAAGTCCCGCCGCCGCAGCCTTCACAGCCTCGATCACCGAAGCTGCTGCTCGTTTCCCGTCGATCACCGTTGCGAGCGCCATCACTCACCCCATGCGTTCGGAGGCATAGGAGCCCGGGCTTGCTGGGAAGACGACGGTGCGGTTGCCGTTGAGGAAGGTGCGATAGTGGATATGCGCATGGATGGCACGCGCCAGTACCTGGCTCTCCACATCGCGGCCGATCGAGACATAGTCCTCGGCCGACTGCGCATGGGTGATGCGCGCCGTGTCCTGCTCGATGATCGGACCTTCGTCGAGATCGGCCGTCACATAATGCGCCGTCGCCCCGATCAGCTTCACGCCGCGCTCATAGGCCTGCTTATAAGGGTTTGCCCCCTTGAAGGACGGCAGGAAGGAATGGTGGATGTTGATGATGCGGCCCGACATTTTTCGGCAGAGCGCATCCGACAGAACCTGCATATAGCGGGCGAGCACCACCAGCTCGGTGCCGGTCTGCTCGACCAGTTCCAGGAGCTGGGCTTCGGCCTGCGGCTTGTTGTCCTTCGTTACCTTGATGTGGTGGAAGGGGATATCGTGATTGACCACCACTTTCTGGTAGTCGAAATGGTTGGAGACGACGCCGACGATGTCGATCGGCAATGCGCCGATCTTCCAGCGGTAGAGCAGGTCGTTCAAGCAATGACCGAAGCGCGAGACCATCAAGAGCACCTTCATGCGCTTCTTGGCATCGTGGATCTCCGCATCCATGGCGAACTTCTCGGCGATCGGCTTGAAGCCTTCGGCAAGCGCCGGTCCGCCGACCCCTTCCTCGGAGATGAAGGAGACGCGCATGAAGAACTTGCCGGTATCGAGATCGTCGAACTGGCTGGAATCGACGATGTTGCAGCCCTGTCCGGCCAGATAGTTCGAGATCGCCGCAACAATCCCACGCGTCGATTGGCACGTCACTGTCAATACATAGCTCGTCATGCTAATTTTCCTCCGCCGTCCGCGGCCAAAATTCCGCCTCATGTGTCACAGGCCAATCGCACATGAAGCAGGTAGCTGCCGCACACCCCTTCTCCCCAGTGGGGAGAAGGTGCCGTCAGGCGGATGAGGGGGTATCCGCCACGAGCACGAAAGTCCATGAATTCAAATCGGAAAGCCCCCTCATCCGGCCCTTCGGGCCACCTTCTCCCCGCTGGGGAGAAGGAACTTCCGAGGATGATCCCGCCATATGCGATAAAACGCGGCATATGGGTCAATTCTCGCGTCTTTTTGCGCACTCAGATATCGAGCGTGCTGTCGCGCTCCCACTGCGTGAAATGCGAGCAGTAGGCGTTCCATTCCTGATGCTTGAGCTTCAGATAGGCTTCGGAGAATTCCGAGCCGATCGCCTGTTTCAGCCCTTCATCCTCGTCATAGGCCCGCAGCGCATCGAGCAGATTGAGCGGCAGGCGCGGCGCATTCTTCACGAGATGACCCTCCGCATACATGTCGATATCGTGATGAGGCCCGGGATCGGCCATGCTGCGCAGGCCATCCAGGCCGGCGGCGATGATGACCGCCTGCAGAAGGTAGGGATTGACGGCACCATCGGGCAGGCGCAGCTCGAAGCGGCCGGGACCGGGCACACGCACCATATGCGTGCGGTTGTTGCCAGTCCATGTCACGGTATTGGGGGACCAGGTAGCACCCGATGTCGTGCGCGGCGCATTGATGCGCTTATAGGAATTGACCGTCGGGTTGGTGATCGCCGCCAGCGACGAGGCATGTTTCATGATGCCGCCGAGGAAATGCTTGCCCTCGGCCGACAGGCCGAATTCAGCTTCCCTGTCGGCAAAGACATTGGTCCTGCCGTCATTGTCCCACACGGAGATATGGCAATGGCAGCCATTGCCCGTCAGACCTTTGAAGGGCTTGGGCATGAATGTCGCCCTGAGACCGTGCTTTTCGGCGATCGACTTGACCATGAACTTGAAGAAGGAGTGCTTGTCCGCCGTCTTCAAGGCATCGTCAAATTCCCAGTTCATCTCGAACTGGCCGTTGGCATCCTCGTGGTCGTTCTGATAGGCGCCCCAGCCGAGCTCCAGCATATAGTCGCAGATCTCGGAGATGACATCGTAGCGCCGCATGACGGCCTGCTGGTCGTAGCAGGGCTTTTCAGCGGTATCGTATTCGTCGGAAATCTTGGCGCCATCGGCCGTGATCAGGAAGAACTCTGCTTCGACGCCGGTCTTGACGCGCTTGCCTGCAGCTTCCGCTTCCTTCACGAGCTTCTTCAACACATTGCGCGGCGCCTGAGCGACCAATTCGCCTTCCATCATGCAATCGGCGGCAACCCAGGCAACGTCCTTCTTCCATGGGAGCTGGATGACGGAGGAGGCGTCCGGCACGGCAAAAAGATCGGGATGGGCGGGTGTCATGTCGAGCCAGGTGGCGAAGCCGGCAAAGCCGGCGCCCTCTTCCTGCATCCCGACAATCGCCTGCGCCGGCACGAGCTTGGCGCGCTGACCGGAAAAAAGATCCGTATAACTGATCATGAAATATTTGATGCCTTTGTCCTTTGCAAAGGCAGCAAGATCCAGTGTCATTCTCGTTCCCCTTTGGATTTCTTCGAGACACTTCGATGATGCATGCAACGTCCAGGCCTCTCAGGCCCAGACGGAATCTTAAAAGCCTCCCTTGCCCGGGTACCAATTGGTGCCGGCAAGCGGAATCTGCGCCATGGCGGCGGCTTCCATCGTCAGCGCACAGAGGTCTTCCGGCTCCAGATTGTGCAGGTGATTTTTGCCGCAAGCGCGCGCGATCGTCTGCGCCTCCAACGTCATCACCTTGAGATAATTGGCCAGCCGCCGGCCCGCAGCAATCGGATCGAGCCGGCTTGCGAGCTCCGGATCCTGCGTTGTGATACCCGCCGGGTCCTTGCCCTCATGCCAGTCGTCGTAGGCGCCAGCCGTCGTACCGAGTTTCTGATACTCTTCTTCCCATTTGGGATCGTTGTCGCCGATCGCAACCAGCGCCGCCGTGCCAATGGCAACTGCATCCGCGCCCAGCGCCAGCGCCTTCGCCACATCGGCTCCGGAGCGAATGCCGCCGGAGATGATGAGCTGCACCTTGCGATGCATGCCGAGATCCTGCAGCGCCTGCACGGCGGGGCGAATACAGGCGAGCGTCGGCATGCCGACATTCTCGATGAAGACGTCCTGGGTCGCGGCTGTGCCGCCCTGCATGCCGTCAAGCACCACGACATCGGCACCGGCCTTCACGGCAAGAGCGGTATCGTAATAAGGGCGTGCGCCGCCGACCTTCACATAGATCGGCTTTTCCCAATCGGTGATCTCGCGCAATTCCATGATCTTGATTTCGAGATCGTCCGGACCGGTCCAATCCGGATGGCGGCAGGCCGAACGCTGATCGATGCCCTTCGGCAGATTGCGCATGTTGGCGACACGATCGGAGATCTTTTGGCCAAGCAGCATGCCGCCACCGCCGGGCTTGGCGCCTTGACCCACAACGACTTCGATTGCGTCGGCGCGGCGAAGATCTCTAGGGTTCATGCCGTAGCGCGAGGGGAGATACTGATAGACCAGTGTCTGCGAATGGCCGCGCTCCTCGTCCGTCATGCCGCCGTCGCCGGTCGTCGTCGACGTGCCGGCAAGTGTGGCACCGCGGCCGAGGGCTTCCTTGGCGTTGCCGGAAAGCGCGCCGAAGCTCATGCCGGCAATGGTGATCGGGGTCTTCAGCGTGATCGGCTTCTTGGCGAAACGGCTGCCGAGAACGACGGTCGTATCGCACTTCTCGCGATAGCCTTCGAGCGGATAACGCGAGATCGAGGCACCGAGGAACAAAAGGTCGTCAAAATGCGGCACCTTGCGCTTGGTGCCGGCGCCGCGAATGTCGTAAATGCCCGTCGCCGCCGCGCGGCGGATTTCGGCGAGCGTATGATCGTCGAAGGTAGCGGACTTGCGAGGCGGCGTGTGCGGATTGTGGTAGCTCATGAGGTCCCCTTCGCCTTAGTACGCGTCGGCATTGTCGATATTGAAATTATAGAGCTTGCGCGCCGATCCATAACGCTTGAACTCCTCCGGCCTGACGCCGCGCACGCCGGCCTTTTCCAGAAGCTCGGAGAGCTTCTCCAGATGCTCCGGGCGCATTTCCTTTTCAATGCAATCGGAGCCAAGGCTTTTCACCGAACCGCGGACGAAGAGCTTGGCCTCATAGAGGCTGTCCCCCAGCGCATCGCCGGCGTCACCGAGCACGACGAGATGGCCGGACTGCCCCATGAAGGCCGACATATGGCCGATATTGCCGTAGACGACGATGTCGATGCCCTTCATCGATATGCCGCAACGCGAGGCGGCATTGCCCTTGATGACAAGCAGGCCACCCTGCCCGGTCGCCCCGGCATACTGGCTGGCATCGCCTTCGATGACGACGGTGCCGGACATCATGTTTTCCGCAACGCCTGGGCCGGCCGAACCGTGGATGGTGACGTTGCCGCCATCATTCATGCCGGCGCAGTAATAGCCGACGGAGCCCTTGATATCGACGGTGACGGGCGCGTCGATACCGGCGGCCACCGCATGATGGCCGCGCGGATTGACGACTTCGAAAGCAGTATCGTTGGTGCCGGCGGCGAGGCCATGAAGAGCGCTGTTGAGTTCGCGCAACGGTGTGACGGATAGGTCGAAAACTGGCATGTAAGATCTCTCTCGATTGCGGCGCTTCTGATCAGGCAGCCTTTTCGTGATCCCAGAAATAGACGGTCGCCGGCTCCGGCTCCCAGATCCGGGCATCCTCGATGCCCGGGAGATTGACGAGCGCGCGATATTCTGAGCCGAAGGCGACATACTGGTCAGTCTCGGCCATGACGGCCGGCTTGCAGGCGATGGGATCGCGAACGACGCCAAAGCCGGACTTGGTGCCGACGACGAAGGTGAAGAAGCCGTCGAGATCGTCGACGGCGCTTTCGAGTGCCGCCCCGAGATCCTTGCCTTTCGCCATCTCGGCCGTGAGATAGGCAGCGGCCACCTCTGTATCGTTTTCCGTTTCGAAGACCATGCCCTCGCGCTTCAGCTCGCGGCGCAGGTTGTTGTGGTTCGAGAGCGAACCGTTGTGAACCAGGCAT
Organism: Rhizobium sp. 11515TR; assembly: GCF_002277895.1. Classification (NCBI taxonomy): domain Bacteria; kingdom Pseudomonadati; phylum Pseudomonadota; class Alphaproteobacteria; order Hyphomicrobiales; family Rhizobiaceae; genus Rhizobium; species Rhizobium sp. 11515TR. The sequence goes on along the minus strand of NZ_CP023000.1, from coordinate 1,105,633 downwards.
TGGTCCGAGCCGGTGGAGAAGGGATGGGCGCCGAGCGTGGTCACGGCCGATTCCGTCGCCATGCGAGTATGGCCGATGCCGTGCGTGCCAGACATGGCGGTCACGCCAAAGCGGGAGACCACATCCTTCGGCAGGCCGACTTCCTTATAAATCTCGACGGTATCGCCACTGCTCATGACGCGGATATTCGGACGTGATGCCGTCAGGGCCGCCCTACCCTCGTCAAGCTTGTCCTTGGCAAGGGTGACGACCGCATGCGTGCTCTTGACTACGACGGATACCGGGACGTCAAGCGCGCGCCGGAGTTCATATTCCAGGCCGTCGAAATCCTTTTCCGGATCGGCCGACTGGACGGTGATCTTTGCCGTCGTGCCATTATCGTTGCCGTAGATCGCAATGCCCGCACTATCGGGTCCGCGATCGGTCATCGTGATCAGCATGGAAGACAGAAGCGCGCCGAGTTTCGGCTCCAGCGCCTTATCTTTCAAGAAAAGACCGACAATTCCGCACATGCCCAAACCCTCCGTTTTCGCATCTGCAAAAATGGCTATCAGGTCCAATGCGGTTTTTCAACTCAAAAGAATAATTTTTTCTTTTAAGGCAAGTTAGTCGGCCTTGCCTCGCTGTGGATAGCTGATGATCGAAAGGTATTTGGCCGGCAATTTCACCAGCACCTCCGGGCCGTGCGGCGCATCGGCATCGAAGAAGAGACTGTCGCCCGGCTGCATGGGATAGAGCTGATCGCCGTGGCGGTACATGACCTCACCCTCGAGCATATAAAGGAACTCCATGCCCTCATGCTGGAACGTCGGGAAGACATCGGAATCCGCCGTCAACGTGATGAGATAGGGCTCGACGATGACGCCGCTCGAATTGTTGTCGATATGGCCGAGGAGATTATATTGATGGCCCGCGCGCGTACCACGGCGTTCGAGTTCGACACCCTGACCGGCCTTGACGAAGACGGCGTTGCGCGGCTCTTCATAGCGACGGAAGAATGCGGTCAGCGGCACACCGAGTGCACGCGATAGCGATTGCAGCGTCGTCAGCGACGGCGAGATATTGCCATTTTCGATCTTCGACAGCATGCCGAGCGAGATCCCCGTCGCGGCGGCAAGATCCGTCACGGTGATGCCGAGCTTCTTACGATAGGCGCGAACCTCGTGGCCGATCGCCATTTCGAGATTGTTTTCCTTCGGTTCGCGCACCGCATGCGGGTCTTGGGAAAAAGCCGATCGCCCAGCGTGGGATTGGTCATCGACCGATATTTTATCTGCCTTGGTTTTCATTCTGTATCCTTTTTGCCGGCAGGGCTTGCTGGGAAGGACTCTATCCTCCCAGTGAAATTTTCTCAACTACGACGAAAATCAGCTACGGCGGGTTTCGCCGGGGGCGATCCCGTAAAGGGAGCGATAGGCTCTGGAGAAATGCGCGCCGCTTGAAAAGCCGGTGGCGACGGCAATCTCGGAGATAGAAAGCGGGCTCTGCTCCAGCAACCGCCGGCCATGCTGCAATCTTATTCGCCGATATTGATCAAGGAATGTCGAGCCGAGATGAACGGCAAACAGCCGGTCGAGATGACGCGGCGTAACGCCAGCGATGCGCGCCATGGCGGTGCGGTCGAGCGGCATTTCGATCGTCTCCTCCATTTTTTCGAGCACGCTCAGCAAGCCCGGATGGTGAACGCCGTAACGCTCGGCGAGCGAACCGCGTTGCGGCGCAGTCGGCTCGCCAACTTCGGTATGCAGATACCAGTCGCTGACGCGGCGAGCGAAATCGGCACCCATGCGCTCTGATATCAGCACATGCATCATATCGAGCGGCGCGATGCCGCCGCCGCAGGTGATACGATTGCCGTCGATGACGAAGCGCGCTTGGCGCGGCGTAAGTGCCGGAAAGGCTTCCAGCAGGGCCGGAGCATGTTCCCAATGAATGGTGAAATCGCGCTCGGCCAGAAGACCGGCGGCGGCAAGCAGATAGGGACCGCCGGAAATGCCGCCGATGCGCACGCCCTCACGCGCGAGCTGGCGCAGGCAGGCAAGGACCGAAGGGTAGTGCCAGTCTCGCGGCGATCCGCCGGCGCAGACGAAAACCGTGCCAAGACCTGAGCCTCGACCAGGAAGAGGTTCGGCCGGCACCGGCACGCCGCCCGACGAGACCGCCGGGGTGCCGTCCGGCGAGAAGACCGACAATCGATAGATTTCCCGCCCGGCCAGGAGATTGGCCGCCCGCAACGGCTCGCTTGCCGAGGCAAAGGACATCAAGGCGAATCCCGGGATCAGTATGAAACCAATATTCTGGCTATTTTTGCTATCGATCGCCGTCATGTCCCTTTTCTATCGAAAAAGGTCCCAATTGGGCAAGTCGGCATTTGCCGCTCTGTCATCATGAACGCAATTCAAAGCGGACCTGACAATGCGCTATTCGGCTTTCTCTGTTTTCCTCAACGGTCTTCGCGGCAATACCGGCTGGGCGCCTGCCTGGCGCCAGCCGCAACCGAAGCAACATTATGATGTCATCATCGTCGGTGGCGGCGGCCATGGGCTGGCGACTGCCTACTATCTCGCCAAGACCTTCGGCATCACCAATGTTGCCGTTCTAGAGAAAGGCTATCTCGGCTCTGGCAATATCGGCCGCAATACGACGATTATCCGCTCGAACTACCTGCTTCCCGGCAACAATCCCTTTTACGAGCTTTCGATGAAGCTCTGGGAAGGGCTGGAGCAGGATTTCAATTTCAACGCCATGGTCTCGCAGCGCGGCGTGCTCAATCTCTTCCATTCGGATGCACAGCGCGACGCCTATACCCGGCGTGGCAATGCCATGCGCCTGCACGGCGTCGATGCCGAGCTGCTCGACCGCGAAGCCGTTCGCAAGAAGCTGCCCTTCCTGGACTTCGAAAACGCACGATTCCCGATCATGGGCGGCCTGTTGCAGCAGCGCGGCGGCACGGTGCGCCATGACGCAGTCGCCTGGGGCTATGCCCGCGGAGCCGATAGCCGTGGCGTCGACATCATCACCGGCTGTGAAGTCACAGGCATCCGCACCGACCAGGGCCGCGTGACGGGTGTCGAGACGACGAAGGGGTTTATCGGTTGCGGCAAGCTTGCGCTAGCGGCGGCCGGCAATTCCACCGTCGTCGCCGACATGGCGGGGCTGCGTTTGCCGATCGAAAGTCATGTGCTGCAGGCTTTCGTCTCGGAAGGCCTAAAGCCATTCATCGATTGCGTCGTCACCTTCGGCGCCGGCCATTTCTATGTCTCGCAATCCGACAAGGGCGGCCTTGTCTTCGGCGGCGATATCGACGGCTACAATTCCTATGCCCAGCGCGGCAATCTCGCGACTGTCGAACATGTCGCCGAAGCCGGTGTGGCGATGATCCCGGCACTGACGCGCGTGCGCTATCTGCGCACATGGGGTGGCGTCATGGATATGAGCATGGACGGCTCCCCGATCATCGACCGAACCCATATCGACAATCTCTATCTGAACGCCGGCTGGTGTTACGGCGGTTTCAAGGCCACGCCGGCCTCGGGCTATTGCTACGCCCATCTGATCGCCCGCAACGAGCCGCATGAGACGGCGACGCAGCTGCGCCTCGATCGCTTTCGGCGAGGCTATCAGATCGATGAGAAGGGCGTCGGCGCCCAGCCGAACCTGCATTGAGGACATGACACGATGGCAAGCCTGATTTCCTGCCCTCACTGCGGCACCCGGCCCAAGGAAGAATTCACCATCAAGGGCGATGCAAGCCTCCGCCGCCCTGCTCCGGATGCCCGCGCGGAAGACTGGTACGATTACGTCTATTTGCGCGACAACCCCAAGGGGTGGCACAAGGAATATTGGCACCATTCCTCCGGCTGCCGCCGCTGGCTGATCGTCGAACGTGACACTGTTACCCACAAGGTTCATGGCGTCAGCGACGCGGCACTTGCCAAGCTCGGAGGTGAGGCATGAGCAGCTATCGCCTCTCCTCCGGCGGCCGGATCGACCGCTCCAAAACGATTGCCTTCAGCTTCGACGGCAGGAACTTGACGGGCCATCCTGGCGACACCCTCGCTTCTGCCCTGCTCGCCAACGGCATCCAGCTCGTCGGCCGCAGCTTCAAATATCACAGGCCGCGCGGCATCCTGACGGCGGGTGCCGCCGAACCCAATGCACTCGTGACGACCGGCAAGGGCGGGCGAACCGAGGCCAACAGCCGCGCCACGATGATCGAGCTTTACGATGGGCTCGCAGCGCGCAGCCAGAACCGCTGGCCCTCGCTTGCCTTCGATGTCGGCGCAATTAACAGCCTGTTGTCGCCTTTCCTCAGCGCCGGCTTCTACTACAAGACCTTCATGTGGCCGGCCGCCTTCTGGGAAAAGGTCTACGAGCCACTGATCCGCAAGGCCGCCGGTCTCGGCAAGGCATCCTATGACGCCGATCCAGATTCCTACGAGAAATGCTGGGCACATTGCGATCTGCTCGTGATCGGCGCTGGGTCTGCAGGTCTTGCTGCGGCGCTGACGGCGGGACGCGCCGGAGCGCGTGTCATTCTCGCGGACGAAGGCTTCGCTCTCGGCGGCAGTTTGCTCTTGGAGCGCAACTCGCCGCTCAAGGACATGTTGGACGAACTCGACAGCCTGCCGAACGTGCAATGCCTGTCGCGCACGACGGTTATCGGCTGGTACGACGACAATGTCTTCGGGGCGGTTGAACGCGTTCAGAAGCATGTGGCAGCGCCCGACCCGCGTCAGCCGGTCGAACGCCTGTGGCGCATCATCGCCAAGCAGGTGATCCTTGCGACCGGCGCCGAGGAGCGGCCGCTTGTCTTCGGTGGCAACGATATTCCAGGCGTCATGATATCAGGCGCCATGCGCAGCTATCTGAACCGGCAGGCTGTCGCTCCCGGCAAGCGCACCGTGGTCTTCACAACCAACAGTTCCGGCTATCGCACCGCCGCTGACCTTGAGGCCGCAGGCGTCGACGTCGCCGCCATCGTCGATACGCGCCCCGGCGGCGAACACTGGGACGGCAAGGCGCGGGTGTTGACCGGCGCATGCATCATCGATGCGCTTGGTACCAAGCAGGTCCGCGGGGTCAAGATTGCGAGCGGCTCGGGCATGCAGGAGATCGATGCGGATGCTGTGGCCATGTCCGGCGGCTGGAGCCCGATCATTCACCTTGCCTGCCATCGCAGCGCCAAGCCGGTCTGGTCGGAAAAGCATGCAGCCTTCCTCGCGCCGGAAAGACAGGAAGGCTTGCTGATTGCCGGCTCCGCGGCCGGTCTTGCCTCCATCGATAGCTGCCTTGGCGACGGAGCGATCAAAGCCGCCGAGGCGCTGGAAGCCATCGGCTTTGGCAAGGTCGCTCCCGCTTTTGCTTCAGCAGAAGAAGTACCGACTGTTGCCGCGCGGCTCTGGCATATCAAAGGCGGCAAGGGCAAGGCCTTCGTCGACTACCAGAACGACGTGCATTTGAAGGATCTCGGGCTTGCCGTGCGCGAAGGCTATGGTGATGTGGAACTCGCCAAACGCTATACGACGAACGGCATGGCGACCGATCAGGGCAAGCTTTCCAACATCAATGCCATCGGCATCCTCGCCGACGCCCGAGGCGTCTCACCGGCCGAGGTCGGGACCACGACCTTCCGGCCGTTCTATACCCCTGTTTCCTTCGGTGCTTTGACAGGTACTTCGCGGGCTAAGCATTTTCAGCCGGCGCGAAAATCCCCCTTGCACGAATGGGCGAAGAAGAATGGTGCGGTCTTCGTGGAAACGGGGCTTTGGTACCGCTCCTCCTGGTTCCCGCGCGAGGGCGAGAAGACTTGGCGCGAAAGCGTCGATCGCGAAGTGCTGAACATCCGCAGGAATGCCGGCGTCTGCGATGTCTCCACACTCGGCAAGATCGAGATCTTCGGCAAGGATGCCGCCACTTTCCTCGACCGCATCTACTGCAACGGCTTTGCCAAGCTGCCCGTCGGCAAGGCTCGCTATGGCATCATGCTGCGCGAAGACGGCATGATCTATGATGATGGCACCACCAGCCGCTTGAGCGAAGACCATTTTTTCATGACCACGACGACAGCGCTTGCAGTCGGCGTGCTCACCCACCTGGAGTTCTGCGCCCAGACGCTCTGGCCCGAGCTGGAGGTCTATTTCGCGTCGTCAACCGATCAATGGGCCCAGATGGCGATCGCCGGACCGAAATCGCGGACGATCCTCTCCGAGATCGTCGACGAAGATATTTCCGACGCCGCCTTCCCGTTCATGAGCGCGCGCGCGGTCTCATTGTTCGGTGGCAAGCTTGAAGGCCGCCTCTTCCGGATATCCTTTTCGGGCGAGCTCGCTTACGAGCTCGGCGTGCCGGCGGCCTATGGAGAGTTCGTCGCCGACGCCATCATGGAGGCGGGTCAAAAACATGAAATCTGTGCCTATGGCGCCGAGGCGCTTGGCGTCATGCGTATTGAGAAGGGCCATGTCACCCATGCCGAGATCAACGGCACGGTAATACCAGGCGATCTTGGCTTTGCCCGCATGGTTTCGGCAACGAAGCCCGATTTCATCGGCAAGGCGATGCTTCAACGCGAAGGCCCGCAGGCCGCTGATCGGCCTCGCCTCGTCGGTGTCAAACCGGTAGATCCGGCGACCAGCTTCCGTACCGGTGCCCATATTCTGGCGGAAGGTGCGGCGGCGACGCTCGAAAACGATCAGGGCTATGTGACATCGAGCGCCTTTTCCCCCAGCCTCGGCCATACGATCGGGCTCGCTCTCGTCAAGAATGGACCGGCGCGCGTCGGCGAAAAGATCATCGTCTGGAACGGGCTTAGAAACGAATACACGGATGCCGTGATCTGCAGCCCGGTCTTCATCGACCCTCAGAATGAGAAACTCCATGCCTGATTTGCCGATATCAAAGCCGGTCCTTGCCGGAAAGGCCGTTCTGCAAGGCCGGACCATCCGGCTGGAAGCCCTGCCGGAGGGCCATCTCCTGCATGTGATGGGTGCAACCACCAGCGAAGAGCTTGCGGCCCATCTTCCCGCGGCCGGCCTCAAGCAAAGTTCCGTACGCCCGGCGGGATACCGGCAATGGTTCATTGCCGGCAATGAGCCGCTCGCCGAATCCGAAAGGCAGGCTCTGGCTGATACCCTGGCCGGCCGTGCCTTCATCTGCGACCAGAGCCACGGCCGTATCCGCATCCTCATTTCCGGCCCGAACGCCCCCCAGCTGCTCAACAAAGGTACGGCCGTCGATCTGCATCCATCGAGCTTCCCGGAGGGGGGCAGTGCCATGACGCTTTTCGGTCATATCTCGGTGCAGCTCACGCGCACCGGCATGAACGATTTCGAACTGACTGTGCTGCGCAGCTTTGCGGAATCGCTTTATGAGGAACTCGAGGTTCTGGCTCGATCTCAGGGTGCCGAGCAGCTCGCGCTCTGAACCACATCCAAAGATGTTTTGGCGCGGATATAGTCAGGCAAGACTATCTTGCCCGCAGCCGTCATACGCGCAACGCGCGAGGTGCGCCTCAAACACAACGTTAGTAAGAAAACTTATAATTAGTCCCCTGTTAACCATCTTGAGCTTAGAGATTGTTGATCCAGAGGCACGTCCGCCTTCCCCTGTTTTGCGAATAAATCGTTCATGTCGATCATCCACGCCCTCGGCGCAAATAGCGGTCGCCTCATCAGAATCACCTTTGGTCCGGGCGGACGCGAGCGCCCGCCAGTACGCGCAACGGGCAAAGCCAAACTCGCCAAAGCTCGCATCATGATGCTCGCGGGTGGGCTGCTCGTCTGTTATGTGGCGATCTTTGCCAGGCTTACCTATTTCGATATGGAGCCAAGGGCCGACACGTCGGCGATTCCGCCGGACCATGTCAGCGCTGCGCGCCCGGATATCGTCGACAGAAACGGCGAATTGCTCGCAACCGATATTCGCACCGTCTCGATGTTTGCCGAGCCCAACCGCGTGATCGATCCGGACGAGGCAGTGGAAAAAATCGCCTCGATCTTTCCCGATATCGACCGCAAATCTCTTTATAAGAAGCTTGCCGACCGCCGCTCGCATTTTGCCTGGCTGCGCCGGCAGCTGACGCCGAAAGAACAGAGCGAAATCCTGGCGCTCGGCATTCCGGCGATCGGCTTTCGGCCAGAGGTCAAGCGCTTCTATCCGGGCGGGCGAACCGCCGCACATATTCTCGGCTATGTCGATATCGACAATCACGGCGTTGCCGGCATGGAGAAATATCTCGACATGCAAGGTCTGTCGGATCTCGCGTCCACGGGCCTGACGAGCCGCGACCAGCTGGAGCCGGTGCGGCTTTCGATCGACCTGCGCGTCCAGAACATCGTCCATGACGTGGTGTCGGACGCAATCAGCCGATACCAGAGTCAGGCGGCAGGCGCCGTCATTCTCGACATTCACACCGGTGAAGTCCTGGCTATGGCCTCCGCCCCCGATTTCGATCCGAACGATCCGCAGGCTGATGTCAAAGGCTGGCTGAACCGCATGTCGAACGGCACAGACGAGATGGGCTCGGTGTTCAAGACCTTCTCGATCGCAATGGCCATCGACACGGGCATGGTCAAACTGACGGATACCTTCGACGCCAGCTCTCCCCTGCATTACGGCGGCTTTACCATCCATGACGACCGCGACGTGCCGCGGCGTGTCCTGTCGATCCCGGAAATCTTCCGCTACTCGTCCAACATCGGCACGGCCAAGATGATGGACAAGGTGGGCATGACCATCCAGAAAAGCTATCTGACCCGCTTCGGGCTGTTGACGAAGATGCAGACCGAATTGCCCGAGGTGAAGGCGCCCAGCCAGCCAAAGGTTTGGAAGAAGCTCAACTCCATGACCATTGCCTTCGGCCACGGCGTCGCCACTACGCCGATGCAGACTGCCGTCGCTGGCGCAGCCCTCGTTGACGGCGGCAAGCTGATCGAACCCTCCTTCCTTCCGCGCACACAGGAAGAGGCGGAGAAGACCGAGACGATGATCGTCAAGAAGAGCACCAGCGACACGATCCGCTATCTCTTCCAGTTGAACGGTGAGCAAGGGTCTGGCAAACCTGCCGACGTCCCCGGCTATCATGTCGGCGGAAAGACGGGCACCGCAAACAAGGTCATTCACGGCGTTTATTCGCACAAGCTCAGCTTCAATTCGTTCTTGGCGGCGTTCCCAATGAATAACCCGAAATACGTAGTGCTGGCCTTCGTCGACCAGCCTCTGACGGGCGAACACAATCTGACCTTCGCGACCAACACGGCGGCACCCATGGTCCATGACATCATCAGCCACGCCGCGCCGCTGCTCGGCGTCGAGCCCGATTTCGGATCGAACTTGCTCGCCGCCTACTGAAGATTAGAGCAGTTCCAGAAAGAGTGCGCGGCGGATTTCCGTCCGGAATTGCTTGAAAACAAAGAGCTGGAACGGATTCGAAGAATCCGTCAAACGCCGCTATAGCCACAGCCGCGCAAGAAAAAAGTGGCAGCCTCGCGTGCATGATCTTCCATCTGCGACTTCACAGGCGTCAGATCGGCATGAAACAGCGAGGATATCATCATCGGCAGCAACACCAGATCGATGAAGTATCGGGTGGTGGCTTCAAGGTTAGCCGGCGCGAAAGCAGGCAATGGCTTGAGTTCTTCGGCCTCCGCCAATTCTGCCACGAGTTTCATTGCGGTAGCCGTCCCATGTGCCCGCATGGCATAGTGGATCGTCGTTGCCAGATCCGGATGACGGGTCGCTTCACCGATCACGCTGCGTATGAGCCCGATGGTCTCCGACCTTATGGCGCGCTGGACGATCAAGACACCTGCGGATTGGAAGCGTTCAAGAATGCTGCCCGATGTGGCTGAGGCCACCATCTCGCCGGATTTTTGCGCCCAGCGGATGACGACTTCTCTGAACAAGGTCTCCTTGTTGATGAAGCGTGCATAGATGCTTGGCTTGCCGGCTCTCGCCACCTCGGCAATCTCGTCAATGCTGGCGCCCTCATAACCTCGGGCGATGAAGACCTGGAGGGCGGCCTGCAGAATTCTGTCCTCGACCTCTCCCGCCCTCTCCCGTGGGGGACGACCACGTCGCGTTGCATTTGTCTTTGCCGGGGTAATCTGGGGTTTTGCCATTTCTCGCGGCATGACGGACCTCACTGATTTTTGATTGGCTTGGACGCGGTTTAGCACCCTCTGCAGCTCTTGACTAACATCCCGGTCAGTTCTACGTCAATATTTAAATTGAACGTTTCGTTTCAATTTATACCCTTGTGATAAAAGAGGTAGAAGATGAGCACGCCTCAGGATGAGACTCTCGGAAAATTGATCGTGCTGGAGCCGAAGACGGCCGGCGGCAAGGTAAATCATGAGCAAAGCGGCCTCTCGGCCGAACAGGAAAGGGCAGAAGCGCCGCAACCCGGCGACAAAACCCGAATACCCGACGAAACCGAAACGCCGGATGATCCCGGCCAGAAGGACGCGACCGGCAGCCCCTCCCGGCGCCGTCGGATGCTCCTGATCGGCGGAAGCGCGCTCGCTGCGGCAGCCGTGGTAACCTTTATCTATTGGGACAACGCCTCTCATTATGAAAGCACCGACGATGCCTTCATCGCTGCGCGGCAATATGCCATCACCTCGCGGGTAGCCGGTTATATTTCTTCCGTCCCCGTCACCGATAACCAGCACGTCACGAGCGGCGAAGTGATCGCCCGCATCGATGATCGCGACTATCAAACAGCTCTGGAGCAGGCACAGGCTCAGGTCGCTGCCGCAAACGCCAATATCCAGAATACGGAGGCGCAGAAGCGGGTTCAGGAAGCGAATGTGGAAGAGGCCAAGGCTCAGGTCGCGCAGGCCCAAGCCAACCTCGTCTTCGCCCAGCAGCAAAACGACCGCTATCAGGGGCTGGTGAAGAGCGGCTCCGGCACTCTTCAGGAAGCGCAGCAATATACATCGCAATTGCACCAGCAACAGGCTGCACTGAACACCGATCAAGCCTCGCTGACCGCTGCGCAGCGTCAGCTCGACGCCTATGACTTCCAGATCGCCAACGTTCAGGCAACTCTCAAGCAGGATCAGGCCCAGCTCGACCAGGCCAAGCTCAATTTTTCCTACACGACGATGACAGCAGCTCAGCCCGGTCGAGTGGTGCAGCTGTCGGCCGGCGACGGCGAATATGTGCAGGCGGGCACGAATCTGGCGATGTTTGTGCCGGACAAGCTCTGGGTCACGGCCAACTTCAAGGAAACCCAGCTCGATCATATGCGCCCGGGCCAGCCGGTAACGCTGACTATCGACGCTTATGGCGGCCGCACGATCTATGGCCATGTCGCAAGCGTGCAGCCGGGATCGGGAACGGCATTCTCATTGCTTCCGGCAGAAAACGCCACCGGCAACTATGTAAAGATCGTCCAGCGCGTTCCCGTGAAGATCGAGCTTGATGACGTGCCGAGTGATGTCGCATTGGGCCCAGGTATGTCCGTCGTCCCGACGGTGCGCACCGATGCCAGTCCCTCCTTATGGGAAAGCTTGAGGAACGTGTTGTGAGCACGAACGGCGTCGCCAGATCGGTGGCAAACCCCTGGATCATTGCGATCGTCGTCGCGCTTGCCAGCTTCATGGAAGTGCTTGACACAACCATCGCCAACGTCGCCCTGAATTATATTTCCGGCGGCCTCGGTGTCAGCCAGGACGAAGCGTCCTGGGTCGTCACCACTTACCTCGTTTCCAACGCCGTGATCGTGACGGCCACAAGCTATCTCGTGCGTCTTCTCGGGCGCCGTACTTTCTTTCTCAGCTGCCTTGCGCTCTTCACCATCAGCTCCGTGATGTGCGGCTTTGCGCCCAATCTGCAATTCCTGCTGCTCGCCCGGATCCTGCAGGGCATCGGTGGCGGCGGCATGGTGCCGGTTGCCCAATCCATTCTGGCCGACAGCTTTCCGCCGGAAAAGCGAGGGCAGGGCTTTGCCTTGTTCGGCGTGGCCGTTGTCGTTGCTCCTGTGGTCGGGCCGACATTGGGCGGGTGGCTTTCGGATAATTTCTCATGGCACTGGTGCTTCCTGATCAACGGTCCCGTCGGCATCCTGACGCTTGCCGCCGTTGCCATGCTGATCAAGGAACCGGCAGGAGCAGCGCAAGAGCGCGCCCTGAAGCGCAGCCACGAGCCCGGCTTCGATTGGATCGGCTTCGGACTCGTCGCCACCTTTCTTGGAATGCTGGAGCTGATGCTCGACCGAGGATTGGAAGACGATTGGTTCGGCTCCAGCTTCATCGTTGCGGCAGCCGTGATCTGCGCGCTTGCCTTCCTGCTGATGATCCCCTGGGAACTGAAGCACAAGAATCCAGCTGTCGACATCAGGATGCTGGTCAGCCGACAGTTCGGCACCTGCTTTCTGGTAATGATGGCGACGGGCGCGCTTCTGCTCGCCACGACGCAATATCTGCCGCAGCTGGTTCAGCAGAATCTCGGCTACACCGCAACCTGGGCGGGGCTGATGCTGTCTCCCGGCGGCGTGGTCACCATGGTGATGATGTTCGTGGTCGGCTTCCTATCATCGAAAGTACAGCCGAAATATCTGATCGCGATCGGTGCCGGCTTCGTCGCCCTGTCGATGTATCAAGTAACCAGCGTCTATAGCGCCGTAGGTTTCTGGTATCTCGCCGAAGCCCGCATGCTGCAGGGGATCGGCCTGCCATTCATCTTCCTGCCGATCACCTCGGCCTCCTATGACGGGGTTCCCGCCAGCAAGACCGACCAGGCCTCCGCGCTGCTGAACGCCGCTCGCAATACCGGCGGATCGATTGGCGTGTCGCTGATTTCCAACATCATCACCCATCGTGAGCAGTTCCACCAAAGCCGCCTGGTCGAACATATCATCCCGTCGAACGGCGCCTATCAGGATACCTACGGTCAGTTGAGCAACTATTTCATGGCGCAAGGAAGCTCGGTTCTGACCTCCCACCAACAAGCACTCGCCTGGATCAATCAGCAAATACAGAACCAGGCTTCGTTTCTTTCTTATGTCGATGCTTTCTGGGTTCTGACGCTGATCTCGCTAGCCGCCATTCCCCTTGCCTTGACGTTACGCAACGTAACGCTCGGCAAGAAAGCATCCATGGGACATTGACGCACCGGCGCTTCCGGTCGGAGCTTTCGAGGCGACGGAAGTTCCGACCCGGAAAGAAATGGCCGCGGGGCATTCTCAGCTACCGCGGTTCATCACCGCTATCGCGACCCGTCGGCGGAACTTCACGGACAAAAAACCTGACAGCTGTCAGGGTTTTGGCCCATGGCCGCCAGAGGTAGCGCGACGCATGTTGCCTCTCTGCCGGTCGCCGGGCGACGCAAACCTCCCAGGACCGCCTTTCCAGCGTTCGTTATTTGCAAAACCCTGACAGCTGTCAGGGTTTCGGTGCGAACACCAAGGCTGAGCGGGCTCGCTCCGGCCAGAAAAGAACTACCCCGACCAGGTGTTGAAGGTGGCCCCGGCCAACCCGCCAGGATCGTCCCTCGCAGATATCTCCATTGCGGCTACCTTGAACCTTGGGAATTCCGACATGTCCCTTGAGTTATACGCAGCATTCATCGCGGCAACGGTCGCGTTCGTACTGCTGTCAGGTTCCAACGCCGCGCTGACTACGGCGAATTCTATTGCCTATGGTCGCAGGTTCGGATCACAGTCCTTGAAACAAGTACGGCAACGATCCAGCACATCGAAAAGCCGGGAGAACTTCAACTTGCTGGTCATGAGCGATGTTATCTTCGCCATGCCAGAAGCGTCGGTAGCCGGCGAATAATAACTGAAATCAAGGAGAGGTATGATGAACGCTTCACAGTTTCTCATCGGCGAGAGCGATGGGTGGCTTGTCAGCCATCGCGCGAATTCGGCCCTTCCCGGCTATCTCATGATCGCATCCAAAAGATCCGCAAATGATCTTTTCGATCTACCCGATGCCGCTCTTAGGGAGATCGGTCCGCTGCTGGCGCTGTCTCAGGCAACATTGAAACAGGAGCTGGGCGCTCCACGCGTCTATATCGGCCGATATGGTCATGTTTCCGGACTTACCTTTCACTTCCATGTCATCCCCATTTACGATTGGGTGGAGAAACTGTTCTGGCAAGATGCTCGCTATCGGATCCTCGAACAATTTGCCGAAGGGGAGGGAGAGACCGAAACGGACGGCGCGGAACTGACCCTGTTCGTCTGGCGCGAATTCTGCGAACGTCTGCAGCCGCCTGAGATTGAAGGACCAAATGTTCCGGAGACCATCGCGCTCCTGCGCGAGGCGATGCGGTTCTGTCTGCGGGCGATTTGAGCGATGTGCTTAATCGACAATTTCCTTGACTAATCGGTCGGTTTGGCATGCTATATCACGCAAGACGGACGAAATGCTTCGCTTTCCATGCCTAAATTCGGCGCTGTCTAAATAACGGATTTTCAAGGAAAAATTTGTAATAGAGAAGCTAAATCCTGGTTAGCTTCCATGAGCCATACAGCGTGGATGCAGGCTTCGGAGACACGCAAAGGCGCCACGCCCAAGCGGTAATTTCGCCTCAAGGATCGGGGTAAAACAGCCTCCCGATGAGCATTTTTGTCGGCTTTTTGGATGAATTTTCGTCCAGCTTTCCCAATCACCGGATATCCCGAACCAATGAATTTCCAAGGAAGCTTGGGCTCGCCCGCGAGCGCGGCCTCAGCTGCCACCCACGCATGACTAATGGGCAACGTCGTGAGATAAGGCGACAAATGCGATCGGCTGAGAACAATCCTGGTCTAGATAGCTCAAAGCCAAGGCTAGCTGCTCTGGCATTCGCCGCCAGCGGGCTTTCGGATGACTGCAATCGCCAAGACGCATTACAAAATTGTAAGGGTGCTATTCATTTTCGGTTAAGTCTCGATCGGTCATCAAAGTCATGCGTAAACGCGCAGCATCAACCCCCAATGCTTACGAGGTTTAATATGAAAAGCCTGCTTCTCTCTTCGGTGATCGCCCTGGCATCCATGGTCGCCGTCAGCGCCCCCTCTCAGGCAGCTCCGTTTCATCGTCATCACCACGATTGTTTCGTGAAGACGGTGAAGCATAAGGTTCATGGCCACTGGGTCGTCCGCAAGGAACGCGTCTGCCGTTAATCCAAGGCGCGGATCTAGGCCGCCGCCGACTTTCGGCGGTCAATGGACGGCCATGGCTGAAAGATCGGCTTTGGCCGTCTCAATTGATGGAAAGGACTGTCCTGCCGCCGTTCGCTCGGTAACGTCCGAGGCTCATTCCAAGGGCGTATTGCAGATCGTCGATACCCTGGAAACTGAAGCAACCCATCACGAAACCCTCAATATGATATTGCTGTCTCCGTTATTTGCTCGAAGCAATGCCATGAGCGCGGGACCGAGTGAAAACTCACCGCGTTTCGCCTTTGATGTAAGATCTCGCAGATAAGCGCCGGCCGAATTGATATGCCCTGATCGCTCGAGAATACAAGCTATCGTCGCGGCGGCGTTTTCCGGCCCCATTATCTCGCAAGCATCCTGATAGGCCGAAGCACTGACGCCCAGCATAGATCGCACGACGACCGCCGCGCACATCAGGTCTCGCCAGCTGTTGATAATGCCCGTCGGCCCATAGGAGTTTATTTCCGGGCACGCCTTCAGCACGAGGGCTAAAGGAAATATTCGCATCGCTTCTTTCCGGGACCCGCTTCTTTCTATGGACCTCGTGTCCGGCTTTGTTCGAAAGCTTGGTTCAAGTTCATTAAGAGATTCGGGATTCGAACTCTGTATGTGCTGCTCATCATGGGCATCATTGGTGCTATAATTTTCAATTTCTTGCTGCGTTTCCAGCAGGTTGATGATCTTGCCGCGAAGAAGCTCCATGTCTTCGAGAACGGAAATGATGTCGGACATCGTCGGCGAACGAGGAATGCGGGCGACGATGGTGTTATAGCTGTCTTCGATTAGCGCCCAGTTGCCACCGAAGCCTTCCGTGCAGGCCGCCGTGATCAATTTGCGGACGTCGCGCCGGCAGATCGTCAGGCTTTCCTTGGCGCGACGAAGGGCCATTCGCTCCGCCACGACCTGCTGAGCCGTGATCGCAAGCTCCTCGGCGCGCAGCAGCAGCGGTGAGATATCGAAGCCGAATGCGTTTTCGATCTCACCCGTCCGGCTTTTTCTCGCATAGCGCTTGCCATTGGCGCTATCCTTTCTGGCGATCAGGCCAGCCTCGACGAGAAGCGCAAGATGCCTGCGAAGTGTGGCACCCGCGATGCCGTGAGCGCGCAATATCAACTGCGCATTGGATGGAAAGACAACGAGCTGGCCACCCTGGCGGAGTTCATTTTCGGGATAAAAGCTCAATAGAGCGTCAAGCACGGCAAGGCTACGATCTTGCAATCCGAGCTTTTGCCGCGCTTCGGATGCGTCTCGAAAGACTTTCCATTTATCGACCGACTTGCCAGGCTCGATCCTATTTACGGCGATCTGTTGCCGAAGCAGGGCAAGCGTCATCGGCCGCCGCCCAAAAGGCGTCGTTACACTTCCATTCTGCATTTTCCTCACCTTCAAGAGGCAAAAGAAATACGATCACCAAAAACGGTGCCAAAGACTCTTGACTGGGATTCGAGGAAATGCGATTCTTCAGTTGCTACATTGAAGAGAAGGCTTCCACGACGGCAACGTTTGGGGGCCTTTTTTCTTTTGCTAGGTTTCCTTTCCAATCAAAAAACCCTGACAGCTGTCAGGAGTTGCGTTTGTTTCTCGAACGAGTGAAGCGCTCGACAAGGTCGGGCAGCTCTTCCTCGATAAATCTTACGAATTCCGTGCCCAATTTGCCCTCGGCGGAGATTCGAACCTCTCCAGGCGATGTCGTAAACACACCCAGCCTAGCTCCCGATGTATCGGAAATCGCGATCTGGGTGTTGCGTGCCTCAGGCGGAGGCTTGATTGCCTTCAACGCCACCTGAAATCGCTGGTCGGAGGTTTCATTGGCCTTATTCGCGTCGGAGAGAGCGGCGCGCACCGTTTCAAGGGCGTTTGGAGCCGCGGAGATTGTCTTCGCCAGGTCCAGCCAACGTGGGCGGCCGACTTTCGGTGCCCTGCCGATCGCTTCGATGATATCCGCTGGAATCGTGCGATAGACGCTACGCATTCGCGCGAGCTCCGCATCCTCGATAGAAAGGGCAGCGTAGATGTGGCGTGCCTTGATGCCTGCATCGTCCATGCGCGAGGCAAACAGGGCGCGTTCAATCCATGTCAGATCCTGACGGCTGGCATTTTCAATACCCTGAGCTAGGACCAGGTCGAGATCGGAGATCTCGACCTCTATGGCACGAACGGTTCGGCCGAGCTCAAGAGCGGCGCGCCATCTGCGATGGCCATAGACGACCTGATACCGATCGCTTGAAGAAGGGTGTCGTCGAACCTGAATCGGAACCTTTTGGCCTTCCTCCTCAAGGGAACGCTTGAATCTCTCGAAATCCTGAGCATCGTCGTCGGGCAGGCGATCCGGATAAGGAGACGCATCGATCACATGAGGATCAAGGTCCTGTATCCAGCCTTCGCCGGATTCGACAATCGCACGCAGCCGATCTCGCTCCGCGCGTATGTCTCCGATTGCGCGATGCGCGGCGCCGATCACGCCAGCGCCGACGCGCCCCGATTGCGCGGGGGCAGGGGCAGAAGGCGTCGGATCCGCCGTGCTTTCGCTGCTTTCCAACTCGGCGGAAAGCAGGCCGAAACTGGCGACGATGGATTTTCTCGGGCTTTTGCTCATCCACGCCCCCAACTTGTATTGATGAGATGAACGATGGCTTCGTTGACGGCGTCTACCGCCTCGCGGGCGCGCTTGTGTGTGTCTCGGCCGATCTGCCCCATTTCAAGTTCGTAGAGGGAGCGCTTGGCAAGCCCGGCAGCCTCGACCGCGGTGCTCTCAATTGCCGTCGGCAAGAGGACATCGGTGCCGAAGAGATGGCGCAGCATCGCAACGACTTGCGATTGCGGCGCATCGTTCGGGTCGTGGCGCGTGATCAGATAGCGGATGAAATCCTGATCGAGCTGCGCGCCGCTTTCGTCGAGCACGCTGATAAGGTCGCCCATCATGAGCAGGAACTGGCTCATCGATGCCACATCGAGCATGGCCGGATGCACCGTGATGATCATGCTTGTAGCGGCGTAGATGGCGCTAAGGGTCAGAAATCCGAGCGACGGCGGCGTGTCGAGGATGACGATGTCGTAATCCTCTTCGACCTCGGCAAGCGCCAGCTTGAGGCGCTCGAAAAAGATGGCGCCGGAGCCGGATCTTTGGGCAAGAACGCGCGGCGTCTCGTGCTCATACTCCATGACCTCCAGGTTGCCCGGAACGAGATCAATGCCGTCAAAATAGGTTTTGCGGATGATTTCGCGGATCGAGCGCCTCTCGGTCGCGTCGTATCTGAGCGCCGCATAAATGGTTTCGTTGGCGCCGACATCGATTTCCGGCTGAGCGCCGAACATAGCCGAAAGCGAGGCCTGCGGATCGAGATCGAGTGCGAGCACGCGATAGCCATGCAGCGCAAGATAATGTGCGAGGTGAACGCAAGTGGTCGTCTTGGCGCTGCCACCCTTGAAGTTGGCGATCGCCATCACCTGCAGATGTTCTCCCGGTCGCCGGCGAGGCAGGAAGCGAAGGGCTTCCGCTGGCTTCTGCTTGGCAAACAGCTCCCGCAATTCGTTGATCTGGGCAAGCGTGTAGACGCGATGATTGTTTTCCAATCGGCTGGGAACTGGGCCGCGGCCTTCGCTCGACATCAGCTTCAGGGTCGAATCCGGGATCGAGGTCAGCTTGGACACTTCGTTGGTCAGGAACTGGCGTAGCATCTTCTCGGATTTCGGCGGATACATCCGCGTTCTGAGCTGCTGGAGCTGACCAGACAACACCGTTGCATGCCGCGCAATTTTGCTAGCTGCATTTTCCTTCGAAGGAGCTAAGTTCTCCGTGCGGTTCGCTATCGCCATTTGTCCCTCTTGGCGGCCTGTCGCCGGTTTGCCGACCTTTGCCCGCCAGAAGATAGAACACGATTCTGTCAGGCCGTCCAGAGATTAACGGTTAATGACTGGTTAACGTGTGACAGCTAAGACTCTGTCCTTCGCCACTTAATACGCTGCTTTTCCTATATTTTCTGCAGTAAGTCGCCGAAGATGGCCGCAGCGATGACTCACACCTTTTGATAGTAAGTGCGATTACCATCGATCGCCCGACGCCTATCCGGCTAAGATTAGCGACGATTGTCGTCGATGAGAATCACTATATCGGTCCGGGTGAGTCGACCCACAACGGGTGATCTCCCGCGAAATCTCAGCCTTCCTTCGCGGCCGATACAGGTGAAATGCATGGTGAAGAATCGCGTCGTTCGGCATCCGGGACGCTCGGGCGCGACAGTCTGCCTTTCTGCACCAACGGTTTCTCCCGAGGGTTTTCTCCTGGCCATCAGATGGTTTCGACATCGCCTTAGTCGAAGTATCGCGGAAATATCCGTTGTGGACGAATCATCACTATCCCTTGTCGAAAGGCGGGTCGGCTCTAGTTTGCGAATCATTAATGATTTGTAAGGGTTAGTGATTTTGAGTTATGATTGGAGCGGCGTCAGGACACGACGCATCAAAGCGATCAAGATGGCAGTTTCGGTGATGATTGCCGTTGCAATTCTCGGCACCCCAACAATGCTTTGGCTGCACGGTTCGTTTTGACCATCAAGCGGCTTGAACCGTCCGCTGACAACGTCGGGTAGGTTCATGTTTAGTGCCTTTCGGACAATGGGGTTGGAATGCATAACCCCATTGCCGGCGATGAGAGCGATCGCTTGCATCGCAGAACGCCGATGCGTCAGGCCTTTATCTCGATTGCCACTCGGCCTGCGAGCGGTCGAATTCCAGATTCTTCGATACATGATCGATAAAGCGGGCCAACAGGGGGCTCGTATGTTTGCGATTCCAGCAGATCCCAACCGGCCATCTTGCTTCCGGTCCTGAGAGAGACTGCTTGTGGCTGGACCCCGCCAATGCCTGCACACCACGCCAGGGCAGGAATGCCGCGCCGAGGCCGGCAGAAACGATGGCATGTACCGTCAGGATGTCGTCGGCATATTGGGCGATGCGAGGCTCGAAACCGGCAAGCGCACACCAGCGTCTGATCTGGTCAGACAGTCCCGGTCCGCGCGATGGCGAAAGTGCCACGAAGCCAAGCTCATTCAACTCCGCCAGCCGATCCTGGGCCGGTACGGTCACCTCAATTGGAAGCACCAGGGCCAGACGCTCTTCGATGAGGGGCGTGAAAGCCAGGTCGCTATCTTCCTCCGGAGCCCGACAGAAACCGATATCAAGCCGGCCGTCGAGCAGGCGCCGATGCTGCTCCCGCGAAAGCAGGTCGTTGAGCGTGATGCTGCAATCAGGCGTCGTCGCACGAAAGCCGGCGATCAGCCGCGGCGCCACGACTAGGGTCGATATTCCAAATCCGATATCGAGGTATCCGGTAAGGCCGGCCATGGCGCGATGCATCTTCCGGTCGACATCGTCGTTCAATTGAAGAAGCGGCCGCGCTTCGCGCTGCAGAAGTTCTCCAAGAGGCGTGAGTTTGGCGCCATGGCGGCCGCGTTCGAACAACGCTCCGCCCATTGCCGCTTCCAAAGCCTGAATCTGCTTGGTCAGGGTCGATTGGGTGACGAACAGTTTTGCCGAGGCCTTGCCGTAGTGGCCGGTGTCGATCAATTGAATGAAGGATCGGAGGAGCTTTATTTCCATTCTGTCCAGGAATAATTTCAATCGATAAAGTCATTTTACGAAAGAGAAGCCACATGGTCAAATTGCTTCATGGCGAAAGGAGCAATCGACATGGCGCTCAAAATTTCATCCGTGCAGTTTCAGCATCGGGCCAATGACAAGGCCTATAATCTCTCGCGCATAGAGCATTTTACGGAAGAAGCTGTTCAGGCTGATAATCAGCTCGTCGTCTTTCCCGAGATGTGCATCTGCGGATATTGGCATGTTCCCAAGCTCGATGGTCCCGCGCTGCAGGCGCTGGCGGAGCCGCTCTCCGGTCCATCGATCAACCGGGTAGCCGCCCTGGCGCGGGTGAAGGGCATTGCGATCGGTGTTGGCTTCCTCGAGTTGGGTGAAAACGGAAAGCTCTATAACAGCTATGCGGTTTGCATGCCGGATGGGAGCGTCTATTGCCATCGCAAACTGCACGCCTGGGAGCACCGCCTTATTTCCAGCGGCGATGCCTTCACGGTCTTCGATACACCTTGGGGAATTCGTGCCGGCATCCTGATCTGCTGGGACAACAATCTGGTCGAGAATGCGCGTGCCACGGCACTGCTTGGCGCCGAATTGCTGATCGCGCCGCATCAGGCCGGCGGCGGCCATTCGGTTAGTCCGCACGGGCTGAAGCGGATACCGGTCGAAAAATGGATCAATCGCCACGAAGATCCGGAGGCGATCGAGGCCGAATTTCGAGGTCCGAATGGCCGGGAGTGGTTCATGCGCTGGCTACCGTCGCGCGCCCACGACAACGGAATGTTCCTCGTCTTCAGCAACGGCGTCGGACAGGATGAAGACGAAGTGCGCACCGGCAATGCCATGATCCTCGATCCCTATGGTCGGATCCTGGCCGAAACCTGGGCGGCCGCCGATGCGAGGGTGAGCGCTGAAATCGATCTGGCGTTGCTCGACAAGTGTACGGGCCAGCGCTGGATAAGAGGCCGTCGCCCGGAACTCTATAGTATCCTGACACAACCCAATGCCAACGGTCTCGCCCCAATGGACGCGCGTTACTCGGAAGCGTCTACCCGCACCAGCGGGTAGGGTTGATTTCCATATGCCTGGCCGTCGTCTATTTACCCGTCGTTTCTTCGAGATCGGCATAGACCAGATAGCGAAGTGGCCCCGAGGTCACGGCGTCGAAGGGAAAGCAAGTCGCCAGCACGAGATGGACGCCGCGCGCATCGGGGTCGATCTCTGCTTCATCCCAGCGGGCAACGGCCATGTGGGTCACGCGGAAGGTGAAGATCTGGCCATCGCTGCGCGCGATGCGGAGACGGTCGTTCTCCCTGATATTTCTCAGGAAGGTAAAGTGAGTATCGCGGTGCGCTGCATAGACGGCCGTGCCCTCTTCGCCAGCCTGCGGGGTGTTGTCGAGGTGGCCGGGGCCGAAGGCAAGCGCCTGGCCGCTTACGCCCTTGAGCGCGATGGCGGAAACGCCAAGGCGCGGAACTTCGATACGCGCCACCGGCCAGGTGTCGGCCCAACTCCAGGGCTTAACCGGTGTCCCTGATATCACGCTTTCGGCAAAGGCGCGCTCCAGGAGAAGCTGCGCCAAGGCCGCTTTGGCATAGATCCATCCTCCCTGTGCGGCGAGGAAGAGACCGGCGGCGATGAGAATGCCGGCCGCAAAAGTCAGAAGGGAGCGCGCTGGCGCGCTCCCGATGGTTTGGAGGCGAGTGGCGACGATCATGCCCGGTTCCTTCGCAATGCGAGGAACAGCAGCGAAGCCCCACACAGAAGAGCAAGCAATCCCTGAAGAATGAGAAGCATTCCCGGCGTTGCGGTCTGAGGTAGCGGAACGCTGGTCTGAGCCGGTGCGGAGATTGGCTCGAGCTCCGCATCGCCATCGGCGCTCTCCGACTTGTCGGCTGCCTGCTGATGCCTGGTGTCAGCCTTCGCATCCCGCGTTGTACCGATGCCGAGAAGCTTGTTGTAATCCCAGCCTGCGGGAAGCTGCAATGGAATGTCGGCCTGTGTCAGCGGCGCGTTTGTCGGCCGCAGACGCTTGGTATCGACGGCGAGGAGACTTGTGAGACGTGTGACCAGATGATGGTCGAGCGCCAATTGCAAGATGCGCTTGTCGGCATCGGCCTGCGAGATCTTGCCTAGCGTGAGATTGACCTCGGCATCGTCGATCTGGCGCCGTGCCCAGATCTTGGAGATGCCTTTGGCATTGCTTGCCTGATCGAGCGGCAGGGAGATCGTCCAAGGGCGGTCACCGATCTTGCCGCTGACGGTCAGGGTTCCGGCTGCTTTTCCCATCCGGGCCGCCAGAACGAGCGGTTCGCCATGGTAGATGTCGGGGAGGAGATTGGGCGACAGGCTGGCATTCTTTTCCGAAAAGGAAGCCGCGACATCGGTGACGGCCGGATTCTCCAGCCTGTCGAAGAGGGCGCGCATGCGCTCGTTCACTTCGGCGACCGAACCGATGTGGGTGAAGCTGCCACGGCCAAGTTCGGCCGCGCGGCTCATCAGGTAGGTGTTCGGCGCCGAGCCGATGCCGACCATGAAGATGCGAGAGCGTCCACGCAACTTCGCGATCGCATCGAGAAGCTGCTGCTCGTTGCTGACTTCGCCGTCGGTCAGAAACACCACTTGGCGCAATCCGTTGGCCTGGTGGCTATCGTCGAGTGCTGCTTGAAGCGGCGGCAGCATTTCCGTTCCGCCTGCAGCTTCCAAGCCGGTGACGAAGCGGCGGGCCGAACCGATGTTTTCAGCCGTCGCCATGACCGAATCGGGGAAGAATTTGGTCATCGTGTTGTCGAAGCGGATAACGTTGAAGCGATCGTTCGGCTCGAGCCGGGACAGGGCATAATCGAGGCTCGCCCTTGCCTGTTCGATCGAGGTGCCGCCCATCGACCCGGAATTGTCGATGACGAAGACCACTTCGCGACCCGCCTTCTGCGGCGTTGCCACCGCCGGCGGCATCACATAGGCAAGCATATAGTCATCCTTGCCGACATGCTCGCGGAAGAGACCGACGCTCGGCATATTGCTTGCGATCGCGCTCCATTCGAGCACGAAGTCGCGATCGGCAGTCGCATCACCCTCCAGGACGATCCGGCGTGCGCTATCGCCTATTTTGTCGATCTTGACCGCGTGATAAAGGCTTTTGACATCATCGAGCGGAAAGCCGGCGTCGAGATTGACCTTGAGGGTTACAGGGTTGGCGCGGTCGCCGCCGGGGGCCATGAGCGGCGCGGAGATGGGCTGGTCGCTGCCCTTGCGCGATGGGCTCTGTTTGGTTTGACCCCAACCGGCCTTCAGATCGGCCTGCTGCGTGATGGGCGACGCGTCCTGCGGATTATAGCGCGGTGCGACGACCAGCGGCACCCGCAGGGAGAAGCGGCCATCCGTCAGGCGGACTGACTGCTGATATTCGATCTGAACGACGATCTTTTCATGCGGGCCAATATTTGCGACCGTATTGGTGAAGACGTTTGGGCGCTGCTGTTCGACCAGGGATGCCTTTTTTCCTTCCCTACGCGCCTTCTCGTATATGGCGCGCGCAGCCTGCTTCTCCTTGATATCGGCGACGACGACCCGGTTGCCGACGATCATCTTCAGGGAATAGACGGCACTGTCGTCCGGAAGGGGAAATACATAGAGGGCTTCGACCCATTTGTCGGTCGTGTTCTCGAAGGCTTGGGTCAGGACTGCGCGTGCCGTCGGGCCGTTGACATCGAGATCGACATCGGTCGCAAGGCGGGGTGCCTCGATATATTTTCCGTCTTCGTTGGTCTGAAGAAGAAGGCTGCCCGCGCCCATCTCGTTCGGAGTGACGAAGGCTGCCGGTTGCGCGTGCGATTCCAGGGGATGCAGCAGTGCGAAGATGACGGCAAGCACCGGCAGCAGGATGGCATTGCTGAACCAGAGCAGCAGGCCGAATCTGATGAGGAAATTTTGCCGCTTCTGGTAGCGCGAGACGTTTGGCGAGGCTGACATGACAGGCTCCTTATTCGCTGGTGGAATGACTGAAGCCATTGTGAACAAAGGCTATTTTCTCGCCAGCGTAAGCTTTGCCCTGTTTCGTCCGCATCTTGCCGCAAACGGTCTTGCCGGTTACGGCCATGTGTGGAATTGTGAAGAAAATTACGCAAACAGGAAACCAAGGAATGGTCCAAGGCGACCCCTATTTGTCCGAAAGCCAGAACAGCGCCGTGGCGGCGCGAGTTCGCGAGGAGATCGCCAGACGGCGCATTTCCAGGCAGCGTCTTGCCAATGATGCGCGCATCAGCCTCTCGACCTTGGAAAAGGCTCTTTCGGGTCACCGGCCCTTCACGCTCGCGACCCTCATTCGGCTTGAGCAGGCCATGGGCGTTGTCCTGCGGGAACCTGCTGGAACGCAAGCACCTGCCGTCAACGACAGGCCCGGTCATGCTCCTGAAGAGCTTGGGGCCTATTCCCGCGCCTCGGTTTCCTGGCTGGAAGGCACCTACCTGACGCTTCGGCCGTCCTTCGGAGATGCGAAGGCGATCTTCGCCTATTGTACCGAAATCGCCTGGGATGGAGAACGGACCTGTCTGAGTTTCCGGGAACGCGAGCGCAGCGACGCCTCGTTTTCACAGCAGGGCTCGGTGTCGGTGCCGCACCTGTCGGGACATATCTATCTGGTGACGAATTCGTCCGGGCAATATCGCATGGCGATATTGTCACGGCCCAGTATCACCGGCGAAATGTTCGGTCTGCTGACGACATTACGCGCCGGGCAGGGGTCGCACCTCACACCCGTCTCGACGCCGCTCGC
Source organism: Rhizobium sp. 11515TR (assembly GCF_002277895.1). Taxonomy (NCBI): domain Bacteria; kingdom Pseudomonadati; phylum Pseudomonadota; class Alphaproteobacteria; order Hyphomicrobiales; family Rhizobiaceae; genus Rhizobium; species Rhizobium sp. 11515TR. The sequence continues at coordinate 1,080,116 of NZ_CP023000.1, read as the reverse complement.
CCTCCTGCCTATGTCGGCTTTCGCGCAGCCGTCGCTCGGGCGCGTCCAGGCGGGCGATCAGAATCACGAGGCATACTCGGCCATCATGCACAGAATTACCGGAGAAAATTACGCCGGCTTCGTCGGTTAGCGACGCTCTTAGCGGGCGTCGTGAAAGATGATGCCGACAGTGTGGCGCATGCCTGAGCGGACCCGGCTTACCCCGTGCCTGAGATTGACACGATAGTTCCCTTTCGATCCCCGTATAGGCCGGTTATGGACCGCAAAGGCGACGGCGTCGCCCTGTCGAAGCGGCACGACTTCCACGCGACTTTGCATGCGCGGCCGCTGCTCGGTCAGCACAAACTCGCCGCCAGTGAAATCCCGTCCCGGCTCGGAAAGCAGAATGGCCACCTGAATCGGAAAGGCAAGTTCGCCATAGAGGTCCTGATGCAGGCAATTGAAGTCTCCCGGCACATATTGCAGCAGCAACGGCGTCGGGCGCCTCTGACCGGCCTCATGGCATTGTCTCAGGAAGGCGCATGCTCACCGGGATAGCGTTCTGCGACGCCCATGCGTTCGTTCCACCGGTTTGCGATATCGGCGAGATGAGGATAGAGCGCGGTGCGCAATTCACCGAGAAGCCCCGGCAGCGGATAGTTGAAATAGCGGTATTCGCCTCTTCCGAAACCGTGGCGCGCCATGATGATGTGGCTGCGGAAATGACGTTCCTCGGGATAAAGGCCGGAGATTGCATCGCATTCATCGGGCGCGAGAAGCTTCGGAAGGACAGCGCAGCCGAAGCCGTCAAGTTCTCCCGCCAGCGACGGCCAATCATAGGCGTCGACCCGGGCCGCAAAGGGGCTTTCCAAGGAACTTGGAGCAAAAGTGGAGATCGATGTGTTCATGTTCATGTCCTCGGTCTAGGCGGGCTTTCGAGGTCCCTGGATGCCGCAATAACCTGAAGCCTAGCGTCCGAACGGCAGCGGCGGCCACCCGATTTCCGATGAGCAGCTCACACGAATAGGTCTCGTCCGGCTACATTGCGATACAATCGAGCCGCTTCCTGAAATCTCGCGGATACAATTCGGGGCGATCTTTTCCGGATTATCCGTCAGACGGGAGTTCAAAATGAAGCTAGCATTCCTCGGCGCATTTGCCGTCTCAACCCTTGCCGTCGGCATCGCCGCTTCCCAATCGGCAGGCTCCGCCACGCCGCCAGAAAATGCCTCGCCGATCTACGGCGTGACCATCCCGGAAGGCTACAGGGACTGGAAATTCATTGCGCCTGCGCAGGAGGCTCCGCCGCTCGACGAACTTCGCGCCGTGCTCGGCAACGATATCGCCGTTGACGCTTACAAAAAAGGCACGCTGCCTTTTCCGGATGGGTCCATCCTCGTCAAGCTGGCCTATAAGCGCAAGCAATCGACGGAGTTCGCACCGGCAACGGTGCCGGGAGCGCCGACGACGGTGCAGGTCATGGTGAAGGATTCCAAGAAATATACCGATAGCCACGGCTGGGGTTTCGGGCGGTTCGTCGATGGCAAGCCGGTTGATATTGCTCAACATGAAACCTGTCTCAGCTGCCATGTCGGCAACGTCAGGGATCACGACTACGTCTTTACGCGCTATGCGCCGTAAGGCGCTGCAACGCGATTAAGTGAAATTTGCCGGCCTTGTCTCATCATATCGCGGCCGGCCGGCTATCCACGATTTCTCCTCCCATCGGGATAGCCACCCCTATTTCACCGATGGGCGAGCGTTGCTCCGAGCAAGGGCATCGAGCTGCTTCCATCATCATGGAAGACGACTTTCACAAGCCCGCGCAATCTCTATGTGCTGCCTCAGGAGAGGTCCCAAAATTCTTCTTCTCCAGCTAACTGGACAGTTCCGGAATTCTGGCGTGCATTTTGCCGCTGGCAAAGTCAAGGCGCAGAGTTCTGTATTCCATTGTAGCCTCGGTCGATCCGGACACGGAAGGATACAATTTGGCTGGGTTGAGGACACAACCGGGATACACGCCGAAAGCAAAACTTCGCGGCATTCAACAAACCTCCCAAACATTTGGAGATTCTGATGTCGCCCTTATCCTTCTCAATGAATAGACGCGCCTTTGTGACTGCGGCCGCTGTCGCTGGAGCGGCCTCGCTCTTGAAGCCTGCCATGTCCTTTGCCGCATCGGACACCTTGCCCGACGGTGTGAAGCCGTTCAAGGTCCATATTCCCGACAGCGCGATTGCCGAGTTGAAGCACAGGCTTGCGACGGCACGCTGGCCGCTCAAGGAAAATGTCGCTGATGACTCCCAGGGCGTGCAACTCGAACGCCTGCGCGATCTCGTTGGATATTGGGCCGACGGCTATGATTGGCGAAAGGTAGAACAGAAGCTCAATTCTCTGCCGATGTTCATGACCGAAATCGATGGGCTGGATATTCACTTCATTCACGTGCGCTCCCCGCATGAAAACGCAATGCCGCTGATCATGACCCACGGCTGGCCGGGTTCGATCCTGGAGATGCTCAAGGTCATCGATCCCTTGACGAATCCCACCGCTCATGGCGGCAAGGCCGAAGACGCCTTTCATCTCGTGGTGCCATCGATCCCCGGTTTCGGCTTCTCCGGCAAACCCAGCGTCCGTGGATGGGGCTCCGATCACATCGGCCGTGCTTGGGGCACGCTGATGAATCGGCTCGGATATGAGAAGTTCGTCTCGCAAGGTGGTGATTGCGGCTCGGTCATCTCCGAGCGCATGGCGCATCAAAAGGTGCCGGGATTGCTGGGCATTCATCTCAACATGCCTGCGATCGTTCCAAAAGAAATCGTGCCGATTTTGGCTGCAGGTGCCCCGGCGCCCGCAGGTCTCACTGCGGACGAACGGGCTTGCTTCGACAAGCTCGCGATTTTCTACCGAGACAGCGCTGCCTACGCGCAAATGATGGTTACGCGTCCGCAGACGATCGGTTACTCGCTCGTCGATTCACCGATCGGAATGGCCGCGTGGATGTACGACAAGTTTGCCGAGTGGACGTATAGCAACAAGCAGCCGGAAAAGGTTCTCACTCGGGACGAGATGTTGGATGACATTTCTCTCTATTGGTTCACGGAGACCGGTACCTCGGCAGCCCAGATCTATTGGGAAGACCACACCAACAATTTCAACGCTCTCGAAAGGATCCCTTCCGTGCCGGTCGCGGTTAGTGTCTTTCCGGGAGAAATCTATCAGGCACCCAAGTCGTGGACGGAGCGTGCCTTCGGCAATCTGATCTACTTCAACAAAACCGAGAACGGCGGGCATTTTGCTGCCTGGGAGCAGCCGGCGATTTTCACCAACGAAGTCAGGGCGGCATTCCGCTCGCTGCGTTAAGCGAGCCGAGGCTTCTGACTCGGTGAAAGCACTGCAGGCGAGCGATGCCCCACGCTCGACTGCGGAAGAGGGGGAAGCGTACAGCATTCCCCCTCACAACGAATAAGGGATCCCGGCGAATTTAATGCAGGAGACTTTTGCCGGATCGCAGAGTCCTTACGCGAAGGCGCTGCGGCGGGCCGAAAGCGACCCGATACCCATCAAGGCGGCGAGAATGACCGGGATGCAGACAAGGTAGGCTGTGCGAATTCCCGCATGTTCGGCAACGAATCCAAGCAGCGGCGGAGCCAGGAAGAAGACGACGAAGGACATTTGTCCAAGCGCTGCAACATTGACATGGGCGGGACGATCGGTGCGCTGGGCGGCTGCCGAAACGGCAAGCGGATAGACCGCGCTGCAGCCGGCGCCCATGAAGGCAAAGCCCAGCAGCGCCACATTGGGGTGTGGTGCCAGCCAGACGGCGCAGAGACCGGCGGTTGAAAGAAGCAGCAGCGAGAGTGCAACGGAGCGGGAGCCGAAGCGATCGACGAACCGGTCGGCAAAGAGCCTGGCCAGCGCCATGAAGAAGGTAAAGAGCGTCAGTCCGAGACCGCCGATGAAGGGCTCGACGTGAAAGACATCGCGCATGTAGATCGCCGACCAGTCGATGCCCGCGCCTTCGACGAGGAATGCCGCGATGCCAATCACACAGAGAGGCAGTAGACCGACTGTCGGCAGCGCGATATGCCCGGCTTCCGGGTGATCCTGCATCGGGCGGGCCGGCGCATTGCGCATGCCGGCGATCGTCAACGACCCCACGATCAGGACGAAGGTGAAGGTCAGGGCGAGGTGCAGCTGCATTGAAATGCCGGCCTGGCGTATCGCTGACGATACGAGCGCAGTGACGAAAAAGCCGAGGCTCCAGAAACCATGGGCGCGGTTCATCACCCCCCGGCCGAGCTGCGCCTCGATGCGATCGATTTCGACGTTAAGGTTGATTTCCAGCGCACCGGCCAGCAGGCCCTCGCAAAGCAGAACGGCAAAGACCAGGGGAGCAACGCCCATCCAGGGCACGAGCGCAAGGGATGCGGAGGTCCCGAGCACGGTGATGAATGCCGTCTTGCGCGCGCCGAGGCGCGCAACGATAGGGGAGGCGAAGGTGAGCGATATCAGCGCACCGATGGCCGCGCCGATCAATGTCAGGCCGAGCTCGGATTTGTCGATCTGCAAGGCATCCTGCAAATCGGGAAGGCGCGACAGCATCGCGCCCATCGAAACTGCAAAGAGGAAGAAGCAGACATAAATTCGCTGCTGCGGTTCAAGACGCATTTCGATGCTCCGGAGAATCTGAACACGTGAGATGGAAAGGGTCTATCCGAAAGCAACCTGCGCTGGCAATGCGAAGGCTCTTAATTCATCAGACAAATTAGGAGTGTGGGCAAATTCGGCAAGTGCGGCCAAGCCGATCAGAAACAGAACATGCGACTGGAAAAATTAATTTGCCGACCTAACTCAGCCGGGCAGGACACGCATAAATCGCATCGCGCTCCATTTTTCATCCTTCGTCAACGGATCAGGAAACGGCAGATCAGATATGGGATTAGCACCGCTCACGAGGCCGACGGGCCAGACGCCGCAAACGGATTTGAACAGCTACAGGCTGATACCGCTCTCTAGTTGCCCGATTCTAGGCAGCGGTGCAGAATCGGGACTGCCGTCCGGCGTCGTTTTTTCCGGCCGGTCCTTCGAAGCGGCAAGCGACAACGCCCTATCCTGCTGCGGTCGCTATAACCTGAGGAACAGCCTGCATCAGGGCGTAGCCGCAATTGGTGATGACGGACATCTGATCTTTGCCGTCAACAGCTGGGTGAGCGGACAGCGCTGCACGGTCATGGGTGCCTTCGATCCCATGGGCAAGCCAGTTGCGCCGACCAAACCGCAGCAGGATTTGCTTGGAAAATATTTCCAGTCGCCCGAGCGTCCCATCGTTCTCGATTCAAAGGCGAAGAGCGACATCGGCTTCAAGACGAATGGGCTCAATCCGAACGTCGGTGTCTATGTCGGCAACAAGACGATCATCTTCGACGTCAAGGCACGGTCGTCGGATGGTAAGACCGAAGGCAGCGCCACGATCACGACTGATTTCAACGGTAAGGTTCAGGATCAACTCTACGAGCTGTCGACCAAGGGTAACAATTCGTCCCTGAGTGGCAGCTATGAACGCAAAGGCACCCAGACAGCGGAGAGCCTGAAAGCATCATGGGACAAATGGTCCTTGGAGGGCAAGCATTCCCGGGATGGCACAAGCAGGAACCGCGAGCTCAATCTTTCTTATCGCGCTACGGACAAGATAACGATCAAGGCCTCCTGGAGGCCGGACGTGAAGCCGCCATCTACGCCTCCGCGCATAACCGACTATTCGATCTTTTCAGCCACCAACCCTAACCCGCCGCCGGCTCCTCCGAACTATAGCAACTATATGATTACGCTCGAAATTAAACTACCCTGAGCAAGGCTGCTTAAACTGAGTTGAAGCCGTCTGCGGCAAAAGACCGTAGACGGCTTGATTTTAGCGGGCAGGGCATCGAGAAATTTTGACGCCTGATACGGTGGCCAGCGGATTGATCACGCGCCACAATTTGCCGGCAGCGACGACGGCTTGCGCGTGCCGATCAACACCAGCGCCAGGCCGGCGACGGCCAGCAGGCCTCCGGCGATCGAGACTGCTGCATAGCCGAAACCAAGGCTGATGACGGCGGCACCCGTTGCGGCCCCAAGGGCATTGCCGAGATTGAAGGCTCCGACATTGATGGAGGAGGCAAGGCCCGGCGCTTCTGCCGCTGCTTCCATGACGCGCATCTGCACGGGCGGAACGATGGCAAATGCTGCTCCGCCCCAGAGAAGCAGGCCGATGGCGGCTCCTGCATGGGTGATCATCGCCAATGGCAGCACGAACATGATGGCGGCGAGCAAGGCCAGGAAGATCTTGGTCGCGCCGTCGAGCGACCAGTCGGCCAGTCGACCGCCAATCCAGTTGCCGATCGTGAAGCCAATGCCGATCAGGACCAGTCCAAGGGTCACGAAGCTATTGGATGCGCCGGTGAGTTCGGTGAGAGCCGGAGCGACATAGGTATATAGCGAAAACATGGCGCCTGCACCCATGACGGTGGTTGCCATGGCAATGAGCACGGTGGGATGGGTGAGCACGGCCAATTCCCGCCTGACATCAGGCATCGCACCGCGCTCGCCTTTCGGAAGAGCGACCCAAAGCGCTGCGATGGCGGCAATACCGATCAGCGCCGTTCCTGCGAAAGCCATGCGCCAGCCGATCTGCTGACCAACCCAGGTTGCGGCCGGCACGCCGCCGATATTGGCGATCGTCAGCCCCATGAACATAGCGGCAACGGCGCTTGCCTGCTTTTCCTTCGGCACGACGCTTGCCGCCACGACGGCACCCAGACCAAAGAAGGCGCCATGGTTAAGGCTGGTGACGAGCCGGGCAAGCAGCAGCGTGAAGTAGCCCGGCGCCATCGCCGACATGAGATTGCCGATCGTAAAGATGCTCATCAGCAGCATCAGCGCCGTGCGCTTGCCGAAGCGGCTGAAGGCGAGCGTCATGAAGGGGGCACCGACCATGACGCCGATCGCATAGGCACTGATGAGGAGGCCTGCCGTCGGGATCGAAACGTCCACCCCCTTGGCGATGACCGGAAGAAGGCCCATCGGCGAAAACTCGGTCGTGCCGATGCCGAAGGCGCCGATCGCAAGCGCGAGAAGCGCCCATCGGGCGTGAGTGGATGTTTGAGCCTTTTGGGCCGTCGAAATCTTGGCGTCCATGTTGAAACTCCTTAGGTGTCCCATTGGGGGGCGAGGCCTGGAGGGCTGACGATGCGGCCATCCGGGCGGGCGAGAGCGGCGATGGCGGCGATATCCGCCTCATCGAGATTGAAGTCGAAAATCGCGATGTTCTCTTTGACGCGCTCGGGATTGGCCGTCTTGGACAACGCGATGTGGCCCTGCTGGATCAGCCAGCGAAGACCGACCTGCGCGGCGCTCTTGCCGTATCTGGCGCCGATCCGCTGCATCGCCGGATCCTTCGGTACAGCGCCGTCGGCCATGCCGTAGTAGGCGGTGATCGCAAGACCGCTTGCCCTTGCGGCTGCGACGAGCGCGTGCTGGGGCAGATAGGGATGGATCTCGACCTGATTGGTCACGATCGGCGTGCTGGAAAGTCTGACCGATTCCCGCATCTGCGCGATATTCTGGTTGCTGACGCCAACAAAGCGGGTCTTGCCGGCGGCCTGGACGGCATTCAGCATTTCGATCTGCTCCGCGATCGGAACCTTGTCGCCCGGCCAATGCAGAAGGAGAAGATCGACGCGGTCAGTCTTCAGCCTGTCGAGGCTTTCGTCGACCGAAGCTGCGAACTTCTCGTTGCTGTAATTGTCGACCCAGACCTTGGTGGTCAGGAACAGTTCGTCCCGTCGCGCGCCGGCGGCCTGGAGGGCCTGTCCAAGCGCTTCCTCGTTCTGGTAGATCTGTGCGGTGTCGAAATGACGGAAACCGGCCTCCAGTGCGGCCGGGATGACGCGTTCCACTTCCGCGTCCGACATGCGGAAGACGCCGAAGCCGAGCGCGGGAATTGCAGCGCCCTGGGCGGTAACGGTGAGCATCGAAAACTCCTTTTTGAATACCTCGGCGGCTTTGGCCGCCCTGAATGGGTGACGCGCCGGATTTGAAGGCGCAATCTCTTCGGCCTATGAAATAGAGAGAGCATACGCACTTGATAATTGGGTAGCTTTTCACATTATTTGTGAAATTAAATCAAAAATGGGTGCTCCATGGACAATCGCGTCGGCGAGATGCAGGTATTTCTTCGCGTGGTGGAAGCAGGCAGCTTTTCCGAAGCGGCCCGCCTGCTGCGCATGACGCCGTCCACCGTCAGCAAGCTGATCTCGCGCATCGAATCCAGGCTCGGCGTGCGGCTTGTCGAACGTTCGACACGACGGCTATCGCTGACCTTGGAGGGCCGGATCTACTATGAGCGCAGCCAGGCCCTCCTGCATGATCTCGACGAGGTGGAGCAGGAGTTGGCGCAGGGGGCGACGACGACGGGCGGCACTGTACGGGTCAACATTTCCGTTGCCTTGGGCGTGCTCGGGCTTGAACCGCTCTTACCGGAATTTTGGCGGACCTACCCCAATGTCGTCGTCGATCTCTCGCTGTCCGATGAAATCGTCGATCTTTATCTCGACCGTACCGACGTTGCTTTTCGGGTTGGAGCCTTGCCGGCTTCAGGCATGATCGCGCGCCGCATCGGCATTGCCCGCCGCAAGATCGTCGCCGCGTCCAGCTATCTCGATCGCCATGGAACACCGCTGACCGTCGAAGATCTGTCGCGGCACAATTGCCTGGGGTTCAATTTCCGCCGTCTTACACCCGTCTGGCCGGTAAGGGAAAGCGGCCGCATCGTCGATCGCGCCATGACGAGTTCGCTGCTCGCCAACAATGGCGAAACCGTGCGGCGCATGGCGCTGGCAGGCGTTGGGCTTGCCCGCATGGGTGATTATCACGTCCGCGCCGACATTGCGGCCGGCCGTCTCATCGAGGTGCTCGCCGATGTTGTCGAGCCGGACGAGGAGCAGATTCACGCAGTCTTTCTTGGTGGCGCGCGCATGCCGCAGCGCGTGCGCGTCTTCCTCGATTTCGTCGTGCCGCGCCTCCGGCAATTTCTGGATAGGGAAGCCTGAATGGCCTTGGTAGGGATTTAATCCCGACCATGCTCTGTGTCGGCAATCCGCCACCGAGACGTCGGCGGGCAGGGATCACTGTAGGGGACGCGATATCGCGCCGCGTCGAGGCCGGATCGACAGATTTTCGTCTTCCTGATCAGTCTCGAGGCGCTGCAGGATCGGGCAATGCGGACGATGGTCGCCCTGGCAGGAATTAACGAGCATGGTGAGTGTGTGCTCCATGTCCTGCAGGTCGGCGATCTTTTTTTTCAACGCTTCGATATGGCCCTGAGCCAGGCGCTTGACCTCCACGCTCTGGCGGCTTTCGTCGCGCCAGAGTTCCAAAAGCTCGCTGATTTCCGCAACAGCAAAGCCGAGATCGCGCGCCCGGCGGATGAAACGCAGCATATGCACGTCGGTGTCCGAATAGTCGCGATAGCCCGATGCCGTTCTGCCGGCCGCTGGAATGAGGCCGGTTTCTTCGTAATAGCGGATCATCTTGGCCGAAACGCCCGATGCCTTTGCTGCCTGTCCGATATTCATGAATATTCTCCTACACAAGACAGCCGGCCCCTTCGGGCCAGCTGCATTCGATTTTTAGTTGATGACCCTAAAGCGGCGCAGCCGCAGCGCATTGCCGAGCACGAAGACGCTCGACAATGCCATGGCCCCGGCAGCGAAGACCGGCGAGAGCAGGATGCCGAAGGCCGGATAGAGCGCGCCGGCGGCGACCGGGATCAGCGCCGTATTATAGGCGAAGGCCCAGAACAGGTTCTGCCTGATGTTGCCGATCGTTGCCTTGGACAGGGCGATGGCATTCGGCACACCCTGCAGACTTCCCGACATCAGGATGACATCGGCCGCTTCGATGGCGATATCGGTGCCCGTGCCGATGGCAAGGCCGACATCGGCCTCGGCCAGAGCCGGTGCGTCGTTGATGCCATCACCGACGAAAGCCACCTTGCCGTGCTGGCGCTTGAGGCGGCGCACCGCCTCGATCTTGCCGTGCGGCAGCACTTCGGCCACGACTTCGTCGATCCCGAGCCGTGCGGCAATGGCCTTCGCCGCGCGGGCATTGTCGCCGGTGACCATCGCCACTTTCAGGCCAAGATCGTGCATCGCCTTGATCGCTGCCGGTGTCGTCGCCTTGATCGGATCGGCGACCGCAATGATTGCGGCGAGCTTGCCGTCGATCGCCGCATAAAGCGGGGACTTGCCCTCGTTGCCGAGGCGCTCGGCGGCTTTAGAGAAGATTGCGACGTCAAGCCCAAGCTCGGCCATGTAGCGGTCCGCACCGATCTGGATGCGCTTGTCATCGGCCTTGGCGCTCACGCCGAAGCCCGTCACCGATTCGAAATCCGACACGCTTGGCAATGCCAGATCTTCGGAAGCGGCTGCCTCGACGATCGCGCGGGCAATCGGATGCTCGGATTTTGCCTCGACCGCCGCCACCAGGCGCAGCACGTGAGAACGGTCAAAGCCTGCTGCCAGTTCCAGATCGGTCAGTGCCGGCTTGCCTTCCGTCAGCGTGCCCGTCTTGTCGATGGCGACAACGCTTGCGTCCTTGAGCAGCTGCAAGGCTTCACCCTTGCGGAAGAGCACGCCCAGTTCAGCGCCGCGGCCCGTGCCGACCATGATCGATGTCGGAGTGGCAAGTCCCATGGCGCAAGGGCAGGCGATGATCAGCACGGCAACCGCGTTGATGAGCGCAAAGGTGAGGGCAGGTGACGGACCGAAATAGAGCCAGGCGGCGAAGGTGACGGCAGCCACCACCATCACGGCAGGTACGAACCACATGGTCACTTTATCGACCATGGCCTGGATCGGCAGCTTCGACCCCTGTGCCTCTTCGACCATGCGGATGATCTGTGAAAGCACCGTGTTGCCACCGACGGCCGTCGCGCGGAAGGCAAAGGCGCCCTTCTGGTTGACCGTGCCGCCAACAACCTCGCTGCCGATCGTTTTCAGGACCGGGATCGGCTCGCCGGTGATCATCGATTCGTCGACATAGCTCTCGCCCTCGACCAGCTCTCCGTCGATCGGAACCCGCTCGCCGGGGCGAAGCTCGACGATGTCGCCGGAAACGACCGAACCGATCGGCAGATCGACGGCCCTGCCGTCGCGCCGGACGCGCGCCGTCTTGGCCTGTAGCTTCACCAGGCGCTTGATCGCTTCGGAGGTGCGCCCCTTGGCCCGGGCTTCGAGCAGTCGGCCGAGCAGGATGAGCGTGACGATGACGGCGGCCGCTTCGAAATAGACATTGATCGTGCCCGATGGCAGCAGGCCGGGCGCGAAGGTCGCAACCAGCGAATAGCCATAGGCGGCCAATGAGCCGACGGAGACCAGCGAGTTCATGTCGGGCGAAAGGCGGAGGAGCGCCGGCAACCCCTTTTTATAGAAGCGGATGCCGGGAACGAAGAGGACGAGCGTCGTCAGTGCAAGCTGGATGTACCAGCTCCGTTGCATGCCGATCGTCTCTGCGATCAGACCGTGGACGCCGGGAATGAGGTGCGATCCCATCTCCAGCAGAAAGACCGGCGTCGTCAGTATAGCGGCGACGGTGAAATCGCGGGTGAGCTCTCGCCGTTCGGCATCTTTCTTCTGCGCGCGTTCGGCTTCTTCGTCTCCTCGGTCGACGCTTATGATTTTCGCCTCGTAGCCGGCGTTCTCGACCGCTGCGATAAGGCTTGCGGCGTCCGCCGACCCCTTGATCGTGACCCGCTCCGTCGCAAGATTGACGGCGGCCTCACTCACGCCCGGCACGGTCTTCAGAGCCCGTTCGACGCTGCCGACGCAGGAGGCACAACTCATGCCCTCGATCGAAAGCTCGACGGAACCTGTGGCAAAGGTGAAATTCTCCGGGACGGAGTAGCCGACATTTTCGACGGCCCGAACGAGTTCTGCCTGATCGATGCCTGCCTGTGCCGTGATGCTCGCCTTTTCGGTGGCGAGATTGACCGATACCGCATCGACGCCTGGAACGTTCTTCAAGGCGCGCTCGACGCTACCGACACAGGATGCGCAAGTCATGCCCTCAATGGGCAGGGATATGACAGTCGGCAAATCCATTGGCCGAACTGAACTATTCATGGGAGGTCCTTTCACGCTCCGGAATCTGAATGTGAAGGGAAGGTGAGGCTTCCAACCATTGGAAGGTCAATAGCATTTTTTTCGCCGGATGACACTTGACCTTACCATGGTTGGAAACTCCATTTTGAGCGCCGTGAGATCGAAACCAAGGAGAATTCTCATGGAGCTTAGAATTGAAAGCATGACCTGTGGCGGCTGCGCCAGATCTGTCGCCAAGGCCATTCAAACCGTCGATCCCGACGCCAGGATCGAGGTCAATCCGGATGCGCGCACCGTCAAGGTCGAGACGACTGCCTCTCAGCCGGCCCTCCAGCAGGCTCTCGAACAGGCCGGCTATCCGGCAGTCGCGAATTGAGCGGTTCAGATCCTGAACACGCTGCTCCTGACCTTCATCGACGCAGGCCCGCCGACCGTGCAGAGCCGGCGGAGGACGGCTCTTTGAAGCCGCCTTCGACACAGAGACAAAGAGCGCGATACCTTGGTGAGCGGCCTTCTGGGTGTATCGTTTCCAGGTGAGCAAGAGGAAGCAATCGATGTACAGACGTAATTTTCTAGCGGGGCTGGCGGGCCTTGCGATTTCCGGACGTGCCTCGGCCCAGATGATGCACGACATGGGCAGCATGAACGGCACTCACAACATGACGCCTGCGGCCGGCAACACGCCCGTCCTGCCGGAGGGGCAGCCTCTGCGCGAGTTGCCGCGCTTGAGGAACGAGGCCGGCGAAGCCGGTTTGTTCAAGGCAAGGCTTACCGCCGAGCGGGGGCTTGCTCGCTTCGCCGAAGGGCTCGATACGCCCGTGCTCCTCTACAACGGCGGAAATCCCGTGGTCGAGGCCTATGAGGGCGACAGGATTGAGATCAGCTTCAGGAACGGCATTCCCGATGAGCCAACGACGGTTCATTGGCATGGGGTGCCGGTGCCGGCCGATCAGGACGGCAGTCCCATGGAACCCGTCGCTTCGGGCAGCGAGCGCATCTATGCTTTCGATCTTCCGCTGGGCAGCGCCGCATCCTATTGGTTCCATCCCCATCCGCATGGTCTTACCGCCGCGCAGGTCTATCGCGGCCTCGCAGGCATCTTTCTGGTCAAACCCAAGGATGACCCGATCCCTGCCGAATATGGCGATACGATGCTGATGTTCACCGATCTTCGGATCGCCGAAGATGGAAGCATGCCGGCGAGCAACATGATCGATCTGATGAACGGGCGTGTCGGCGATCATGTGTTGGTCAATGGTCAGAAAAATCCGGTTCTGGCCGTCGCCAAAGGGGAAAAGCGTCGCCTGCGCCTCCTCAACGCGACAAATGCGCGATTCCTGCGGCTGAGATTCGAGAATGCCACCATGGTGCTCGTCGGAACGGATGGCGGCCTTATCGAGGCTCCCATCAGCATAGACGATTTGCTGCTTGCGCCCGCCGAGCGCGTCGAGCTCATCATCTCCTTCGACAGACCGGGAGCGGCAAAGCTTGTCACGCTCGACTATGAGCGTGGGTGGATGGGGCCGGGCAAGCCCGATGAGGCCGGCATGACCTTGCTGACGGCAAGTGTTTCAGAGGAAGCTGCACCTGTCGCGCCGCCGCTTCCCGCGAAGCTGCGCACCATTGATGGCCTCGCGGAACCGTCAGCCACGCGTCGCTTTGTATTGACGGAATCCATGGAAGGCATGGAGATGAAGTTCCTCATCAACGGCGCCAGTTTCGATATGACGCGCGTTGATGAAGTTTCGAAGGTCGGACAGGTCGAGCTCTGGGAAATCGTCAATCAAGCGGATATGGACCATCCGTTTCATGTGCATGGGACGCAGTTCCAGCTTATCGAACGCGAAAAGGACGGCGCGGTCACCAAGTCATCCTATCGGGCCTGGAAAGACACCGTGAACGTCGCCGCCGGCGAGACGGTACGCATCCTGCTGCGACAGGAATTGCCGGGGCCGCGCATGTATCATTGCCACATCCTCGAGCATGAAGATCTCGGCATGATGGGCATGATCGACGTTAGGGCCTGACAAGCTTCATCATTGATTGCAGCCGAGGAAGGAGAATTGATATTGTCCTTCCCTTTATCCTTGAGTCTCGAAGACTGCGCCCGATGAGGTTGCCGCGTCAATGCCGATTGAAGGTTGAGGACGATTTCGCCTTTGCCGGTGTGAGTATGATGTTCTGGTCTTGCGCAAACAGCGGGTTAGGCGCTTTTATGTAAGCGCGTCCTACTGCAGCGAAGGTGTTCGCGGCGGCCTCGGAGGAGGGCCTTATGCGATCTCGCAGTGGATGCCAAATTGTGCTGACGGTGGCATTCAAGGGGAGGACTCGATGGCCGCTAATCATCAGACGCAATACCGCGAACGCGTGCGCTCTGCCCATCAGGCCGTTGCCTTAATACCATCGGGCGCGAAGATCGCCATGCCGATCGCTGCCGGCCAGCCGCCTGCCATCCTTGCGGCGCTGGCCGACCGTGCGCGGGCTGGCGCGGTGGACAATGTCCGGCTTTACTACCTGCTTTGTACAGGCGTCGCCGGCTCCAGCGTGCTCGACTTCGACCTGCGCGATCGCATCGTTCCCATGAGTTATTTTCATGGAGCGGTGGATCGCGCCCTGGATAAGCGGCGAATGGCGGAGATGCTGCCCGCCGCCGAAATCGTGCCGTGCCATTTCAGCCAGGTGCCGCGCTCGCTGGTGGAGCATGTCGGCGTCGATACGTTGATCGCTACCGTCTCGCCTATGGATGAGGACGGGAATTTCAGTCTCGGCGCCAGCACGGATTATGCCCTGGCGGTCGCCCGCAAGCCCGGCGCTCGGCTGATCCTCGAAGTCAATCCCAGCATGCCCTACGTGCGGGGCAATTGCATGATCCCGGTCTCGAGCGTCACCGCGCTTGTCGAGAACGACGCAAGCCTGCCGGCGCTCGCTGCCGCGCCTCGCTCGGAAGTCGATGATGCGATCGGCGCCATCGTCGCGGGACTCGTGAACGATGGCGATTGCCTGCAGATGGGCATCGGTGCGCTGCCTGACGCTGTTTGCGCCGGTCTCTCACAGCACCGCCATCTGGGCATCCATACCGAAATGATGACATCGGGACTTGCCGCCCTGGTCAGGGCTGGCGTGGTCGACAATAGCCGCAAGCAGATACATCTCGGGCGAACCATCTTCACCTTTGCGCTGGGAGATAAGCCGCTTTACGACTTCCTGAACGATAATCCCGATGTCGAAGCGCATCCCGTTGACTATGTGAACAATCCGTTCGTCATCGCGCAAAATGACCGCATGGTGTCGGTCAATGCGACGCTGCAGATCGATCTCAATGGCGCGTGCAATTCCGAATTCGTCAATGGAAGGCAGTTCAGCGGCTCGGGCGGGCAGGTGGATTTCGTCCGAGGCGCCTACGGCTCACGCGGCGGCCGCTCGATCATCGCCTGTCATGCGACGGCGGCCAAAGGAACGCTTTCGCGTATCGTTCCAACGCTGACAGGTCCAGTAACGACGTCGCGCAACGATATCCATATCGTTGTCACGGAATATGGCTGGGTGAACCTTAAGGGAAAATCGGTGGCGGAGCGGGCAAAGGCGATGATTGCGCTTGCCCATCCCGATTTCCGGGAGGAGCTGGATCGGGCCGCCCACCAGGCGGGGTTCTATGCGCCGGATTGACGTAACATCGTTGATCTTGCATGGAGATAAGAAGGACCCGGGGAAATCGGATCCTTCCGGCTTTGATCGGAGGTCAACCGATCGATGGGAGAAGCCTGATGGATCGGTACATCAGGCTTCCCGTCCCTGGTCCCAGGGGACCAGGGAAATCGCTCTTAGAAGCTACGCTGGAAGCGCAAGATGCCAGCCCACTGATCCTGGTTCACAGAATCGAAATTGGTGTAGGAGACTTCCGGCTCGATGAGCAGGTTCTTGACCGGGTTCCACTTGACGTTGGTGGTTGCGGCAAAGATCTTGGAGTCGGTATAGGCGAGCTGGAGGTTCCACTTCAGCTTTTCGTTGATCGGAACGCCAACGCCACCCCAAACAGCCCAGTCACCCCAGCCGCACTTCGATGCATCGTTAGCCGGGCAAGAAGAGCGAGCCAGGTTGGTGCCTGCGTATTTGTTCAGGTTGTCGCCGTCCGTGTTCCAGCCGCCCATCAGGAAGGCCGAGAAGGTACCGAAGTCGGCATCGACACGAGCCTTGATGGCGCCTTCCGACTTGATGGAGTCGTAACCGCCGACGACCTTGAAGCCCCATGCGCCAGACTTGAAGCCAGCACCGGCAACGACGTCAGGAGCGTAGTGGTTCGCCTTGTCGTCGCTTGCCCAGCTCGCGCCATAACCAGCGCCCGAACCGCTGGAGTTGCTGTCTTCGAGCGAGACGACAGCCGTGAAGCCATTGCCGGCATCGTAGCTATAGGTCAACTGGTTGAGTTCATACGGGCCGTCATAGATCACGTCGTCGTTGATGACGTCGCCGGCATAACCGATGTAGTAGTTATACTGCGAGTCGGCCTTACCGACGAGGAAGCCGCCGAGGCTGATGTTGGCGAACAGCAGCTTGCTGGAGGTCGAATTGCCTTCCTGCCAATCCCAACGGATGACCGTGTTGGTCTTCAGCGGGCCGTATTCGGTGTCGGTCGCGGTGTCGAGACTCAGCTGAGCGCGGGTATGCCACAGAGTGCCGTTGTGACTGTTGGCATTATAGGCATCGTACCACTTGCCTTCGGTACGGACCATGCCGCCAACCTTGAGGCAGGTTTCGGTTCCGGGAATGAAGAAGTAACCTGCACCATATGCGTCGCAGATGCGAACGTATTCCAGCGGCTCGGGCTCAGCAGCGACGATCGCGTCAGCAGCATGAGCACCGGATACTGCTGCCAGCGCAGCAGCGGAGCCGAGAAGAAGGCTCTTGATGTTCATTTTAAACTCCTTGTCGTAATTATTCCTACGTAATCCAAGGAGCGAGCATAATAGGCTATCCTGGAAGTGCTCCCCGCAAACAGGAAGCAAAACCAGGCACTGCATCTGCAATAGACCGCCGGTACTATCCCCACCCCGATGGAGCCTCGTTAGCTGGCGACTGAAACAACACCCCACCAGATCGCAAGCTAATTAGGTCCTGATGACAGGGCTATATACATTCAGATTGTTTGTAAATCTGAACCGGAACCATTCGGAAACGGAAAAACTGGTTGTTGATTTAATGCAACACATGCTTGGCGGGAAATCCGGACAGGAAAGCCCATCCGCGCAATCGACGGATCGACCGAATGCATGGATGGCCCACCTCTCTTGTTTCATCGGCAGCGTCAGCATGCGATCGCAAAAAGCTCCATCGCATTGGCGAAGCCCTTCAGCGGCTGCCGCCCGATCGAGATGGCATCGGTGATATCAGCCTTTTGCTGGAAGGGGCTTGATATCAGGAGCGCTTCGCCGCTCTCGCTGCAGACGCTCTGGATACGGCTGACGATATTGACGTCAGGGCCGATCAAGGTGAAGTCCAGGCGGTTGCCGGAGCCGACATTGCCGTAGCTCACCTCGCCATAGTGCAGCGCGATACCGACCTTGACGCGGATGCCTTCATATTCGAAGCTGCTTATTTCATCGAGGATTGTCTTTGCCGCGGTCAGCGCGGCATCGCAGGCTCCGGTCGCATCGGCGCCCGGAAAGAATGCCAGAACCGCATCGCCCATGAATTTCAGCACTTCTCCGCCTTTGTGGGTGATCGCCGGTATCACCTTGTCAAAATAAGCGTTCAAGAGCCCGAGCACCGTGCCGCCAGGCAGCCGATTGGAAAGCTCGGTGAAACCGCGCAGGTCGCACAGCAGAAGTGCAGCCTCCATCGATTCGATTTCCCCGCGGCGGATGTGTCCGGCAAGGATGCGGCTCGCCGTCATCGGGCCGATATAGGTGTCGAGAAGGCTGAGTTCGCATTGTCTGAGGACGCGGAGTTCGCACGTGTTGCGCAATGCCGGCAGGATGCGCTCGAACAGATCATGCTCGCCGGATGTGAAGCCGCCTGGCCGCCGCGTGGCGAAGACGGCGCAGCTGATCGGTCCGTCGGCGTTGCAAAGCGGCGCCACGATCAGTTGCACCAGCCCCCGGCCGGAAAATATGTCGATATGTTGCCAGCGCCCGTGCGGACTCTCGCCTGGACCGACGACGAGCGGTTCGCGCATCTCCTGTGCCTTCATGAGCGGCGTATTGGCAAGCGCGAGACGCGAGCCATGTTCGCGATCATGGATCTCGACCGGCTCGCCGGGCGCCCAGGCGAAGGTGCGGCCGATGAATTCGGGATGCAGGGTCGTCAGGTGCAGCGTCAATCGATCGATGGGAAGGTCGAGGGCCCGCAGGCGGCGGCCGAGCCCGGCGACGAGGCCGGCCTCGTCGAGAGCGTGGCATTCATCGCCCGTCAGCCATTCGATCAGGCTGAGGGTAGCCGCGGTGTTGACGCCACTATTGCCCGCTCTGGAATTGATGACCGCGGTCTTGGGCATGTCGTGCAGCAGGGTCATGGCTATCTCCTCCTCTTTGAGATGCGGCCCTCAGTGTGCCGCACCGCCGGAAAGGTGGCCGGGTTTCTTCAGAAGCAGGCTCGCGACGAGGGCGATGACCAGCGCGACGCCGAGCAGGAAGAAAGTGTCGCTGAAAGCCATGATGTTGGCCTGCTTGCGAAGGCTGGCGGCGATGGCGACGATCGCCTTGTGCGTGGCAAGCGCCTGGTCGCTGACACCATGGTTCATGAAGTAATTCGTCAGATTGGCAACGCGGGCACGGGTCGCCTCTTCGAATACGGAGACCGAATTCGTGAGGATGTTGGAATGGAACTGCTCGCGCTTGGTGAGAAAGGTCTGCAGCGCTGCAATGCCGACCGCGCCACCGAGATTGCGCATCATGTTGAAGAGCGCCGAAGCGGAACCGGCATTTTCCTGCTCGATGCCGGCGGTGGCGATCGCCGTCAGCGGCGTGAAGGCGAGTGCCTGGCCGACGGCACGCACGATGTTCGGCCAGAAGAGCTGGTCGCTGGCATAGTTGCTCGTCATGTAGATATTCATGAAGTTCGAAGCGGCAAAGAGCGCGAAGCCGACAATGATCAGCAGCCGGGCGTCGACACGCTTCATCAGCCGCGGCACCAGCGGGATCAGAATGAGCTGCGGAATGCCGGTCCATGCAAGCACCATGCCGATCTGCTCGGAATTATAGCCCTGGATGCGCGTCAGATAGATCGGCAGGATGAAGACCGAACCATAGAGGGCGACGCCCATCAGGAAATTGGCGACGATGCCGAAGCCGAAATTGCGGCGTGCCAGCAGACGCAGATTGAGGAGCGGATGAGCGGCGCGGAGTTCGATAACGAGAAAGAGCGTCAAAGAGACCGCGGCGATGACGGAGAGGCGGACGATGAACGGCGAGCCGAACCAGTCGTCCTTATTGCCTTCTTCAAGCACGGTCTGCAGTGCCGCAAGGCCAACCGCCATGGTGATGATGCCGGGCCAATCGCCCTTGGCGAGCAGCGAAAGGTTCATCGGTGCGCGGTCAAGCGAGGCCCAGAGCATGCCGACCATCAGTATGCCGGGTACGAGATTGACATAGAATATGTATTCCCAGCCCCAGTTTTCCGTGAGGTAGCCGCCGATGGTCGGGCCGATCGCCGGCGCGAAGGTGGCGGAAAGAGCAAAGAGGGCAAGACCCATCGGTTGCTTGGGCTTCGGAAGCAGCGTGATGATGATCGTGAAGGCCATGGGGATCAGCACGCCGCCGGAAAAGCCCTGTATGGCGCGCAGAATGATCATCTGCTGGAGGTTCGCGGCAAAGGCGCAGCCGACTGAGAAGAGAAGGAAAAGGATAGCGTTGGTCAGCAGATAGATGCGTACCGAAAAAACGCGGGCGAGCCAGGCGCTAAGGGGAATGACCACAATCTCGGCGATCAGATAGGAAGTCGAGATCCAGCCGCCATCGTCCGTTCCGGCGCCGATCGCGCCCTGGATGTCGGCAAGCGAGGCATTGACGATCTGGATGTTGAGAACGGCCATGAAGGCGCCAAGTGTCGAACCAACGACGGCGGTCCACATGCGCAGCGGGCTCATGGCGGCCCGGGCAACCGGAGCGGATGCGGCTGAATTGTTGTTTGCGGCGATCTGAAGGGTAGCCACGACGTGTCTCCTTCCGGCTCATGCCGGAATAATCTCATGACGATACAGAGGTGATAATCGATGAAGATCGGGAAGGATCATCCAGCGTGGCTGGATAATCCTTGTGCATCCGTCGTCGATGTCTGGGCGGCCTTGGTGTCGATTTCCGGCTCCACCGACATGCCGGAGCGCAGCAGCCCGGCCAGATTATCGTCATCGATGACGATCTTCACCGGTATGCGCTGGACGATCTTGGTGAAATTGCCTGTCGCATTGTCCGGTGGCAGCAGCGAGAATTCGAGCCCGCTTGCCGGCGAGAGGCTGTCGACATGGCCCTTGATGGTGACGTCCGGGAAGCTGTCGACCTTGATTTCGACCGACTGTCCGGGACGTACATAGGTGAGCTGCGTCTCCTTGAAGTTCGCGACGACATAGACCGAGTGCAGCGGCACCACCGCCATCAGCTGCGTTCCCGATGTCACATACTGCCCGACGCGAATCGAGCGGGCGCCGACCGTGCCGTCGACGGCGGCGACAATGTTGGTATAGGAAAGATTGAGCTCGGCCTGCTGAACGGCCGCGGCGGCCCGATCGCGCTGGGCGGCTGCCTGGTCTCGCTGGGTCTGCAGCACCGGTACCTTGTTCTGAGCGGCGACCAGCGCGGCTTGGTCGCGCTCGACGGCGGCGGCGGCCTGCTTTCTGGCCGATGCCGTCTCTTCGGCCCGCGACTGTGTGCCGACGCCATTGGTGATCAGACGAGCCGAACGCGCGGCATCCGATATCGCATAATCCAAGGAGGCTTGCGACGCGTCGACCGTTGCCTTGGCCTGCCCGATCAGCGATTGCTGCAGCTGGATCTGCGCATCGATGTTGGAAATCGCCGCGTCAGCGGCCTTGAGGTCCGCCTTCGCTTGGGAAAGTGCGGCCTGGAAATCGCGATCGTCTATGCGGGCGAGCACCTGGCCGGCCTTGACCTTGTCATTGTCGTTGACAAGCACATCCTTGATATAGCCGGCGACCTTCGGCGCGATCGTGGTGTAATCGGCCTTCACATAGGCATCGTCTGTGGATTCGATGAAGCGTCCGACCGTCCAGTAGCGGTAGCCGAAATCCGCCGCGATCGCGACGCCAGCCAGCAGCGCGGCGATCAGCACGCCGCGCTTGATGAGCTTTCTGCCAGCCTTGGGCGTGGCCGAAGCGACAGGCGCTTCGACGGTCACGCCCTGCGGGGCTTCGGTTGCCGGAGACCTGGCGACCTCGTTGGCCGGAGCAGCATCGGCTTGGCTCGCGTTCCTGAACGCTTCGTTGCGGGGGAGTTCCACCATTGTCCGTTTCCTTCAATGCGCCACCCCTTTGCCCGGGGCCATTTTGATGCGATGAAGATGCGTCCAAACCGTCCTTCTGATAATCTCCTCAAATCGGGAAGGATCATCAAGTCACAGTGGATAATCCGAGGGCAATATGGATCGGTTGACCAGCCTCACAGTCTTTGGCCGGGTGGTGGAATGTGGCGGCTTTTCCGCCGCCGCCCGCCGGCTCAACATGTCCGTCACCATGGTGGGCAATCACGTGCAATCGTTGGAAGACCGCTTGGGCGCGCGGCTCCTGAACCGGACGACGCGCCGGATCAGTTTGACGGAAACCGGCAAATATTATTATGAGCGTTCCTTGCAGATCCTGGCCGATCTCGAGGAGGCCGATCGGGCCGCCGGTGCGCTTAGTACCACGCCGCGAGGCACGCTGAAGCTCTACACCAGCGGCGCCATCGTCCGCTTCCTGCTTCCCGTCGTCAACGAATTCATGACGCAATATCCCGCGATCTCGCTCGATTTCAACGTCGGAGAACGGTCGATCGACATGGTCGAGGAGGGTTACGATCTTATGATCCGAACCCTGCCCGCGTCCGACTCGACACTCGTCGCACGCAAGCTTGCGCCCTGGCGGCACATGCTCGTCTGCTCGCCCGAATATCGTGACACACATCCGATGCCGAAGGTTCCGGCCGATCTCGCGGAGCATAATTGCCTGCAATATACCTATTACCCCTATGGCGACGAATGGCGTTTCGAGGATGCCGATGGCAAGCAGGTAGGAGTCAAGATTTCCGGCAATGTCGTCTCCAACAGCGCGGAGACGCTGCGCTTTCTCCTGGCAAGCGGGCAGGGCATCTTTCTCGCGCCGAGTTTCATCGTCTTCGAAGAGGTGGCCGCTGGCCGTCTCGTGCGTGTCATGCCCGACTATCGCGCCGTGGAATTCATGATCAGCGCGATCTATCCGAACCGTAGCCATCTGCCGACGAAAGTGCGATTGTTCATCGACCTTTTGGCAGAGCGTTTCGCCGAGCACCGCAAGTGGATGACCTGATCAGGACAGGGCCTATTCTTACGTCGGTGACGCAGCCGTAAATGGAGCCATCTCAAAGCCATGGCGAACCGAATAACATGCAATGCTCGTCCGGAGCTGCCCGCGATTCAGATGCAGAACGGATTGACCGACGTTTTCATGGAAGTTCTCGCCATTGCTGGGTCGGCGTTGGCGCAGACGAGGTCAGAGCAAGCGTTTGCATCCTGGATCGCATCGCGAGATCAGGCAGTCTTGGGACTTGGAGCGGTGGGATTCGACATCGCCGAAATGCCCTGGCACGTTGCAACATTTGCCGAGGATCGGAATTTTCTAATTCGGGCGATCACTGCCGCGGAATCGAAAGTCGGTTGGGAGAAACTGGGCTACGAGCCGAAAGAAGACTGGCTGATGCCGTGCCTGATGCGTTTGCGAATGCTCGTGTCGGTATTTGGATCACACGATATCAGGGCAAGCGGCACGGCAATCCATTCGACCTTTTCCGAGAGCGCCCTCAGCCGCTGCGAAACGCATGGGATCATCATGCATGCTGACGGATGCCCCGTCTGCAACAGGTCGATCCCATCATGACTGCGGTTGTTCGGCAGGCTGGCGCGTTTCCGCCTGGCGCGCGGCAGAGACGAGGCGCCGTTGCGCCCGGATGGCGCTCCATTGCTGGTCGATCAAGACGCCGATCAGGATGACGCCGCCCATGACGGCGAAGTTGAGCGAGGAAGGAATACCCAAAAGGTTGACGAGGTTCTGCAATTCCTGCAGCAGGATCGTGCCCAGCACCACGCCGATCAACGATCCTTCACCGCCGCGCAGCGAAAAGCCGCCAAGAACCGCCGCGGCGATCGCGTAGAGCTCATAGAACTGCCCATGGCTCGCCGGCGAGATGGAGCGGGTGTACATGGCAAAATAGATCGCGGAAAGCGCCGTCAGCACGCCGCAGATGATGTAGGCGACCGTTACCATCTTCGTGGTGCGGATGCCGGAATATTTTGCCGCCTCCTCATTCTTGCCGATGGCGTAGAGATAGCGGCCATAGACGGAGCGATGCAGAACGATCCACATAACGGCGGCAATGATCACGAGCGCGATGAAGGTATTCGGCACCCCATAGAAGCGGCCGGCGGTCAGGAATTCGAGGGTCGGAAAGTTCTGGCCAAAGGCGAAGCCGGCCGTCCCGTCCGCAGTGTAGAAGCGCGCAGCACCACGATAGATTAGGAGGCCGCAGAGCGTGACGACGAAAGGCTGGAGGTTGAGCCGGGTAATCAGCCAGCCATGGATCGCTCCCAGGACGCCGCCGAGGATCAGGATCAAGGGCAGGGCAATTGCCCAGGGCATGTTCTGAACGGCGATGAAATCGATGAACAGGACGCCGAGCAGGGCGACCAGCGAGCCTACCGACAGTTCGATGCCGCCGGTGATAATGACGAAAGCCTGGCCGATCGACAATATTCCGAAAAGGCCGATGAGGTTCGAGGTATTGGCGAGGTTGATCGGCAGAAGGAAGCGCGGATTGATGATCGTCACGACAATGCCGACGACGATGATCAACAGAAGCAGGCCCAGATCTTTCTTGCTCATCGATATCAATTCCCATTGACAGCAGCCGTTAGAGCAATTCCATGGGAAAGCACCGAGCGTCTTTCGTTGGAAATTGCGTAAAAACAACGAGTTAGAATGACTCAAGATTCGATGAGCCGCTCTAGTGTAGCGTTTTGCCGACGGCCAGCAAAAGCACGTTTTCCTGACTGAACTGATCCTTTTCGAGAATGCCGGAGATCCGGCCTTCATGCATGACCGCGATCCGGTCGGAGACCCCGATCACTTCTTCCATGTCGCTCGAGATCATTAGGATCGCCACACCGGCATCGGCAAGCTTGCGCATCAGGCTGTAGATTTCGCTCTTCGCGCCAATATCGATCCCGCGGGTGGGCTCGTCGAAGATCAGCACCTTCGGATGCATCGCCAGCCATTTGGCGAGCACGACCTTCTGCTGGTTGCCGCCCGAAAGCGTGCCGGTACGGGTTGCGACCGATGGAGTCTTGATGGCGAGCTGCCTGCGCTGCGTTTCGGCCATGGTATTTTCCCGCTCCGGCGACACCATGGAGCGGCGCGCAAAGGCCGGAAGGTTGGGCAACGATATATTCTGCGAGATCGGCATGTCGAGCAGGATGCCATTCAGCTTGCGATCTTCAGGCACCAGAAAAATGCCGTTGGCGACAGCGTCTCTGGCGGATCGCAATTTCAGGTCCTGTCCACTGAGGGCGATGGTGCCGCCATAGCTGTGGTCGACCCCGAACAGGACGCGGGCAAGTTCCGTCCGGCCTGAGCCGACGAGGCCGGCAAGGCCCAGGATTTCACCGTAACGGATATCCAGGTTGACGGGCTGCGCCGGATAGGCGGCTGTGCGAACTGCCGCGATCTTCAGGGCGATATCGCCCGGCGGACGGGCCGCTTCCACGGAGCGCGCGGCCAATGCCCGCCCGATCATCAGCTTCACCATGCGATCGTGGTCGATGGCGTCTTTCGGCAATGTGCCGACAAGCGTGCCGTCGCGCAGAACGATGACGCGATCGGCGACACGTTCGACCTCATGCAGGCGATGCGAAATGAAGATGACGCTGATCCCTTCGGCTTTCAGCGAGGATATGACGGCCAGCAGCTTTTCCGTTTCAGCAAGCGGCAGGCTCGAGGTCGGCTCATCGAGGATGACGAGACGGGCATTGATGGACAGTGCCTTGGCGATTTCGACCATCTGCTGCTGGGCAAGCGATAGTGACGCCACCGGCGTATCCGGCGAGAAATTGGCGCCAACGCGCTTTAAAAGAGGGGCGACCATCTCGCGCAGGCGGGCGCGGTCGACCAGTTTCAAAGCGCCGCCGCGCAGCGGTTCGCGGCCAAGGAAAATATTGGCCGCAACATCGAGATTTTCAAAAAGGTTTAGCTCTTGATGGACAAAGGCAATCCCGGACGCGATGCTGCTTTCGACCGTGAAGGCGCCATGCTCGGCTCCATCGAGCCAAATGCTGCCATGATCCGGCCTGACGACGCCGCCGAGGATTTTCATGAGCGTCGATTTGCCGGCGCCGTTCTCGCCGACAAGACCGATCACCTCGCCGGGGCTGACGTCCATCGAGAAATTATCGAGCGCCACCACGCCCGGGTAGGTCTTGCCGATTCCCGAAAGGCTGAGAAAGGGCGTTGTGGTTTCAGCCGATGCCAAGTTATCCGAACGCTGGTTCATAACGAATATCATGCCTGTGCGATGTGGCTTCGAGAGCCGCGGCGACGTGAGCAACTGCATTCGAGCAGCGCCGGTCCCCGTAACCGGCGCTGCCGGCTGGCCTCAATTGCCAGCCATGGCCTTCAGATTGGCCGCATAGGCATCGACATCGTCCTTGCCGATGATTTTCGTTGGGATGATGATCAGCTTGCCAGCGGGAATGCCCGATTTGTCGCCCTTCAGATAGGCGGCCATCAGCTTCATTCCCTGATAGGCCCAGAGATAGGGCTGCTGCACGACTGTGGCAGCGATCGTTCCTTCTTTGACGCCGCCGAGCGTGATCGGATCGTCATCGAAACCGACGACGGTGATCTGGCCGAGTTTGCCGGCTTCGCGCAGTGCTTCATAGATGCGCGGCGTGTTGTAGGAGTAGAAGCCGACCATGCAGGTGACGTCAGGGCTTGCAACGAGCGCGTCTTCGACATTTTTCTTCGCTCTCGTCTGGTCGATGTCGTCGCCGCGCACGTCGGTCAATTCGATCTTCGTGCCCGCCAGGCCGTCCTTCATGCCCTGAATGCGCTCCTTGGCATTGTCGGCGCCGAGAAGCCCCACGAAGCCGATGCATTTGCCCCCGTTCGGCATGGCTTTCTTGGCGATTTCGGCGGCCTGTTTACCGGCATCGATGTTCGATGAGCCGATATAGGCGACGCGGTTCGTATCCGGTGCGTCGCTATCGGTGGTAAACAGCGCGGTTTCCGAGCCGATCTTGTTCAGCCCCTCTGTCGAAGTCTTGGGATCGACGGCGGAAACCATGATGCCCTTGACGCCGGCCGCCACGAGATCTTCCATCAGTCGCTGCTGGATCGCGACCGATGATTGTTCAGGATATTTCAATTCCATATTGAAGTCCGGCAGTTCGGCCTGAGCCTTCTTGACGCCGGCTTCGGCCGCCTTCCAGAAGTCGGATGCGCCGTTGACCACAAATGCGAGAGTGGGCTTGTCGGCGGCGTAGGTCGCCGTCGCATAGCTCATCAGCAACCCTGCCGCAAAGGCGGCAGCGCCCCGTGTTAGGTACTTCATGATCATCCTCCCATAGATCCGCGTGCGAGATCTAGTTGCAACTCGCGGCAGGCCGGTCCTAACCCCCTCCTAGGGTTTCTCGCCGAACGAGATACGGCACGTCCAACCACGCATGCGACCGTATATGACTAATTTCAATTAGTAAATAGTATTAGTAATACAGTTGCGTGTGGGCGAAGCGGTGGAATCTCGAAAATCTAGCTATTCGGTTCAATTGCCAGCGATCTCGCGCTTGCAGATGTGGGCGGCGATTGTATGCCTGTCCGCACCGGTTGCCGAGATCGTGCATTTGATGATAATAAAAATTAGCGCATGAAGGCGGCCGTGGGGATTGTAGGCCGTTTTCAGTTCAGGGGAGATGAGACGCAGTGAAGAAGATATCGGCTGCAAACGGCGATCGCACGGCCATCGACAGCAGGGCAACGAAGCGAAGCGGCCGTCGTTCCGGCACGAGGGTCACGATGACCGATATTGCCAAAGCGGCCGGATGTTCGCAGAGCGCGGTATCCTTCGTCCTCAACAATACGCCCGGCATGCGCCTGTCGCAGCAGACCCGCGAGAGGGTCATCGAGGCAGCTCGCCAGCTTGGCTATGTCGCGCCGGTGCTTGCCGCGCCGCCGGCGTTGCTGTCTCCGTCAAGGCTCGATGGCGTCATCGGCTTTGCCGTCGACCAGCTTGCAACCAGTCCAGAGGCGGTCGTCGCGATCGAAGGCGCGCGTCAAGCCTGCTGGAATGCCGGAAACGTTCTGCTCGTCGCACAGACCATGAGCGATCCCGTCATGGAGCCGAGAGCGATCAAGGCGCTCAGCAACAGCGGCATCTCGGCGCTCATTTACATGACGATCTTCACGCGCGAGGTGGAGGTGCCGGATTATCTCTACGATCTCAATATCCCGATCATTCTTCTGAATTGCTATACGTCCGATTATGCCTTTCCGGCCGTTGTTCCGAGCGAAATAGCCGGTGGGCAGACTGCGACGCGGCATCTGATCTCGCATGGTCACCATCGCATTGCGACGATCACGGGCGAACCGTGGATGCAGGCGGCGCAGGATCGATTGACCGGCTATCGCCGGGCCTTGGCGACGGCCGACATTCCATTCGATCCAGAGTTGGTCATAGAGGGCGACTGGTCGGCGAGCGCCGGCTATTCCGGCACCATGAAACTGCTTTCGCTTCCCGAGCGTCCGACGGCGATCTTCTGTCAGAACGACCGTACCGCCATTGGCTGCTACGAAGCGTTGAAGGAGGCTGGCCTCCACATTCCGGAGGACATGTCGGTCATGGGCTACGACGACGAGGACATCTGCCGTCATCTCGTGCCGCCCTTGACGACCTCGATCCTGCCCCACATGGCCATGGGCCAATGGGCGATCGAGCATCTGGAAACGGCCGTCTTGCCAAGAGAGCGCCGCTACCAGATCACCAAGCTCGAATGCTCGCTTGTCAAACGTGCGTCGGTTGCCGCACCGGCTGGCGTCAGAACCGGGCGCAAGGTGCGAAAGGTTTGATCGATTCCACAAGCAACCGCAGGTGATCCGTTCGCCTGGCAACCTGTAGCGGCGTCTTGGCGACTGGCGGTTCGATTGTTACTATATGCGCCATGACGGTTCTCTCCCAGGATACCCGCCCGCCGCTCCGGCTTCTGTTCCGGCTGCCATCGCTCACTCTGCAACTGCTGTGGCGTTTCTGGCCGCAGCTGATGGCGCTGTGGCTGCTCGGATTGATTGGAAATTCACTTCTCAACGAACTTGCCGTCATGATCGGCCGGCTGAATGCACTGGCCGGGCTTTCTACTCTGGCCCTTGTCGTACTCCTGAAGCTTGTCATCATCGTCGCGCTGTTCGAGACCGTGCGACCTGGGCTACCGTCGCTTGACGCCGCTTCGCGCGTTGCGGCTGCCTGGCCGGAAACCGATACTGGCGATGGCGCCGCGGCGCCTGGCTTCACGTCGATACTCGCGCTGACGCTCGTGCCATTCTTCGCCTACTACGCCGCCTGGGGCTTTCTCGGCGATACGGTGAGGGAGTATTCCAGGCTATCGCTCGACCTGATGCTGTTCGGAGAAAGTTATAATCCTCTGAAATTCGGCAGCAGTGCCTGGCTCCTCGTGTCGGTTGCTATCGCCTGGGCAGTCAGGCGCTTCGCCAAATTCATGCATGCGCGTTCGAAAGCGCCGATCTGGGCTGTTATCATCGTTGTGTGCGAGGCGAATTGGGCCTTCATCGGTCTCTTTGTCATTTCGACCTGGGAAGGCGACATCCGTTCCTGGGTCGCCAAGCTTCCCGAAACGATCGGGCATTTTTTCGGCTTTCTGAACCCGGTCGGCGATGCCGCAGCAGCCATCATCTTTCCGCCGACGGCGGAGGACGCCTCGTTTTCCTTTTCCAGGCAAATACTCGGTCTCTTCTTCTATGCTCTTTATCCCGTCGTCTGGCTGACCCTTGCCGCCTTGGTCTATGGCTACGACATCAATGGCGAGCGCCCGCTGACGGAAGGCCGGTTGGCGCGTGCGGTTTCGCGCTGGCAGTCGCTGCCAAAGGCGATCCGTGATTTCATTTCGCATTTCATCGCAGGCACGGCAAAACGCTATCGCGCATTGGCCGAGGGCGTTGGCCTGACCCTCGGTTCCGGTCTCGGGCTGATGCTATCGGTCATTCTGCTATACCGGCTGCTGGATTGGGGCTCGGCCTGGGCCTGGTACGGCGTCTCCAGGCTCATCGGTCCGCACGATCTGCCCTTGTGGCAGATGATTGCGCAGGCCATTTCGCTCGTCTTCGGCAGTCCCAGTGCGCCGGGCGACGGCGTCCTCATCATGCCGATCAAGATTTGCCTGCTTGCCGCAGCTCTGGAAATCGGCTTCGCGCAGGGGCGGGAGTGGCGCCGCGGCGGAAGCTGAAACGCGGAGCGGTTCAGCTTCTCATGGCTCTGCTTTAATTCAGCCGCAGCGGGAAGGATATGGCGTCCGGCCTCGTCGAAGCGAAGCTCAGCTGCGCCGACAAAGAGGAGATTGCGTCGCCCGGCACGACGAATTTTTCCTCTATGAGCGTATTTGCGCTTTTGGCAGGCGGCTGGCGCGATATGGTATCGCAGCCATTGATGGGGGTCGCCTTTGGATCGAGGTCGCGGCTGAGATCTTTGGAGAGAATGAAATTGAGGGGCTGCCAGCGGCGCCCCATCGGATCGGTCAGGGTCAGGCTGCATTGAGCCCAGGACTGCCCGATATCGTCTTCGGCTCTCGCGGCCAGCCTTACGACCACCAGGCGCATCTGGCCGGGGAAGGCAATTTTTCCGTCACGCCCATCGCCGATTACCCTTGCCTGGTTGAGCGTCCAGGAGGCCTTGGCATAGGTCTGTCCGCCGACATTGTCGCTTACGCGCAGCTCGTTTCGCTTGATGTAATCCTCGGCGTTGCGCCATGCGTTGATGGCGTAATTGCCAGCCAGCAGGAAGGGCAGGCTAAGCAGGGATGCCAACCACAGCCGTCTCTCCCGTCTAGACGCCATTATTGCCGATCTCCACGCGGTCGCGCGTTTCGACGGTTTCGCCGTCGAGCTTGACGCGAATTTCCGAATCCAGCTGAGGGGACGGCTGCCTGGAAAGCACCAGCGCCATATTGCTCGTTTCGTCTTCCGGCAGCTCGAAGATGAAGATGCCCGTCGTCGGCAGGCCCGGCTGCAAATCCTTGGATGGCAAAAGGCGGGGGGCACCATCGGCACGATGAGTCTGCCGGTAGGAGCGGCCGGAAGCTCCTTCGATCGCTGCGGCCTGGATGGTCATGGTATCATATTTCGACTGCAGTTCGACACTGACGATCAGCCAGGCGCCTTCGGTCTGCCGCTCGACAGGCTTGCCATAAGAGGTAAACGCGATCGTCTTCGCGCGCAGGAGCTTGGCGACCTTGACGCTGAACGTCTTGCTCGACACGGTGTCCTTCTGTGGTCCTGACGTTTCGATGGGGCCGGTCAGGACGGCATAGCTCGGTGTCGTCGATTGCAGGAACGCCAAGAGCAGAGCGGTCATGCCGACGAGCAATAAGGAAAGTAAAAGGCGTATCAAGGATTTGCTCCTTGTCCCACCGAAAGCGGCAAGCCGACGCGCGCCACGTCGTTCGGGTTGAACCAGCCCGGCGCGGCATAGAGATTGTCCTTCGGCTTGTAAGTGGTTCCCACGATCGCGACATTCAGCACCTTGGGAAGCGTCTGCGTCGCAGGCAATTGCCAGACGACCTTGACCTTTTCCGGCATCATTGGCTGAAGGTCCCAAAGCAAATCATTGTCCCGGACAAGATAGAATTGTGGGGCCGGGGGGTTAGCAAGATTTTCGAGCTTCAGCGTATCCCGATACAAGTTCGAGCTTTCCGCTGTCATGTTCTCAAGGGTTAGATCGAGTGTCAGCGCTTTCTTGCCATCGGGAAGGTGTCGGCCATCCGGCGTTTCGGTCGCGACGCTGCCGGAATTGAGAATAACCATCCATTGGCCCGCGTCGACGGGTTTGCCGGGTGGCACCTGCGCCACCTCTGTTCCCGTGCGGGTTTCGTAGATCGACAGCCCGAGCGACAGTGCGCCCGCCAGAAGCCCGCCGATACCGGCGATGATCCGTGTATAGAGCGCCTTGTTCGCTTTGCTGATGGCAGATTGGTTCATTGCCTGATGCGATCGGGTGGTGACTTTCGCCGCCTGCAGCCGAAGGACGAGCGGCAATCTCTATTTGGTTCAGCCGGTCGATACGGCAAGGGTGGGTGGCGTCCGAGCGCGGGAATATGTGCTAATATTGCCGGACGGATATGTTGTAAATCGATTTGCAAAAGCATTTGCAAATCGATTTACAATGCCGTAACCTACTCCCATGACCACAATCGCCAAAGTTGCCAAGCGTGCCGGAGTGTCGCCGACCACTGTGTCGCATGTGCTAAATCATGCCGATCGCGTTTCGGCGGACTTGCGCAAGCGCGTTCAGGAAGCGATCGCGGAGCTTGGTTATGTGCCGAACCCGCTCGCCCAAAGCCTCCGGACCGGCCGTACCAATCTCGTTGCCATGCTGATCCCGGATATCCGCAACCCCTTCTATCCGGAAATGGTGCAGGCGGCGCAGTCGGATCTCGAGGCGATCGGGATCGATCTCCTGATCTTCAATACCGATGTTCCCGGCGGCCATTCACAGGAGCATGGCAAGCACTACCTCCGCCAGATCCGCAGCCGGCGTATCGATGGCCTCATCGTCGGCGATTTCGCGCTCCATGGCATGCATGACGCGCTGCTCGAAATCGATCTTCCCACAGTGTTTATCGGCGACCTGCCGAACCGGGCGGTCGACAGTGTCAAGATCGACGATTTCGGCGGCGGCCATCAGATGGGAAGCTATCTGGCCCAGAAGGGCCATCGCCGGATTGCGCATCTGACCGGCCCCTCCTTCTTCGCCGAAGCCATGGCGCGCGCTGCCGGTTTCGAACAGGGCCTGCGTGACAACGGCGTCGAGCCGATTGCCGAACTGCGGCGGGAAGGAAGTTATCTTGGCCCGTCAGGGCAAGAGGCAGTCGATTGGCTCCTAGCGAACTATGGCGACAACCTGCCCTCAGTGATCTTCTTCGGAAACTACCTGATGGCTGCCGGAGCGCTCGCCGCCTTCTTCGATCGCGGCATCAGCGTGCCGAAGGATATCGGCATCGCCGTCTTCGGCGACCAGCCGCAGCTCGAATATGTCAGGCCGCGGATCACAAGGGTCGGCAACACGCCGTCGCTGCTTGCTCATCGCGCAACCGAGATGCTGCTGGAAAGGCTTTCGGGAGCTTATGCCGGACCTGCGCGTTCGGACGTGATCCCCTGCAATCTACACGCCTTCGATACCGCATGAATTGAGGCTCTGTCACCCGGGAGGAGAGTGGTGGCGGTAACGCTAAATGGGAGGAAGTCATGACTGGTAAGGATAAGTTCATCACCCCCGCAACCCGTCGCGGCGTGCTCAAGAGCGGCGCGATCTTCGCCGCCGGCGCGGCTGCCGGGTTGAGCGGTTTTCCCTACATATCGCGCATGGCCGTCCGTGCGCAAAGCGCGCCGTTGAAGTTCTGGCAGTTCTATGCGCCGGGCGGTCCGGTCCAGAGCCAGATCGACTGGTTCGAGAAGGCGGTCGCGGCCTGGAACGACAGCCATCCGCAAAAGGTTGAACTCGAATATGTGCCGAACGCGGAATATATCAACGGACCGAAGCTCGCGACCGCATTCGCCTCCGGCGAGGGGCCGGACATCTTCCTGATCTCGCCGGGCGATTTCCTGCGCTATTACAATGGTGGCGTCCTGCAGGACCTGACGCCCCATATCGATGCCAAGGAGGATTTTCCGGAGAGCGTGATCGCCAACCGCATGGTCGACGGCAAGATCTACGGCATTCCGATGGAAGTCGAGCCGATGGCGATGTACTATTCGGTCAAGGCTTTCGAAGAGGCGAAGCTGAACGAGAACGATATTCCGAAAACGTGGGACGACCTGCTTGAGCTTGCCAAGAAGCTGACGACGCCGAAACGCTTCGGCATGTTGTTCGAGACCCAGCCGGGCTACTATCAGAACTTCACCTGGTATCCTTTCCTCTGGCAGGGAGGCGGCGAATTCCAGGGCAAGGACGGCAAGAGCGCCTTCGATTCTCCCGCCACGGTACAGGCTCTGAAGTTCTGGCAGGATGCCGTCAATTCCGGGGTGGCACCCCGCCAGGTCATGGGCAGCGGCGCGAACGACACGGTCGCCAATCTCGCATCGGGTTACTGTGCCATCCAGAATGTCGGCATCTGGGGAATCTCGCAATTGCAGAGCAATGCGAAGGATTTCAAATATGGTGTCTTCCGCCTGCCGACACCGCCAAACGGCAAATATGTAACCGTCGGCGGCGGCTGGGCCTTCGTCGCCAATGCCAAGAGCAAGAATCCGGATGCGGCGGCTCAGTTCTGTGCCTGGGCGCTGGCCTCCAAGGAAAAAGACTCCGTTCAGCGCGTCGCCGACTGGTGCACAAAGGGCAAGTCAGACATGCCGCCGCGCGAAAGCGCGCTTGCTGCCGGCGGCGATGCTTTCAAGACCGGCATGATCGGCAAATTCGCCTCCGATGTCTATCCGGGCGCCCGCGCCGAACCGCGCGTGCCGCCGGAGGTCTACAAGATCATCTCCGATGCGATCCAGCAGACGCAGCTCGGCGGCGCCGATCCCCAGGCGACGGCAACCTCGGCCTCGCAGCAGCTCGACGCGTTCCTTGGTTCCTATAGCGGCGCGCCGATCCTCTAAGAAACGCCGGCCGCTGGGCAGCCAGCCTAAGCGGCCGTCTCTCTTTTCGGGACGAGATCATGACGACAATTGCAGATGCGACGACAAGCCATGCGAATGGCAGGCGCAAAGGCCTTTCCGCCCGGCATCGCGAATGGGTTGCGGGCTACCTCTTCGTATTGCCCGACGCGCTCGGCCTCTTTCTGTTCCTCGGCGTGCCGATGCTTCTGTCGCTCGCCTTGAGCGTCTATGAAGTCAATGGTTTCGGCGGATACAATTTCGTCGGCGCCAAGAACTATATCCGCATGTGGCATGACCCCCTGTTCTGGAAGGGAGCGAGGGTGACGGCGCTTTATGCCGTCATGCTCGTGCCCTCGCTTTACGTGACCGGTCTGGGGCTGGCGCTTCTCGTGCAGCAGACCAATCGTTTCAATGCCGTCATGCGGTCGATGTTCTTCGCGCCAAACATGGTGAGCCTGGTGGTCGTGGCCCTTGTCTGGCAATTCATGGTGATCGACAAGATCGGCGTCGTTGGTCAAACCATGGCGAACCTCGGTCTTACCGCAATTTCATTTCTCGGCGATCCGAATTTCGCATTGATCACCGTCGTGCTTGTCAGCGTCTGGTTCCTGATGGGCTTCTATATGCTGATCTTCCTGGGTGGCCTGCAGGACATACCGAAGGAGTATTATGAGGCGGCGATGATCGATGGCGCCGGCCCGGTCAAGCGCTTCCGCTACATCACACTGCCGCTCTTGAAGCCGACGAGTTTCTTCGTTCTCATGGTGTCGATGGTCGCGGCCGTTGCCGGTGCCCAGGCCTTCGACATCATCTATGTCATGACCAAGGGCGGTCCGGCCAATTCGACGGCGGTGCTGATTGTCTACATCTATCAGCAGGCCTTTTCCTTCGGTGCCTTCGGTTATGCGGCTGCAATGTCGTCGATCCTGGTCGTCGCACTCATGGCCGTGACAGCCATTTTCTTTGCCGTCACGCGCGGAGGACGTTTCGATCATGCCGAATGATGTCTCCAATGCCTATCTCGCGCGATCGCAGGTAACGCTGGTGCGCTGCCTGTGGATGCTGATCGCTGCCATCCTGGCGCTGATGACGCTGTTTCCGCTGCTCTGGATGGTCTCGATCGCCTTCAAACCAGCAGCCGAATCCTTCTCCTCATCGCTGATACCGGAAGCGCCGACACTCGACAATTTCATCTATGTGCTGACGGGTGTGCCCTTCATTCGCTACATGCTCAACAGCTTCTTTGTGTCGGCGACGGTTACGATCGTCGCGCTGTTCTTCCACACCATGGCTGGCTATGCGCTCGCGCGCCTGCGCTTTCCCGGGCGTGAGATCATCTTTCTGGCGATCTTCTCGACCTTTCTCGTCTCGCTTCCGGTGGTGATCGTCCCGCTCTTCATCATCGTCAAGGCGATGGGCATGATCAATTCCTATGCGGGCCTCATCATTCCCGCGATCTTCAACGCCTTCGGCATCTTCTTATTGCGGCAATATTATCTCTCATTACCGCGCGAGATCGAGGAAGCGGCGGTGATCGACGGCGCCGGCTATTGGCGCATCTATTGGAGCGTCATTCTGCCCCTGAGCCGACCGATCATGTCGGCTCTTGCTATCCTGTTCTTCCTCGCCAACTGGAACTCCTTCCTCTGGCCGTTGACGATCACCTCCAATCCGAACCTCTGGATGGTGCAGGTCGGCATCGCCAACTTCAAGAGCCAGTATTCGGCTTCCTGGAACTACATGATGGCTGCCTCCACCATCGTCGCAATTCCCACTCTCATCCTCTTCGTGATTTTCCAGCGGCAGATCATGGATTCCCTGAAGACCAGCGGCCTGAAATAGCCGCCTTCATTCAAGACAGGAGACATTTATGAGCAATCTCGGCCTTTCACCCCTGCGCGGGCTTGCGAAGCTGCGCGAAGCAAAAACGCGCCGCTTTTCGAGCTATGATCGCACCGGCGGCAACGACGATCGCTTCCATATCGAGCCGGGAAAGACGGAGGCGATCGCCGAGCACTCGGGCGCCGGCATTATCACCCATATCTGGGCGACACTTGCCTGCGAGAGCGAGAATTTCCTGCGCAAGATCGTGCTTCGCGCCTACTGGGACGGCGAGACGGCGCCGAGCATCGAGGCACCGATCGGCGATTTCTTCGGCATGGGCCATGGCCGCACGGCGAATTACGCCAGCCTGCCGATGCAGGCGAGTCCCGAAGACGGCAAGGCGTTCAACTGCTACTTCCCCATGCCCTTTGGCTCGCACATGAAACTGACGGTGACGAACGAAGCCGAACACGACCTGCTATTCTACTATTATGTCGATCTCGAGCTTCATCAGACGCTCGAGGAGGACATGGGACGCTTCCACGCGCAGTATCGCCAGTCTCAGCCTCAAGGCATGAGCGACGCAGGCCTCACCAACGAGGAATATCTCTTCGGCGGCGAGAATGTCGACGGCAAAGAGAATTACACGATCCTCGAGGCCGAAGGCCGCGGTCACTATGTCGGCGTTCTCTACAGCGTTTATTCGCGGCGCCGCTCCGAGGTGTGGGACTGGTATGGCGAAGGCGATGACATGATCTTCATCGATGGCGAACAGGGGCTCTCGGTGCCGGACACGGTGCGCAAGCCCGATCCGCGCATCGGGCAGAAGGCGGCGCTGATCGAAGCGCGAGATGAATCCGCACCTGGCGCCAATGACGCCTGGCCGCCGACACTGCACGGCACTGGCACGGAAGACTATTTCAACACTGCCTGGTGCCCGACCCAGGAATACAGCGCGCCCTATCATGGCATCATCGCTGCTGGTGGTCCGAACTGGACCGAGCCGGTCACGCTCTACCGCTGGCATATCGAAGATCCGGCGATCTTCCAGAAAAGCATCCGGGTGACGATCGAGCACGGCCACGCCAACCGCCGCTCCGACGATATTTCTTCAGTTGCCTTCTGGTATCAGGCCGAGCCACACAAGCCGTTCGGCACGTTTCCTTCTGTTACCGAGCGCGTGCCCACCTTTCGCCGTCCGTTCAAGGAAATGGAGATAGCGGTCAAGAAGGCGAGGGGATGAGTGGAGGGCTTCTTTGCTCCGTGTCGATGGCAGCGATGGAACGTCACGGCAACCCATGTTTCTCGCCTTGATTTTATACAAATACGCTCCTAAAAGTAGTCATAAGTGACCTCTTTTAGGAGCTTACCATGACAACGATCAGCTTAAAGGATGCCAAGGCGTCATTTTCTCATGTCGTCGATCAGGCTGCCGCCGGTGAGTTCGTGACGATTACGCGCCACGGGCGCGCTGTAGCCGTCGTCGTTAGCGTGGGGGTGGCCGAGGCGGCAAGAAAGGCGATCCGGAGCGGCCGGCCGAGCTTGGTGCAATATCTGAAGACCTTTCCGGCCGATTCCGATCCTATTGACGATGTTTTCTCAAGAAATCCCGCTCCCTCTCGTGAGGTCGATTTGTGAGCTTTCTTCTCGACACCAACGCGATCTCCATGTTCGCCCCGTCCAAGGCAAGTGCATCGAACACGTTTGCCCAATGGGTGGATGAACAGGATCGGCGGGACGCAATCTATCTTTCTGCGTTGACTATCCACGAGATCGAAAAAGGCGTTCGATTATTGGAAGCAAAAGGTGCGAAGACAAAGGCGGCAGGGATTCATACCTGGCTACAAGGGCTAATTGCCGGGTATGGTGATCACATCCTGCCCGTCGACAAGGATGTTGCGCTTGAATCCGGGAGGCTCGAGGCGAAGGCGGTCATTGCCGGGCATAATCCAGGCGCGGCAGATGCAGTCATCGCAGGAACGGCAAGTGTTCATAAGCTCGTCGTGATCACAGCCAATCTCAAACACTTCCTGCCGTTTGACATTCCCGTCCAATCGCCGGACCAAATCGCGCGCTAATGCTCCGGTTTGAATAGAGCGTCCTGGTGATTGCACAAAACAGCAAGCTGGAGTGCATGGCTTGGTAAGCATGCGCTACCGGCATTTCCCTTTCCTGCATCGATGAGATCCTGTGGATTCAAACTGAAAGCGGGATGCTCTCGTGCGAATGGATGAATTGAAAAGCTGGTGCGTTAGGGCGCTTTATGTATCGGGCGCGAAACGTAAGAGGACGGTTTCTTTCGCCGCGCCCGGTTAATGCCATAGGCGAGTTGCTGGTCTCATGCGTCTCATACTTGTCAATGATGTTTCGATCGTTCGCGGTGGCGCAACCAAGGTGGCGCTGCAATGTCTTGAGGCAAGCAGAGATGCCGGGCTGACATGCGCCATACTGGTCGGCGATGATGGCGAAGGCCTCAAGCCGCGCTTTACCGGTATCCGGACGGTTGCGCTGGGCGAACGCGCCCTTCGAGAGGGCCCGGCGACCGTCGACATCCTTGCGAAGAACTACAATCGGCGAGCCTATGAGGCGATGGAGGGCCTGCTTCGGGAATCGGATGAGGAAACCGTTGTCCATGTACATGGCTGGTCGCAGATCCTCTCGCCCTCCATTTTCTATGCGCTTGCCAAGCATCGGGTCAAAGTCATCGTCACGGCGCATGATTTCTTTCTGACCTGCCCGAATGGCGGCCTTATCAATTTCCGCAGCGGCGAGGTTTGCGACATCAAACCGCTTTCTCTCGCCTGCTTGACGACCAATTGCGACAAGCGCAGTTATCTCCATAAGCTTTGGCGCTTCCGTCGCACCCTGACACAGCAGGGGGTCGGCGAAGGGTTCTGGAACCAAGTGGGCATCGTCCTGGCGCATGAGAGCATGGAAGCGTTTCTGCGCACCGGCCCCTTTCGGCATTTCACGACGCTGCGTACGCCGACGCAGCCATTGACGCCGGCGCCCGTCGAGGCGTGGCGCAACCGCGGCACCGTTTTCCTTGGCCGCATGTGCTGGGAAAAAGGGGTTCATACACTGGCGGATGCGCTCAACAAGACCGGCAGGACGGCAACGCTGATCGGGCGCGGGCCATTGCTTGCCGAGATGCAGCGGCTGTTGCCGCATTGCTATGTGCCTGGCTGGCTAAGCGACGAGGAGGTGACCGAGATCGCCGGCACAGCGCGCGTTTTCGTCATGCCGTCGCGCATGCCCGAGCCTTATGGCCTGGTCGCCGCCGAAGCATTGATGTCCGGCATTCCGGTCATCGTCAGCAGCAATGCGTTGATTGCGACGGAGGTCGAGGAGAATGGCGCCGGTCTGATATTCGATAGCGGCGATGCGGATTCGCTGGCCGAGAAATTGATGGCGACGGATGACGACCGATTGATGCGGCGGTTGAGCGAAGGGGCGTTGGCCCTTGGCCGCCGCATCGCGCCGAGCAGAGCGGAATGGGGGCGTCGCATGGTGGATATCTATCTGGGACGGAGCGATTTTTCTGCATAGTGGTTGGGGGAGACGATGGCACGCGCATTGGTGACTGGTGGTTGCGGTTTCGTGGGCCGGCATCTTGTCCGGCGACTTCTTGCCGAGGGCTTGGATATCGTTTGCGTCGATTCACTGGTCGCGGGAACGGGCGCGCTGCATCCGGAACTGTGGCAGCGGCTTCAGCGTTCCCGCTTCACCTTTTGGGAAGAGGATTGCCGGACGTTCTTCGCACGGCCTCCCGAGCATTTCGACTATGTCTTCCATCTAGCCGCGCTCGTCGGCGGTCGCTTGACGCTCGAGACGCGCGCGCTCGACGTCGCCGAGGATCTGGCGGTCGATGCGGAACTGTGGCAATGGGCATCGCGCGCCAAACCCGGTTCGGTCATATTCTTCAGCTCCAGTGCGGCCTATCCGGTGTCGCTACAGACCATCGCCAATCATCGGCTGCTGTCGGAGGAGATGATCAATTTCGACGCCGCCGTCGGTGTTCCCGATCTCAGCTATGGCTGGGCAAAATTGACCGGCGAATATCTGATGAAACTCTATGTCGAACGCTACGGCCGGCGGGCCATCGCCTACAGGCCCTTCAGCGGCTATGGCGAGGATCAGGATCTTGCCTATCCTTTCCCGGCGATCTGCCGTCGCTTGCTTGCGGAAAAGGGTGCGCCGGAAGTCTTCGTCTGGGGCTCGGGCCGTCAGTGCCGAGACTTTATCCACATCTCGGACTGCATCGACTTCATCTGGCAGACGAGGGAACTGCTTCCAGACGGGGCAAGCCTCAATCTATCGACCGGCACCGCGACTTCCTTCATCGAACTGGCTGAGGCGATCAGTCGGCAGATCGGCTGGCAGCCGGCCGTCACCGGGCGATCGAACCATCCGGAAGGTGTCTTTTACCGCTGCGGCGACACGGCCCTGCAACGCTCCTACGGACTGACCCCCTCGGTCAGTCTGGAAGAGGGGATTGCACGGACGCTCGCATATCTTCAGGCCGAGCAGCCGTCATACGCGCTCGCCATGTGATCCATCACCAGTCATGCCTCTTGCGTCCCGTCGATGCGCCTCGGGGCCGACCGCGTGTGCCCATCTGAATTCGGCGTCCCCGCTGCAATCGCTCAGGCCACGAATTGGCCAATTCAACCTCGAGATTTATCTACCGATCCGAGAGGGCACGAAATAATGCTTGCGCGTCTCATATAATTAGGTAAGTTGCCTAACAAATGGATTGAGACGCATGATTGCTGGAATTGATATTGGCGGAACCAAAACGCAGCTTATCGCCGAGATGAATGGCGAGACGGTTGGCGAAAGAACCGTCCACACAGCCGAATGGCGCGCTCGCGTCGATCATGATGCGGATGCGCAGGCCCTCGTTTCGCTGCTTGTCGCAATGGCCGGAGCGACACCGAAGATCACGGTTGTCGGCGCGCATGGCTGCGACAGCGACGAGGATCGGCTTGCGCTGCAAACAAGGCTTGCCCGGCGCTTGCCCGGCGCCGTGCTCGTTCTCAACGACTCCGAACTGTTGCTGCCGGCGGCAGGCAAGTCGAGCGGCATTTCCGTTATCAGCGGCACCGGTTCGATTGCGGTCTCGCGCAACGCCGCGCGCAGGATGATCGCATCCGGCGGCTGGGGTTGGTATCTGGGCGACGAAGGAAGTGCGAGCGGTCTTGTGCGGGAAGCAGCCCGAACCATCCGCTTTGCGCTTGACCAGGGACAACCGCTTGATCTTCTCGGTCGGAACCTCATCGAAGCCCTTGGCATATCGTCGCCGATCGAGATCGGGCGGGCGTTGGGCGAGATCGGATCGGCAGCCGGCATAGGCCGGCTCGCACCCTTGGTATTCGACGCAGCGGATGCAGGTTCGCGATATGCCGATAAGGTCATCACCGAGGCGGGTGCCTCACTTGCCGTACTCACCGCGCAATTGCTGGAACGCGGCGCGCCGCGTGGCGATGTCGTCACCGGCGGCGGCGTCATTGCCCGTCAGCCGCGGCTTCTCGCAGCCTTCAAGACCGCCCTCGGCGACCGTCAGCCTGATCTGACGCTGACCCTTCTCAACGAGGCGCCGGTGGCAGGGGCGATGGTGCTCGCCCGCAAGCTCAGCCGTGGTGACCTGCCGGCCACCTTGCCGCCGCCGCATATCGACGGCGAGTTGAAAACTGCCGATGATTGGAGAGCCGCATGACCTCCCAAAAAATCATTCCCGCACGAAACTGGGGGCAGCGATTGATCGCGGTCGTGCTGATCGCTGTCGTCGTATTGCTGGCGTTCATGGTCGCCACCAGCCGCCACATCGCCTGGTCCGCCATACCCCAATATATCTTCGACGAGACGATCCTCGATGGGATCAAGCTGACTATCCTGTTCACCGTCTTGTCGATGATCATCAGCATCGTTGCCGGCGCGATCCTTGCCACGATGCGGCTCGCGTCCAATCCGGTTTTGTCCGGTTTCGCAAGCCTCTATATCTGGTTCTTCCGCGGCACGCCGTTGCTGGTCCAGATCATCTTCTGGTTCAACATCCAGCTCTTCATACCGAGTATCGATGTCGGATCGATCCATATCGACACCAACTCGATCGTCACCGCTTTCGTTGCAGCGCTTCTTGCCCTCAGCCTCAATGAGGCGGCTTACATGGCCGAGATCATTCGCGGCGGACTGCTCGCCGTCGATAGCGGCCAAAATGAAGCCGCCAAGGCGCTCGGTTATACGCCCGTCCAATCGATGCTGCGCATCATCTTTCCCCAGGCGCTTCGCGTCATCATCCCGCCGATCGGCAACCAGACGATCTCGATGCTGAAGACGACCTCTCTTGTCTCCGTCGTCGCGGCCCAGGATCTGCTGACGCGTGCGCAGAATATCTATGCCAGGAACTTCCTGATCATCGAACTGCTGATCGTTGCCAGCATTTGGTACCTCGTGATGACCACGATCGCCTCCGCCATCCAGCTCCTCATCGAAAGCCGGCTTGGAAAATCCACGAACCAGGCGCCCGGCCTCCTGCAAGGCGCCCTGCGCCTCATGGGCGCGGAAGGGAGAAACGGATGAGTGCTCCTGCAACATCGTCCTCGGCAAGAGCCCTCGTCCAGGCGATCGACGTCCACAAATCCTTCGGTTCGCTGGAAGTGCTGAAGGGCATCAACCTCTCCGTCGACAAGGGCGAGGTCGTCTGCCTGCTCGGTCCCTCGGGAAGTGGGAAATCGACCTTCCTCAGATGCATCAACCACCTGGAACGAATGACAGCGGGCCGCATTCTCGTCGACGGCCAGTTGATCGGCTATCACGAGCGGGGCGATGCCTTGCACGAGATGAGCGGCAAGGAACTGGC
The DNA here is from genome assembly GCF_002277895.1 of Rhizobium sp. 11515TR. NCBI lineage: Bacteria > Pseudomonadati > Pseudomonadota > Alphaproteobacteria > Hyphomicrobiales > Rhizobiaceae > Rhizobium > Rhizobium sp. 11515TR. The sequence goes on along the minus strand of NZ_CP023000.1, from coordinate 1,037,263 downwards.
CGTGCAGCGGCGCGACATCGGCATGGTGTTCCAGCGTTTCAATCTTTTCGCCCACCAGGACGTGCTGACGAACATTTCTCAGCCGCCGATCCTCAATCGCGGAAAGTCGCGCGAGGAGGCGGTATCTAGAGCACGAGAGCTCCTGAAGATGGTGGATCTCGAAGGCCGCGGCAGCGCCTATCCCTATCAGCTCTCCGGTGGCCAGCAGCAGCGCGTGGCGATCGCCCGGGCGCTGGCGATGAACCCGAAGCTGATGCTCTTCGACGAGCCGACATCCGCACTCGATCCCGAACTCGTCGGCGAGGTGTTGAATGTGATGCGCAAACTCGCGGCGGACGGAATGACGATGATCGTGGTGACGCACGAACTCTCCTTCGCCCGTGATGTCGCCGATCGGATCGTATTCATGGATCAGGGCATCGTCGTCGAGGAAGGGCCGGCAGGCGAAGTCCTCGACAATCCGCGACAGGAAAGAACCCAGGCGTTTTTGAGACGGATGCACTGACGGCAGGCACCGCGATGAGGCCGCACGTCCTTCACGTGCACCACGAAAAAAGGGGAATGACAATGACAGGGAAGACCAAACTGACAATCACGCTCGCTTTGGCGACTATGCTTGCGAACTCCACGGCCTGGGCTGAGGGTGTGGACCAGAAACTGCACGCCATGCTGCCCGAAAAGATCCAGTCTTCGGGCGAGATCAAGGTCGGTACGGAACCGCAGACACCACCTTACGATTTCTACGGCGAGGACAACAAGACGATCATCGGCCTCGAACGCGAGCTTCGCGACGAAATGGGCGCCCGCCTCGGCGTGAAGTTTACCGACGTGCCGGCGCAGTTCGCCAGCATCATTCCCGGCATCCAGGCTGGCCGTTTCGATATGGGTATGTCCGCCTTCGGTGATTTTGCCGAGCGCGAGAAGATCGTCGATGTCGTCAACTACATGCTCGAGGGCACCAGCATCATCGTGCTGGAGGGGAATCCGAAGGGCGTGCACAAGCTGAAGGATGCCTGCGGGCTCAATGCCGGCGCGGTCCAGGGCTCGATCCCGCTTCAGCTCCTCGACAAGCAGAAGACGCTCTGCCCGGCCGATAAGCCGCTCAACGTCATGCAGTTCCCGTCGAACGACCAGATCAAGATCGCCTTGCAGAGCGGTCGCGTCGACCTTTCCATGGACACGACCGGTGTAGCGGCCTACAGCCTCCAGCATCAGCCGGCGGGTAACAAGAAACTGGAACTCGTGACCGGTACCCAGTATGCGGTAGGCTACCAGGCAATGCTCGTAGGCAAGGATGATCCGAAGCTGCGCGATGCGCTGGCGGCCACCATGCAGTCGATGATCGACGATGGCTCCTATGCCAAGATCTTCGAGAAATGGGGCCTCGGCGAAAACAAGCTCGACAAGGTCACCATCAACGATGCGGCGCGATTCGCCGACTACATGAAGCTGGATTGAGATCGGCCAAACCTCGGGCGGCCGTTATTTGCGCGGCCGCCTTTCCTTGCAAAGATACGGGAATGATCATGACAGACAGAGTGCCTTACCGCGAAGCGATCGCATTGCAGCCCGCTGCCCTCAACACCTGCTTCGGCGCCGTCTCCACGCGGCTGGAAACCCTCGATCTGGAGCCGGTAAGGCGTGGACCGACGGTCCTCGTCGGGATCGGTGCCAGCCTCTATGCGGCCGTCGTCGCCGCGGCGCAGATGCGCGCGCAGGGCCTGCGCGCCTTCGCCCTGCCGGGTACCGATCTCTATGACCCATCGGTCGATGCCGGCGAGGCCTATATCGCCTTTTCCGCCTCCGGCCGCAGCGAAGAGCCGGCGCGCGCGATGGAACTGCGTCCCAACGCCCATTCCTACGGTATCGCCAAGGCGGACGGCACGCCGATTTCGCGGGTCGTGAAGCATATGATCGCAACCGAGAGCGGCGCAGATAGCGGCCCGAACACGACAAGTTATCTCGGATCGCTGCTGAGTGCAGCCTTGCTCATCGATAAGGCCGGTCGCCCGTCCGGCACGAATTGGCAGGAACTTTCAGGTCGCGCCGAGGCTGTATTGACCGAAACGCGCGCTCAGGCCGACAAGGCCGCCAAGTTGCTGGCCGGCAAGACGTCAATCGATTGCGTTGGCGCGGGCGCGGCTCTCGGCACGGCCGGCTATGCGGCGCTCCTGATCCGCGAAGCCGCACGTGTCGCTGCCCAGGATTGGGATACGCTGAACTTTCTCCATGGGCCGATGGAGCCGAATGACCGGGATAGCGGCGTGCTGTTGTTCGGTAATGGTCGCGAGGTGCAGCTGGCGCAGGATCTTGCCGGCTTCGGCATTCCCTCGGTTCTCGTCACCGCGCGGACCGATATCGCGGATGCCGACAACCTCGTCGTCATCCATGTGCCAACCTTCTCCGAAGGCATCGGCGATGCCATTCTGCAGGCTATTCCCGCACAATTGCTGATCGCGACGCTCTCGGAGGATGCCGGCCTGCCGGTCTGCGAATTCCGCTACCGCCAGACCGATACCAAGCGCGACATCTGAGCCTTGCTCAGATGCTGATTTGATTGACGGCGAGCGCGCTCGGATAGAGGAAGGCAGTCTTGCCTTCCTCTCCCAAAAGTCTCGCCATGGCAAAGTCGATGGCGAGACGCACGGCGCCAAGCACGGTCGCCTGGTTCGATAGCTGGCCATTGACCACTTCCACCGGCCAGCACAATTCCTTCACCACATCCCTCACGCCAGGCAGCAATTGCGGGTTCTGCCCGACGCCGCCGCCCAGCACGATCAGTTGCGGATCGAGCACGCTGACGCAGGCGGCAGCGAGGTTTCCGACATCGCGGGCATGCTGCTCGACAATGGCGCGCGCCGTCGGAGATTGCTCCACGCGGGCAAAAAGTTCGCTGGCACTCTTCGGTGGGGCGCCTTCACCGGCGGGCCATTTTGCTGCGGCGCGCTCGAGAAGGGCCGCGGACCCCATATAGGTTTCCACCTGTTGCCATTTCGGCCGTTCGTGTTCCGACCATGGAAAGGGCAGGTGGCCGATTTCGCCGGCGCCACCCTTGAAGCCCCGGAAAAGCCTGCCGTCCAGCACGATGCCCATGCCGGTCTTCACGCCGATCTGCATGTAGATTACGAAGGAATACTGTTTTGCCGATCCTTCGTGATATTCGGCAAGGGCAGCGCAGTTGACGTTGTTTTCAAGCAATACAGGCGCGGCGTAGGTAGCTTGCAAATGCTCGAGAACGGGTATCAAGGTCTCGCGGCCGAACATTCGCTCCAGCGACGCGGAAATGATGTTCGGCAGGGCGATCGCGATTGCGCGCAATGGCGTCGATCGCGCTTCGAACTGGGAAAGCAACCGTGCAACGACGTCTTCTATCAGAAGAAACCGTTCATCGGCGGATTTGTCGACAAGCGGCATTTCGACGGTTGCGAGTGTTGTCACGTCAAGGCCGCGGGCAATGGCGTTGATATGGGTCGTGCCGCAATCGACGCCGATGACGAAGCCCGCCTTTGGCCCTAGGCCGTAGGTGACGGAGGTCCGTCCGACCGAGCCGCGATTGATGCCGGCCGGGGCGAGCAGGTCGTGCCGTTCAAGTTCGCTGACGGCTGCCGACATGGTGGGTTTCGAAAACATCAGCGCCGCGCTCAATTGCGGTCTGGTCGCGGGGCCGCTGCTCGCAATGGTTCGCAGCACTGCCCGCGCACTCTCCGTCAGCGGCGGCGCGTCAATTCCGGTCTGTTGCCAAGCTGTACTCAAAGGACACCCGGGGCAGTGAAGTCATTCGTAAAGCTCCCTTACCATCGGTGTCATGAAATTGACAGTCATATCCTATTGAAAAATATCGATTTGCTCGGATGATCGCATGCGGATGCCTTTCTGTCAGATGGCGGTAAAGCCATTGTCGACGAAGAGGTGGATGCCGTTGACGAAGTTGGACTCGTCGGAGGCCAGATAGAGAGCGGCGCGTGCCACATCCTCGGGCTCGCCGATGCGCCCTTGCTGGGCCGCGATCGCCGCATCCGAGACATCGACGCCGAGAGCCTGCAGCTCCGCGACCTCGCGCAGCCCGTGCGGCGTGCGGATGAAACCGGGACAGACGGCGTTGCAGCGGATATTGCGATCGCGGAACTCGACGGCGATGGCGCGGGCGAACATATGCACCGCTCCCTTCGTCGTGTCATAGAGCACCTCCATCGGGGTCGCCGCGACGGCGGAGATCGACGAGGTGCAGACGATGGAGCCGCCGCCGGCGGCGATCATGCCCGGCAGCACCGCCTTGGTCATGAGGAACATCGAGCGGACGTTGACGCCGTGCAGCCACTCCCATTCCTCGAGCGTCGTTTCGAGGAACGGCTTGATGACGATGGTGCCGGCATGGTTGAACAGTACGGTCACGGCGCCAAAGCGGCCCTCGATGTCCTTGACCGCGGCATTGACGGCCGCTTCATCCGAAACATCGGCAACCCAATGATCGGCGATGCCGCCGGCATCGCGGATTTCGCGCACGGTCTCAGCCGCCGCATCGCCATTTCTATCGATGATCGCGACCTTCGCGCCTTCGGCCGCGAACAGGCGCGAGGCCGCACCGCCCATGCCGGTGGCGCCGCCCGAAATGATGGCGATCTTGCCCTTGAGCCTGTCTGTCATGTCTTCCCCCATCCGCCGCATGTCCAGGACCGGCGCCTTGCGATCTTCTTGCGACGCCCTTCGAAACGCTCGAGCCCGTCGAGCTTATCGCGAAAGATGCGCTCGGTTCCATGGTGAGGCAAGGGCAATCAGGGGGCGGTTCCGGATTACCTCATCGCAGATAGTGAATATGCGGCCGGGAGTGGTGAGGAGAGGCTTCGACCCTTGCCTCGACAGCAAAGACGTTTCTCAGCAGATCTTCGGTCAGCACGGCTTCCGGGGTGCCGGAGGCGACTATCCTGCCTTGCTGCATGACAATCAATTCATCGCAGAACATGGCGGCATGATTGAGATCGTGAAGAGCGATGATGCTGGTGACCGGCAGGCCGGCAACCAGCCGCATCAGGCTGATCTGATGCTGGATATCGAGATGGTTGGTCGGCTCGTCGAGGATCAGTTCCTTCGGCGCCTGTGCCAAGGCGCGTGCGATGTGGGCGCGCTGCTTTTCGCCACCCGACAGGCTCTGCCATCGGTCGTTGCGTTTCTCTCTCATGCCGGCGCGTGCGAGAGCATCTTCGACCGCCTCGTCATCTGCCGACGTCCAGCCGGAAAACATCGAGCGATGCGGAAACCGGCCGAGCTTTACGACATCGATGACCTTGAGATTGGCGTTGGTGGTGCTGTGCTGCTCGACGAAGGCGACGCGCCTTGCGATCGAACGGCGGGACATCCGCTGCAGATCCTTCCATTCGAGCGTGATGCGACCGGAATTCGGCCGTTTCAATCCGGCAAGCAGACGCAGGAGCGAGGTCTTGCCGGAGCCGTTCGGTCCAAGCAGGCCGAGCATCTTGCCTGCGGGCGCCTCGAAGGTGACGCCGTCGAGGACGGTCTTCGCGCCGATTTTCCAGGTGATGTTGTCGGCCTTGATGCTCATGATGCGCGCTGGAACCGGTAGAGAATGATGGAGAAGAAGGGAACGCCTACCAGCGCTGTGACCACTCCGATCGGCAGAACCTGCTGAGGGATGAGGGCGCGCGAGGCGATATCCGCCAGCACCATGAAGATCGCTCCGACAATGGCGCAGGCCGGCAGCAGCCGAATATGCAGCGGGCCGACGAAGAAGCGGGCCGCATGCGGCACGACGAGACCGACGAAGCCGATCGATCCCACCATGCTGACGATCGTCGCAGTCATCATCGCAGTCAGCGCGAAGAGCCAGATCCGCGCCTGCCCGACATTGACGCCGAGAGACGAGGCGGCCTCATCACCAAAGGCGAACGCGTCGAGCACGCGCGCATAGAGCAGACAGACCGCGAGTCCGAAACCGACAATGGTCGCAACCAGCACGAATTCTGGCCAGCGGACGCCACCGAAACTGCCGAGCAGCCAGAACATAACATCCCGCGCCTGCTGCGCGTTTCCCGATGTCGTCACGATATAGGATGTCGCAGCATTGAATAGCTGGGAGGCGGCGACACCGGCAAGGATCGTGCGGTCGGCGCCGCCTCGCGTGCCGTTCGAAAGCAAAGCGACAAAGAAGAAGGCCGCGAACGCGCCGGCAAAGGCACCAGCCGAAAGGGAAACCGCTCCGGCACCGATGTTGAGTATGACGATGGCGACCGCGCCGGTCGAAGCGCCCGCCGAGATGCCGAGCACATAGGGTTCGGCAAGCGGGTTGCGAAGGAGCGACTGCATGATCGCGCCTGAGAGCGCCAGGCCCGCTCCGCAGAAAGCGGCCACGAGCGCCCGGCTGAGGCGATAGTCCCAGATCACCGTTTCGTGGATGCGGTTAAGTTCGATCCCCGTCCATCCCAGCCTGTTGGTGATGGCGTAGAAGGTCGTCGAAAGCGGGATCGGCAGGTCGCCGATGCCGACGCTGACACCGATCGTCAGGCCGATCGCCGCGAGAGAGGCAAAAAGCAGCAGGCCGATGATGGCGAGCTGCCTCAGGGTTCGATATGTGTCGGTCACTTCAGAAGACCAAGTGCCTTCAGCTGCTGGGCGACCTGCTCTGCGCTATAGATCGTCCGGATGGTCGGGTTCATGGCCTGGCCGTCCATGACGACGATTGCCTTGTTCTTGACCGCGGCTAGCTGGCTGACGGCAGGATCTGTGGTGAGGAACTTGATCTTGGCTTCCGGCTTGTCGAGCTCCCAGCGATTGCGATCAAGGCTGGCAACGACGATGACATCGGGGTTGGCGGCTATGATGCTCTCCCAGCCAAGTGTCGGCCACTCCGCTTCGGTGGTAATGGCATTGCGGCCGCCGAGAAGGTCGGCGATATAACCCGAAGGGCTGTTTTTGCCGCCGACATAGGCATCCGCGGATGGCGACGGGCTGGAGAACCAGAAGACATAGGAGAGCTTCTTGCCATCCTTCGGCGCATTCGCGCGCAGCGCCTCTTCCCGCTTTTTGAAATCCGCGATCAGCGCCTGGCCCTTGTCGCGGACATCGAAAATCTGCGAGAGCTCGTCGATTTCCTGATAGAGCGCGCTCATGTTCCAGACCTGGCTACGGGCGGCATTGCCATATTTGTCCTGAGAGGCACCCTGGGCCGGGCAGATGCTGGGGGAAACATAGGTGGGAATATTGAGCTTTTCGAAGTCCTCGCGCTTTGCCACCTTGCTGCTCGGTCCCATCAGGGTCGGCAACGCGGCGGTGACGAAGTCAGGATTTTCCGAGAGGATCGATTCAAAGGTCGGGAACTCGACCGTTAGCAGCTTGACCTTGGAATTGGCTTCCGCAAGCTGCGGCAAAACCTTGTTGGGCCAGAAGGCGGTGCCGACCATTTTGTTTTCGAGGCCGAGCAAAAGAAGAATTTCGGCGCTGTTCTGTCCAAGCCCGATCGCGCGCTCGGGAGCCTTCTGGAACGTGACCTTGGTGCCGCAATTGTCGATGGTCAGAGGATAGCTGGTGGAGGCGGCAGAAGCTGCCGTTGCGGCAAAGGCGAGCGCGGCGCAAAGAGCTGAAATGGTCAAAACTGATTTCAATATGGTCACGAATATATCCCGGTGGCTATTGTCAACGCGATCGGACGAAAGCGTCCGCGCGATATAGCCTTGTCGCCCGGTCACAAACAAGAGAAAAAAAGTCATATTATTTCTTTGTGCTGCGAGCATGTGTAAACTTTGCCCGCCATGCGTTCTCGACAGAAGACGTACTTTTCATCGGCTCCGGTTGGCCGTGTCATCTTCGCGTCTGGGTCTGGAAAGGAGAAGGCGGTTCATCTCCGGAACGAAGCGAATCATTCTGAAGCCTGCGGTCTCCAAGATTTTCCTTGAGGCTGCATTTTCAGGATGGGCAAAGGCGCGGACCTCTCGAATCTGCAGTTCCCGGTCTGCCAGCTGCAACGCCGTCGTGACCAATTCCGATGCATATCCGCATCCCCAGGCATCTCGATGGAAAAAATATCCGATTTCGCATCCCCAGTCTGGTTCAAACGGATCGTCGTATAGGCCGCCCCAGCCGATGATTTTTGCATCATCCTTCCTGATCACCGTCCAGGGTGCATATCCGTCGCGTCGACGCCGCCATTCATGAACGGCGATCCTGCGACGGCAGGCGGCAGGTGTCGCGTCCACATGAGTGTGCCTCATGGCTTGCTGGTCGCCGAGAAATTCGAACAGGGCGGGGGTATCGGACAGAAGCGAAGGGCGGAACAGCAGTCTTGACGTTTCGATCTGCGATCCGGTGTTCCTCATATGATTTCGCCTTCCATATCCGAATGCTTCACGAAGCGAGCGGCAAGCCGACATGGTGCTGGAAGGCTGAACCGAACGTAGTGGCCGATCATGACCTAAGAACTTAATGGGAAACTCTTAATCCAGTCTTGAATACGTTGCGCAGTCTCCCGGGGGAGATGAGGCTGTGTTATCGATGGTCGTTCTATGTGTTGTTCCATCGTCGAAAAGCGAGCGCTCGACGACAAGCTTATTTAAGATCTCTGCCTTTCGACTTTTTCCGCGGTTGCCGCGATCTTCGCTGACGATGCGGCGAGCATTCTCGATGGGTGAGCACGTCAGCGTAACGGAGAAGAGCGGGCAATTTCGCGCTTGCGCGAGATCGATGATCGCTTGCCAATTTTCCTCAAGAAATCCGCTTGATCCTCCGCGGGCAACAACGCTTGTCAAAATGACGGGCAGATCTGACGGCAGTTTCAAAATTGCCGCGAAGGCGAGAGATCTGACGGCGCGGACCAAATCGTAATATTCTGCTGTCCCGCCTTCGGCCAAAGCGCGCCCGACATTCAAAATAGTGTGGTTGTCGAGTAGCTTTCCGCCCAGGATTGCCTGCAACTCGCGCCCAGTCGTCAACTTACCAACGCCCGGCCACCCGCTTATGTTGACTAGCATCGTGAACTCCAATCGGCTTTCGGGCTGGAAAGACGCCTCTCTTCCGCGGCCTAGCCATCAGCGCGGGCGATCCGGACATGGCTGAGCCTTCGCGACCGCCGGATGTAGAGGCTACGACAGGAAACCGGTCATTGCCCAGCGGAAATGGCGTCGAAGAGGGTGGCGAAATGCGATTGCGTGCCTATTTCAATAACCGGGAAATGGAGAGCAGGAGGACCGGAATAATGGCAAAGAATGCGATTTGCTTGTGGTACGACAAGGATGCAGAGGCCGCCGCCCAGTTTTACGTCGAGACTTTTCCAGATAGCGCCATGGGCGCCGTCATCCGCGCGCCGGGAAACTATCCGGAGGGCAAGCAGGGCGATGTGCTGGTCGTCGAGTTTACGGTCGCGGGTGTTTCCTGCGTCGGCTTGAATGGCGGCCCGGTGTTCAAGCACAATGAAGCCTTTTCGTTTCAGATCTATACCGAAGATCAGGCAGAGACGGATCGCTATTGGAACGCCATTGTCGGTAATGGCGGCCAGGAAAGCGAATGCGGCTGGTGCAAGGACAAATGGGGTGTCTCCTGGCAGATCACGCCGCGTATTCTGATGGAAGCGCTTCGCGAGGGCGGCGATCAGGCCAAGCGCGCTTTCGATGCGATGATGACCATGAAGAAGATCGATGTGGCGGCGATCGACGCGGCCCGGCGTGGCTGAGGATTGAAACGGCTTGCCCGGCGCGTATCCCATCCCATGGTCGCCGATGCCATGGTGATTTGGGATGGCTGTCGTGCGCGGGGCCATGATTGCTTTTATTCAAGACTCCATTAAATATGCATTCTGGCATATGAAATCGGCTGTTGTGGATCGGATAATAACAACTTATCCTTGATCGAATGCAGAGGCAGGCCAATGGCGGTTGACTGGTGAGGTTTGCAGAGTATGGCCGCACGGAACGCCGCCAGCTGGAATCATTGCAAGGTCACCGCCGTCCTCAGCGGGCGACGTGCACGACCGTGTGATGAACGCCTTGGCCAAGGAATTTGGCTAATCGAACCTGCCAGTCCCCACAAAAGTCGCTTTCCACGCAAAGATTGGCCGCAGGCTGCCATGTGCTTGCGACTGCTTCGGCGCCGACGGGTTTCTGGGAGGATTGCCGTGAAATCCCGCCGCGCCGACGCCATCAGAATTCCTCCCGACCTGTTCCCGAAGAGTAGAGTTACCACTCATGATAAAACGCATGATAATCATGCTGATCATCATAGGCCTGATCCTTGGCGGGATCTTCGGCTTCCAGGCATTCAAGAACCGCATGATTGCGGCCTATCTGGCTAATCTCAAGTCGCCACCGCAGACAGTCTCGACAATCACCGCGGCGATGAGCCCGTGGCAGACGACACTGCAGTCGATCGGCAGCTTCAATGCCGTCGAAGGCGCCAATCTTTCGGCGCAGGTCCAGGGCATCGTCCAGAAGATCGGCTTCGAGGATGGCCAGGACGTCAAGAAGGGCGATCTCATCGTGCAGCTGCTTGCCGATCAGCAGATCGCGACGCTGGAACAATACAAGGCGACGATGGCCAATGCGCAGATCGCTTATGATCGCGATTCCAGGCTGATCAAGGCGAACACCATCGCACAAAGCCAGGTCGATAGCGATCTGGCGACATGGAAGGCGGCGCAGGCGCAGGTCGCGTCGCAGCAAGCGTTGATCGATCAATATTCGATCCGCGCGCCCTTCGATGGCCATCTGGGCATCAGGCTGGTCAGCCTCGGCCAGTATCTATCGGCGGGAACCGCCGTGGTGACCTTGCAGTCGCTCGATCCGATCCAGTTCGATTTTTCGATGCCGCAACAGGCTCTGTCGCAGCTGAAGGTCGGCCAAGCGGTGACGGCGACGGTCGATGCCTACGGCAACCAGACGTTCGACGGCAAGATCACCGCGATCAGCCCGCTCGTCGATACCCAGAGCCGCAACATCACCATCCGGGCAACCTTCCCCAATCCTGACCGCAAGCTGTTGCCCGGCATGTTCGGCAACATAACGGTGGTGGTCGGGGAGCCGAAGGAATATATCTCCCTGCCGCAGACAGCCGTCACCATCAACCCTTACGGCAACGTCGTCTATGTGGTGACCGACAAGGGCAATGGCGCGGATGGCAAGCCGCAGCTAGTCGCCAATCAGAAGTTCGTCAGCACGGGACAGGCCCGGGGCGACCAGATCTCGGTGACCAAAGGGTTGAACGCGGGCGAAGTGGTGGTGACCTCCGGCCAGCTGAAACTCAATAACGGCTCACCTGTCATCATCAACAATGAGGTGCAGCCGTCGAACGATCCTAATGCGAACCCGGCAAATCCCAACTGAGGTGTGGCGATGAATATCACAGATATCTTCATCAAGCGCCCCGTTCTTGCACTGGTGGTCAGCGCGTTGATTATCGTGATCGGCTACCAGTCGTTCCGTTCGCTCACCGTGCGGCAATATCCGCAGACCCAGAATGCCGTCGTCACGGTAACGACCACCTATCCCGGTGCGGCGCCGGACGTCATCGCCGGCTTCATCACGACACCGCTTGAAAACGCCATCGCGCAGGCCAACGGCATTGATTACATGACCTCGACGAGTACCAGCGGTACGTCGACGATCACCGTCAACCTGCGGCTCAACTATAGTGCCGATGCGGCGATGACCGAAATCAACGCCAAGGTATCCTCCGTTCTCAATCAGCTGCCCACGGGCACGCAGCAGCCGATCATGACGGTTTCCATCGGCCAGTCGATCGACGCCATGTATATCGGCTTTCGCAGCGACGTTCTGGCCAGCAACCAGATCACCGATTATCTGACGCGCGTCGTTCAGCCGAAATTGCAGGCGGTCAACGGCGTTCAGACGGCCGAAATCCTCGGCGCGCGAACGTTCGCCTTGAGAGCCTGGCTGCAGCCGGACAAGCTTGCCGCCTACGGCCTGTCGGCCGGCGATGTCTGGACCGCGCTTGGCGCCAACAACTATATCTCCGGCATCGGCACCACGCGCGGCCAGATGACTCAGACGGTGCTGACGGCGCAGACCGACCTGCATTCTGCGGATGAATTCAAGGAAATGGTGGTCAAGCAGATTGGTAGCACGATCGTGCGGCTGAAGGATGTCGCGACCGTTGCCCTCGGGTCCCAGAATCCCGACGTCCAGATCGGCTTCGATGGGCAGGACGGCGTATTCATGGGCATCCAGATCGCCCCGACAGCCAACCTGCTCGACGTGATCGCCGGCGTACGTGCGGTGTTTCCGGGTATTCAGCAGCAATTGCCGCAGGGGCTCGAAGGTTACATCGTTTACGATTCCAGCACCTTCGTTACCACTTCCATCGATGAGGTCGTAAAGAGCCTGGTCGAGGCTCTCGTGATCGTCATTTTCGTGGTCTTCGCCTTTCTCGGTTCGCCACGATCGGTCGCCATTCCCGTCGTCGCCATACCTCTGTCGCTGGTCGGCACTTTCGCGATGATGCTGATCTTCGGCTTCTCGATCAATCTTTTGACGCTGCTTGCCCTGGTTCTGGCGATCGGCCTCGTCGTCGACGATGCCATCATCGTGGTCGAGAACGTCAACCGTCACATCGAAGAGGGATCGACACCCATGCGGGCGGCGCTGGACGCGGCGCATGAACTCGTCGGGCCGATCCTGGCCATGACGGTCGTGCTGATCGCCGTCTATGTGCCGATCGGTTTCCAGGGCGGCCTGACGGGCGCGTTGTTCACGGAATTCGCCTTCACCTTGGTCGGTGCCGTTACCGTGTCCATGATCATTGCGCTGACGCTGACGCCAATGATGTGCTCGCGCATCCTGAAGCCGCACCTGACCGATCGCAGCGGCTGGGAAGAGCGTATCTCAGACTTCATCGACCGCCGCTTTTCGGAAATCCATCGACCCTATGTGCGCATGCTGCACGGCAGCCTGAATACTGTGCCGGTGGCACTGGTCTTTGCCGTGATCGTGCTTGGCAGCATCTATTTCCTCTATACCAGCGCCAAGACCGAGCTGGCTCCCAACGAAGACCAGGGCTTCCTGGCCGCGCAGGTGACGAACCCTCCCAACGCAACGCTTCAGCAAAAGCTGCTCAATTCCAACCAGGTCACCAAGATCTTCCGCAGCTTCCCCGAAACCGACAAGACCCTGCAGGTCGAAGTGCCGGGCACATCCTTTGAGGGCATGGTGCTGAAGCCCTGGGACCAGCGCACGAGAACGGCCGATCAGCTGCAGCCACTGGTGCAGGCCGATCTGGCAAAGATCGCTGGCGGACAGTCCGTCGTCTTCCAGATACCGCCGCTGCCCGGCGCCAGCGGTCTGCCCGTGCAGTTCGCCATCGGCAGCACCAGCGGCTTCGAGCAACTCAACGAGGTATCCACTGCCTTCCTGCAGGAGGCGCAGAAGTCGGGCGAGTTCATCTTCCTGACGAAGGATCTTTACGTCGATAACCCGCAATATTCGATCCAGATCGACCGCAGCAAGGCCTCGGCCCTCGGCCTGTCCATGAACAATGTCGGTTCGGCGCTCGCCTCCATGCTGGGCGGCGGCTATGTCAACTATTTCAGTATCGACAACCGCTCGTATCAGGTCATCCCGCAGGTCGAGCAACGGTCGCGCCAGACCATCGATCAGATCATGAACTATCCGATCGCGAACGTGAACGGTAACAAGATCCCGCTTTCGGCGATCGCGACGGCTAAACTCCAGGCGACACCGCGTTCGGTCGCGCACTTCCAGCAATTGAATTCGGCCACCATCTCCGGCGTGCCGGCGCCGGGCGTCGCCGTCGGCGATGCGCTCAATACGCTGAAGTCGATTGCGGCACGGACGTTGCCGCAGGGCTACTCGGTCGACTATGGCGGGCAGTCGCGTCAATACGTGCAGGAATCGAGCGGCATGGCGACCACATTCGCGCTCGCCCTGATCATCGTGTTCCTGGCGCTTTCGGCGCAGTTCAACAGTTTCCGAGATCCCTTCATCATCCTTGTGTCGGTGCCGATGTCGATCGCAGGCGCGCTTGCCTTCATCAGCCTCGGCGTCGGCGGCGCGTCGATGAATATCTATACGCAAGTGGGGTTGGTGACGCTGATGGGGCTGATCAGCAAGCACGGCATTCTGATCGTCGAGGTGGCAAACACGCTGCAGGCCGAGGGAAAGACCAAGCGCGAGGCGATCGAAGGTGCCTGCGGCATCCGCTTGCGGCCGATCCTGATGACGACGGGCGCCATGGTTCTCGGCGTCGTGCCGCTGATACTGGCGACCGGAGCGGGAGCTGTCGCCCGCTTCAACATGGGCCTGGTGATCGCCGCCGGTCTTGCCATTGGAACGCTGTTCACGCTCTTCGTCGTGCCCGCGGTCTATATGCTGCTCGCAGCCGATCATCACAAGAAGGATGCGCCGGAAACAGAAGCAGAGCCGGCCCCCACGCATTGATGGGGTCGGCAGCAAGATGGGCTTGCTCGCACCGGTTGGCCAGCTGACGCATTGATGGCGGGTTTGCGCGGCGGCCGGAGAAACTCAGTCGACGCCGGTCGTCCTTACCACTTCACTCGCAGTCCGACATTGCCCTGGAACGTTCGCTGATGTTCGCCGCTGACATCGAACCGATAGTCCGCCGTCGCAAAGACGCTGAAGGTTGTGTTGACGGCATAGACCACGCCGCCGCAAACCTCCATCGAGGTGCCCTTCATCGAAGTATTCATCGAGTTCGGGATATGCCGAGGAGGGAAAGCACGTGGCTAACGTTTCGCGCGCGTTGAGCGGGCAACTCCTCAATGCCACAAACCATGAGTTCTGGAGAGAGAAGCACGCTCATCGTGATATCTTCAAATCAGCTGGCGATTCCGCAGCGCTTCGATACGATATAGCGTCATCGCTCTGAAGTGAAAGTGCTTTTTCCCCCTGTTGCCGCGAAGTGGCGCGGTAAGACATTCGCGCGTTAGGTCTTTGAAAACAAGACGACCTGCGTTTTGATCTCTTCTTCGTCCATCTCTAGAATACGATAGCCGAATGTCCCCGTATCGGCCTCGAGACGTTCGGAATGCTTGACGATCTGATAGGAGACCGCTGGCGAGACATATTGTCTGATGTTTGCCTCCCGGGCTTCGTCGATCATGTGGTAGTGACCGCAGAACAGGGATATCCGGCAATCCATGCCGATCAGAAGCGATCTGACCTCGTCCCGATCGCGCAGGGCTGCTCCGGTTCTATCTATCGGCGTGTCGAGCGGCAGGATCGGATGATGCAGAAAGATCGCGGCCCGCTTCACACCCTTGAGTTCGCGGGCGAGCCACTTGCTCTGGCCGTCGCCGACGGCGTTGTCGCACGTATCGAGGAAAATCCGTTTCAAATGCGGATCTTGCTGCGAGTAGCACAGTTTCCCTGCCACGGTACTGCCGCCCATGTCGTAGTCCGGCGCGACATTGCCGTAAGTATCGTGATTGCCGAGGATGAGCGACACATCGAAGGCATAAGCGCGCAGGAGTTCGAAAAAGCTGCCGACCGAATGTGCGGTGCCGATATCGCCGCCGAAGACGACCCTGGAAATGCCCTTGCGGGCGATGTCGTCGAGGATCAGGCGCAGGTGGTGCTCGTGCTCTTGCGGCGTCTCTTCATAGCCCATTTTGTCGCCGGCAATTTCGGTCTTGGTGACCAGCTTCTGGCCGAGATGGGTGTCGGTGAAAAAGGCGAGGATGGTCTTTGTCATGGGTCGGTTCCGCGGCAATTGCTTGAGCGGTCAGTCTAGGATGGCAATCTGCTCCAATGCTTCGATACGTGTCGAAGCATGCGAACTATTTCGGTGTTATGGTGCAGCCTGATATGAAGAGACCTAGACATGACGACCCAGCCGAATATAGCAGCCGTTGCCTTTCTGATTGCCGATCCCACGCGGGCCGCCATGCTGTCGGCGCTCCTCGATGGTCGGGCGCGGCCAGCGGGCGAGCTTGCCTACGCTGCCGGCGTGACGGCACAGACGGCCAGTTCCCATCTTGGCAAATTGTTGGCCGGCGGGCTGCTGGCCGTGGAAACCGAGGGGAGGCATCGATACTATCGTCTCGCCGGTTCCCATGTCGCGCTGGCGCTCGAGACCCTGGCCTCGATCAGTCCGGCGGAATCGGTGCGAAGAAAGCCACTGACCCGGGATGCGCAGAAGCTTCGGTTTGCGCGCTGCTGCTATGATCATCTGGCCGGCCGGGTCGGGATCGCCGTGACTCATGGGTTATTGGAGAAGGGGTTCCTTGTCGCGGCCGAAAAGAAGCGGTTCGAACTTACGCCGGCCGGTGCAAAGTGGTTCGACCGCATGGGCATGAATACGGCCAGTATCAGACCCACGCGCTACGGGCTTGCCCGGCAATGCCTCGATTGGACGGAGAGAGAACATCATCTTGCCGGACCCCTTGGCGTTCATTTGACCAACCTCCTCTTCGCGGAGGGTTGCATCCGGCGGGCGCCGTCGTCCCGCGCCGTTGACGTGACGCCGAAAGGCTGGAAGGTGTTGAAGGAGCATTTCGGCATTCAAGAACAAGCCTTGCTCTGACGGGCGCTCTGCTGCATTGACTTCATTTCGACAATAGATGATTTTGGTAGGCCATATTATGGTATCCGAAGATCGAGGGTGCGGAAATGAATGATGATGCGCAGGGCGCCGCAATTCGCGTGGAGCGTCCGACGAAGACGCTGCGGGAGCTCGCTCTCGACAAGGTGCGGGAGGCGATCATCAACGGCTATTTCCGCCCGGGTGACCGACTGGTCGAACGCGATCTTTGCGCGCAGCTCGGCGTCAGCCGTACGATCGTGCGCGAGGTCCTGCGCCATCTCGAATCCGAAGGCCTCGTTGCCAATCTTCCGAACAAGGGGCCGATCGTCGCCCAGCTCAATCATGACGAGGCCAAGCAGATCTACGAGATCCGCGCGGCACTCGAGGGGATGGCGGCACGGCTTTGCGCCGAGCAGAACAATCCCGCGATCGCCGATGCCCTGGACAAGTCGCTCGAGGACATAAGGCATAGCTACCGCGAGAAGGATATGGCCGGCGTGCTCGCCCATACATCGTCCTTCTATCAGACGCTGTTCAGCATGGTCGACCGCCATGTCGCCTGGGGCGTCGTCAACCTTCTGACCGTGCGCATCAATCACCTGCGCTCCATGACGATCAAGACGCAAAATCGCGATGTTCAAGGGCCTGCGCAGATGGCGCGTATCGTCGATGCTATCAGGCGTGGTGACGGCGATGGTGCCTATCAGGCGGCGATGGATCATGTCACCAGTGCAAGCGCCATCGCCCAGGCCGTGCTTTCCGGGCGGCAGCCGATCGATTGATTTTTCGCCAAGGCCATGAAGATGACGGCTTCCTCTTCCTTTCTCGGCTTCCCGGACCGCTTTGACGATGGTCGTCTGCCGCATGTGGTGATCTTCGGCGCCGGTCACGGCAGCACCTATCCCGGCAAGGACAGCAGCGGCTATGCCCTGTCGGCCGGAGCGATCCGCGCTGCCAGCCAAGACGATGCCGGGCTGGTCGAACACTGGGATTTCGATCTCGGCGGCCCGCTGTTCGACGGTAAGCCTGCTTGCTGCGTCGATGCCGGAAACATCGAGACTGTTATGCACGACAATGCCGGCAACCGGGACCGGATCGAGGCGAAGACGCGCGAGGTGCTGGCATTGCCGGCCGTGCCGATCCTGCTTGGCGGCGATTGTTCCGTCACGATCCCCTTCATCGCCGGCTTTGCGGATGAGGGGCCGGTCTGGATCTTGCAGATCGATGCCCATATCGACTGGCGCGACGAGTTGCATGGCGAGCGCTACGGCTATTCAAGCCCGATGCGGCGGGCAAGCGAGATGCCGCATGTCGCTGGAATGGTGCAGGTCGGCCTGCGAAGCGTCGGCAGCGCTCGTCCTTCTGATGTCGAGACAGCGCAACGCTATGGCAGCTGCTTTGTCACAGCCCGGGAGATCCACGCCCAAGGGGTCGAAGCCGCTCTTCGGCATATTCCGGAGGGAGCTCGAGTCGTCGTGACCCTGGACTGCGACAGCATCGATCCCGGCATTATGCCGGGTGTGGCGGCGCGGACGCCGGGCGGTCTCACCTATACGCAGGTCATCGACCTGATCGCCGGCCTAGGCCGGCGGGCTGACATTGCGGGGTTTGATCTGGTGGAGCTCTATCCTCCCGCCGATATCGATGGCCTTTCGGCCCTGACCGCCGCGCGTATCGTTGTCAATGCAATCGGCGCCATCGTCCGCCAGGGCTAACGTCGGCGAAATTCTCGCCGTGTGACGAGCCGACTTGCACCACGGCGGATGCCGGTGGGCGTCACGTCTTATTCAAATTGTCGTTTGTCTGGTGAAGCGGGTTGACTCTCCCGCGCCTTCGGTGTGACGGTATACCATAATAACGAATACAAAAGCGGAACATCGATAGCTGAAAAATATGCAACGCAAGCATCGCTTTCGCGGGCGCTTGTTGCTGCTTATTAATAAGGCATTGTTATAGCTTGCGATTTCTGGTGTGCGGCACGTTTTTCAGTCCGGTCGTTTAAAGGCGCTTGACAGTCATATATTATGGCATACCATCATACATAATCTTAGATGAGAGCGAGCCATGGGCCTTCAGATCCGAAAAACTGTCCTGCAGATCGAAACGACGCTTATTGAAGGGGGCAGGGCAGCGGCCACGCCGTTGAAGCTCTTCTCGGCATGCGCGATCGTCAAAAACCCTTGGGCTGGCCGTGGCTTCGTCGCGGATCTGAAGCCCGAGATTCATGCCGCTGCGCCTGTTCTCGGTGAATTGCTCACCAAGATGATCATCGATGCGGTCGGATCGGGCGAGGCGGTCGAAGCCTATGGCAAATCCGCCGTCGTCGGTCTTGATGGCGAGATCGAGCATGCATCCGCGCTGATCCACACTCTTCGTTTCGGCAATCACTATCGCCATGCCGTCGGCGCCAAATCCTATCTCGCCTTCTGCAACACGCGAGGACCGGCCAATGCACCGATCATGATTCCGCTGATGGACAAGAATGATGAAGGTCGCCGCTCGCATTATCTGACAATCCAGACGTCGATACCGGATGCACCGGCCGCTGACGAAATCGTCATTGCGCTTGGTGCCTCAATCGGTGGTCGGCCGCATCATCGCATCGGCGATCGCTACCAGGATCTCAGGGATCTGGGGCAGGACGTCTCCAATCCGGCCGGCGTTTAAGAGATCGGGCGTCTGGATGCCGGCGATGGAAACGATGGATCAGAACAAGGCCGATCATCTGACTGTGGGAGGCTTGCGTCGCAAGCGCACGGCGCGCGGCACAGCCTATCATGAGGTCGGCAAAGGCGAGCCACTGGTTCTGATCCACGGCGTCGGCATGCGGCTTGAAGCCTGGACGCCACAGATCGAGGTTTTTTCCAAAAGCCAGCGCGTCATCGCCGTCGATATGCCGGGCCATGGGGAAAGCGTTGGTTTGCCCTCCGGCAGCAAGCTGGAAGCCTTTGTCGCCTGGTTCGGCGGCTTTCTCGATGAGATGGCGTTGGGTCAGGTCAATGTTGCCGGCCATTCGATGGGTGCGCTCGTTGCAGGAGGGGCTGCCGCCACCTTCGGTAAGCGGATCAAGCGGGTCGCCTATCTCAATGGTGTCTATCGGCGCGATCCCGAGGCCAAGGCGGCCGTGCTGGCGCGCGCAGCCGCAATACCGATTTCAGGTGTCGACAAGGAAGGTCCGCTGCTGCGTTGGTTCGGCGATGATGCTCAAAGTGGAGTCGCGCGGGAGCTCACGCGGACCTGGTTGGGCCTTGTGGATCCGAAAGCTTATGCCACTGCCTATGCGGCTTTTGCCGGCGGTGATGAGACCTATGCCGATCGCTGGCCGGATGTCATGGCGCCGGCTCTGTTCCTGACGGGTTCGGACGATCCGAATTCGACGCCGCGGATGGCGGAGCAGATGGCTGCGGCTGCACCCAAAGGCTGGGCGCGCATCGTCGAAGGCCACCGCCATATGGTGAACCTGACGGCGCCTGAAATCGTCAATGAGCTGCTTGCCGAGTGGCTTTCATGCGGGGAGGACGCAAGATGACGACACAAGATTTCGATCCACGGGCGTTGCGTGACGCCTTCGGCGCATTTCCGACCGGTGTGACGGTCGTCACCGCACGCGATCAGGCGGGTCTGCCGCTCGGCTTTACAGCCAATTCCTTCACATCGGTCTCGCTCGATCCGCCGCTTCTTCTCGTCTGCCTTGCCAAGACCTCGCGTAATTTCACGGCCATGACGAGCTCGAAGCACTTTGCCATCAATGTGCTGTCGGAAACGCAGAAGGCCGTCTCCAACACCTTTGCTAGGCCCGTTGAAGATCGGTTTGCCGCCGTCGAATGGAATTCTGGGTTAAATGGTTGTCCGATCCTTGCCGATGTCGCCGCCTGGTTCGAGTGCGCCATGGAGCAGGTGGTCGATGCCGGCGACCATGTCGTCCTGATGGGTCGTATCGTCTCGTTCGACAATAGCGGCCGCAATGGCCTCGGCTATGCCCGCGGCGGCTATTTCACGCCGATCCTGGCAAGTGAGGCAGTCTCCGCCGCCGCGGAAGGTAATATCGAGCTTGGCGCGGTGGTCGAGCGCGATGGCGAAATCCTGCTGCTTGGCCATGATGTTCTTGCTCTTCCGAATTGCGAGGGCCGGGAGGGAAGCCCAGCCGACATTCTCGGTCAGTATTTGCAAACGCTCACCGGCCTTACCGTGACTGTCGGCTTTCTCTATTCCGTCTATGAAGGCAAGAGCGACGGCAAGCATCACATCGTCTATCGGGCCTTTGCTTCACAAGGTGAGCCGCGCGAGGGCCGGTTCCTCAAGCCGGATGCACTCAAGACCGCGCATTTCAAGACCAGCTCCACGGCCGATATCGTCTCCCGCTTCGCGCTGGAAAGCCAGATCGGCAATTTCGGGGTCTATTTTGGCGATGAGACCTCCGGCATGGTGCGGCCGGTTTCCGGGAAGGCGGTACAAGCATGAAATTCTCTCTCTTCGTTCACATGGAGCGCCTCGACGCGAACCAGACGCATAAAAGCCTCTATGAGGAGTTCGTCGCGCTGTGCGAGATCGCCGACAGGGGCGGCATGCACGCGATCTGGACGGGCGAGCATCACGGGATGGATTTTACCATCGCACCGAACCCTTTCGTGACCATCGCCGATCTGGCGCGGCGGACATCGCGGGCAAGGCTCGGAACGGGAACGGTGATCGCGCCCTTCTGGCATCCGATCAAGCTTGCCGGTGAAGCCGCCATGGCCGACATCATCTGCGACGGCAGGCTCGATATCGGCATTGCCCGCGGCGCCTATTCCTTCGAATATGAGCGATTGTTGCCGGGTCTCGACGCCTGGGGCGCTGGCCAGCGCATGCGCGAGCTGATCCCGGCTGTCAAAGGCATCTGGCAGGGGGATTACGCCCATGAGGGCGAATTCTTCAAATTCCCGTCGACCACTTCAGCGCCGAAGCCGCTGCAGCAGCCGAACCCGCCGATCTGGGTTGCCGCGCGCGACCCGAATTCGCATGAATTCGCCGTCGCCAATGGCTGTAATGTCCAGGTGACGCCGCTCTGGCAGGGTGACGATGAAGTCGAGGCGCTGATGGGGCGGTTCAACGATGCCTGCGCCAAGAGCCCGTATATGGAGCGGCCGAAGATCATGCTCCTGCGCCATACCTATGTCGGCTCGTCCGAGGACGACATCGCGCGGGCCGCTCACGAGCTCAGCGTCTACTATAACTACTTCTTCGCCTGGTTCAAGAACGAGAAGCCGGTCCATCAGGGCCTGATCGAGCGCATTCCCGAAGAAGAGATTCTAGCCAACGCCATGCTGTCCGATGCTGTCATGCGCAGCAACAATGTCGTCGGCGATGCGTCGACAGTGATTGCCCGGCTAAAGACCTATGAAGCGATGGGTTACGACGAATATTCCTTCTGGATCGACACAGGCATGTCCTTCGAGCGCAAGAAGGCCTCGCTCGAACGCTTCATCGCCGAAGTCATGCCGGCATTTGCGGAGTAAACGCCATGCAGCGCTTCCAGTATTATATCGATGGCGAGTTTCTGGATGGGGAAGCTCGCTTCCAGAGCATCGATCCCGCGACCGGCGACGTCTGGGCAGACATGCCGGAAGCACGGGAGGCTGATGTCGACCGCGCCGTCGATGCCGCCGAGAGGGCGCTTTATGATGGTCCCTGGGCAAAGACGACGGCTACGCAGCGCGGCAAGCTCCTCTACAAGCTCGCAGATCTCGTTGCGGCCAAAGCCCAGAAACTTGCCGAATTGGAAACGCGCGACACCGGCAAGATCATTCGCGAGACCTCGGCGCAGATAGCCTATATCGCCGATTACTATCGCTACTATGCCGGCATCGCCGACAAGATCGAGGGCTCCTATCTGCCGATCGACAAGCCGGACACGGATGTCTGGCTGCGCCGTGAACCGGTCGGCGTCGTTGCCATGGTCGTTCCCTGGAACAGCCAGCTGTTCCTGTCGGCCGTCAAGATCGGCCCCGCGCTTGCGGCCGGCTGCACCATGGTCGTCAAGGCATCGGAAGACGGGCCGGCGCCGCTTCTGGAATTCGCGCGCATGGTTCATGAGGCGGGTTTCCCGCCCGGCGTCGTCAACATCATCACCGGTTTCGGCCCTTCCTGCGGTGCGGCACTCGGGCGGCATCCGAAGGTCGCGCATATCGCCTTTACCGGCGGGCCGGAGACGGCACGCCATGTCATCCGCAATTCGGCCGAGAACCTTGCTTCGACCTCGCTGGAACTGGGCGGCAAATCGCCCTTCATCGTCTTTGCCGATGCCCATCTCGAGAGCGCCGCGAATGCGCAAGTCGCCGGCATTTTCGCGGCGACCGGTCAAAGCTGCGTTGCCGGCTCGCGGCTGATCGTCGAGGCCAGCGTCAAGGACGCCTTTCTGTCGATCCTCAAGCGCAAGGCCGAGGCGATCCGCATCGGTTCGCCGCTCGACATGGCAACGGAGGTCGGCCCGCTCGCCACGAAGCGCCAGCAGGATCATGTGGCCACTCTCGTCGAGAAATCCATTGCGAGCGGCGCTCGGCTGGTCACCGGCGGCCAAAAGCCGGACGGCGTGGGTTATTACTTCCCGCCGACGATCCTCGATTGCGATGGTGTCAACTCGCCGTCATTGGCCGAGGAATTCTTTGGACCGGTTCTGTCGGTTGTCTCGTTCGAGAGCGAGGCAGAAGCGTTGAGGCTTGCAAACGACACCCGCTACGGCCTGGCATCCGGCGTCTTCACCCAGAACCTGACGCGCGCCCATCGCCTGATGAAGGGCATCCGCGCCGGCGTCGTCTGGGTCAACACCTATCGCGCGGTATCGCCGATCGCGCCCTTCGGTGGCTTTGGCCTTTCCGGCCATGGCAGGGAAGGCGGGCTTGCGGCGGCGCTCGACTATACCCGCACCAAGACGATCTGGCTGCGCACATCAGATGATCCGATCCCCGATCCCTTTGTCATGAGGTGAGGCCGATGTTTTACGAGATCCGCACCTACCGGCTGAAGAACGGCACCATCCCGCAATATCTGCAGGTCGTGGAAGAGGAGGGGATTGCGATCCAGAAGGCGCATCTCGGCAATCTTGTCGGCTACTTCTACTCGGAAATCGGTGTCATCAACGAGATCGTTCACATCTGGGCCTATTCAAGCCTCGATGATCGCGAGGCGCGGCGCGGGCGGCTGGCCGCCGACCCCAATTGGCAGGCCTTCCTGCCGAAGATCCGCGACCTGATCGAACAAGCGGAAAACAAGATTATGAAGCCCGCCGGTTTCTCCCCTTTGGGATGAACGGGCGGGTGCGTAAGGCATGCTTCTAAAAACTGAAAAACAAGGACAAGGGAACATGAAAGCAAGAATTGCACTCGCGGCCTTTGCCGCAATGATGGCCGCATCCATGCCCGCCAAGGCCGACACCATGGTCTTCACGAGTTGGGGAGGAACGACGCAGGATGCGCAGAAGGTCGCCTGGGCCAACCAGTTTACTGAGAAGACCGGTATCGGCGTCATGCAGGACGGTCCAACGGATTACGGCAAGCTGAAAGCGATGGTCGAAGCCGGCCAGGTGAGCTGGGATGTCGTCGACGTCGAGGGTGATTATGCCGCGCAAGCCGGCAAGGCGGGTCTGCTCGAAAAGCTGGACTTCTCCGTCATCGACAAGTCCAAGCTCGATCCGCGTTTCGTCAGCGACTACTCCGTCGGTAGCTTCTATTATTCCTTTGTCATCGGCTGCAACGCCGATGCGGTCAGCGCCTGCCCGAAGACCTGGGCCGATCTCTTCGACACGAAGAAATTCCCCGGCAAGCGGACCTTCTACAAATGGTCCGCGCCGGGCGTCATCGAAGCGGCGCTCTTGGCCGATGGCGTTCCCGCCGACAAGCTTTATCCGCTCGATCTCGATCGTGCCTTCAAGAAGCTCGATACGATCAAATCCGATATTGTCTGGTGGTCGAGCGGCGCGCAATCGCAGCAGCTGCTGGCGTCGGCCGAGGCGCCTTTCGGCAGCCTCTGGAATGGCCGTATGACCGCGCTTGCCAACAGCGGCGTCAAGACGGAGACCTCCTGGAGCCAGAACATCACGGCTGCGGATTCCCTTGTCATCCCGAAGGGTGCGCCGAACCTCGAAACGGCGATGAAGTTCATCGCGCTCGCGACCTCGGCACAGTCGCAGGCCGATCTGGCCAAGGCTACCGGATACGCGCCGACCAACCTCGGCTCGGCGAAACTTATGGACCCTGAGATAGCCAAGACCTTGCCGGACCAGCAGACCGCCAACCAGGTCAATGCCGACATGAATTATTGGGCCGCGAACCGAGATGCCATCGGCAAGAAGTGGTACGCCTGGCAGGCGCAGTAAGCGGCGGAGATGACCAGACCACCGCGGAAAAATCTCCGCGGTGGGGCAATGCGAGGTCCAGGCCCGGGAGTAGCGATCGCTGCCCGTCGGCGCCCGTGGTGGGGAAAGGATTGCCATGTCGACATACATAGACGTTGCGGACGAGGCCGCACCGGCGCGCAAGGCGGCAAGGCCTACCGGATTTGCCCAGGTGGCGCCGGCTCTCGCTTTCGTCGCGATCTTTTTCATCTTTCCGGTCATCGCGCTGCTTTTACGCAGCGTGATGGAGCCGGCATTCGGCTTTGGCAATTACGCGGAATTGCTGGGCTCAGAGACCTATCTGAAGATCTTCGGCAATACCTTCATCGTGTCTGGTGTCGTGACCGTCCTGTCGCTGCTGATCGGTTTTCCCGTCGCGTGGACGCTGGCGATCATGCCTGCGCGCTGGTCTTCGGTCGTCTTTGCGATCCTGCTGCTGTCGATGTGGACCAATCTGCTAGCGCGCACCTATGCCTGGATGGTGCTTTTGCAACGCACGGGATTGATCAACAAGGTGCTCATTGGCATGGGCCTGATCGATAAGCCGCTTGCCCTCGTCAACAACCTGACCGGCGTGACGATCGGCATGACCTATATCATGCTGCCCTTCATCATACTGCCGCTCCACGGCGTCATCAAGAAGATTGATCCGGCCGTGCTGCAGGCGGCAGCACTCTGTGGTGCCAGCCGTCTGCAGTGCCTCACTCGCATTCTGATACCGCTTGCCGCTCCCGGCATGATGGCGGGAGCCTTGATGGTGTTCGTCATGTCGCTCGGCTACTACGTCACGCCGTCGCTGCTTGGCGGCACCGCAAACATGATGCTCGCCGAACTCATCGCTCAGTTCGTGCAATCACTCGTCAATTGGGGCATGGGCGGCGCGGCGGCCTTCGTCCTACTCGTCGTCACTTTGACGCTCTATGCCGTCCAGCTGCGGCTCTTCCGCGTTCAGAGCACGGGAGGACGCTGAGATGCTGCTGAATTTCGATCGTCTCGGGTGGTGGAAATATGTGCTGCTTGCCATCACCGTCCTGACCGCGGCCTTTCTTCTTCTGCCGATCCTGTTCATCGCCGCCTTGTCCTTCGGCTCATCGCAATGGCTGATCTTTCCGCCGCCGGGCTGGACCTGGCGCTGGTACGCAGAACTGCTTTCCGATCCGCAATGGCTGGCTTCCGCCTGGACGAGCTTCAAGATCGCTTCGATCGTCACCGTGCTTTCGGTGCTGCTCGGTCTTGTGACCTCCTTTGGCCTGGTGCGCGGGAAGTTCATGTTTCGCGATGCGCTGAAGGCACTGTTCCTGACGCCGATGATCCTTCCCGTCGTCGTCTTCGCCGTCGCTCTCTACGCCTTCTTCCTGCGAATTGGGCTGGGCGGCACCTTGGTCGGCTTCGTGTTGTCCCATCTTGTCCTGGCGCTCCCCTTTTCCATCCTCTCGATCACTGGCGCGCTCGAGGGCTTCGACAAGTCGATCGAGGATGCCGCCGTGCTTTGCGGCGCGTCTCCGCTGGAGGCGAAAATCAGGGTCACGCTGCCCGCCATCAGCCATGGATTGTTCTCCGCGGCCGTGTTCTCGTTCTTGACGTCCTGGGACGAGGTGGTCGTTGCGATCTTCATGGCGAGCCCGACGCTGCAGACGCTGCCCGTCAAAGTCTGGGCTACGCTCCGGCAGGACCTGACGCCAGTGGTTGCTGCCGCCTCCACTCTTCTCATCCTATTGACGGTCATGTTGATGACGCTGGCCGCGACCGTGCGCAAGGTTCTAAAAAAATGAGCGAATCCTTCCTGAAGATCAAAGGTATCCGCAAGGAATATGGTCCCGTCGTCGCAGTCCACGACGTCAATCTCGAGGTCAAGCGCGGCGAGTTCCTAACCTTTCTCGGCCCCTCCGGCTCGGGCAAGAGCACGACGCTTTATATCCTCGCCGGTTTCGAGAACCCGACCAGGGGCGATATCCTGCTGAATGGCGAGACGCTACTGTCGACGCCGTCGCACAAGCGCAATATCGGCATGGTGTTCCAGCGCTATACGCTATTTCCGCATTTGACTGTCGGAGAGAATATCGCCTTTCCGTTGAAGGTTCGCCGCAAGTCGAAGGCAGAGGTCGACAGCCGGGTCAGGGAAATGCTGCGTCTCGTCCGCCTCGAAGGCTTCGAGGACCGCAAGCCCGCGCAAATGTCAGGCGGCCAGCAGCAACGCGTGGCTCTTGCAAGGGCACTCGCTTATGATCCGCCGGTGCTTTTGATGGACGAGCCGTTGTCGGCTCTCGACAAAAAATTGCGCGAAGAGATCCAGCACGAGATCAAAAGGATCCACGAGCAGACCGAGGTAACGATCCTCTATGTGACCCACGATCAGGAAGAGGCCCTGCGGTTGTCCGATCGTATCGCCGTCTTCTCCAAAGGCATCATCGACCAGATAGGAACCGGCCCGGAACTCTATGCCAATCCACGCACGCGCTTTGTCGCCGAATTCATCGGCGACAGCGACTTCATCTCCTGTCATCTGCTTTCATCGGACAATGGCCAGGCGACGATCTCACTCGGCGACAAGATCATCTTCGACAGCATCCCGGTTCACGGCCGACCGACATCGGGGAGCAAAGCGGCATTGATGTTGCGGCCGGAACGCATCCGGCTCGGGCGCAAGGCGGGTGTGAGCAAGGGCCTCAGTGCGACGGTCAACGATATCACCTTCCTCGGCAACAACGTGCATGTGACCACGCGGATTGCCGCCGGCGAAACCCTGTCCGTGCGCCTGCCCTTCGGCCACGAAGCCATCTCGGGTCTCAGCCGCGGCGATAATGTGCATCTGGAGTTCGATCCCGATGCCGCGCATGTCTTCTGCTAGCGCTGGCCGGGTCGGCGTTCTCGACGCACGATGAAGACAGCCGTGCGAGGGCGGCAGCCCTATTTGCGTCAGAGTGCGTTCTATGACCATGCAGCGCTTCCTGCGTTTGTGTCGCGCAGCAGCCAGCCGTTTTTCATCAATGAAAAATACCCTGCAGATTTGGCTGTTTATCGCTCAGGCATCTCTTCCTATGTCTGCCTGCAACGATAGATGACCGTGGAGGACGACATGCTGACCAAACCCGATAGCGCGACCACAATGACGCTCTGGAATGACCGGGAAATTCCACGCCTGGGCATGGGATGTTGGGCAATCGGCGGACCGTTTTACGCTGGCGATGTGCCGCTCGGCTGGGGTGATGTCGATGATGATGAATCGGTCCGTGCTATCGACCGGGCGGTGGATCTTGGCATTCGCTTCTTCGACACCGCCTCGAATTACGGGGCTGGGCATTCCGAGGAGGTGGTCGGCAGGGCGATCGGCAATCGCGACGATATCACCATCGCCACCAAATTCGGCTTCGCGACGGACGAGAAGACCAAGCAAGCCACGGGCGCCTTTTCCGATCCTGCCTTTATCCGGCAGTCCGCTGAGACGTCATTGCGCCGCCTGCGCCGCGATCGTCTGGATCTGCTGCAGTTCCATCTTAACGATTTTCCGCTCGAAGCTTCTGACGAGGTATTTGAGACACTCGAAGCGCTCAAGGCCGAAGGCAAGATCGATGCTTTCGGCTGGAGTACGGACTATCCGGACCGCGCCGCACGTCACGCGCATCGCGCAGGGTTCGTTTCGGTTCAGCATACGATGAACGTCTTCGAGCCGGTTCCGGCGATGATCGATGTCATCGAGCATAATGGTCTGATTTCCATCAATCGCGGTCCGCTCGCCATGGGGCTGCTCAGCGGCAAGTTCACACCTGACAAGGCTGTCGGCGAAAAAGATGTGCGTGGTGCGAGCCTCGACTGGATGGTCTACTTCAAGGACGGCAGGATTGCTCCCGAATTTGCCGCGCGCCTGGAGGCGGTCCGCAATCTGCTGACTGAGGGCGGCCGCACGCTCACACAGGGCGCGCTTGCCTGGTTATGGGCGCGTTCGCCGCGCACACTGCCAATTCCCGGCTTCCGCACGGTTGCCCAAGTCGAGGAAAACGCCGGAGCCTTGGCCAAGGGACCGCTGCCGGCAGATGTGATGGCGGCGGTCGATCAGGCGCTGGCGGGTCTCCAGCCATCGCTCCATGAATAGGATGATGGGTTAGGCCTCTTTGCCGTCGTGTCGCGGCTGCAATAACCCGGCGGCAATGCGTCCTCAGTTGGAATTTCATTTTGGCCGCAGGCAATCGTAACCGCGAAAGATAAATCTCGTGGATTTCAGCGGCTGGTGGTCTGGATTGGAAGGGTCGTTGTTCAAACATTAAGAGTTATCTCTACAGCTCGTTGAAGCGCTCTCGCGCGTGACTTGAACTGCTCGCATCATCATGGATCCGCGAAAGCAAAGGTGAGACCTTGTCACAGCCTTAGGTCAATCACGCCGGGGGGTAATCATGATCACCGCGACGCCGGTCAGGATCACTGCAATTCCAACCAGGGAAATCGGCGTTGGCTTTTCGCCGAGCACAGCCCATCCAAGCATGACGCCGACGAGTGGATTGACGTAGGCAAAGGTTGAGGCAATGGCCGGCGAATAGATTCTCATCACCGCGATATAAGCGAGGAGGCTGATGACGGAGCCGCATATGACCAGATAAAGAAACGCTGCGACCTGGGAGGGGGAGAGATCTAGCGACGGCATGAGTGCTATGCCATTCGCCGAGCAGATGCCGGTCAGAACGATCGCCGCAGCGAGTGTCTGGAGCCCCGCGGCCCAGATCGGCGAGATCGCCGTGAACAGCGGTTTCTGGATCAGGCTGCCGAGCGACCATGTGAAGCCTGCAGCGCAAAGCACGAATGCCAGCCAGACGGAGTATCCGGCCTCGACGGATGGAGAGTTGGCCAGGAATACAGGTGGGCCAACGACGAGAAGCAGGCCTAAGAGTCCGATTGCGAGCCCGGCGACGGTGCTGCGCGAGGGCCGCGTGCGTTCGATGATGCTGGAGATCAGCGTCGTCCATATCGGGATCACGCCCATTGCCATGACAACGAAGCCGGAAGCAGCATGGCGCGAGGCGAGTGTGGCTAGCCCGTTGCCCGCCACCCACATGGATATGCCGGAGGCAGCGCAGATTGCCAGCTGTCGCGTCGAAAGCCGTGGCAGGCGCCTCGTGCGGGCAAGGCCAATGGCAATCAGTAACAGAGCTGCCGCCCAAATTCGCCAGGTCTGCAGTTGCAGCGGCGCGATGGCGGGCGGCCCGGTGACGGTGATCTTCACCGCAAAATAGGTGCTTCCCCAGACGATGTAGACGATCAGCAGATTGCCGATCCCGCTCCACGAGGCGCCGTGAGGTCGTTCCTGGTCAATGGCGGCCATGATCAGCCTTCCCGCATGAAGATGCGCGCGAGGCCTTCCTTCATCGTGTCCATGGCATCGGTGGCGCTGATCCGGATATGGTCGCCCATGATCCGCGACGCTGTCTGCCCGTCTCGCTTCAGCATCGCATCGGCAATGCTTTTATGTTCGGTATAGGTAGTCGAGAGACGCCGGTGCTTTTCAACCTCGATCTGCCGGACGAAATGAATACGGGTATTGATCCCCTCGATCATCTTGGCCAGCTCGGGATTGCCGGAAAGCTGGGCGATACGCATGTGGAATTCTTCGTCCTTGGCCGTCAGGTCCAGGCTGGACAGGGAATCCGCCATGGCGGAGGTCTTCTGCCACCAGTCAACCAGTGTCCGAAGTTCCTGTTCCGAGGCCTTTTGCGACGCCAGCAACACGGCTCGTTCTTCCAGCAGGATACGGACATCGGTCAGGTTCAGGATTTCCTCGACGTCAAAACCCCGGCAGAAGAAACCACGATTGACCTGAAAGGTGATCAGCCCTTCGGTGACGAGGCGCTGCAGCGCCTCGCGGATGGGGCTGCGGCTCACCTGCATCTTGGCCGCCAGTTCCAGTTCGTTGATCCGTTCGTTCGGCTTGAACCGGTATTCCATCGCCATGCGGCGGATTTCCTCATAGACACGAGGTCCGGTTTTCGCGGGTTTCGGTGCCAACACGTCTTGATCCTTGAGGTTGTGATGGTATGACGGCCAGACCATTGCGCTCATGCCATGCAACCTGTCAATTGAAACCGGTGCGGCCATGCCCGGATGACCGTCCCGAGCGGTGTCAGATGCCGGCGATAACGGCAATTTCGACGGCAAATTGCGGAGCGGCGAGCCTGGATTCGACGCAGGCGCGTGCCGGCGTGTTGCCGGGAGCGATCCAGGCATCCCAGACCGCGTTCATCTCGTTGAATGTCGCAATGTCCGTCAGCCAGATCGATGCGGAAATGAGCTTGCTCTTGTCCGATCCCGCTTCAGCCAGAAGCTCGTCGGTCTTGGCGAGAATGTCGGCCGTCTGGTCGGTGACGGACGCGCCGGGAGCGCGCAAGGCGACCTGGCCGGCGAGAAAGACTAGGTTTCCATAGGCGACGGCCTGTGACATGCGTGGGCCGATGCCAAATCTGGTGATCTGGTTCATGCTGTCTCCTTTGGTAGGTTGGAATTGCTGCCGCTTTCTTTTCAGGCGGCGACGCGGGGAATGGTGTCGAGAGTGACCGGAGAGCTTCGTCCTGACATCAGGTCGGCGATGATCCGCGCAGAGCCATGCGACATCGTCCAGCCGATATGGCCGTGGCCGGTATTGAGCCATAGATTGTCGATGTCCCGTCGCCCGAGGACGGGCAGGTTGTCGGGCGTCATGGGCCTGAGGCCCGCCCACATATGGGCCCGATCATAGGCGATACCCTTGGGAAACAGCGAGCGGGTCACGTCCATCATGAAGGCGAAGTCGGAGGGCTTATGCGACCGGTCGTAGCCGGCGAACTCCGCCGTCGCGGTCACGCGGATCGCATCGCCCATCGGCGTTATCGCGACCAGATTGTGTTCGTCGAGGACAGGCACCTTTGGCGCCAGCTCCGGATCGGTGATCGGAATGGTCAGCGAATAGCCTTTGATCGGGTAGATCGGCAGTGACAGCCCGATCTTGCGGGCAAGCAGGGGGCTTTCGCTGCCGAGGCTGAGCACATAATTGTCCGCGGTAAACTCGCCCTTGCTGGTGAGCACCCGGCTAATCCTGTTGCCACTGCGCTCGAGCTTCAGGATTCGCGTATCGGTCAGGATACGCCCGCCGCGGCTGCGAACGATCTCCGCCAGCGCCTTCGTGAATTTCGACGAATTGCCAGTCTCGTCCGTCGGGCAGAGTATTCCGCCGGCGATCAGTTGGCGTGAGTCGAGCAGGGCCGGTTCGCGGCGGACGATTTCGTCGGCATCGATGACACGGATCTCCTGGCCGTCGCTCTCCAGAAGCCGCATGTTGCGAATGCCGGTTTCGAGGGCCGTTTTGTTCCGGTGAAAATAGATGATTCCGGACGTCGTGCGGTCATAGATCATTGCTTCACGGGTGACGACATCCCGCAAGACCGACTGAGAATGGATCGCAAGGCGATGCTTGCGAAGCGTATTCAGCCTTGCCTTCTCCGCCGTGCACTCCATCAGGAAGCGCATCGACCAACCGTAGAGATGCGGATCGGCCGACAGGCGGAACCTCAGCGCCTGGTTTTTCATAAAGAGCGATTTCAAGAGGATCTTCGGTGCTGCCGGTGACGACCAGACGAAGGAATGGCCAGGCGCGATCATGCCGGCATTTCCCCAGCTCGTGCTCTCGGCCACTTCCTTTTCCTGCTCCAGGACAGTCACCTCATATCCGTCCTGGAGCAATTGGTAGGCCGTGGTAATGCCGACGACACCGCCGCCGAGGATCAGAGCATGCATCAAAATTTCCTTTGCCGAATTTATTGTCGACAATTATGCGTGCCAATAACTCGCTGTCAACAACGTTTATCTCGCATAAAACCCCCGCATTTGGTCAGCGAAATGGCGCCTGGAAATGAGTGCGTTGCAAAAAAATGTTGCGCCGCACTTGACGAACAAATTTATTGTCGTTTCTATTGTCGACAATAAATTCTTACAAAAAGGGGTACGCCATGAAGAGCATTTTATTGAGTGGCATTTTCGTTCTGGGTCTGTCCGCGGCAGCCTATGCGCAGGAAGCGGTTATCGGCGCGATCCTTCCGCTTTCCGGCTCAAGCGCGACGCAGGGAGAAGACCAGCGGCGAGGCATGGAACTGGCGCTGGAGAAGATCAATGCCGATGGCGGTGTCTTGGGTCATCCGCTCAAGATCGTCACGGAGGATTCCGGCGGCCGCACGGCCACTGCACTGGACGCGGCCAAGAAGCTCGTCACCGTCGACAAGGTGCCGGTCGTCCTCGGAGAGTTCTCGTCCGGCATCACCATTCCGATTGCCCAGTATCTGCTGCAGCAGGATCGCGTGCACATCAATATCGGCAGCTCCAGCACCCAGATCCGCACCCTGGGCAAGGGCGCTTTCAGTGTCATCGGCCTTGATGATGTCTCCGGCGCCTTCGCCGCGCAGGACGTTTTTGCCGACGGCGCCAAGAAGGTCGCGGTCATCGCCCCGAACAATGCCTATGGCCAGGGTATCACCAATGCCTTTGCCGCCAAGTTCAAGTCGCTCGGCGGTGTTATTACCTCCACGGTCCTCTATACGGAGGGGCAGACCACCTACCGCCGGGAGCTGCAGCAGCTCGCCGCCGGCGAACCGGATCTCTATGTCTATACGGCCTATGGCAAGGAATCGGCCACCATCAACCGGGAGAGTTTCGAGCTCGGTCTCAATGACAAGAAGTGGTACGGACTTTATCTGACCATGTGCACTGCCGACAGCGATGCGCAATATGTCGAGGGTCAGATCGGCATGGACCTGAATTATATCGGCGGCAATGGCGCCGACTATCAGAAGGCCTATGAGGCCAAGTTCAAGGGTGGCTTCACCTCGACCTTCAATGGCTTTGCCTATGACGGCGTCATGCTGGTCGCAGCCGCCATCAACAAGGCCAACTCGCTCGACCCGAAGAAGATCGAAACGGCGATCGCCGACATCGGCAAGAGCTACGAGGGTGTCACCGGGCCGATCGTTCTCGATGCCGATGGCCAGCGCAGTGCCCAGCCCTATCTTCGCCTGAAGGTCGAAAGCGGCAAGGCCGTTGCCACCCAGTAAGCGAGAGGACGCCGGCGACAGGGCCTCGGCCCCGGTTCCGCCGGCGCTTGGACTTCTTTCCGTTTGAACTGGGCGAAATCATGTTTCAATTTCTTGTCGACGTGCTCATGCGTGCCTGCGATCTCATGCTCGTGGCGATCGGCATGAGTGCCGTCTACTCGCTGATGAAGTTTCCCAACATCGCACTGGTCCAATATGCCGCCACCGGTGGCGTGCTGGGGATCGTATTGCAGAAGACGGGCATGCCGGTCGTCATCGCGGTCGCCTTTGCTGTTCTGCTGACGGGCCTGCTTGCCGTCATCCTCAACGAATTCCTGTTCAATCGCATGCTGAAGATCGGCTCCTCGACAGCGATGATCGGATCGCTCGCTGTCAGTATGATCTTCTCGGCCGGGTTTCTCGTCACGGTCGGACCCAGCCCAAGCCGCTTTGCGATGCCGCTTTCGCGTCCGGTCCGGATCCTCGATGCGCGTATCACCGAGCCGCAGCTTCTCAGCTTTGCCATCGTTGCCGCCGCGATCGGCATGTTCGCGCTCCTCTATTTTCGCACCGATCTCGGACGTTGCATGCGCGCGACCTCAACCAACGAAGTGCTGGCCGATGCCACCGGTATCAACACGGCCCGGATGAAGACGATCATCGTTCTGATCAGCGGCGTCATGGCCGCGCTTGGCGGCGTCGCCATCGCGCTCAAGGGGGAAGTCGACATCCAGATGGGTATGGATCTCCTGTTGCCGGTTTTCGCTTCCGCCATTCTGGGTGGCCTTGGCAACCCGTTCGGCGCCATCGCCGGTGCATTACTGATTTCATTTGCGGAGACGGCGGTGACCGCCGTCAATTTCGGTCCGCTGCTCGGGCAGGTCGTCGCCTTCCTGCCGGTTGCCTATGCCAGCGCCATTTCCTTCCTCCTGCTTGTTGCGGCCCTTCTGTGGCGCCCGCGCGGCCTTTTCGTCAGCGAGGTCAAGCGTGTCTGATTTCATCGTTCATGTCACCATCATGTCCGGCCTCTATGCGCTGCTCGCACTGAGCCTCAACCTTCAGGCAGGCTTCGGCGGCCTGATGAATTTCGGCCAGATCGGCCTCTTTGCCTGCGGCCTCTATGGCGCAGCCATCGCCTTCCAATTCGATTTAAGCGCCATCTTCGGATTTGCGTTTGCCATCGTCGCAGCCGCTCTGCTGGGCTGGGCTTTCGCCAGCGTTGGCCGAAACCTCCAGGCGGATTATTGGGGCATCGTCACGCTGGCGCTGGCCGAAGTGATCCGGATCATCGCGACGAATGAGGATTGGCTGACTGGCGGCGCACAGGGCATTGGCGGCATTCGGCCGTTCTATTTCGATCTCGACAGCCAGACACGTCAGATCGCCATTCTCTTTACGGTTCTTGCGCTTGTCCTTGCGGCCGCTCTGCTCTGCCGTCATCTCATTGGCGGGCGTTATGGCCTGTCGATCAAGATCATGCGCGAAGAGCCACAACTCGCCGCGTCGCTCGGCTACAATACGATCACGCTCAAACGCCAGCTGATGGCCGTATCGAGCGTGCTTGCCGCGATATCAGGCTTTCTGTTTGCACATTATATCAGTTTCGCCGGTCCGGAGCAGATCGACAGTTCGGAGACCTTTCTGATCTGGGCGATGATCGTGGTCGGCGGTCTCGGCAACAATATTGGTGCCATCGTCGGCGCATTTCTGCTGCAGTTCGCCTTCGCCTTCATTCCCTTCGTCAAGGACTGGATCGGTCTGCCGACGGAATATGTGGCTGCCGGCCGGCTGTTTCTGACCGGTGGCGGATTGATCATCTTCATTCTCTGGCGCCAATCGGGGATCGTGCCTGAACGTGTGGGAGGGGGCCGTTATGTCTGAGCCGGTCCTCACTCTTGAAGGCATCGCCAAGTCCTTTGGCGCCAATCAGATCCTCGCCAATGTCGGCTTCAGCATCCGGCCCGGCGAGGTCGTCGGCCTGCTCGGCCCGAACGGATGCGGAAAATCCACGCTGCTCAACCTCATTTCGGGGGTGTTTCCCGCCGATGCAGGACGTGTGATATTCTGCCGCGAAAACATAACCGGCCTGGGCATGGATCGGATTGCCCGCAGAGGGCTGGTCCGCACCTTTCAGCTCCCCTCCATGCCCCGCAGGATGACCGTTGCCGAACTGCTCTACGCAGCATCGGCGCGCAAGGCGGGCTTCCGAAGCCTGTTCCGGCGAGAAACCGACGAGAAGGCGGAAATCGACGGTCTGCTGGACGATCTGGCGCTGTCACATGTCCGCCATCTGCCGGCTGCCTCGCTGTCCGGCGGGCAGAAGAAGCTGCTGTCAATCGCACTCGTCCTGCGGGCATCGCCCCGGATGATCTGCCTCGACGAACCGACAGCCGGTGTGCATCCCAATCTGCGCCATCACATGATCGGGCTTCTGCAGCGCATCCGGGCCTCCGGCATCACGCTTTTGATCATCGAGCACGACATGCATTTCATCCGCGAACTATGCACCCGCTGCGTCGTGATGGATCGCGGCGCGGTGATTGCGGACTGCCTGCCGTCTCAGCTCACATCCAACGAGCAGGTCGTGGAAGCCTACCTTGGCAATGCCAGACAGAAGAGGGCGATGGCATGATCGAAGTTAGCGAGGTCAGGGCCGGTTACGGCGACGGGCCGGATATATTGAACGGCATTTCGCTCAAGGCCGAGCCAGGCAGGATCGTCACCATTCTCGGCCCGAATGGGTGCGGCAAGTCCACCTTGTTGAAATGCATCGCTGGATTTGTCCGCCCGCGGGCGGGCCACATCCGCATGTCGGGCGAGATTGTCACCGATGTCGAGACCTATCGCAAGGTTCGGCATCACAGGGTCGGCTTCGTGCCCCAGACGGACAATGTCTTCGCGACGATGACGGTCGCGGAAAATATATTGCTCGGCGGCCGCCTGATGGAGAGAAGGGACAGGGAGCGCCGTTTCGATGCGCTTCTTGACCAGTATCCGAGCCTGGCTGCCAAGAAGAACAGGCGGGCATCCGCCCTGTCCGGCGGCGAGCGGCAATTGCTGTCCCTTGCCCGGGCGCTGATCTTCGAACCATCCATTCTTCTTCTGGACGAACCCTCGGCCGGGCTTTCGCCGCGCATGATGCACGACGTCTTCGAGGCGATCGCCGATATCAGGCGCCGGGATGGTCCCTCTATCCTGATGGTGGAACAGAATGCCTTCGAAGCGCTGCACGTCTCCGACACCGCCTATGTCCTGTCGCTCGGCAGCGTCGCGATCGAGGGCGCTGCCAGCGACCTCCTTGCTGATCCGGCAATGCGCTCGCTCTATCTCGGCGGCGACAAACACTGAATTTCATTTTCCCATTTTCCGGAGACATATCCAATGACCATCCATTCGCCATCGTCCGCAGCCCCCCTGGCCGTCAACAAGGAAGGGTTGCCTTTCGAGATCGACGAAGGCATCGGTACGCTTGCCAATCTCGGTCTGCTGGTTCTCAGGACCGATCAGACGATCGAGGATGAATTTCGCTTCGCACTGCCGTCATCGGACGTGGCGCTCTATGAAGCGCGGCTCTACAGCGACGTCGAGATCACGCCGGCCAATCTGATGAAGATGTCGGACGAGATTCCCGGGACGGTTGGCCTGCTGCCGGATGTGGAATTCGATGTGATCGGCTTTGCCTGCACGTCCGGCTCGCTCGTCATCGGCGAGGACCGCATCACGGAGCGCGTGCACGAGGTTCTGCCAGGCGTGAAGGTGACCAATCCAGTCACCGCCGCTCGCGCCGCGATGGAAGCGCTTGGCGCCCGACGCATCGCGCTGCTCACGCCCTATATGCCGGAAATCAACCACTCCCTGCGGCTCTCGCTCATGGCGCGGGGAATGGATATCCCGGTCATGGGCTCCTTCCATGAGCCGGACGACAATCGTGTCGCGCGCATCACTTCGGCTTCGATCGAACGCGCCATTCTTGATCTTGGACGTTCGGATGAATGCGATGCGGTCTTCGTATCCTGCACCAGCCTGCGCGTCGCCCGCATCGTGGCGCAGGTCGAAACCAAGCTCGGCAAGCCGGTAACCTCAAGTAATCATGCACTCGCCTGGCACATGTTGCGGCTTGCCGGATATGACCGGCCGATGCCCAATCTCGGCCGCCTGTTCGAGCTTACGGACCGGCTAAAGCCTTGAATGCCCTTCTATTCCGAAGAATCTTTCGGCCCGGCCAAAAGCGTAATCAACGAAGCTACTGGAGGTGGAAAGTTCCTTGTCCACTTCAACGAGTGGCGGCTGAATGTAGTAAGCGGTCGCCGAGGCGACCGCTAGCAGGCCAACAGCGCAATCGCTGAGTTACTGCTATCAAAGTTTTTTGCTCTGGAGCCAGCGTCGGATGACCTGGATGAGTTCTTCCTTGCGCTCCAACGGCAGCCAATGCCCGCAGGACAGACTCGCCACGGTAAGGTCTCGACAGGCTGCACGCATCGGGTCGCCCTGACGATTTCCGTTGATGCTGCAGATCTGATCGAAGTCGCCGTTGACGAACAGCACCGGCTGCGACAGTCGGCCCCCATTGGGCGCCTCGCGAGCGTAGGCAGTGTTGGCGTCACCGTTCAGATACAATGCGCAGGTAGGGCGGAAGCCGCGAAGCTTGAACGCGCGCACTAACTCTTCGAAGTCCACCGGCGGCCACAATGCCGGGTCAGGCCGAGTAGGCGGGGCTCGATGTGCGGCGCCGAAGCGCCCACCGTTGCGCGTGACTTTCGCGGATGGCGAAACCTTGCCGACGGCGGCAGGGCTGCCCGATCGAAAGATCGATGCCAACGATGCTTCCGCGTCCGCGTCGAGGTCAGCCACCGCCGACTCGAAATGCGTCGTGTAGTAGCGGTAGTAGTCCCATTGGCCGTCCGGATATTGGTCGGCGGGGTAAATCGTTCGATCGACCAGCGGGACGAGCATGGGCAGGGCGTTCCCGTCGGGAAAATACGCCCACGAGATCAGTACGACGCCACGGCAGCGCTTCGGCTCATGCGCGGCCAACGCACCGGCTACGATGCTGCCCCAGTCGTGGCCAATCCAGATTGCAGCCTCGCGGCCAAGGTGGTTATGGAGCTCCGCCATGTCCGCCACGATTTCCTCGATGGTGTAGGCATCGTTAGCTGCAGGTGCGAAAGAGCTGCCAAAGCCGCGAAGATCAGGAGCGATGCAGCGCCACCCGTCGGCGGCGAAGGCGTTCATCTGGGCGCGCCACATCAAACCTATGCTCGGCCAGCCGTGGAGGAAGATCATCAGCGGTCCATCGGCCGGCCCGCATTCGATGTAATGCGTTGTCTGACGGGACGTGCTGAAAGTGCGTGAAACCAGCGTTGGTGAGGGCGTCTCCCCTGCTACGCCTGGCAGGACGGCTACACCGCTCCCGATGGCGATCGAACGTTGGTTGGGATGTCCGATCAGGATCTGACCTTCGACAGGATGGTGTTGGATCATAGGCATGCGCAACCGTATGCCGAACAGATGCTTGCGATTAGCCCTGAAATCACACATGAAGTATGAAGCAAAACTTCAAGGTGGATCACTTGCGACATAAAAATATCCTCGAAGGTGTGGCTGTGTTTGTCGCCGTGGCCGAAGCCGGTAGCTTTTCCGAAGCAGCGAGGCGTCTCGGTATTTCTCCATCCGCGGCCAGCCAGGCGATCCGAAGCCTTGAGGGGCGGCTCGGTACGGCGCTTTTGCGCCGCTCGACCCGCAGTTTAAGTTTGACGGAAGTAGGTGCCGACTATCTCCTCGCGGCAGCTCCTGCCCTGTCGCAATTGAAGCGAGCCGCGGAGGAGGCCGCACGGTGGGGCGGTCGGCCAGCAGGCCCTTTGCGCCTCACCATGCCACGCGCGCCTTTCGACCTGCTCATTGCCGCAGCATTGGCGGCTTTTCAGGACACCTATCCTGAGGTGGAGCTCGAGATCGCCGTCGAAGCGCGCATGATCGACATCGTCAAGCAAGGCTACGACGCAGGATTACGCTATGGCAATTGCCTCGAGAAGGACATGGTGGCAGTTCCAGTCGCCCCCGAATCAGAAGCCGTTCTCGTCGCTTCACCTGCCTATCTTCATGCTCGAGGGGTGCCAAATCTCCCAAGCGATCTGCTCAGTCACCGCGCCGTGGTGTGCCGCAGTCAGACGACCGGCTTGATCATACCATGGATCCTGCAATCCGCGGGCGAGACCGTGCAGATCGCGCCGCCCGCGGCAACGATCGTTCACGATCTCGCCTCCCAGATCGAGCTGACTGTAAGGGGCTTAGGAATTGTCAGCGCGCCGGCTGCGAGCGTGTCCGACCTCCTCGCCGCTGGAAAGTTGTCACGGGTCCTGCCTGAATGGTCTTCGCCGCTGGAGGCGCTTTACCTCTACTTTCCGAGCAGGCGCCACCAATCAGCGGCATTGCGCGCATTCGTCGCGTTTCTGAAGGGCCGCTCCCATCTCCCCTCCAACTGAGTAATAGTCGCGTCAAAAACGCAGATGGGCGAGATGAAGCCCCATCCCGGCCGGGATCAAATTCGCGCTCGGCCTCAAGACTGCTCAGCCTGAAGGTTAGTAAGCAGTGTGGAGCATACCGATTCTATGATCCGGCCACCTTCGCCATGCTACAAAGGCGGGTGTGATCGTCGGTCGCCTCCTTCTGCGACAAGCCAGTCGACGAAGCTGGCAACTAGGTTTCCGGCATCGGCATGGCGGGGCGTCACCGCGACATAGCCGGTTCGCGGCACTCGGATGTCCGGCAGTGGCGTCATCAGCCTTCCGTTGGCGACATCGATCTCCAGCATCGGCAGCGGACCAATGCCGATGCCGAGCCCGTCTTCCACCGCCTGGCGCGCCACGTGGAAGTGATCGAAGATCTGGCGGGGGAGGCCGGCCAGGTGTTGGAGCCCGGCAGCTTCGAGCCAATCCGTCCAATCACCGCCGCGCGTCTCGGCCGCGAACAGCGTATGTCCCTGAATGTCGGCCGGCTTCAGGATCGGACGCTGTGCAAACAGGGCCGGGCTCATGATAAGCGTATCGATATCCTCCAGCACGGGGACCACGCGATGCTGCGGCCATGCATCCTGCCGGGCAGTGCCGCGCCGGATTGCTACATCGACGCCGCCACGCAAGTCGTCGAGCACGCATGAGACCGTGGTCACCGCGACTTCGACCTGCGGATGATCGACATGATAACGGCTGAGCCGGGGGATCAGCCAGCGCATCGCGAAGCTGGTCGGGGCGCTTACCCGCAGAATGCGACGCGCGCCCGGCCGGCCACAAGCCTCCGCCGCGACAGCCAGGCGATCAAACGAAAGGCCGACCTCCGCGGCGAAGACCTTCGCCATCGGCGTCGCGACCATGCGCCGGCCTTCCCGCGTGAAGAGCCGCTGCCCGAGCCAGCCTTCGAGCGCCGAGATCTGCCGACTGACCGCGCCATGGGTGAGGCCGAGCTCCGCGCCGGCGTCGGCATAGCTGCCGGTGCGAGCGGCGACCTCGAAGATGCGAAGGGCGTTCAAGGGAGGAAGGCGACGCATGTGAACCCGTGAGAAAAATAAACGATATTCGTGATTAATGACAGGCTAGTCGATAAAAGCTCACGCGTATAGACCTGCGGTAGCTAACGAGGCTCACCGAACGATGCGAACTGCGTATTGTGAAGACCGACCGACAACGACCGAGAGAAATAGGCGCACGCTGCAAAGGCGTAGTCTGGTGGGTGCAAGTCTTACCCACGCGCTCCATGACGGCTATACCGACGCACTCTATGCCTTCCTGCCCATATGGCAGGCGCACTTCACTCTCTCCTACGCCGCCCTGGCCGTCGTTCGCGCCCTATACTACGGCACCATGGGAGTCCTCCAGGTCCCGGCCGACCATGCCCTTCGCTCTGCTTCGCCGCGCACCGCGCTGATCCTGTCAACCATTCTCGCGGCGGCTGGCTTGGCTATTATGGCGCTGCCGTTCGGTTTCACGGGTCTTTGCGTCGGGCTCGTCGTAGCCGGCATCGGATCGAGCATCCAGCATCCGCGCGGATCGATGCTCGTCACCGACAGTTTTGGGAAAGCTGCGCGCGGGCCGCTTGGCATATACAATTTCGCAGGCGACCTCGGAAAAGCCGTGCTGCCGGCGCTTGTCGCGCTGCTGCTGCCGATCCGCCCCTGGCGACCGGTGCTCGGCATGATGGCGGCGCTTGGCATCGCCATGTCGATCGCGCTGATACCGCTGGCGCCGGCAGCTCGCGTCAACATCAACGCCACGGTGAAGGCTGCCGCCGGCCATGGCCGTGGCGGCTTCGGCATTCTGACCGCGATTGGCGCGCTCGATACGGCGACCCGCATGGGCTATCTGCTGTTTCTGCCTTTCC
Source organism: Rhizobium sp. 11515TR (assembly GCF_002277895.1). NCBI lineage: Bacteria > Pseudomonadati > Pseudomonadota > Alphaproteobacteria > Hyphomicrobiales > Rhizobiaceae > Rhizobium > Rhizobium sp. 11515TR. The sequence goes on along the minus strand of NZ_CP023000.1, from coordinate 994,969 downwards.
TTGTCCATGGACAGGGCGGGGGGTCGCCAACGGTCGGGATCGCGCTTGCCCTGCTGTTCATCGGTGGCGCTCTCGGGAAAGCGACGTGCGGTTGGCTCGGCGAGCGGCTGGGTGTCGTCGGCAGCGTCATGGTGACCGAGGTCGCAACGGCGATGCTGATCGTGACGACGCTGTTCACCCCTCTCACGACAACGCTCATGCTGCTGCCGCTGCTCGGCATCGTGCTCAACAGGACGTCGTCGGTGCTCTACGGCACCGTGCCCGAGTTGTCGGATGGTGATACGGGCCGGGCGTTTGCGATCTTCTATACGAGCGTGATCGGCTCCGGCGGGATCGCGCCGATCCTTTACGGCATGCTCGCCGATCACAGCAGTCGGACGATCGCGGTGCTGGCCTCGGCGGCAACCGCCGCCCTGATCATCCCGCTCGTGCTGGTTCTGCGACCCCATCTGCGCGCCTCCTCAGCCGCGGATTCGGGCGAAAGCTCCGCCTGAGCAGGCCCGGATCTTCGGCTGGACGAGCCAAAGCCGCCATGTGCGACCCGCGTTTAGGGCGGTCTCGCCTGATCAATATCTCGCAACACATGAAAGGTTCGACAAATGGACGCTGTCTCTCAAACGCCGCTCATCCTGATAACCGGTGGAAGTCGTGGCGTAGGTGCTGCCACGGCGCGCCTTGCCGCCGCACAAGGCTACGATGTCGCGATCAGCTTCGTCTCCAACGAAGAGGCTGCGCTCGCGGTGGCGGCCGATGTGGAAGCAGCCGGACGCCGGGCGCTGGCCATTCGCGCGGACAGCGCCGATCCAGATGAGGTCGCGCAACTATTCGCCGCGATCGATCGGGAGTTTGGGTGGATCGATGTGCTGGTGAACAACGCCGCGATCATCGCAAAGCAATCCCGGATGGAGGATCTCGAGTTCGAGCGGATGCAGCGGATCTTCGCGATCAACGCGATCGGCCCAATGCTCTGCGCCCAGCAAGCGGTTAAGCGCATGTCGCATCGTCACAAGGGGCGGGGCGGCGTCGTGATCAACATCTCGTCGGCATCGGCCCGTCTCGGCAGTCCGAATGAATATGTCGACTACGCCGCGTCGAAGGGCGCCCTCGAGACCTTCACGACCGGACTTGCGAAAGAAGTCGCGCGCGACGGCATCCGCGTCTGCTGCATTCGGCCGGGGCACATCTATACGGAGATGCATGCCCGTAGCGGAGAGCCGGGACGGGTGGACCGCGTCAGGGATTCGATCCCCATGGGAAGAGGTGGCCAGCCGGAAGAAGTAGCGCGGGCGATCTTGTGGCTGGCAAGCGATGAGGCGTCCTTCATCACCGGCACGTTCCTCGATGTCACCGGCGGCAAGTAAGCGTCGGGCGGCCCGCCATTGGCCGCCGTTGCCTCCTGCATGCCATGTTCAACTTAGCGGAGAACCATCGTTCGAGAGCGCGATCACGGAGGTCGCGTGATCGATGTGCTCCGGTCCGCCCTTCGGCGGCCAGGTGCCGGCGGCGTAATGACGCTCGCGCAGCTGACTTCTCTGCCGAAGGCTTTCGAAACCCCATATGTGGAGGATACGAGGGCGGCCATCCAATGCGAACATGTTGATGACCAGGTGATCGGTATAATCCTTGGCCGGCCCGATCGCCGCTTCCCAGCCATCTAGCGTAGCCGGGAGACCTCCTACCGTCAGGAAATAGGTTCGAAACTCATATATACCGCCTGCCTTCCGAGGGATGGCCGGGGGTAGAAACGGAAAGCCCTCATAGCTCTCCTGGGCAACGGAGGTGGCAAGGCCGCGGACCCTGAACGGATCGCGGTCCAGCAGCGCGCGGCGCCGTTCTTCGCTGAGGTACTTCAAGCTATCGAATTGGCGCAGGAGCAGCACTTGCCCGAGCAGGCCGATATCGGTCCGCCACCGGCCGAGGACGGTTCCCGCCGCAGCACCAGCCATCCATTCTTGCGCCGCCACGTCCATTTCGCTGAGCTTTAGCAAGGGCCCCGATAGGGTCACGAGTTCGTAGAACATGTTTCACATTCCTTCCGTTCGGCGTGAACAGGATGGCTCGTTCGCGCGGACGTTGCGCGCGCTCGGCTATGCCTGCGAAAGGAGCCGCGGCAATCGCCGAGGTGCTTCAGTTTCGCCGTCAGCGACGCTAGGGAGTCGATTCGCGCAACAGCAGGCGCGTCCCGACTTCTACGATGGATCTGATCGCGGGGAGGAGCTCTTTTCCCAACTCGGTCAGTTCGTATTCCACGGTTGGCGGCGATGTCGGCAAAACCTTGCGCGTGAGGACGCCGCGCTGTTCGAGATCCCGCAGCCTGCTCGTCATGACCTTCGCCGAGATGAAGGGATTGTCCCGGCGCAACTCCGAGAACCGGCGCGGGCCTTCGCTCAAGGACCAGAGCACCTCCGGCGTCCAGCAGCCACCAAGGAGATCCATGCATTTGGACATAGGGCAGCCCGGAGGCGTCTCCACCTTCTTTCGTACCTTGAGTACCATCATCCTTCCTTCGACGGCAGTTTCCAGTTGGTTACCGGAAAATGGAGGTAACCACAAGATACGTGGTTTCCCTCAGTAACGATGGCCGCTATCTAAAGGCCATCGAATTCATTGCAACCACGAAATGGACTGAACGATGTACGCAGTAACTGGAGCAACCGGACACCTTGGCCGCCTTGTGATCGAGGCGCTGCTGAAAACCATTCCCGCCAACCGGATCGTCGCGGCGGTTCGCAATCCGGCAAAGGCCAGCGATCTGGCTGAACGCGGGTTGATCGTACGCGAGGCGGACTACAGCCGGCCCGACACGCTTGGTTCGGCGCTGGCCGGCGTGGAGAAACTGCTGCTGATTTCCTCGACCGAAGTCAGCGGCCGTCTTCCGCGGCATAGAGCGGTGATTGAGGCAGCCAAAGCGAACAGGGTTTCGCTGATCGCCTACACCAGTATGTTGCACGCCGACACGTCGCCGGCAAGGCTCGCAATCGAGCATCGCCAGACAGAGGAGGTCATCGCGGCCTCGGGACTACCCGCGGTGATCCTGCGCAATGGCTGGTACACCGAGAACCACCTCATGGCGCTTCCCGCAGCGCTTGAGCACGGCACCTTCGTCGGCGCCGCGAAGGATGGGCGCTTCTCGTCCGCGGCCCGGCAGGACTATGCCGAGGCTGCAGCCGTAGTGCTGGCGACGGGTGGGCACGCTGGGAAGACGTATGAGCTCGCAGCCGACCAGGCCTTCACCCTTGCCGAGCTTGCTGCAGAGGTCTCGCGTCAGTCGGGCAAGGCTGTCGTCTACAACGACCTGTCCGAGGTTGCCTATCGTGATGTCCTGACCGGCGCCGGCCTGCCAGCCGATCTCGCTGCTCTCCTGGCCGATGCCGACGCCGCTGCCTCGCACGGGGCGCTGTTCGATGACGGTGGCGCGCTGGGGCGGTTGATAGGTCGTCCGACCACTTCGATGCAGAGCCTGGTCGCTGCCGCGTTGCGCGTCTGAGCCAGGTCTTCAGGCGATGTCACGTTGACAAAACTGCCGTGGTTTCCTGTTGGGCGGAACCGCCCGACTTCCATCCAGCCTCGCAAACTCGCGTGACACCAACGTGTCCGCGAGGTGAGGAAGTTCCACTCATCAACGCGATCAAGTTCAATTCGTCTCGTAAGATTAATCCAGAGAGCTGTCCCATGCCCATGAAATATCAAACAAACGACAAGACGACATCTTCAACAATGCGTCTGGAGCACAATTTGTCCCGCGCCGTCAAAATCGGTCTCAGCGCTGGACTGACGGCCGGCGTGATCGTTCTCGTGCCGGTTCTGATCTTGCAACTGGCCCGCGGCATTGGGATCGTACCAGAGATGCAACTGGCGGCCAGCAGCCTGACGGGTATGGCCGCCTATGCGGGCGCGACCGGCTTCGTCTTGGGGACGCTGCTCCACTTTTTCGTGTCGATCGTTCCAGCCGTCGCCTACGCGCTGGTCGTCTGGCAGGTGCCGGTGGTGGACCGCTGGGCGTGGATCGGTGGTCCTGTGCTCGGCATCATCCTCTTCTTCTTCATGGGCTTTGTCGTATTGCCGCTCAGCGCCTTCACGACACCCGCATCGGTGACCCCGATGCCATTCGTGCCGGCCCTGCTGATCCATATGTTCGGTCTTGGGTTGCCGATCTCGTTGATCATCCAACGCATATGGGAGCCAAGACGGGCAGTATAAGCCCGAGAGTAGCCGGATGCCATCTGAGCTCTTATCCGCTTGATGGCGTCAGGCAATGTTGGATCTGGCGCTTGGGCGACGTGCTCAACTCAGCGGCGAACCGTCGTTCGAGAGTGTGATTACAGACGTCGCGTGATCAATGTGTTCTGGACCGCCTTTTGGCCAAAACTCGCATTTCGGCTTCCTTTCCACTCGAGACTCAATGGATCGCCGGCTGCTCAGGCGGCGAAATAGTCTGGACGGGCGAGATCCTCAAGCAGCTCCGGCTGCTCGGGTTTCCAATTCAGGAGCGCGCGCGTACGGTCGCTGCTGGTTGGCGCATCGATGCCGACGAATGGCGCGAACCACCCGAAATGCTCGCCTGCCTCAGCGGCGGCCTTGGAGACCAGCGGCAGATCGAACCGGCGCGCGATCGCCTCGGCGATGTCTTTCAGCGCCACGCCCTGTTCGGCGACAGCGTGAAACGGCCCCTCGGCGGTGTGCTCCAGCGCCAGACGGAAGACCCGCGCCGCGTCGAGGCGATGCACAGCCGGCCAGCGGTTCTGGCCATCACCGATATAGGCCGATACGCCCTTGTCGCGGGCGATGCCGGCAAGACGCGGCACGAAGCCATGATCGCCGACCCCGTGCACCGTGGGTGCCAGGCGCACCGTGGTGGCGCGGACACCGCGACCACGAAGCTCTTCAACGACCGCTTCGGACGCGCGCGGGAAGCGCTCCGTGACGGGTGGCGCCATATCGGCCTCGGTCGCGAGGCGGCCCGGCGCGAGCAGGGCGACGCCGGACGTGACGATCAGCGGCCGCTCTGTTCCTTCGAGCTCCGCGCCCAACGCCTCGATGGCGTGCTTGTCGGCTGCACAATTCTCCGCGAAGCGCGACCAGTCATGGTTGAAGGCGGTGTGGATCACGGCATCCGCTGCCCGCGCAGCCGTTCGCAGCACGTCGATATCCTCGATCGATCCACTCACCACCTGTGCACCTGCCGCCGTGAGCCGTTCGACACCCACGGGAGACCGGGCGAGGCCGGCGACCTCGTGCCCTGCGGCGATCAAGTCCTTCACCACGGCAGAACCGACCCATCCGGTTGCACCGGTTATGAATATGCGCATGGCGCTTCTCCTCTATTTGACTTCAAAACCCAATTTAGGCCGTTGATTAGGAACGATCCATGTTGCATAGTTCGCATATGGTTTGCGATCGTTCAGGAAGTCTCGGATGGACGCACTGTCGGATGTGCTCTCGCTCCTGAAGCTGCGCAGCTATGTGTCGGGCGGCTTCGATGCGGGCGGCGATTGGGCGATCAGCTTCGGGCCACATGACGGGATCAAGTTCCACGCCGTCGTGACCGGCTCGTGCTGGATATCGGTGGAAGGGGAGCCCCCCGTTCAGGTCAGCGCCGGCGAATGTTTCCTGCTGCCGCGTGGCCGGCCGTTCCAGATCGCCAGCGACCTCTCGGTCGCGCCGGTCCATGTCAGTCAGATCCTGCCGCCACGGCCGAACGGTCGCATCCTCACCTACAAAGGCGGCGGGGACTATCTCAGCATCGGCGGCTACTTCACACTGTCGGAGGGCCAGTCGGAGCTGCTCTTGAATGTCCTTCCGCCACTCCTGCATATCCGTGATCGTGCTGGCAGCGCGACATTGCAATGGTGCGTCGAGCGCATGCGGCAGGAGCTTTCGGAGGGACAGCCCGGCGACTTCATCATCGCGCAGCAATTGGCGACGATCGTGCTGGTGCAGGCGCTGCGGCTTTACTTGTCTGACCGGACGGCCGAGCAAGCGGGCTGGCTCTCGGCGCTCGCGGATAAAAGATTGCGCGCGGCCATCGCCGCAATGCACGGGGCACCCGGCCAGCGATGGACGCTGCAGACCCTCGCCAGGGAGGCGGGGATGTCGCGCACTGCCTTTGCGGTAACCTTCAAGGAGAGGGTTGGCCTCTCGCCAATGGACTATCTGACCCGCTGGCGCATGATGCAGGCGGCCGACAGGCTGACCTCGACGCGTCAGTCGCTTGGCGAGATCGGGTTGGCACTTGGCTACGAATCCGAAAAGGCATTCAGCACCGCGTTCAAGCGGGTGATGAACTGCTCGCCCCGGCAATATGGCCGCCGGCAGGTCGAGGCGGGTGAAGCTGGACGTCGCCTAGCATCTGGTAGTGAGCAGTCCTTCTCGTCACTCCCTTAACGGTGGAGCGGACATGTTCAACATGGTTCCCGTTTTGGTCGCCGGCCGACAGGAGGATCCCCGCGGTTGGCCGCGGGGATCTGTCCGACAACGGCATGTCGGCGATCCTGTCCGACATGCCCGGCCGAGAGATCTGCGATCAGGAAATTTCGTGCGAGCAATTGAAGCAGCGATTCCTCCGTTACGGCGCGAAAGCCAGGCATGCCGTGCATTCGCGCCCGTACTCTCAAGCTCCGAGTGGAGCCGGAGTTCCAGCCTTCGGAGAGACCTTGCGCGCCTCTTCAAGTGCGCCCGCAATCGAGGCGCGGCGTACCTCGTCGCTACGCCCGAGCCCCTCGGCGACAATAAACTCGATATCTGTGACGCCCATGAATGTGAATGCGGAGCGGAGCAGCGTCTCTGCATGTTCGAAGGACTGATACGGCGAGCCATCGCTGTAGACGTTGCCGCGCGCCAGCGCGACGATCACGCGCTTTCCCTGGGCGAGACCGATCGGCCCGTTTTCGCCGCGTGCGAAGGTCTTTCCCCGTACGACGATATGATCGATCCAGGCCTTGAGCTGGGTGGGAACCGAGAAATTGTAGAAGCCAGCCCCGATCACCACAACGTCTGCGTCGAGGAATTGCTGCACGTCGGTGCCGGCGTCGAGCACCTTGAACGCGTCGAGAGTGAGATGCGGGAGCGGTTCGCTGGCAAGGTCGCGATAGGTGACGTCCACCGTGTCATGTGTTTCGACGATCCGCTCGACGATAGCGGCGGAGAGCACTCGGCTTGCCGAGTTTTCGCCCATGATGCTGGAGTCGAGATGAAGAAGCTTCATTGAATATCTCCGGTCTTGATTTGTGACCAAGACTATCTATGTGACCACATGTGCTTCGCCAAGAACGCATATTTTTAGGACCTGGTCACATGGATATGCCTGCCTCACCGGCCGTCAGCGCCCAATGCCACAAGGTCGGCAAAGTGCTCGCCATCGTCGGCGACAAATGGACAGTGATGATCGTCAGGATACTGGTCGAGCGGCCGCATCGCTTCAACGAGATCAAACGGACGGTCGGGGGCATCTCGCAGCAGATGCTGACGCGCACCCTGAAGGCGCTCGAGCGCGACGGGATGGTGAGCCGGACGGTCTATCCGACGGTCCCGCCGCAAGTCGAATATGCCCTGACGAAACTTGGACAATCCTTGGCGGTGCCGGTCCGCGCACTGGGTGCGTGGGCGGGAGAGCATATCGACGAGATCGAGAATAACCGGGCGCGCTATGATCAGGACAAACATGGTCCCACCGGTCGCGGTGGATCAGAGTAGGCCCGACGTTCGGCGGAGGGGCAGCCCGACATGGCTGAACGCGCTCGCTGTGAAACAGCCGATACGTTCGACAATGCCAGCTTCGCTTCTCTGGAGCACCGCGCTTATGGCGCGGCGCTGAGAAAGTCGATGAGGCTGAAGGGTGCGTGCTCACCCAGGCAAAGATCGAGGACGCGGTGCGCGTCCATGGCGGCGGCCTTGCTGCGCGAAAACATCGCCGCCTCGTAGACGGTCAGCGCATCTTCGATGTTTCCGGGCCGAGCGGCTATGGCCTCGCCGAGCTGGGCTCCGTCGAGCATCGCCAGGTTTGCACCGTCGCCGGCCGGAGGCGACAGATGCGCGGCGTCGCCGAGCAGCGTCACGCCTGGCGTACGATCCCATTGATGACCAACCGGTAGCGCGTTGACCGCTCGCAGGACCGGCGCCGTGTCGCCGCCGGTGATCAATGTGGTGAGAGCCGATGTCCACCCGTCGAATTCGGCTGCTATCCGTGTTTTCACAGTCGCGGCGTCGTTGAAGTCGATGTCCGCAAACCAGGATGCGGACCGCATCAGTTGAACGTAGGTGTGGAGCGCGCCCGCCGGCTCCCGGTGCGCGGTGATCCCCTTGCCCGGTTCGAGCGCGAACATTCCGCCGGCCCCGACCGCCGCGGCCGTTGCGGGGAACCGCCGATCAGCGTCATGCAGGTAGGTCTCGACAAAGGACACGCCGACATAGGCGGGCGTCGCGTTCGACAACAGCGGTCGCACCTTCGACCAGGCGCCATCGGCGCCGACGAGCAATTCGGTCTCTACAGCCGAGCCATCGGTGAACGTTAGCTCATGACGGCCGGCGCCAAGCGGCCTGGCTCCGGCCAGCTTCCGCCCCCACTGGATCGTCCCGGCAGGCAAGGAGTCGATGAGGATTCGCCGCAGGTCGCCCCGGAGCACCTCGGGACGCCTGCCGTCTCCGGGCTGGTCGAGCAGCACATTGCCGTTTCGATCGAGCGCGCGCGTCGCGTCCCCACCGTCGTGAACGATTGCGCGGAATGCTTCCGTCAGGCCGGCGGCAGCGAGCGCACGCTGACCGTCATGTTCGTGAACGTCAAGCTGACCGCCTTGAGCGCGGGCGTGCGCGGAGGGTTCTGCTTCATAGATCGTGGCAGTGATGCCGTGAATGTGGAGCACGCGGGCGAGGGTCAGGCCGCCCAGGCCTGCACCAATAATGGCAACGGAAGTGGTCATGCGGCACCTCGGTTGGTTGGAACAATGTTCCATATAGCAGGGATTGGAACGGCGTTCCAGATATGTCATCATAGGCGCATGTCTAAACGAGCTCACCAGATAGCGCGGCGCGGGGACGCCCTTTCCAAGGCGCGGATTGTTGAAGCGGCGATCGAGATTCTCGATGCGCGCGGGGAGGCCGCTCTGACATTTCGGGCGCTGGCGACGCAGCTGGCGACGGGCAGCGGGGCGATCTACTGGCATATCGCCGACAGGAACGACCTCCTTGCCGCAGCGACGGCAGATGTTCTCGCCCGCGCCCTGGCGAAAGTGGCCAAGGAAGAGGAGCCAAGGGCCGCGATCCGCGCCATCGCGCTCGCGGTATTCGATGCGATTGACGCTCACCCCTGGGCCGGCGCTCACCTTTCCCGCGAACCATGGCATTCCGCGGTTGGAGAGATCTTCGAACGCATTGGCGGATGGCTCCAGCCGCTTGGTGTTCCTGTGGATGCACAATTCGACTGCGCCTCAGCGCTGACGAACTACATCCTCGGTGTGGCCGGCCAGAACGCGGCCAACGCCCGCACGCTTCCGGGCGGAACGGATCGCAAGGCGTGGCTGGAGACCATAGGCACGCGCTGGATTCAGGATGATCCCGAATCGCGCCCATTTCTTCGGCGGGTGGCGGCGCAGCTGAGCGAGCATGACGATCGCCAACAGTTCGTTGCCGGCGTCGACTTCATCCTTGCCGGCGCCTGCGTCAAGCGAAACGGTTGAGGCTGGCGGCGGTCATGCGCGACTATCCGCTACCCTTCTTCGCCGAGGTCGTCTCCAACCTCCACGCGCCCAGCAAGGATCCCGAGGCGCTCCGCTGGCTCGCCAGGTTCGACGGCTTCATCTTCGTGGTGGCCTGGTACAACCATTCGATGCCGGCGGGCTCAAGAACGCACTCGATCAAGCGTACAAGGAGTGGGATCACTCGGTTGTCCGCCCGATCGGCAGGCTGGAATCTGGACTTCATTTCGGATGCTCTGATTCCCAGGGAAGCCCGCCGGCGAATAGGGTCGTGATCCACTGTATAAACGCTTCAGTTCGTGCCGGCGTAAACCTCGCGGACGGACGCACAAGGTGGATCCCGCCATCGATCTCGAACTGCCACTCGGGTAGGATCCGGACAAGCGTCCCCGCGGCGAAGTCACGGGCCATCGACCACTCGCCGAAGCCGACTATGCCAATACCCTGCCGTGCCGCTTCGAGCAGCGTGTCGATGTCGTTCGATTGATAGCTTCCGGAAGGCAGGATTGTCTCGCGCAGGGGGCCTTTCCGCATTCGCCACTCCGGTACCAGCACTGGCCCGGTATATCGAAGGAGGTTGTGATCCACGAGCGCGCGCGGAGAGGCGGGAATCCCGTGGCGATCGAGATAATCCGGTGACGCGCCGAGAACGATCCGGTGGTCGCCCAGCTTGCGTGAAACAAGACGGCTGTCACCGAGCGTTCCAAGGCGTACCGCCGCGTCAAATCCTTCGCCGATGAGATCGACATGCCGCTCGGCGTAGTCGACCTCGATGTCAAGACCTGGATATCGTCGAGCAAAAGCTGGCATCGCAGGTGCCAGCCATTGCCGTCCCTTCGCCGCCGGGAAGGCCAAGCGCAGCCGGCCTTTGAGCTCGATACCGCCGGCAGCCGCCTCCTGCTCGGCCTCGAAAATGGCGTTGGTTGCATTCTGGATGCGTTCCGCAAGCCGGGCACCGGCTTCCGTTAGTCGAATCTGACGCGTCGTTCTTTCGAGCAGACGTACGCCGAGGCGTCGCTCCAGCGCGGCGATGCGTTTGGACACAATGGTCGGGTGTCGGCGGAGCACGGAGGCTGCTGCGACGAACGATCCTTCTCGTGCAACGGCCACGAGTGCCGCAAGTTCGTCGGTCCGCGCTTGTTCGAGATGCATGATTATCGGGCCGCCTCAAGATTGCCTGCACAGAGGCGGGATTGCTGCACACATTGCAGCATTATAGTGCGGTGAACCCCAATATTCCTAGCTCTTTAGTGAGGCTATCTGTGTTTCGGCACGGCAGCGACGCGGTCGCCGCCGGGACGCGAGATGAAAGAGGAAAAACGCGATGACGACTGTTAATGAACGTTTGGAATGGCGCTATGCGACCAAGAAGTACGACCCGAGCAGGAGCGTCGCCCCCGACACGCTCTCGCGCATTGTTGAGGCCGTGCGCCTAGCACCGACGTCGAGCGGGCTTCAGCCCTTCGAGCTGATTGTTGTAAGCAACCCCGAAATTCGCGCAGGAATTCGGGCCGCGGCCTGGGATCAGGCGCAAATCACCGACTGCTCGCACCTGCTGGTTTTTGCTGCCTGGGACGACATCACGGCTGATCGCGTCAACATGATGTTCGACCTCACCAATGAGGTGCGAGGCTTTAGAAACGAGGGCTGGGAAAATTATCGTCAGAAGCTGTTGGGTATAGTTGCCGCGCAAGGAAAAGAGGTCAATCATCAAGCTGCTGCCCGGCAGGCCTATATCGGCTTGGGCGTCGCCGTCATCGCGGCAGCCTTCGAACAGGTGGACTCGACACCTATGGAAGGCTTCGACCCAGCCGCGGTCGACGAGATACTGGACCTGCGATCGAAGGGGCTGCGCAGCGTCGTCATGCTGCCGATTGGATACCGAGCCCCAGAGGGCGATTGGCTTGTGCACCTGAAGAAGGTCCGACGAAGCCGCGATGAGTTTGTCACCGATATCGTGTGATCCCGGCATCCGCAATTAACGCGATGGTCTATGCTTCGGGGATCGGCTCGATCTCGCCGCTCCTCTGATACCCTCTGCGCGGCGGACCACGTCTATGCCGGCAGGAGCCCTGTGGCTCGGTAGCTTTCGATCAAGGCGTCGAACAATGATATGTCGCACCGACTTCTCGCCATGAGCTGAGCTCCGGCGACTGCTGCAAAGATCGCACGTGCCCGCGCCTCGCTGTCTTCTGGGCGCGTCATGCCGGCGGCGGCGAGCGCCTTTCTGATCCAGGCCACATTGACGTCGGAGAAGGTCCGAACTTCCGCCGTCACCTCATCTGGAAGATCATCATATTCCGCCGACATGAAGCTGCAGAGGCAAAGCCGGTTATCGCTCTCCAGCGATCTTCGAAAGATTTTCGGATATTCCCGTAGCGCGCTGATTGGATCGGCCGCGTTTTTAAGGAGGGTATCGAGCTCGCTTTCGGTATCCTCCCAGTAGCGCCGAGCAACCGCTGCACCGAGGGCCGCCTTGCTGGGAAAGTGATGATAGATGCTCGCCGCCTTGATCCCGACCTGGGCTGCGAGATCGCGGAAGTTCAGTCCGCTATAACCATGTGATTGAGCTATCCGTCTGGCGGCCGCCAGGATCGCTTCCTTTGAATTCGTCATCGTCATCTCAGCGGCCAGGATCGAATGGTCATTACTCTACCAAATGTTAGATAGGCCTTGACGTACAAAAAGGAAAGGGCTTATCTCCCCCTAACGAACGTTAGGTTGGCTACGTGCCGAGCGAGACGGAGCAGGAAAAGAGAGAAAGACATGAGTGAGAACATCATCTATTCGGACGCGACCAAGCTTGCTGACATGATCCGCAGCCGCGAGGTGTCAGCGGTCGAGGTCGTCAAGGCTCATCTGAACCGGATCCAGGCCGTGGACCCGAAGATCAATGCGGTCGTCACCCTCGCCGAAGACGCCTTGGAAAAGGCTGAGGCGGCTGACGCCGCGGTCCGCGCGGGTGACGAGCTCGGTGCCCTTCATGGCGTTCCGTTCACGGTTAAGGACTCGATCGATACCGCCGGCGTGGCGACGCAGCGCGGCTCGCCGATCTTCAAGGGACGCACGCCCGATGCTGATGCCACCAGCGTCGCACGCATGAAGAGGGCCGGCGGCATCCTGCTCGCCAAGACCAATCTTCCCGAATTCTCTTACTGGATCGAAAGTGACAACCTCCTTACCGGCCGCTCGAACAATCCCTGGGATCTCTCGCGAACGCCGGGCGGTTCGAGCGGTGGCGAGTCGGCCGCGATTGCGGCGGGCATGTCGCCGATCGGCCTTGGCACCGATCTCGCCATCTCGGTGCGCGGACCGGCGGCCCAGACCGGTATCTCGTCTATCAAAGCAACGCACGGCCGTGTGCCGATGACCGGCATCTATCCGCGTGCGCCACGCCGCTTCTGGCATGTAGGCCCAATGGCCCGCAGCATCCGCGACCTAGCGCTCGCCCTCTCGCAGCTTGCCGGCCCCGATGGCCATGACGCTTTCGCGACGAGCACTGTTCAATTCGACGCCGGTATCGGTCGTCAGTCCTATCGGCAGCTTCGAGTGGGTTGGCTGGTCGAACCGGGCTTCGGGCCGATCGACCCGGAAGTGGCCAAGGTGGTCGAGGCGGCCGCTGAGGCGCTCAAGAGTCTCGGGCTATATGTTGAGCCAGTGCGCATTCCCGCGCTCGAGAGAGATTTCGCGCTCGATGTCTTCAATCGTATCCACGTGATGGAGATGAAGCAGGCTTTCGCGGAGGCGACCGCCGGGCACGAAGACCAGATGTACAAGATGTCCAAGACGATGCTGTCGCTGCCGGACACATCGATGGTGGACTTCATCGAGGCCGAGCAAGCGGCGGAGCGTCTCCGCGATGGCTTCGCCGCGTATTTCCAGAAATTCGACGCGCTGATCACGCCGGTGCTGCCGCTCCCGGCTCACAAGCACGGCCAAGAGGAATTCCTCATCAATGGCCGAACGGTCGACGCTACCTATCTGCAGGGCGCGACCGTACCGCTCAACGTCACCGGCTTGCCGGGAATTTCAATGCGATTCGGCACGAGCAGGGAAGGCCTTCCGATCAACATCCAGATCGTGGGCAGTTGGCTGGCGGAGTCGACGATCCTGGCGGTCGCGTCCCAGCTGGAAAGTGTGAGCACCGTCAGAGACCTGCATCCAGATCTTTGACCGGATGGGGCGCCGGGAGCGATCAAGTTCGTGCGGCAGCGCCTATGTCGCGACATTATTTTGCCGAGAGGACGCTGTCCCCAGTCATGGTGGTGCAACTAACCTCCGCCAGCGCCTCGAATACAGCCGGCGTGCGTTCCAGGCGTGCGATCGTTCGCGCGCCTTCGAGGGCGGCTACCAGCGCGGCTGCTGTGGAGGACGCGCGCGCGGGAGCGAAGCCGCACTCCCTGAAATGCTCTGCAATAATCTCGGTCGAATCGACAAACCCGCGCGCGACCCGTTTGGTCAGCTCGGCGTCGAGCGCGGGCAGCTCGTTGGCCAGATTTTGCATCAGACAGCCATATTGGAAGTCGGAGGTGGCCATTTCGGCGGCGAATGTGCTGAAAATCAGGCGAACGAAACTCTCGGCATCGCCCGTCGTATCCGCTGAGATATTCCGCAAAACCGCAATCCGGCTCGCAACGTATTGATCGATTGCCTCTTCTGCGAGCTGTGCTTTGCCGCGTGGAAAGTGAAAATAGAACGATCCTTTGGGCGCGCCACTTTCCGTAATGATCTGAGTCAATCCGGTCGCAGTGTAACCTTGGATGCGAAACAGTCTTTGGGCGGTGGCAATCGCGTTGGCGCGGGCGTCAGTCTTACGTGGCATGCAACAAACATAACACGGTTCGCTTGACGCCGCTATGGCGATTGCCATACTATGGCGATCACCATAGAAAGAGGCCGGCGGATGAGTCACCCCGTTCGTTTCATACCATCGATGTCCCGACGTGCCGTTTTGGCGATGGGTGCGGCCAGTCTGGTTGCGGCGTCACTTCGATCGGCTCGCTCAAACCCCATGGGAGGAAGTGCTTTGACTACACCACCTTACGGCGGGGGAACGCTTCCCAAGGGGGTCCGCTCGCGCATGATCCACGGGGTCAACGGCCTTGATGTCCATGTTCTCGAGGCCGGTTATGAAAACGCCGGCCGGCCACTCGCGCTGCTTCTACACGGCTTTCCAGATTTGGCTTACGGCTGGCGGCACCTGATTCCGATTCTGGCTGACGCGGGATACCATGTCGTGGCGCCGGATCAGCGGGGTTTTGGCCGCACCACCGGTTGGATGAACGGCTATGACGCTCCTCTCGCGCCCTTCAGCCTCCTGAATATGACGCGCGACGCCCTCGGACTGGTTTCGGCGTTGGGGTATCGGCACACGACGATGCTCATTGGGCACGACTTCGGCTCACCCGTCGCAGCCTATTGCGCGCTCGCCCGACCTGACGTCTTTCCATCGGTGATGCTGATGAGCGCGCCGTTCCCCGGCCCGCCGGCATTTCCGTTCAACACCGCGGAAGTCGAGGCATCGTCGTCGGTCCAACCGAACACTGACAATCAAAAGTTGGCGGCCGCACTGGCCGCGCTCGATCCGCCCAGAGAGTATTATCAGCAATATTTGAGCACGCGGAAGGCCAATGATGACATGTGGCACCCCCTCAAGGTCTGCACGCGTTTCTTCGCGCATTTTTCTACGTCAAGAGTGCCGACTGGCCGGGAAACAAGCCGCATCCGCTGCTGGCGCGAACCGCCATGGAGCTTGCAAAAATGCCCACCTACTATGTTATGGATCTCGGCAAGACGATGCCCGAGACTGTCGCTTCATTCCAGCCTTCCGCTGCCGAGGTCCAATCCTGCAAATGGCTCACCGAGCCGGAACTTGGCGTGTACACGGAGGAATATGACCGCACCGGATTTCAAGGCGCGCTGCAGACTTATCGCGTCTATTCCGATCCTGACCTGAATGCCGAGTTGCGCCTGTTTTCGGGCAGGACGATCGATGTCCCCTCACTCTTCGTCGGCGGGAAGAGCGATTGGGGCACCTATGCGTCGCCGGGCGCGCTCGATATCATGAGGATGAAGGCAGCGACGAAGATGGCTGGCATCGAGCTGATCGACGGCGCTGGTCATTGGATCCAGCAGGAGCAGCCGGTTCGGCTGAGCGAGCTGCTGCTCGCCTTCATGAAGGACGTAGGTGGGGTGGATCACATCCCCGGTTAGGTCGGGGAATTCCTACTGGAACTCGCGAAAATATTGCCGGCGCCAACGACGTGTCGGGATGGAATGTTAGCGGAATGCCGCCGCGTTCTTCCTGAAGAACGTCATGACGAGATCTATTCGTGTCGGGTTAAGCGCATGGTTCCGACGAATCATCCACATTGTTGTCGGTCCGCATGCCCATTCATCGAGCACGGCGGACAAGCTGCCGGCCCGCAATGCATCGGCAACCAGCCAGTGGGGCGCCCACGCTATGCCGGCACCGGCAATTGCTGTTTGGACAACGGAATTGGCATCGTCGAGGATCAATGCAGGGCTTGGGTACCATCGCAATTCGGAACCATCACCATGGCGGGTGCCGAAGCGCCATGCATCCACGACCCCGGTGCGTTGGTTGCGGAAACCGATAAGATCGTGATTTGACAAGTCACTGGGCGTCGATGGTTTTCCCTGGTTGGATAAATAGGCGGGCGACGCGCAGGCGACCCATGCAAAGTCGAATAGCGTCCGCTGAAGATGCCCAGGGATGCCGTCTATAACTCCCGCACGCAGCACAATGTCCACCCCATCCTCGGCCAAGTCGATCATCTGATCGCTACCACGCAAGTCGAGCAGGATATCCGGATGCGCGCGCCTGAAGGCTGAAGTCAGGGGAGCAAGGCAGGCGCTGAGGAAAGCGGTTGGTGCTCCGACTCGGACGCGACCGTGGGCACCGTCTCGTGCTGCCGCTGTTAAGGCTGTGTCCACCTGTTCGATGCTGCGAACCGCTTCGCGGGCGAGTCCGATAAGTTCCTCACCTTCCGGCGTTAAGGAAAGGGAGTGCGTCGAGCGATTGAGCAGTCGCACTCCTCTTGCTTCCTCCAAGCGTGCGATCGTCTTCGAGATGCCCGATGTGGACAGGCCGAGCTGCCGACCTGCTTCGGCGAACGATCCAGTGTCCACGATCCGCACGAAGCATTGCAGCTGAATTGTACTGAGTGTCGGTGTTGACATGGTGTCAATACTGTCACGCCTGGTCCGGCGCTACAAGGGCGGCAGGCGTCGTGCGATTGAGTCCAAATCAACAGAAGGAAAATCGACATGGATATGCGACATGTAACGCCGTTTCTGAACGCCATGGACGCCGGCGAGGTAGACAAACTCGGCGAGCATCTAAGCGACGACATCGTGCTGCTCAGCCCGTTTGTCGTCGATCCCTTTGTTGGCCGCGATGCTGTCGTTAAGGTGTTGGGTGTGCTGCACTCGGGTGTCGATTTATTTACGACGGAAGAAGTCATCGCGGGCGACAAGCGCGCCGCGGTAATGCTGCGCATCCGGGCTGGTGACATTGAAGTGACGGGCGTTGACGATATGCGGATCGGCGAGGACGGCCGTATCACCAGCATGTCGGTCCAGTGGCGGCCGCTCGCCAATATCGTAGCGATACAACAGCGGTTGGCTCCCTTGATCGGCGCGCCGGTGCTGGAGCTCATCGAAAAGCGGGCGTGAGTGCAATGGCTCCAGCGTGCCGTTGCTGATTAACAATCGCTTGGGTCCTCTCAAAATTCCGGCGAGCCTCGGAGATACCATTATTATCGCCAGCGGCACGAGAGACTGCGCCGCCGTGCTCCCGTATGGAGCGGGAGCGCCAAGGCGACTGATATAGTCCGACTATTATGAAAGATCCCGAGGTGCTTTCTTTCCGTCAGCGTGTCGTGGCTGAAATCGATCCGGAATTCGATGCTAAAATGAGCGGTGTCAAGCGGCGGCCGGCCGGTGAGCCTTCCAAGGCGCTGTTTGCCGCCGGAGCATCGTCAGCGAATAGCCCTGACGACGTCCATGAAGCGCTTGACGCGGGCGGGCTCGACCTTGTTCCAGGTATTGCCCTCATATTTGAAATGCGTGCCGATAACGACACCGCTGGCGCAGGAGAGGATGTCGGTGACATTGTCCTTGTTGACGCCTGTATTGGCGAAAACGGGAACATCCGGCACGGCTTCGCAAACCTTGCGCAAGCCGGACTGGTCGACCGGCTGACCGGTTAGCGGGCCGGACACAAGGATGGCGTCGGCTAGCGAGGAGAAGACGGCGCTCTTTGCGCGGAGTTCGATCGGGCGCTGGTCGAGCGAATGGGCGAATTCCGCATTGATGTTGAATAGCATCTTCATGTCGGTGCGGCCGAGCTTGGCGCGCAGTCGCGCTGGCGTCGCGCAATCCGGTGCCCAGATACCCATATCGGAAGCGAAAACGCCGGTGAAGATCTCACGCACGAAGCTAGCGCCGGTGGCGGCACCGATGGCGACGCTTGCTGTTGGATCCCAGAGATAGTTGACACCGAAGGGGATCTTGAGTTCTGCCTTTGCAGCCTGGACGATCGCCGTCATCGCAGCAATACCTTCCGGCGGCGCTTTCAACTCGTAAGGCCGGTCATTCTCGTTGCCGAACATGATGGCATCCACGCCACCTTCCTGCAGCGCGCGAATATCTTCCATCACGTCGTCGATGAGCTTCGAGACGCCGCCTTTCGGATCATAATTCGGCGAGCCGGGCAGGGCGCCGATATGCGCCATGGCTATGATGACCTTCTTCTTGTCACCAAAAAATTCAAAAACCATCGAAAGCTCCGAAATTGGGCGTTAGGGAAAGCGGGTTTTCACAAACCGGATGCTTCAGGAGGACGCGCCGGCGACCATCACTTCGACCTTGGCGGCTTCGAGCGCTTCTGCCAGTTCCGGAGGCGGCGATGCATTGGTGATCAGCATGTCGAATTGTGACAACGGTGCGATGTGGACGAGCGACATGCAATCGAATTTCGATGCGTCACAAAGAACGACCTTCTTCGTCGAGCGGCGGAGATAGACGCGCTTCATCTCCGTATCATCGAAGGAATAATCATAAATACCGTCCGACGTCAGTCCGGAAACGCCGACAAAGGCGATGTCGAACCAAAGTGCTTCGAACTGGGAAATCGCCGTCGCATTTGAGATCGACAATTCATCGTTTCTCATGCGGCCGCCAGGCAGGTAGACTTCCGCCAGGCCTTCCCCAAGCTGGGTGGCGTTGCGCACGCTGTTGGTGAAGAACTTTACATGCTGCTGGCCGGCGAGCAACCGGGCAAGCAGGAATGTTGTCGTGCCGACATCCAGCGCGACGGTGCGAAGTCCTGAAGCGACCTGCGCCGCCGCTTCCGCAATCAGCCGCTTCGGCAATGCGTTCTTGGCAAGACGAGCCTGAAAGGTCGGCTCGTTGAGGCGCGAGGTGGTTGCTGAAAGGCCGGGTTCGACAATTGTGGTAAGGTCGGTGCTGACTGCTCCGCCATGGGTGCGGGCAAGCCGTCCTTCCTTCTCCAGTTCCGTCAGGTCGCGCCGCACGGTCATTTCAGACACGCCGAGCTGCGCGGCAATTTCCGTGACGGATACGGCGCCCGTTTCGGCCAGCGCATCCAAAATGAAGGAACGGCGCGTGCGCGCGAGAACTTTCGTTTTTTCGACGGTCAGCGTTTCGGCGTCATGGCCTGTGATCATTGGTCTGTCTTTCATTTAGATAAGGTGGGGGTGTTTGCGTTCGCATACCACCGAAGCCCAGCCCTCCCATTACATAACCAGTGCTTAGCTCAGAAAGCGAACAAATTCAAACATAAATTTCGATTGATTTGTAAGTTTTTGTTGTTATATGATCGCCGTGTTGTTTTGGTCGGAGATATGGTTCGTGGGACATCCGAAATTTGCGGAACTCGACGGTTTGAAGGCGATCGTCACCGGCGGCGGCAGTGGAATAGGCCGTGCAATCGCCCAGGCGCTGGCAAAACAAGGCGTCAAGATCACCATTTGCGACATCAATCTGGACGCGGCGAACACAGTCGCACAGTCGATTTCCGGCCATGCTCTGGAGATCGATGTTCGTTCACGTTCCTCCGTGGAAAAAACGTTCGAACGAGCCGCGGATCTCATGGGGGGCTACGATATACTGATTGCCAATGCCGGGGTCTCTACGATGCAGCATGCGCTGGAGATCACCGACGAGGAGTGGGACTTCAACTTCGACGTCAACACGCGCGGCATCTTCCTGACGAACCAGATCGCTGCGCGCCGCTTCGTGGCGCAGGGCCAGGGGGTGATTGTCAACACGGCCTCGCTTGCCGCAAAGGTCGGCGCGCCGCTTCTGGCGCATTACTCTGCCAGCAAGTTCGCCGTTCTCGGCTGGACACAGGCGCTTGCCCGCGAACTGGCCTCGAAAGGCATCCGGGTCAACGCCGTCTGCCCGGGTTTCGTCAAGACCGGCATGCAGGAGCGCGAGATCGATTGGGAGGCCAAATTGCGCGGCGTCAGTCCCGAACGCGTCGTTGAAGACTATATCGCCCAGACGCCGCTCGGACGGCTGGAGACACCCGAGGACGTCGCCGATGTCGTCGTTTTCCTCTGCTCGAATTCCGCCCGTTTCATGACCGGCCAGGGCGTCAATGTCACTGGCGGCGTCTATATGACCTGACCGGCCGGCCGTCCAAGCCGCATCATATCGGAGAGAGCATGGCATCCATCGTCTTTGAGGGAGTGGAAAAACGTTATCCGGACGGATATGCGGCAATCCAGCACCTCGATCTCACTATCGAGGATGGTGAGTTTCTGGTTCTCGTCGGCCCAAGCGGCTGTGGTAAGTCGACCGCGCTCCGAATGATTGCCGGCCTTGAGGATATCACTGGCGGCCGCCTATTGGTTGGCGATACCGTCGCCAACGGCCTTGCACCCCGCGATCGCGACATTGCGATGGTCTTCCAGTCCTACGCGCTTTATCCGCATATGACGGTCGCCGAGAATATCGGCTTCGGCCTGTCCGTACGCGGCGTCGACAAGGCCGAGATCGACCGCAAGGTCAGGGAAACGGCCAAGCTTCTCGAACTCGATGCTTATCTCGGCCGCAAGCCGGGGCAGCTTTCAGGCGGTCAGCGACAGCGCGTGGCGATGGGCCGGGCGCTGGTGCGCGCGCCCAAGGCGTTTTTGATGGACGAGCCTTTGAGCAATCTCGACGCACGGCTGCGCGGCCAGATGCGGGCGGAAATCGCCCGGCTGCAGAAGTTGAGCGGCATTACCACCGTCTATGTCACCCATGACCAGATCGAGGCCATGACCATGGGTGATCGCGTCGCCGTGATGCGCGCCGGCGTTTTGCAGCAGCTCGGCACGCCGCGCGCGCTTTACGACACGCCCGCCAATCTCTTCGTTGCCGGGTTCATCGGTACGCCGTCGATGAACTTCCTGAAAACCACGCTGGCGCACGGCGAGGGCGGTCTGGCTGTTGTTGCCGGCGGATTCAGCCTGCGGGTGCCCGCACCTGTCGTTGCCGCGCGTCCTGCGCTTGTGCGTCATGTCGGCAAGGAGATCATTGTCGGCGTGCGTGCCGAGGCATTGAACGCCGCGGACGCCGCTGATCCGGGGTTCGGGCGCATTGAAGGAACGATTGCCTTCATCGAGGATTTCGGCGCCACGAAACTTATCCATCTCGATATTGGCGGGGCCGGCAAGCTGGAGGAGGTGACGGCGGAAGCCGACGAGGTTTCGCTTTCCGGCCCTCGATTGCGTGCCTCTGTGCCGGCGACACTTCCGCTTCGCGTTGGCGAGACGCTCTTCCTGTCGGTCAATCCGGCAGAACTGCATTTCTTCGACGCCGAGACTGAAAACGCGATCCGCGATTGAAAGGTTCTTTCGCCATGCCCGTGTTCATCGGCATCGATATCGGCACGACCTCGACGATCGCGGTAGCGATGTCGGAGACCGGCGAACCGCTGGCCTCGGCCTCGCGTCCCTCGCGCTTGTCCTCGCCGCATCCTGGCTTTGCCGAGGCCGACCCCGGGCAATGGTGGGCGAACACGCAGGTCGTGGTGCGGGAGATGATCTCGCGCTTACCTCAGGGATGTGAACTCGCCGGCGTCTGCGTCACCGGAATGCTGCCGGCGGTGGCGCTGCTCGATCGCGAGCGCCGCGTGCTGCGTGCGAGCATCCAGCAGAGCGATGCGCGTTGCGGGGCGGAAGTCGAAACCATGAAAGCGGCTTTGGACGAGGCGCGCTTCCTCAGCCGCACCGGTCAGGGCCTGACACAACAATTGGTCGCCCCGAAACTGCAATGGCTGAGGGCGCATGAGCCGGATGTCTATGGCCGGATCGCCCATGTCCTCGGCTCTTATGATTTCATCAACATGCACCTGACCGGGCGCCTGACGGTCGAGCGCAACTGGGCGCTCGAAGCAGGCTTCATCGATCTTGACGATCATCGGATTGCGGACGACCTGGTGGCGCTGTCGGGGCTTCGCTCCGGCGTCCTGCCGGCGCTGGTCGCCTCGCATGAGGTCATCGGTGCGGTGACGGGGGAAGCGGCGGAACTAACCGGCCTGCCGGAAGGCCTGCCCGTCTTCGGCGGAGCCGCCGACCATATCGCCTCCGCGCTAGCGGCCGGCCTGACGCAGGCCGGCGATGTCCTCCTGAAATTTGGTGGGGCAGGCGACATCATCGCCATTGCCGGGAAGCCGGAGCCCGACCGCCGGCTTTTCCTCGATTACCATCTCGTTCCCGGCCTTTATGCGCCGAACGGCTGCATGGCCTCTTCCGGTTCGCTTCTCAGATGGCTTGCCGCCCTCATCGGCGGCTCGGAAAGCGACGATGTTTTAAGGCAGCTCGACCAGGAAGCGGCGGCCGTGCCTGCCGGCGCGGACGGCGTACGCGCGCTGCCCTATTTTCTGGGCGAGAAGACGCCGATTCATGACCCGCTGGCGCGCGGTACGATCACGGGCCTCAGTCTCGGTCACACGCGCGGCCATATCTGGCGCGCGGTGCTGGAGGCGATTGCCTGCGGCTTCCGCCATCATCTCGATGTGCTTGCGGAAACGGGACGCCCCGCGACGCGCCTGATCGCCTCCGACGGGGGAAGCCGAAGCCGCATCTGGATGCAGATCGTCGCCGATATTTGCGGCCAGCCGATCCACGTCCTGTCCGACGCCTTCGGCTCGTCGATTGGTGCGGCCTGGGTAGCGGCGGCCGGATCAGGCGTGGCGGCATGGGAGGATGTCGCGGTCTCCGTGCGTTTTGGCGCCGTGCTGCAGCCTTCGCCCGAAGGCGTTGCCGCCGGCGACCGGATCTATGCCGACTATCGCGATCTCTACCGGTCGCTGAAACCCTTCTTCGCGCGTGGAGACCAGCCATGATCAAGGCAATCGCCTGGGATGTCGACGGGACGCTGATCGACAGCGAACCGGTTCACCACAAGGCGCTGATGGCCGTTTCGGATCGCTATGGCGTCAACATTGCCGCCGATGATACGCGTTTCATCGGGGTGGCAATGAGTGATGTCTGGACGGTGCTCGCACCGCTCTATCCGCCCGGACTTGGCCCCGAGACTTGGATCTCCGAGATTGTCGAGGCCTATATCGAGCGGACCGCCGAATTGCAGCCGATCGCGGGCGCGCCGGAGACGGTGCTCACGCTTGCCAGAGCCGGGCTTGTTCAATGCGCGGTTTCCAACTCCTCTCGCCGCATCGTCGAGGCCAACCTTAAGGCTATGGGGCTCGACCGCGCGATGGCCTTTGCGATCGGGCGCGAGGATGTGATGCACGGCAAGCCTGATCCCGAGCCCTATCGGCTTGCCTGCGCGCGTCTTGGCCTTGACGCTTCGCACGTGCTGGCCGTCGAAGATAGTGTCGTTGGCGCGGCCTCGGCGCGGGCGGCGGGCATGCCGGTGCTGCGCTATGGCGCGGATTTCACCGACTTCTCGGCGATCCTCGACCTCGTTGAGGAGCGGAGGCTTCGCGCATGATGAATTTCTGGCCCTGTAATCCGCCTGAACGCGCCGCTAAGGCGGCGCTCGTCGTGATTGACATGCAGGTCGATTTCTGCGCGCCGGGCGGGTGGGTCGATCAATTGGGCGAGGATGTCAGCAATACGCGCTCCGTCATACCGGCCGTTGCCGAGGCCCTCACAATCGCGCGGGCTGCGGGCCTTGCCGTCTTCCATACCCGAGAAGGCCATAAGCCGGACCTGTCGGACCTGCCGGCCAACAAGCAATGGCGTACCCGCATCCATGGGCTCGGCATCGGCGATGAAGGTGCTTCCGGGCGCATCCTCGTGCGCGGCGAACCCGGCTTCGAAATCGTTCCGGAGCTTGCGCCGCTCGCTGACGAAGCGGTGATCGACAAGCCGGGCAAGTCGAGTTTCCACGCGACCGATTTCGATGCGCGGCTGGCGGCTCAAGGCATCACCCATCTCATCGTCATCGGCGTCACCTCCGATTGCTGCGTGCAATCGACCTTCCGCGACGGCTTCGAGCGCGGTTATGAATGCGTCACTCTCGAGGACTGCACGGCAGCGGTCGAAACGGCCAATCACGAAGCGATGATGGATATCTTGAAAGCCTTCGGCGGGCGCTGGGGGACGGTGTCCGATCTCGTGGGTTTCCGCGCCGCCGTGGAGGCGCTTCATGGCTGACAACTTCCCCGGCGTTGCCGCCGCCCCGTATTCCTGGCCCTTCGACGGGCAATGGAGCGCTGCCGACAGCGCGCTTCTCATTCTGGGGTTCCAGAACGGTACGATCGCGGCACTCTGTGCGGAGCCGGAGGCCGCTGTCGCGGCAAAGCTGATCGCATGCGCCCGGGACGCCGGCCTGCCGGTGATTGCGAGCCGGCGCGGCCGCAGCGAGGCACTTTCCCCGGTTGCTGCCCGCCGCGCCGCCATGGGCGATCCCGTCTTTGCGCCCGGGACGTCGGAATGGCAGCTTTCCGACACGCTCGGCCTGCAGGTGGAGGCTTCGATCTTCGACCATCCGGGCGACAATGCCTTCCATTCGACCGGGCTCGAAGCCTGGTTGCGGCGGCGCGGCATCCGCAATCTGGTGCTGGCGGGTGTTCCAACCGAGGGCCTGCTGCACGCGACCCAGCGTGCTGCCAACGACATGGGCTTCGAATGCATCACCGTTTCCGATGCGTGCAAGGGAACGACGGATGCCCGCCATGCCGGGCAATTGCGCATCACCGTCTTCGGCAACGGGCTTTTCGGCACCGTGGCGCGCTCGGATCAACTGTTCTCGGCGCTGAGGGCGCCCATCCCGACCTGAAGAGGATCGACATGTCTGATTTTCACTGGCCGGCCGAGACCGGCAGCCTCGACTTCCATACGCTAACCGCTGCCTATGTGTCCGGTCAGCTCAAGCCTTCCACGGTCGTCAACGCGATTTATGACCGGATCGAGGCGCGGGGTGACGACCATGTTTGGATCTATCTCGTCTCCCGCGCCGATGCACTGAAGGCGGCCGCGGAGTTGGAGGATGCCGGCTATGACGGCCGTCCTCTCTGGGGGATTCCTTTTTCGATCAAGGATTGCAACGACGTTATCGGCCTGCCGACGACCAATGCGCTGAAAGAGGGGGCCTATATCGCCGAAAGCACCGGTCAGGCCGTGACGCGCCTTTTCGACAATGGCGCGATCCTGATCGGCAAGACCAACATGGACCAGTTCGGCATCGGCCTTGTCGGCATGCGCACGCCGTATGGTGCATGTTCGTCGGTGTTCAACGATGATTATATTTCCGGCGGTTCCAGTTCCGGTTCTGGCGTTTCGGTGGCGGCCGGGCTTTCCAGCTTCTCGATCGCCAATGACGCTGCGGGCTCCGGCCGCGTGCCGGCCGGATTCAACAATATCGTCGGGATCAAGCCGACGCCAGGCATTGTCAGCAATGCCTGCGTATCGGGCGGCGGCTGCGTGAAGACGATCGAGACCGTATCCGTCTTCGCGCTGACGGTGGAGGATGGCATGGCGGTCATGCGCATCATCACCGGCTACGATCCGACCTATCCCTTTTCCAAGCCCGAGGCCGATCATGTCGCGCTCGACATGCGGCCGGTCCCGCCGAAGTTCCGCTTCGGCATTCCGGCAGGTGCTTCGCTTCGCTTCTTCGGCGACAGCGAGGCGGAGCGGCTGTTCCAGGAAGCCGTCAAGCGGCTGGATGCCATGGGCGGCGTGGCGGTCGAGGTCGATTTCGTCGCATTCGAAGAAACCCAGCGTATTCTCTACGAGGGCCCGTGGATTTCGGAGCGCGCGCTCAGCCTCGACAAGGTGCTGGCCCAGCATGGCGACGCGATCCATCCGGTGACAAAGAAGATCCTCGAAAACAGCGGGCGATATTCATCCGTTGATACGTTCCGCGCCATTCACCGCATCGCCGAGTTGAAATGCGCGACACGCCCGATCTGGGACGACATCGAAGTGCTTCTGGTGCCGACGACGCCGACGATCTATCGCAAAAGCGAGATTCTCGCCGATCCGATCGCGCTCAATGCGCGCCTCGGCATCTATACCAATTTCGTCAATCTGATGGGACTTTGCGGGATCGCCGTGCCGAACGGTTTCCGCGCCGACGGGCTGCCCTCGGGTGTCACCTTCCTCGCTCCCGGCATGGCGGAAGCGAAAGCGGCGGCGATCGCGGCCGAATTCCATCGTCGCGCCGGCATCGGGCTCGGCATGAACCTCAATCCCTATCCGGCCTATGGCGCGCCAACGGAAATTCCGGCCGGTCACCGCGAGATTGCCGTTGTCGGCGCACATCTGTCCGGCATGCCGCTCAATCATGAACTGACGGAGCGCGGCGGCGTATTCCGTGGCCATACCCGCACGACAGGCGATTATCGGCTTTATGCGCTTACCGGCACGACACCGGCCAAGCCCGGTCTCGTTCGCGATCCGAACGCCAAGGGGCCGGGCATCGAGGTCGAGATCTGGTCACTGCCGCTTGCAGGCTTTGCCGATTTCGTCGAGCGCATTCCGCAACCGCTGGGGATCGGTAAGGTCGCGCTTGAGAGCGGCCGTCAGGTATCCGGCTTCCTTTGCGAGACCGTGGCGCTGAACGGCGCGATCGACATTACCGCGCATGCCGGCTGGAAGAATTATCTGGCTTCGAAAGCGGCCTGAGAAAGGTTCTCGCGGGGAGCGTTTCCGGTGAAAACGAAATCGCCTGAAGCGCTCCGCACGTTTTGTTTGTCTTGCTCGAAATGCCAAAAGGCGGCCCCGCGAGGTGCCCGCCTTTTTAATCGTCGGCGTTTGTCCGCTCAGTTGATGCCTTTGGTCAGTCCCTGCACGAAATAGCGGTTGAGGACGAGGACGATGAGCACGATTGGCACGGTCGAGAAATGCGCCAACGCCCCGAGCGTCCCCCAGGTGATGTCCTTTGTGCCGTAGGCCGAAAGCAACGCCACCGAGATCGGCTTGGAATCGAGCCGCGTCAGGAACATGGCGAAGAGGAAGTCGTTCCACGAGAAGAGCACGCAGAAAAGCGCGGAGGCGATGATGCCGGAACGCACCGCAGGCAAAGATACTTTCCAGAAGGCGCCGAACTGCCGGCAGCCATCCGTCAGCGCCGCTTCTTCCAGCTCCTTCGGCAGGCTACGGAAGTAGGAATACATCATCCAGCTCACGAAGGCGGTATTGAGCACACAATTGATCAGGACGACGCTGAACCAGCTGCCGATGAGGCCGATATCGCGCATGAGCAGATAGAAAGGGATAAGCGCCGCGACAGCGGGGACCATGCGGATCGTCATGAAGAAATAGGCAACGCCCATGGCGGCAGGATGTGTCGAGCGGGCGAGCGCATAGCCGGCGGGAACGCCGAGTATCAGCGAAAGCAGCATCGAGCCGCCAGCAATCAGGAGACTGGAAATGATGAGGCTGCCGACATCGAAGATGCGCAGCGCATTGCGGAACTGGTCCAGTGTCGGCGTGAAGAGGAGATGTGGCGGAATGGAGAAGATCGCGTTCGACGGCTTGTAGGCGGTCATGGCGAGCCACAGGAAGGGCAGCAGGAAGAAGACGAGGGTCAGCAGCAGGAAGCCGCGGCGTGCCGTATCAAAGACCATGGAGCGTCGCGTCATCGGCCGTTGGCCTTCTTGTCGAAATGGCGGATCATGAGGATGAAGCAGATGGCGATGATCGCCACACAGAGAAGCGCGATATTGGAAATCGCCGATGCCTTGCCGATATTGAAGAAGCTCAGGCCCTCCTTCACCGCATAGACCATGAGCGTGTTGGTGGAATTGCCCGGTCCGCCACCGGTTGTCACGAACACGCTGTCAAAGACGCGAAAGGCGTCGATGGTGCGCAGCGTCAGCGCCAGCATGACGGCCGGGAGCATGAGCGGCAAGGTGATGGAGCGGAAAGTGCGCCAGGCGGTTGCTCCGTCGACGGCGGCGGCTTCCAGAAGATCGCCGGGCAGCGCCTTCAGGCCGGCCAGCAGAATGAGCGCGACGAGCGGCGTCCATTCCCAGATGTCGATGAAGATGAGCGTGGCCAGCGCAGTCGATGGTGTGGCGAAGAGGCCGCGCGGATCGGTGATGCCCCATTGGGCAAGATAATAGCCGACCATGCCGTAGTCGGCGAGCAGCAAGCCCTTGAAGATGAGGCCGACGACCAGCGGCGTGATGGTGACGGGAACAAGGATCAATGTCAGGCAGACGCGATTGAACCGGTCGTCGCGCCAGAGTGCCAGCGCGATGACAAAGCCGAAGACGAGCTCGATGGCGACGGAAAAGACGGTGAAGATCACCGTATTGGCGATGGCGCCGCGAAAATCGGCGTCTGCCAGCAGGTTGATGTAATTGTCGATGCCGACGAAATGCGTCCGCGCCGGTTTCAGGAGGTTGTATTCGTAGAGGCTGTACCACATGCCCTTCACGAGCGGGAAGACGCCGAGCGCGATCACGTAGGCGACGGCGGGAAGCGCCATGGCAAGCAGGAAGAATTTTCGCCGCGTGGCAAAAGGGACGGGGGAGAAGCCCGTGGCCGCCTTGCTTTCAACGGAGCGGGTCAGGTTCATCGCGTAATTCGTCATCACCGAATGGCCGATTGCTTCGCGTTTCGATCTGAGAGGAAAACGGGCCGGTGCGCAAACGGAATCTTGCCTTCAGCGTGCCGCCAAAGCCGGCCCGATCATCGCCCTCGAAAATGAAAGGCCCGCGTCACGGTCTTTCGTGAAGCGGGCCTGTTCTTAGAACAGCTTGGCGGCGGCTTCCTGCGCCGCGTCAAGCGCGGCCTTGGGCTCGACCGTACCAACGAGGACGGAGTTGACTGCCGTGCCCAGGATATCCTGGATTTCCGGATATTCCGGAATGCGCGGGCGATAGTCGCCGTCGCCGTTCTCGAAGACTTCGTTGAGGACAGGCAGGAACGGATACTTGGCGTTCAGCTCCTTGTCCGTAACCGTGCTCTTGCGGATATAGCTGCCCGCGCCGAGCATGTTCATCTCCTTCTGGATCTTTGGGCTTGTGACCCACTTGATGAAGGTCCAGGCGGCTTCTTTCTGCTTGTCCTTCGCATCGGCATTGATGGCCAGGCCCCAGCCGCCGATTCCGTAGATCTTCGGTAAACCCTTGCCGCGTGGGGCGAGCGCGACATCGACCTTGCCGACCACCTTCGACGTCTTCGGATCGTAATAGCCGGGGGCGCCGACAGACCAAGTCTGCATCGTGGCGGCAATCCCCTGCCGGAAGCTTTCCTCGCGGCCACCCCAATCATAGTCGGCGGCACCGGGAGGGGCTGCCTTCTTGAAGAGATCGCGATAAACAGTCAGGCTCTTGATATTGGCTTCGGAATTGAGCGCTGGCTTGCCGTCCTTGTCGAGGATTGCGCCGCCCATTTCGGCGTTATATTGCATCCAGTCCTGAGCGACCGCCGGACCTTTCTGGCCGTTGGCGACAAAGCCGTATTGCTTCTTGGCCGGGTCGGTCAGCTTGTAGGCGGCGGCAACCAGATCTTCCATCGTTTCCGGAGCCTTCAGGCCGGCGGCATCGAAGAGATCCTTGCGATAGGCGAGAACGTTGGCGTAGCCGGCAAAGGGATAGGCGACCTGCTTGCCCTTGTAGTTGCCGAGCGCTTCCGTGAGCTTGGGATAAATGTCGGCGGCATCGAGCTCTTTGGCATCGCGCTTCATCAAGTCGTTGAGATCGATCGTATAGCCGTTGGCGGCGAACTGCCCTGCCCAGACGATGTCCATGGTGATCAGGTCATAACCGGCGGTGTGGGCGACGAAATCGGCGGTCGTCTTCGTCAGCAGAGAGCCATAATCCATGATGTCGACCTTGATCTCTGCGCCGGTCGCTTCCTTGAACTCGGGCGCGATCTGCGCCAGCACGGCCGAAAATTGGTCGTTCATGGATGCCAAATTGAGAGTGATGCCGGCCAGCGGCTTGTCGGCGGCCTGCGCCATGCCCGCTGTCAGGGCAATGATGCAAACGGTAGCAAATTTCTGAAAATTCCCCTTCATGAATGTCATTAGTATTCTCCTTTTCATGATTGATTGCCACTATACATCAAACAAAAACGCACTCAAGTACACTTGACAAAAAAGCAATAACGGTCTGAATATAACAAAATTGAACAATATCGATCATTTTTTTGCTTGATGA
Organism: Rhizobium sp. 11515TR; assembly: GCF_002277895.1. Lineage (NCBI taxonomy): Bacteria > Pseudomonadati > Pseudomonadota > Alphaproteobacteria > Hyphomicrobiales > Rhizobiaceae > Rhizobium > Rhizobium sp. 11515TR. The sequence goes on along the minus strand of NZ_CP023000.1, from coordinate 964,660 downwards.
TTGTGCAATATGCCTCGTTTTTGCGCATCAGCCGGCTTGCTTAAAAGACTTGCGGTTATGCGGGCCTAGCGCGAGGCCGGTATCAAAGAAAGAAGTGTCAGGATCGAACATGAATGGAGGTCTCAGCATATCGCGACTTGAAACGCTCGAAAAACGGCTCGTCGCCGAGATGGAGGCCACGGAAGCGCTCGGGCAGGTCTGGGCTCCGGCACCGGAGCCAAGACCTGCTTGCGTCGCGCGCTATAATGTCGTGATCTGTGGGGCCGGCATGTCGGGGCTCGCTATCGCCTTTGGCCTGAAAAGGCGTGGGGTTGCGGGCGTTCAGGTGATCGACAAGGCCGAGAAGGGGCGGGAAGGGCCTTGGATCGGCTGCGCGCGCATGAAGACGCTGCGCTCGCCGAAGTATCTCGCGGGGCCGGATTTCGGCCTGCCGTCGCTGACGCCGCGCGCCTGGTACGAAGCCGTCTATGGCACAGACGCCTATGAAAGCCTCGACAAGATGTCACGGCAAGACTGGATGGCTTATCTCGGCTGGTATCGTGCTGTGACGGAGCCGGATGTGGCCAACGGCACGAGCCTTGCCGGTATCTCGCAAGCCGACGGCTGGTTGCGGCTTGTGCTTGAAGCGGACGGTGAAACGCAACAGATCGAATGCCGTCGGCTTGTGCTGGCGACCGGTATTGATGGCGGCGGCGCGCCCATGATACCCGATCTCGTTCGTACGGTGCCTAAGCCATATTGGACCCATAGTGCCGAGATTGCAGACGACAGCCATCTCAAGGATCGGGATGTCGCCATTCTGGGTTCGGCGACCTCCAGCTTCGACTGGGCGGTGACGGCTTTGGAAAAGGGTGCGAAAAGCATTGTGATGATCGGCCGCTCGCGCAATTTCGGCCGGACGGAAGTGTTGGCCTGGACCAATTTTCCGGGCTTCCTCGGTCATTTCGGCGACCTGTCGGATCTGCAGAAATGGCGCTATATGCGGCTCTATAATGGCTTCAAGATCCCGCCGACACAGGATCAATTCGACCGTGTCGTATCCAGTCCGCGTTTCACGATGGCGCTGGGCCATAAGGTGCGGTCCGTGACACTGGATGCCGGGCGGGTTGTGATCGAAAGTGACAGCGGCATATTCAGCGCCGATCATCTTCTGCTTGGCACCGGCTACACGATCGATTTCAACCGGCGCGCGGAATTGAAGAGTATCGCGCCGCATGTGGCTTTCTGGTCTGATCGCTTCACGCCGCCGGATGGCGAGGCATCGGCCGAGATCGCGGCCCATCCCTATCTCGGGCGCGGCTTCGAACTCACGCCGAAGAATGCGGCAACCCATAGCTGGCTGTCGCACATCCATTTGTTCAACTGCTCGGCCATTGCTAGCCTAGGCCCGATCAGTAACGGTGTGACTGGCATGAAATACGGTCTGCCGCGCATCGTCGATGCGGTCGTAGGCGGTCTCTTTCACGAGGCGGCCGATGATTTTCTCCGTGACCTTGCGGCTTATCGGGAGCATCATTTCGATCCGCGCGGCTATGATGGAGACCTTGAAGGCATGAAGGAAGTGTCATCATGACAATCATACCGACGTTTCCGCTCGGCCGAGTTCTGGAAAGGGCTCGGTATGACAGCGTGGAATTTCCCTATCTGCTCGCCAATCACGCTCCGATGGTTCTCGTGGCACTCGATCGCATGGGCGCGACCCCTGAGCGTCTCGACGAATGGTACGAGATTTATCGCGTGACAAACCAGCTCGTTCCCGCGCCGCCAACCGTGGCCCCGATCGAGCGTGCGCGTTGGGACACGGCACTGGGTGACCGGACGCGGGAATCCGATTATCGCGCCTATTTCATCGCCGAAGTCGAACGGCTCGGAACCGATGCCGCGATCCGCCATTATCTGCCTCGGCTGATCCAGGGTGTCGCCGGCAGCGCGCTGCACCCGCTGATGCGGCTCGCTTACGCGGTGCTCAACAGCGACACGAAGGAAGTGGGAACGGCGCTCGGATATTGGGCGACCTGTTATCTATCCCTGCCGGGTCCGACTGGAATAAGGCCCAACACTGACGATCCGGCAGCGATTCTCACTGCCATGAACGATATTGCCGGCGCACACGACTATGTGCCTGAAACCGATCTTCTCTGGCACAATATACGCGAAGTCGCCGCCTTGCCGGACTTTCCGCCGGTGATCGATCGCTTGCGCATTGATGAGGCGACACCGAAACGCATGGCGGAGACCGCGCTGGCCCTATTCGCCGCGACCATGGATTTCTCGGCGCTCCACGCCGTTACCGGCTTGCATTGGGCTCGGTTGGTCGCGCCGCATCTGGATGATCCGCTGCCGCTCTACCGTGCCTTTTGGCAGGTGATTGCCACACTCGTTCCGAAAATCGGCTTCCCAGTACTTCCGGCCGCCGAAGCTCTTCAGGCAATGCGGGAGATGCAGGTACCGGACTGGCCGGAGATAAGGGCTGCAGCGGTGGCCTCCAACGACGAACACGACGTTAGCCTGGTCTTTTCGGCGTTACAGGAACAACTGGCCTGGGGTGATCCGCTTTATCGGGTGGTGGCGGCACGCCGGGTCGGGCTGATCTAGAGGTTGGCGTCCTGGAAGCCTTTAGCGCGTCATCCTCCGTTCGTTCGATCGATTCGATATGACGCGCGAACGGTGCGTTGCAAGCATGCTGCGGTGTTGTTGACCCAGTCGAAACGGCAATGAGCCAGCAGTTCGAATTGGTTCAAGAGACGCAGTTTTTTGGTTGTATGGATGGCCCATCACGAGAACTCGCTTTAGCTTGACGAAAGAGCAGGTCGACCGAAGGTTCAGGCGGGCGGCATCGGCAGGTTCTATCCCTGTTGAGATGGTTTAGAATGCCAAGCGAAATCAGATGCCCCGGATGTGTAGTGTTGAGAGGAGGCCTCCCTCCAGCAATCGATGCATACAAACCGAACGGTCCGGTCGAGATTGGACGCGTAAGGGGGAATTGTTAGCGCGGAAGGTGCACACGATTTAGTACTATTTGACAACTGGAAAATTGTCACATCGGTCGTAAACTTCTGATTGTAAGCCAGCAAGTCAGTGAAGATGCGGCTAAGAGCGCCGGTGCGCTCGTCGGTGCAAATAAGCCGAAATAGGCGGTTCGACTCCGCGGCCGCAACCACGCCTTTCGACAGCATCACAGCTGATGGATGAAAAGCTGCAACTGCAACTAATTTCGGTTCTTGAACCGTTCGAATGCCGTCGGACGCTGAACCAGTGGTCGGCATCCGCCCATCGGTAGGTTTGCGCTCTTAGAAAGCGAAGCTCGTCTTCTATAGCCTCACTCTTTCAGGCGATCCTCTAGATCGAAGGGTGCGTCCTGCGCGGAGGCGGGCACGGCGAAAGCTGGCTTGATCGAAAGAGTTCGAAAAAATGGCGATTTACGTCCGTTGTGCCGGAAAAGAAGCTTACTCGTCATCAGACTAAGGTCCGTGTTCAACGCAGCTCTATTCGGATAGTGCATGACTGCCCCCGGTCGCCGACACCACTGCCACCCGTCGGCGGTCTGCCCTGTCATCGGACCAATCTCCGGTGACAGGGCGAATCATCAGGCATTGGATCGGCGTTCACTCGCTGCCGCATGGACAGCGACTTGCCGCCAGAGGGGCTCTTCACCCAGCACCGTCAAGGCCAGCCTCTAGCGAGACCCCGAAGGCGGCCCGAGGTCATGCGTTGAGTATCGGCGCGTTCCCGACTAAGGATCACACCATTCCTCTTTCGCCGACCGACCATTATCCTTCCGCAAGTCCGTATGCGTCGACTGCGACGATGTGGCTCTCCACTCGCCTTCGTTGCCATCATCTGTTGCTTCGAGCACTCGGCACCCATGCGATGCTGAAGGATCCCATGAATAGGCGTCGGTAGCACCGAGCGCGTTACCTGGACGCAGCGACATCTTTTCGGTGAAGCGCGAAGCCTGATGCCCTTTGATTGCCCAGTTCCGAACGGAGTTGCATGGTCGGAATATGATAGTCCCCGCCATTTTGGCTCCTGTAAGGAATGGGGCTTGTTGTTTCGAGCGTTCGCATCCGATCGCGCAGATGTTTTGCCGCGGCTTCGAAGCGGGCGTCGTCGAAGCGATCGGTACTGTACGTTACGAAGGGCGGCAGCACATCGTAGCCGGGATAGTAGAGAATCCCGTGATTGATCGGAAACAGAAGATCGTCGATGGGGCCGTTGATTCCCCGAGGAGCGTAGTGCTCTTCCCACCCCCCTGCGGTTACGATCAGCATGGCGCGCTTGCCAGCCAAGGTTCCCTCTCCATAGCGATCACCCCAGCGCTTGTCGCTATGTTCGCCAACGCCATAGGCGAACCCATAAGCAAACACGCGGTCGACCCAGCCTTTCAGGATGGCCGGCATGGCGAACCACCAGAGTGGAAACTGCAGGATCAATGCATCAGCCCAGAGAAGCTTTTCGATCTCCCCTTTGACATCGTCCGTCAGCGCATCGCCGCTGAAGGCATGTTTGGAAGCGGCAACCGGCACAAGCCGCTCGTCAGGAGCCAAAGACGGGAAATCCGCGCGGTCGATCTCTGATTTCCAGCGCATGGCGTGCAGGTCGGAAACCTGTACCGTGTGGCCGGCTGCTTCCAGCTCCTGGATCGCAACATCACGTAACGATGCCGATAAGGATTTAGGTTCGGGGTGAGCGAAGACGATGAGCACATTCATAGTGGTACCTGCTCGTTGAAGAAAACTCTCCCTAAACTAGGCCATGTTCCGCTAATGCGTTATATAGCAGGGATGGATAGGATAATGCCGAATAATGGATAGATCGGACGTCACGCTCGAACGCATCCGTACCTTCGTCCGCGTCGCCGAACGCGGCAATCTGTCGGCTGTGGCGCGCGAGTTGAACATCGGCCAGTCCAGTGTCACGCGGCATGTGCGTGAGCTCGAAGAAGCCCTCGGCGTGGCGCTGCTGAGCCGCACGACCCGCCGCGTCACGCTCACCGAGGAAGGCGGGCTTTACTATGCCAGTGCTATCCAAATCCTGCGCCTGCTGGAACAGGCGACCGATGAAGCGCGAAGCGCGCGGGGCGTCTCCGCCGGCACGGTTCGCATCTCCTGTACGGCAGCGCTCGGCGTCCGGCACGTCAGTCGATTGATCTTCGCCTTTCAGGATCGCCATCCGGATATCGCAGTCGACTTCAGCCTGACGGATGAACGCGTTGATCTCATCCGCGAAGGCGTGGACATCGCACTGCGCCTCGGTCCGCTCGCCGACAGTTCGATGAAGCTGCGGGCGATCGGTCAAAGCCGGCGCGTCCTCGTCGCCTCTCCCGCCTATCTGGCAAGCCGTGGCCGGCCGGCGACACCCGAGGAGCTCAAGGACCATGAGGGCGTCCGCATGTCGAACGTTGCCGGGAGCGAATCTCTCGCGCTTGAGCGGGCGGGAGGCACGCGCCACCTCGTGCCTTTCGGCGGGCATCTGCGCGTTGATCACGGACTTGCCGCGCGCGAAGCCTTTGTCGCGGGTCGCGGCTTAGGCCCTGCTCATATCTGGCTGGTGGACGACCTTCTCGCGGACGGCCGGCTCGAAGCGGTGCTGCCTGACTATAGTCCACCGGCCGTGCCGTTGAATATGCTTATCGCGCCCGAACGAACCGGCATCGCGCGTGTCCGGCTGCTGGTCGACTTTCTGGCGGAGGGAATGCTCCGGATCCCCGGTATAGAGCGGTAAGGGGCTGGGAGTTAGACCGCATGCCTAACCTTGCCTGTTTCCCTTGGCGCTGCGGCAGGGATGGCTCACTCGGTCGAGAGGAAATCCGGACAAGCCTTTCCGATCTCGACATGCAGCGCTACGCGGTTGGTGACCAGCCGAGGCACGGGGCCACCGTCTGGGCGAGATCGGTCAGCAGCCGCACATTCTCCGCAAGGCCGAAAGCAGGCGGCAGGAAGAGAACAATCTCGTCGGCCGCCGCCAGACCCGGGTCCTTGAGCGCCGCCTCGATCACCTGATCGGGGGTGCCGTGGAAGACCGGGGAAATCTGGATGCCCGGCGGCTGAATGGCCGGCGCGGTCGGCTCGAGGGCGCCATTGGGGCGAGAGGCTCCGATACCCTTGGTTCGACGCTCGAGATCGTAAGCGGCATATTTTTCCCGCAATTCGGCAGTGGTGCCGACCAGGATCGATGCCGCGACCGTGACTGGCGGCGGCTCGGTGCCCTGCTTCTGGCGCCATGTCGTGCGGAAAGCCTCGATGGCGCGAGCCTGATATTCTCCGAAACTCTCGCCCTCGGCGTGGTCGTGCTGCACGGTTCCCGAGATGAGACCGATGCCGAGTTCGGCAGCCTGGACGGCCGAGGCAAGGCTCGCAGATCCTTGTCGGATACGCGAACGCAGGGTCGGACTATGTGGCGTCACTCGCAGCTCGGTACCCTCTGGGGCGCCCTGGCCTGGGCCATCGACGGTGTGAAGAACCTCGCCAGCGATTGCCGCAAGAAAACGCGCCTGGCGGCGCTTCGCTTCCGTTCGGGCATCGGTGTCGACCGCACCGAATACCGCGTCGAATGCAGCGTTGGCGCCGGTGGAGATGGCCAGCTCAAGCCTTTCGCCAATGAGCAGGTCGGCGGTGCCCGCCGCCTCGGCAAGCAGGATGGGATCCTGGTAGCGCATCGGGATAACAGCCGATCCCAGCGTGATATGGCTTGTATGTTGGCCGACCGCGGCAAAGAATGGGATCGGAGAGGACAGGTAGTGATCGAAGTGGCGCTGATAGGCCCAGCCCGACTGGTAGCCCAGCCGCTCGGCTGCCTTGAACAGTTCTATGCCGTCGCGCAGTCCCTGCGCCGGACCGGCCTCATCGTTGAACGATACGCGGGTGTTGAAGCCGAGTCGCCGCTTGGCGCGGAATGTGGCAGGCAGGGTGCCGGCAGGGGCAGCGATACTCATGCGATCTGTTCCTGGCTGATGATCCGGCGGAGTTGCGGCGATGGTGCGCGGGCAGGGCTGGCGGCGGCCGGGATCGATTCCAGCAACGACACCGTGTAGGGCTCGCGTGGATTGTCGAAGATGTCCCTGACGTTGCCGTGTTCGACGATGCGCCCGCGTTGCATCACGGAGACGGTATGGGCAAATTGGCGCACGAGGGCCAAATCGTGGGAGACGAATATATAGGTCAGGCCAAGGCTTGCCTGCAGCGACAGCAATACCTCGACGATATCGGCCTGAACACTGACATCAAGTGCCGACGTCGGCTCATCGAGCACGATCACTTCCGGCTTCAGGACCAGCGAACGGGCAATCGCGACGCGCTGCCGCTGACCGCCGGACAAGGCCTGCGGCTTGCGTGAAAGCAGGTGCTCGCCAAGCCCGACATTGGCCAATGCTTCGCGGACCCGTTCTGCCCGTTCCGTATGAGTTCCAATGCCAAACCTGTCGAGCGGTTCGCGCACAAGCTGCTCGACTTTCCAGGTCGGATCGAGCGATGTGAAAGGATTTTGATAGACGAGCTGAAGATGGCGCCATACGGAGCGCAGTGACTGGTGTGAGCGTCCGTTGAGTTTTTCCCCAGCGACCGAAATATGACCGGCGTCCGGTTGATCGAGCCCGAGCAGCAGCCGGATCGTCGTCGTCTTTCCGGAACCCGACTCGCCGACCAGCGCGTGCGTGGTACCTGCCGGAACGGTAAAGGACACGTCATCGACGGCCGTCAGAACCTTGCCGTCGACCGTGAAGCTCTTGGTGATGCCCTTGACGTCGATCTTCGGTGCCTTGGTGCTGTCGGCATCGAGGAAACGAAAGCCAGGATCTCGAAGCTTTTGGTAACGGTCGGGATTAAGCGCCGGCACGTCGGCATGCAGCTTCTTTGCGTAAGTCGATGCGGGTGAGGAGAAAACCGCTGCGGTACTGCCCGCCTCCTGAACGACGCCATCCTTGAGAACGACCAGGGAGTTTGCCCGTTCGGCTGCGATCGCCAGGTCATGGGTGATGAGCAGCAGACTGATGTCGAGGTCCTGCTGCAGCCGTGAGAGCAGGTCGAGGATTCTCTTCTGGATCGTAACATCGAGCGCCGAGGTCGGCTCATCGGCGACCAGCAACTGTGGCCGCGGCAGAACCGCAAGTCCGATCAGGACGCGCTGAAGCATGCCGCCGGACAGCTGGTGCGGGTAGGAATCATAGACACGCTGTGGGTTGTCGAGCCCGACCTGGGCGAACGTCTCCAGGACGAGCGCCTTGCGGATTGCCTTGCTGGGCTCGTCGACAAGGGCTGCGGCTTCCATTGCCTGCGAACCGATTGTCCGCACCGGGTTGAGTGCGTTTCCCGGGTCCTGCGGCACGAAGCCGATAGTCCGGCCTCTGAGCTGGCGGAAGCGGCGCTCGGAGAGTTGCAATATGTCCTGGCCCTCGATCGCGATGCGGCCGGTCGCCTGTCCCGTGCGGGGAAGCAATCGCAGCACGGCGCGCGCAATGGTCGACTTGCCTGAGCCCGATTCCCCGATAAGCGCAAGGCTTTTGCCGCGGCCGAGCTCGAAGCCGACATTGCTGACGACCTCATGCGAGCCGTAGGAGACGGACAGGCCCTCCACCTGAAGCAATGGCGTTTGCCGCTGCGGCATCGGCGCATTCTCGGTGGTGCGAACTGCATTTAGTCTATCTTGCGAAGCCATCGGCTGATCCTATTCACAGAGAGGACGGTCGCGATCGTGACGAAGGCGGGTGCGTAGACCAGCCACGGCCACTTGAGGTAATCCTTGCCGATCGAGATCAGCAGACCCCAATCGGAGGCTGGCGGCGGATCGCCGTAGCCGAGGAAGGCGAGGCTGGCGATCACCAGGATCGAGTCGCCGAACTGCAGCACGGCAAGGGGGAGTACGGAGCGTGATGCATTCGGCAGGATGTGCCGCCAGAGGATGTGCCAGCGCGAGCCACCCGAAAGGAAAGAGGCTTCGATGAAGGTCGCCTGCCTGGTCTTGATGACCTCCGCCCGCATGACACGGGCAAACACGGCCACCGAGGAGATGCCGGTGGCGATGGCGGCGTTCGTGGTGTCGAAGCCGATCGCGGTGACGACGATGACGGCAAGCAGGAATTTCGGAATTGCAAGCAGGACATCGACCATGCGGGCAAGGGCGATATCGACACGGCCGCCGAAGAAACCGGCAAGCAGGCCGATGAAGCCGCCGGCGACCGCACCGATGACGACAGCGATCAACGCGCTCCTGACCGAAGAGGCTGCGCCATAGACGACACGGGTGTAGAGATCGCGACCCAGCTGGTCGGTTCCGAACCAGTGCTGGGCGCTGGGGCCGAGCAGCTTTTGAGAGGGAATGCCGACCGCCGGATTATGGCTGGTGAACAGGCTTGGTGCGAGCGACCAGGCAATCACGATCGCCACGATCACAAACGAGAGCGCGACGGCTACCGGCAATCGGAAACCACCAAACCGGCTGCCGGCGGTAAGGCGCGAGGACGTGTTGGTCGAAACGAGCGTCATGACAGCACCGACTTCGAAATTTCCGCAGAACCCTCATCAGAGGTGACGGGTCGGCGCTCGGCGCCGCCGAGCAGTTTGACGCGCGGGTCGAGCAGCGGATAGACAAGATCGGCGATGAGGTTGACCAGCACGAAAACCACGGCCGCGAGCGATACGATCGCCTGCAGGACAGGCAGGTCCTGGGTGCTGACCGAGCGCTGGACCAGGCTGCCGATGCCGGTGCGCCCGAACACCGCCTCGGTGATCAGCGAGCCGCCAAGTAATTCGCCGATCGTCAGCGCGACGACGGTAATGACCGGAAGCGAAGACGGCTTGAGGAGATGCCTGGCAAAAAGCTGCAGCTGGCCAAGGCCGCGGCTACGCGCAACGGCGGCATATTCCTGCCCCGACTCGTGATCCAGATTGGCGATCAGCACCTCGGCGATCTGCGCCGAGATCGGAATGCCGAGCGCGACCGCTGCGAAAAATGTTGCCCAGAAACTGTCGGGATTGATCACGCGGAAGAGACCGAGCTGAAAGCCGAAGATATGGATCAGCACCAGTCCGATCACGAAATTCGGCACCGACAGGAACAGGGACGGGAAGCCCCGCAGCAAGCCCTGGCCGAACCTTTTTGGCAGGAACTGGGTGCCGTAGGCAATCACGATCGCCAGGATCAGCGCGACGACCAGACCGGAGAAGGCGAGAACGAGCGTCGAAGGTAGCACCTCGGCGATCATGGTCGTCACGGGACGGTTGGTTCGCATCGACAGACCGAAGTCGCCGATCAGGAAGTGGGAAAGCGATGTCGACAATTGCACGAGTACCGGCTTGTCCAGGCCCTGGGCGGCAATGATTTCCTGGATCTCCGCCTCGCTGAAGCCGTTTTGCGGATTGCGCAGAACGTTGGTGACGGGATCGCCCGGCAGAACGCTGACGACGACGAAGGTGAAGACATAGGCCAGCAGGATGACAATGACGGCCTGGACGAAGCGCTTTGTGGCATAGCTAAGATAGGCATTGTTCACGCCGGTCTCCTCCTTGCGTTCCTTGGTTGTGCTGCGGGTCACTCACTGATCGTGGCCGCGTAATAGCTGGCATAGGCGACGCCGTTATATGTCTCGCCTTTGAGCTTGGGAGACTGGACATAGATGCGCTGGACCATCTGTGTGCGCGGAATGAAGTAGCCCTGTTCAAGAACATATTTCTGAAGCTCGTCCAGCAGCGGGTTTCTGGCCTCGAGAGAACCAGCGCTGGCGATCTTGTCGCGCAGTTCGTTGATCTTCTGGTCGCTTTCGCCGAGTGCGAACCAGTTCTCGCCGTTGTTGGCGTTGGTCAGGATGCTCGCGACGGTACCGGCGTCGATGAAGCTGCGTGTTACCTCATAGGCAGGGACACCGGCGCCGCCATACTGAACCTTCTGGCCGTAGGTCACGACGTCATAGGCCCGGATATCGACTTTCCAGCCGATCTTGCCGAGTTGCTGGGCGATGAGTTCGTCGATCGACCTCGAGGTCACGAGATATGGGTTGGAATTGAGCGTCAATGACAGCTGCCTGCCGTCCTTGGCGCGTATGCCATAGGCCCCCTTTTTCCAGCCCGCCTCGTCGAGGAGTTTCTCGGCTCTGTCGGGATTATAGGCCAGAAGCTCGCTGTGATCGGTCGCGCCGGGCACGTTGCTCTGGATGAATGATGTCGCAAGCTTCCAGTCGGGTGTGTAGACGGTATCGATGATTTCCTGGCGATTGATGCCGGCCTGCAAGGCCTGTCGCACCTTGACGTCGTCATAGGGCGCGAGCTTGGTATTGATTGCCCAGCCGTTGACGAAGCCGAGATAACGCGGCGTCGCGACGGTAAAGCCCTCCTGCTTGAGCGACGTCAGCTCCTGCGGCGAGGCGTTATAGGCAATGTCCGCCTGGCCGGACTGGACGGCAGCGACTCGCAATGACGGTTCGGACACCAGCTTGTAGGTGATCGTATCGAGATAGGCCGGACCGGTATGGCCGACGGCCGCTGGACCCCAGTTGTAATCCTTGCGTTTGGTGAGCTTGACGAAATCGCCTTCCTTCCAGGAATCGATCACGTAAGGTCCGCTGCCGGAGGTCTTGCTAAGATCGGCCTGCTGCGCGGCCGGCTGGGCGATGGTCTTGGGGGAGATCAGAATGGAGCCGTGATAGCCAAGGGTCGGAATGAAACCGAGCGTCGGTTTTTTGAAGAAGACCTTCACCGTGGTTGCGTCAACCGCCTCGGCGTGGTCGTAAGTCTTCGGGAAGAGTCCGATTGGATTGATCCCTTCCTTCTTGCGTCCGGCATACCAGATGTCGAGATTGGCGACCGCGGCAGACGCATCAAGAGGGGTGCCGTCCGAGAAGGTCACACCACTCTTGAGATGCAGGGTGAACTCGGTCGCACTGTCATTCTGCTCCCAGCGCTCGGCGATCCAGGGGCTCACCTTGCCGTCGGCGTCCACGTAGACGAGCTTGTCGGTTACGTGACCCCATATGTGGCCCTGGAAACTGGAAATCGCGCTGTTGTTCGGTATCCAGGTGTCGCCTAATGAATCGATGAGGAAGGTGATGTCGCCGCCATTGGCCGGACCGTCGGCACTGTGCGCCGGGCTGAAGCCTGCCATCGCCACCAAAGCACCGGTCGCCACGGCGGATGAAGTGATCAACAAGCGGCGCCGGGTAATAGGCAGCGAAAGAGGGCGTTCTGTCATAGATAGATCCTGATGGTTCGGGTTCTGCGAATTCCTGAAGCAGAGCCTATTCAGGCAGAACCAAAAGGAGAAAGACTGGTTGTTCTTTTTCTACTAATTTTATGGATTATTTTGTCCGGTTTTGGCTGATGTAGGGATCAGCATTTTTCGGGCCTGTCGGCGAGGGAATTGCGGGCTTGAAATCCTGCCTGGCGATCTGCGTCTGCGTATCGATCTCATCACGATCGATTTTGAACCATAAGTCCTGGAATATCCTCGCCGGCAGCCGGTCGCCGATCAGATATGATGTCCCGATGTCATGCGCGAGGATGCTCCGCTTTCCGGATCAACGGCAAAGATGAGGTAGTATTTGCCGTCTCCGACATGGCAAAGAGCGGTCGCAGACTTCAGGCCTGTTCGGCCTGAAGTCCTTCGGCGCTATGTCAGGCCACCAGCTTTTCACCCGACAGATGACGTTCGAGGAAGGGCAGGCTGTCCTGCCCCCAATAGAGTTCGCCTTCGTAGCGGAAGGTCGGAAGACCGAAGACGCCAGCTTCTTTCGCAATGTCGCGATTGCTGCTCCAGAGTTCCGAGATATCAGGAAGCGCCGCGCGCGCCTCGAGCGCTTCACCGTCAAAGCCTGCGGCATCGGCAATCGCCTTTCGCACATCGGGGTTGCCGATATCCGCGGCAGTGCCCCAGAAGGCGTGTTGTAGCGCGCGGGCAAGGGCGACCCAATCCTGCCCTTCCAGCTGAGCCGCCAAAACGAGAAAGCCGGCGGGCGTCGGGTCGGACAGTGCCGAGCGATTGGTGAAGTCGAGCTGCTTGCCGCGAAGAGCGGCCCAGCGCCGGAGATCCTTCAGCCAATAGGCGCGGCGCGCGTCGGGACGATCGCGCGAATAGATCGCGCCATTTTCGACGATCAGCGGAATGAGATAGGGACGGATTTCAGCGCCGGATCGCGCCGCGACTTCGACAAACGCATCGAGGCCTATATAGGCCCATGGTGATCCGATCCCGAAGAAGTAGTCGATGGTTTTGGTCATAAAGCTTTCCTTCCAGACGGGATGAATTGGTTAGTTGCCATATCGAAGACGGATAACGCGCAATCGCGCGCTACGAGAACAGCATGGGGGTCGCGGCCGACGGCAACCGTCGCCAGCGCCCCTTCGTAAAGCAGAGACATGTGCGAGGCAGCCTGTTCGGTCGGACACCTTGCGGCCGACATGATGGAACGGAAGATATCGCGCACGGCGTTCTTATGCTCGCGGGCAATGGAGACGACCCGCTCGGAATCACCGTGCTCGGCAACCGCCAATGCGAAGGCGCAGCCGCGAAACTCCGGGCTGTCGGCCTTTTCGAACAGGCGTTCGAAAATCAGGGCGATCTGGTCACGCGGCTGCAGCGTCGCGGTGGATGTGACCTCTCTCAATTGAAGAAGGACGCGTTCGTGACGTTCGGTCAGATAGGCCGCGACAAGATGATCCTTGGACGGAAAGTGTCGGTAGAGCGTGGCTTTAGCGACATTGGCTTCGTCGACGATGCGGTCGATACCGACGGCGCGAATGCCTTCCTTGTAGAAAAGAGTGCCGGCTGTGGTCAGGATATGATCTGATATTTTCATTGCGTCGGTCCGGATGCCGTCATTGCATGATCTCGGGACTAGCCCGTCTGATGTGCTTTCGGCCTCGAAGGGATGGGGGTGGAGAAAGACAGGTAGTTCTCGGCAAGCCGGCGCAGACTAGCGAAAGGAAGGAGCGCCGTGAAGCCACCTTGTTGCGCCGCCGATCCGGCAATTTCCTGGGCGGCGCGGTTATAGGGCGTCGCTATCCCATGCAGACGCCCGAGAAGGGTGATTTCGCCGTTGAGGTAGTCGACTTCGCTTGAAGCGCCGCGCGTAAAACTCTGCCAGGTCGATTGCTGGCCGGGTCGGATGCCGGCGCTCTCGGCGATCTTCCAGTGCGCTATGCTGACGGTCCGTTCCGAAGGAGATGCAAATGTATAATCCGCCGCCTTGAGAACGGTCTCGGCCTCCTCGACAAGGCCCGCGCTGAACGTCGCTCGTTCGTCTTCTGCGCCGTCGAAGAGCTCCAGCACATTGCGCACATTGTGAAGAAGCTTCGCCGCCTTCCACCGCTTGATATCGCTTGTAGTCTCGGCAATGTAATCCGACCGGCTAAGATCCTCGACGATCTTGGCCGCGATCTCGTCCGAGCCTTGCGGATAGCGGCCGATGGTCACGATAGCCACCTGCGGATCGCCCCCGACCACGACGTGGCCGGTTTCCGTAAAGCGGGCGGGCGTCAGGATGCTGGCGCCGTAAACATTCGGAAATAGTCTAAGAGCTGCCACTTCCGTTGCCAGGCCATTTTGAAACGTGACGATCGGCAGGGCGGAGGCGGTCAGCCCCTCAGTATGCTCGAGTGGCCGCCAGGCCCAAAAGGCGAGGGCTTCGGCGGCATCCTGCGATTTCACCGTCAGCAGGAGGATGTCTTCCTGCCTCAACGATGGCGGTTCAGTCGTGTCGAAGGCTTTCAGCCGGATTTGCCGGGTGCCGGCGGGCCGCTGGTAGACGAGGCCGTGATCGATGATGTGCCTGATCTGCGCGCCGCGTCCGACAAGAGCATAGTCGACGCCCGAAAGCTCAAACTGCGCGGCAAGGCTGGCGCCCACGGCGCCTGCTCCGATAATGACGTAGCGCGTCATGCCCGTCTTCCTGAAACGGCATTCAGAAGCTCTCTTGTGTCGCCTGCTTGCCGGGGGGCAGAGGGTGCAGCGTGTGCCTTTTCAACCGGGAAAAGATGAGGCGATTCTTCTACCTTTCGGCTCCATCTGTCACATGCCGAGCGTCCGAGAATGGAAATAGACGTGTCTTCCTGGGGGCGTGGACGAGAACCGATTGGATGTCGCGGAAATGCCGTTCGATCCCGAGATCGCCATTGAGACCCGGATTGCCGAGTGTACGAACGGCAAGCTGAACGGCGTCGCGTATATTGCGGGCCGCAAGAAGGCGCGCCCTGATGAGCGCTTCCGGTTCATCCAGCGAATGGTCGAGCGCATTGAACAGGATCTGTCTGGCGCCGCCCACGAGCAGGTCGATCTCGCCGGCTGCGGAAATGAACCTTTCCGTTTTTGCGATCGGAACGCCGAGATTGGCGGGGATGCGTTCATGACCGAAACGGATGAAAGCCTCCTGGGCAGCTTCTGCAGCTCCGAGGTATATGGCGGTGAGCGCGACGTTGCCGGCGGCATGGGCACGATTGTCCTGCGTGCCGACGGAGACGTCGACGAGATCGAGGACGTCCTCAAGCGGCACCTCGACATCCTTGAACTCGACGTCGTGCGAGCCGCTGGCCCGCATCCCCAGGCTCTTCCAGTTCTCGATCACCGTGATGCCGGGAAGACCCGAGGGAACGACGAAAGTGCCGACGCGCTGCGGTGTCTCATCGGTGCGCGCCCAGACGAGGAAATGCGTCAGACCCAGTGCGCCGGTGACGAAACGTTTGCGCCCTGTGATCGCCCATCCACCGGCCGTGCGGCGCGCCAATGTGTCGGGAAGGCCGCCTCGGGCGGGAGAACCGAGCTCGGGCTCGACGCGGGCCGCGTTCAGCAGGATCGGGCGATCGCGAGCATCGTCCAATAAACGTCGATAAAGCGGCTCCGGCCATTTGCTGCCCGCTGCCTGTCCGAGATGGGTGAATATGGTCATCGCGCTAATCAGGGCGACCGAAGGATCGCCGCGACCAAGCGCTGCCAGAATGCGCCCGACATCGGCAATACCAGCACCTTTTCCACCGAACCGTGTCGCCACCGTGCTTTCGAGAAGGCCGGCGGCATGGACGGCCTCGATGCCTGTCCAAGGGAAGGCGCCGGATTCATCTGCCGCCGCAGCTGCAGCAGCAAGCTTGCGGGTCACATCTGTCAGATCGATGGTGTTAAAGGGCACTTTGCATCAGCCTCTTTGAAGCAGTGAGGGGCGTCATGCGCGGCTTTGCCGCGCGATGGCTTGTTTTTGCAAACACAATCCGAATGGCGTTCGCCAAATTCCATTTGTTGATGCGTGATAATGTGGGTGGTCAGGCGACCGCTTGTCGCGGTGTTTCCCGCGCCGCCAGATCCGCCCTGACGAGGGGCAGAATATAGCGGCCGTAATCGATGGCGTCGTTCAGGTTGTCATAGCCTCGGATCGAGATCAGATCCGCGCCGAGATCGACGTAATCGAGAATGGAGTCAGCAATCGTTCTCGGCGAACCGACCAGGGCAGTGGAGGCACCACGAGCATTGGTGGCCGTTACCGTCGGATACCAGAGAGCCCGATCATGCACATCGCCGCGCGAGGCGATTTCAAGCAGGCGCTGCGAGCCGGTATTCTGGGGCGAAGGCGCTGATGGTGGCACCTTGCCAAGACCTTTTGCGCGATTTTCTTTCAAAAGATCGAGGGTGCGATGCGCCTTGGCCCAGGCAAGCTCGTCCGTCTCCGCAACGATAGGACGGAACGTCACCCAGATCCGCGGGCGATCCTTGCGCCCGGCGCGTGCCGCTTCGGCATAGATCCGGTCGATTTGCTGCTTGGTTTCAGCCAGCGGCTCGCCCCACAGGCCGAAGATATCGGCAAGCGCGCCGCCGATGCGATAGGCGTCGTCCGACGACCCGCCGACCGACACCGGGATGGTGCCGTTTACTGGACGCACGCGGCTGTGGAACTGCTTGAATTGATAGTAGCGGCCATCGAAGTCAAAGGGTTCGCTCGACTGCCAGACGCGTCGCAGGATGCGGATATACTCCTCCTGCCGTTCGTAGCGCTGATGCTTGTCGAGGAAGTCGCCTTCCTTGGCCTGTTCTTCATCGCTTCCGCCGGCGATGAAATGAACCACGACGCGCCCGCCGCTCAGCTGATCGAGCGTTGCCAGCGATTTGGCCGCGACCGTCGGATAGATTGTGTTCGGACGAAGGGCGATGATGATCTTGATATTCTTCGTGTGCGCCACCACGGTTGCGCCGATGGTAAAGGGATCGAAGGACGCGCTGTCATAGGGAATAAGGGTGTAGTTGAAGCCATAATCATCGAGCGAACGGGCATAACGCTCGATGAATTGCGGGTCGAGGGCGGGATTTTCGAGAGGGTTGAGCTCGGTCGAGGCATTTGGAAAGGTGACGCTGATGAATTCGGTCGGCATGGCTATGTCCCTATGGTTTGCTTCACCGGATTGTGGTTAGGATGCTAACGTCAGCGGAATGCCACAGAAAGACAGGTCGTTCTTTTTCTACAAAATTTGTAGAATATTTATGCTTTGAATCCGTCCGACCGAGAAGCTGAGGTTTCGTCGAATAACCCTCATCAGAGATCCCCGCGCTGCCGTGGTTCGAAAAAACCCGTCGCACGCGACGCGGACTTTGCAATTCCCGAAGAGCACATGAAGCATGCTGGAATGCGATTGTCTCGGCGGTGGATCCCACGAATAGGATCCGTCTTGTAGCAGGAGGATCGACGACCATGTGATCGAACGTTTTTCGGGCAGGCCTTTCGTCGCAAACGCGCCCTTTTGCAAAAACATTTCGCCGCTCTTGCCAAGATTGGGTACGGCTCTCTCCACAGTAGTGCAGTGAAACAGTAGATTTATGGCGTTAGATTTGAGGAACCAGAATGTCCCGTCAGGCTGCCAACGTCATTGATTTCCAGGCCTATCGCGATGCCCGCGAGAAAACGTCAGCGGTGGCGCCCTCTGTCGGCGCGATTTGGCCGGCCCAGCCGTTTCTGATGTGGGTGCCCTTCGTCGGTTTCATTCCCGTGATGCCGTTCGGCAATCAAGCCTATGGCAGCTGAACTGGGTGGGCCGCTGCATCTGGTCTCCAGGGCGGAGGCAATCGACGAAATTTCGACATTGACCGGTCAAAATCTGCGGCGTCTGAGAACGCGGCGGGGCTATTCGCTAGATCGGCTGGCCAAGATATCGGGCGTCAGCAGGGCCATGCTCGGGCAGATCGAAACCGGCAAGAGCAGCCCCACGGTCGCTATCCTATGGAAAATCGCGGCCGCCCTCGAAGTATCCTGTGGCTCGCTGATCGCCGAGCCGCATGAAACGGCTCTGCAGGTGCTGACGCATGCGAAAGCGAAGGTTCTTTCCGCGTCCGACGGACGATTTCAGACCAGGGCGCTCTTTCCGTATGAGAGCGAGCGCAAGGTCGAGTTTTACGAGCTGCGAATTGCTCCCCACCATACTGAAACTGCGGAACCACATCGCTCAGGCACCGTTGAAAATCTCGTGGTATCGCGCGGCACTGTGGAGGTCGTTGCCGGCAGACATGCGCCGCAAATCCTTGGCGAAGGTGATGCCATCATATTCGAAGCGGATGTTGCCCATAGCTATCGCAACATGACCGGCAACGAGGCGGTGCTCTATCTGGTCACTACTTATGTCGAGGAAGTTCGCGGCTGAATTTGCGCCGCGCGAATGAAAAAGCTAGCCCCAAAGCGCGTTGCGATCTTCTAGACTCACTCCTCGCGCTTCAGGTTTTCTTTCCGCCTATATCACCCGAAACCACAGCGCAGTTAGGTGATATGCTTCAGAGCTAGTGCACGTTTGTATGCGCGCACCTGCCTGATGAGATCAGGCGGCTTCCATGGTGCAGCACATCATCATGTTACCGCACATCATCATCATTGGCATGCCAGACGACATCATGGACATCATGCGCTTGCAGCACTCCATGAACATGTCCTTGTCCATGCCTTCCATCGGCATCATCTCGCAGACCATGCCCTTCGGCGTCATCTTGCACGTCATCTTGCCCATCATCATCTGCATCATGGGCATCATCATCGGATTCATCATGGGCATGCCACCCATCATGGAACCCATCATCGGGTTCATCATAGGATTCATCATTGGCATCGCGCCCATCATCGGCATGTTGCTCATCATGGGGTTCATCATCGGCATCATGTTCATTGCAGGATTCATCATCGTCATCTCCCGAAATCGGCCGCGTTCTGGCCTTCGATGAAAGTTGAGTTATGCCAACTAATTTTCCCGTTCAATGCAAAAAATAATTTTAATATTCTTTCCTCCAATAGAAAAGATACATCTCTGTTGATTTGATCGGTATCGTTGTTATTGCAGAGTTGTATCCGCTATAGCAGACGCCGCCAGTCGTCGTCGGCGGCTGTTCCGCGACGCGATCATCGCGGCCGAGGCGAAGCACGAAGAAATTCATTTTGCCGATTCAAGCCGCCACAGCGGAAACCTATTCCTTTAATCTACTAGATTTATAGATATTGTCTCCGCATCGGATAAGTGTTCGCCGCATCGATGCCGCTCGTTGGTGCCGGGTCGGACGTCGGAACCAGGAGCTCGTATGGATACTGTCCTCTACCTTGCCTCGCTCACAACGCAGCACCGTCGCTCAGTGGATTTCGGACCTCTGGCGATTACCTGGTTTGCCCTGGTGAGCCTCACGGTCCTCATGTCGTTGTTCCTGTTGCTGCGCATCACTTGAAAATTCCGGGGTGCGATGGTCATGCCCTCTCGGCCTTTGCCCTTTCCGCCAGACATCGGAGACGTATCGAGTGACGAAAATATCCCAAAGCTTCTCGGAGCTGATCGACAACATGCCGCTGCTGGAACCTCACAACTATTGCAGACGGGAACAGGCACAATGACCAGGAACAATGGCCCCGCCGATCCGCTAGGCCCGAACTCCGTGCTGGTGCGCGCGGGTCATGATCCCTTCGACTATCATGGCTTCGTCAATCCACCGAAGGTTCACGCATCGACGGTTCTGTTTCCGGATGCGCAGACGATGGATCGCAACGCGCAGAAATACACCTATGCGACGCGCGGCACGCCGACGACGGATGCGCTCTGCGATGCGGTCAATGAACTCGAAGGGGCGACCGGCACGGTTCTCGTCCCGTCTGGCCTAGCCGCCGTTACGACCGCGCTGCTGGCCTATCTGTCTCCCGGAGACCACGCGCTGATCGTCGATTCCGTCTATGGCAATGTCCGGCAGTTTTGCGACACCATGCTTTCGCGTTTCGGCATTGATGTTGAGTATTACGATCCGTCAATCGGCCGGGGCATTGAGACGTTGTTCAAAGCCAACACAAAGCTGGTTCACACCGAAGCGCCCGGATCGAATACCTTCGAGATGCAGGATATCCCTGCCATCGTTGAGGCCGCACATCGGCATGATGCCGTCGTCACTATGGACAATACCTGGGCAACGCCGCTTTTCTTCAGGCCCCTCGATGCAGGTGTCGACGTATCGATCCAGGCATCGACCAAATATCCCGCCGGTCATGCCGATGTGCTGATGGGCACGATTTCGGCCAATGTCAAGCATTGGCCGGCACTGAAACGCGCCAACGGAGCGCTTGGCTTTTGCGGCACGCCTGATGACGCCTATCAGGTTCTTCGTGGACTGCGCACCATGGGCGTTCGGTTGGAGCGCCATCAAGCAAGCAGCCTTGCGGTTGCCAAATGGCTGGAGGGACGAAGCGACGTCGTTCGTGTCCTTAACCCGGCTCTGGAAAGTTTCCCCGGGCACGCGCTTTGGCGGCGTGACTTCAACGGGGCCGGCGGGGTGTTTTCCTTCGTGTTGGCAGTCGATCAAACAAAGGATTTCAAGCTGAAGGCACAGAAATTTCTCGATGGGCTCTCGTTGTTCGGCCTTGGCTATTCCTGGGGTGGATATCAAAGCCTCGCTCTGCACGTCGATCTCAGTGATCGACGTGTCGCGAAAGTGCCGGTGGAAGGACCGCTCATCCGTCTCCAGATCGGGCTCGAGGATGTCGAGGACCTTATCGCTGATCTTGAACGTGCCTTTACTGCCTCCTCGACGGTTTGAGCAGCACATCTTTCTCAGGAGGCAGGCCTTGGAAAGGCGAGCGTTAGGTCAGATGCATACGGAGATAGGTGAAAGATGGTTCACGGCAGCGTCAAAGCCGCAATCGGACATTCCGAGATGGATCTGACGGATGAATTGGTCGCTCTAAGCTTACGAAACGAGATCGATCCGGGGCCGGACCCGCTGCGCATACCGATCACGGACGCCGAACTGGATGCGCTGGCGGAGCGGCTCTATCGGGAGTCGCAAGGGGATGCGCTCTGGATCTTCGCCTACGGTTCCTTGATCTGGAAGCCTGATTTCGATGCCGTGGAAGCGCGGGTGGGAGCCATCAAGGGGTGGCATCGCTCCTTCTGTCTCCGGATGACACGGTGGCGGGGGTCGCAGACGCAACCAGGCCTGATGCTGGCATTAAAGCGAGGCGGGTACTGCAAGGCCGTCGCCTTCAGATTGGATGACGGCGATCGCCTTGGCCAGATCAGGCGCATGCTTCGCCGGGAAATCGGAACTCTTGAAGACGCGGCCACTATTCGATGGGTGCGGGTACAGACCGATCAAGGTCCGGTGCGGGCATTGGTCTTCTGGGCGGATCCGAAGGGAAGCTACGTCACTTCCAAGCTGCCATTGGAGGCTGTCGCGGGCATCTTGGCGCGGGCTTGCGGCGCCAGAGGGTCGTGTGCGGAATATCTCTATTTGACGGTGAAGCATCTCGAGGCTTGGGGAATTCGGGATCTCAATCTGTGGAGGCTCCAAAAGCTCGTTGCAGGCGAACTTAAAGCGATCCACGCGTTGGAAAGCGTGGCAAGCCGGACTGAGGTCATGAGCCGGAGCGCGTAGGGCGGCGCCAATATTTCCCGACAACGCCGCCATCGCATGTTGGCTCGGCAATCCATCTGCCCTAGATCAGGTGAAAGGGAGATATCGGTAATTCCCTCGGCTCGTTCGAAAGCGGAGAAGGCTTGCGATGATCTATGATGCCATTGTCGTGGGTTCTGGTTTTTCCGCCATTTCTACCGTCTGCAATCTGGTGGAGTTGCTACCCGAAACGGCATCGATCGCTATTGTCGGCGACGATCCCGGATTTGGTCGCGGGACCGCCTATCGAACGGAGCTCTATCTGCATCGTCTGAATGTGCCGGCGGGCCGCATGAGCCTTTTTCCGGACCGCCCGAATGCCTTTGTTGAATGGCTGCGGGAACGCAGGCGGCCACTGGATGCGGGAGATTTCGCCTCCAGGCAGGATTATGGTCTGTACATTCGAGATAGCCTAGCCGCTCTGTTGCGCAACAGGAAGGGCCGCTGCAGGGTCGACTTCATCAAGGCGAAGGCGACAGGATGTATCGAACGCTACGGCTCCGCGCTCGGCTTTTTATTGGACAATGGCAATGAGATTGCCGGCCGAAGCATCGTGCTCTGTCTCGGCGTCGGCAATGCACAACTGCCGTTTGATGTTTCCCGACTATCCGCGGACGCGCGCTCCCACATCATCGAAAATCCATGGCGGCTGTCATGGCTGAGGCGCGTTGGTAAGACCGATACGGCCTGCATCCTGGGTTCGGGATTGACGATGATCGATCAGGCTCTGGCACTGTCTGCCCATGGCTTTAAAGGAAAGATAGTCGTGCTGTCACGGCGCGGCCTCGTTCCGCACGATCATGTCAGCCATCCGAAGCCGGCGGTCGACATCGACGTCGAAGCCCTGCCCACGCGGATGAGTGAACTCCTGCATATTCTCCGTCGCGAAAGCAAAGATGCGGGAGACTGGCGCAGGGTCATGGATGGCTTACGCCCGAAGACGCAAGCTCTCTGGTCGAGATTGCCGGAGGCTGAGCGCCGCCGCTTTTTACGCCATGCCTTGCCGTGGTGGAACATTCATCGTCATCGTGTTGCTCCGGATGTGTTTCGGAGGTTTGAGAGGATGCTGCAAAACGGCCAGGTTTCGGTCCGAGCCGGCTACCTGCAGAATGTTGAGAAAACCAACGCTTTGACCGTGCATTACCGGCCTCGCGGCGAGCGCTTTATCGCATCAGCTGAGGCGGATTGGATCGTGAATTGCACTGGCATGGAGCGGGCAGGCATCGCCCATTCCCCATTGCTGCAGGAAATGCAGCGCAAGGGCCTGATCGAAGCGGATCCGCTTCGTCTTGGCTTGACGGTCGATGCCCAGTCGCGCGTTCCTGGTTCGATCGGCAATGATGCGGTTATTTATGCCGTTGGTGCGCTGACCGCTGGCCAATTCTGGGAAATTACTGCCGTGCCGGATATTCGCGTCCAGGCGAAAAAGGTCGCCGAGGCCATTGCGGATAGATTGCGGTGAAGGACCGATACCCGCCGACTTGACGGCTGCCTGCCGCGATCAGCCCTGTACGACACGCTCGATCAGCTTACCGAAATTCCGCCCTTCCAGCAGCCCGAGGAAGGCTTCCGGAGCGTTTTCGAGCCCATCCACGATGTCTTCCTTATATTTGAGGCGCCCTTCGGAAATCCATTTTGCGGCTTCACGATAGAAATCGGGGCGCTGATCGGCGAATTCGCGTTGTATGAAACCCCGGATGGTCAGGCTCTTTCTCAGGATGGCGCGCATCACCACAGCACCTGGTCTGTTCCGCGCGAAGTGGACGGGTCTTCGTTATAATGCGCGATAAGGCCGCAGACCGGAACGCGCGCGAAATCGTTCAGCAATGGAAATACGGCGTTCCAGACGTGTCCGCCGACATTTTCGAAGTAAATGTCGATGCCGTTCGGACAAGCCGACGCAAGCCGGGCTTGAAAATCGTCCGCACGGTGATCGATCGCGGCATCGAAACCGAGCTCGTCGCGGATATAGCCACACTTGTCCGGGCCGCCTGCGATCCCGACCACTCTTGCATCAAAGATCTTGGCAATCTGCCCGACAGCGGAGCCGACCGCGCCGCTTGCGGCGGCAACGACCAATGTCTCTCCCGCCTTGGGTCGTGCGATATTGCGCAGCCCCGCATAAGCGGTGAAGCCCGGCATTCCCAGAATGCCGAGTGCCGTCGAGATCGGCGCCGCACTCGGGTCGAGCTTGCGCAATCCGGCGCCGTTTGAGATCGCATGGCTCTGCCAACCGGAATGGGAGAGGACGATGTCTCCCGGCGTGAACTCCGTATTGCGTGATTTGACCACGCGCGCGACGGTTCCGCCTTCCATCACGCCGCCAATTTCGACCGGCGCGGCATAGGATTTCGCGTCGTCCATTCGGCCCCGCATATAGGGGTCGAGGGAAAGATAAAGGATCTGCAGAAGAACCTCGCCTTCCTCGAGATCCCGCAAGGTTTCCCGTTCAAGTCGGAAGTTCGCCGCACCCGGTTTTCCAACGGGACGGGAGGCAAGCACGATGCGGGTGGTAACGGGCTGATTGGCCATGTGGGGCTCCTTGTTTCTACTTCCGAGCGCGACGCAATCGCAATGCCGGATCTCGTGCTCTCACTCGCAGTCATCCGAGCGTTCACGCCATATCATCGCGTGTGAGCTTCGGCCGTTCCACCTCATTCCTTGAACCAAAGCGCGACTCCATTGGCGGCATCGGCGTCAACGAGCAGGCCGCCCTCGAAGGGGCGAGGCGAAAAGCCTCCTTGCGCCAGCACGTCCGCCGTCACTTCAAGCGATCGGACCTTCAGTCCCAGCGCCACTTTTCTTTCGTTGCCGTCAAAGCTTGCCGGAATGGCTGAGCCGAACCGTGAGGTGGCCGCAGCCTCCGATAGGATATGAAGTGTGACGATGCCGGCATGAATTGCAATGCCGTCTCTGCTGATTTCAGGCTCAGCGGCATTGGCAAATCCGCCTAGCAGCTCGGTAATCGCTTGAGGAGCGCGGCTGACGATGAAGACATCGACGATATCGAGGACACCGTTGGGGTGGCTCTGATCGCGCGGTTGCCACACCAGCTCCGGCGTATTGTGCTGGCAGAAAAAGAAGCGGCCGTTGGAGATCGCCTCCTTGCCGATCTGGAAGGTGCGGAAACTGGCCGACTTCTCTATGCCTCCCACGTCGACAGGGCGCGAGAAGTCCCGCCATTCGGTGACGGATTTGCCGGCGTCGCCCAATTCGCGTTGCAGACTGGCGGCGTCGGTGGTTCGAAAGGCAAGTCCGTTCAAACCGATTGGATAAGACCAGAGATCCGTGCGTTTCCTGTCACCGTCAGGCGGAAATCCGAGTAGCTCCAGATAGTTCTCGCCGAACATGGCAAGATGATTGATGGAGCCAAGGGTATGGTAGCCTCGGGGCGTCAGCGCGAAGCCGAGTTTGCGATAGATCGCAGCGGCCTCGTCCAGTCGATCAAGGACGCCAATGACGACGTGATCGAGGATGAGGGGTTGGGCAGTAACAGTCATTGGTAGGCTCCCGACACAGAGATAGTTTAAATTGCGGTCTTCGCACCGCATTCGGCATGCCGCGATTTTGGTGATCACATCAGCAACCGTGTCCGCGGGCCGAACGCGAGCGGCTGCTGAACTATATCGAACAGGATTGGCTATCCACGGTAATACCAACGTCGATGCGAACCGATCTCATGAGATAGTTCGACGCATTTCGATTGCAGCTCATGGCTGGTACCGTCATCGACAAGATCATCGAGAATGAGCGCCCGATATTCTTGTGCCAGCAGCCTTGTCTCGATCTCGTCGCGTTGTGCGGAGAGGCGAAAGAAACGATGCAGTCTGCTCATGATGCGCCTCCTCTACGCGGCTCGGTTGAGGCCGTCAGGCGCTGTGGACGCCAACTTATGGATTGCTCGCAGCACGTCCGAGGCGGCAGCAAAATGTTGGCCGTCGAGATCGTATACATGAAACTTAACCGCGATGAACTTCAGTGCGCCCTCGTCCGGGACGACGATGCCCACCGGAATGCCGGCATATTCAATCACCTGTCTGGTCATGATCACCACCTGTTGAAATTGATTCTTCCGGACGAACGATCGGGGCATTCCAAGTTCGATTAGTCTATTGATTTAATGGATTATATGTGTGGCGAATGCGGAAGACCATTCTTAGGGATGCCAAATAGTTGCGGCGCGGCGGAAAACAATTCTAATATAGGGGGGCGAAGCTCTTGAGAGCAAAGGCGCACCGGAGGTCGCGACGATGTTCTCGAACGAACCGGGGTTGCGCTGCCGATTTCGGGCGGAAATCTATTGCGTCCAACAGCAGGAGGCCGCAGCTCATTCGTCAATGGGCCTGCCACACCTGTTTAGTCTATAATTTTTATAGACTATTATAAAGGCATCCGGCTATAAGTGGCGCCGGCAATCATTATAGCGCTGACCTGATGCTTGAGGCGCCAGCCATGACGGGAAGGAAATCGGCAGTGACAAATTTGAACGAATATCTTGCGCAAAAGCGCGAAGCCCTGATTAATCGGCGTAAGCGGGTAAAATCAGGGGAGCTTGGCGCTGTCACGCTGCACGCGGGTGCAAGTGCCGAGGGCCGCAGCGGGGTGCGCCGCATCAGAATTAGGGACTTCCAGGTTATTTCCGACAGTCCCCCGGATTTTGCCGGCTACAATTTGGGGCCATCGTCTCCGGAACTTTTGCTCGGCGCTCTCTCGAGCTGCCTGACGCATACTTATCTTATTCATGCATCCGATCAGGGTGTGCCGTTGGAATCGTTGCAAGCGGAAGTCTCCGCCTCGATCGATCCGCGTGGAGGTGCCGAGGGCCATGACGATATTCCCGTCTATCCCCACGATATCAATTACGTCGTAACGCTGATGTCGCCTGCAAGCGGGGAGGAGATAGCAAGGTTGCAGGCCACCGTGGAGAGGCTTTGCCCAATCCTCAATCTCCTGAAGCGAGGAAACGAAGTGCGTGGGCGTGTCGATCACCAACGTCCGGCGTGAGGTGAACGCTGCTCCGTCTTTTTCCATCCGAGGTATCCGCGCCATGAATAAACCCGTTGCATCGTTCGCAGGGCAGCCTGTTTTGAATATCATCGATCGGATCGAAGGCTACCATCCGGAGCTTGTCGCGATCCGGCACGATCTCCATGCCCATCCCGAAATCGGCTTCGAGGAAGTGCGTACCTCGGCGATCGTCGCCGAAAAGCTGTCGTCCTGGGGGATCGAAGTTCATCGCGGTATCGGCAAGACGGGTGTTGTCGGTCTTCTCAAGGGACGCCATCCCGGCAATAGATCGGTGGGCCTGCGTGCCGATATGGATGCCTTACCGATGCCGGAGGAAACCGGTCTTGCCTATGCCTCGATCCATCCCGGCCGGTTTCACGGTTGCGGTCATGATGCCCACACGACGATCTTGCTTGGTGCTGCACGCTATCTTGCCGAAACGAGGGATTTCGCGGGGACGGTGACCTTCATCTTCCAGCCGGCCGAGGAGGGTCTTGGTGGGGCGCGGGCGATGATCGCCGACGGCCTGTTCGAGAGATTTCCGGTGGACGAAATCTATGGGCTACACAACGCAACGCAATTGCCGCCAAATCATCTGCACGTCTCGGCCGGAGCAGTGCTGGCGGGCGCTGATTTTTTCGATGTGACCTTCAAAGGCAAGGGCGCGCATGGTGCCCATCCGGATGTCGCACGCGATCCCATTCCGGCAATCGCCGAACTCGTGCAAGCACTGCAGACCATCGTCAGCCGCAATGTATCGCCCACGGAACCAGCCGTGCTGTCCGTGACCAAGATATTCGCAGGGTCGGCCTATAATGTCATACCCGAAACCGCGAGTGTCGGCGGTACGATACGAGCCTTCTCCGATAACATCAGGCATTTGATCCGCGAGCGCGTGACCACGATTTCGCGCAATATCGCTGCCGCTCACGATATCGAAGCCAATGTCGATATACGCGACATCTTCTCGGTTTTGACCAACCATCCGGATCAGGTCGATATCGTCGCTGCTATTGGCCGCGAGGTTCTTGGTGAGGATCGGGTTTCGACAGTGCCCAAGCGCGCGATGGGAAGCGAGGACTTTGCCGATATGCTGCTCCATGCCCCGGGCGCATTCTTCACGCTGGGGCATGCCGGCAACGTTCCCGCTCACAATCCCGGTTTCATCGTAGACGACGGCATTCTCGCCGTCGGCGCGACATTGTTTGCCCGTCTTGTCGAAAGCAGGCTGAAGGCGGCGTGACCGGCTCGATCTTTACGCGCATTCGGCTGACTGGGATGCTCTCACTTTCGCGACAAACCGGCGCCGGCACAACATGCGTGGAAGAGTTGGGCTAACCCATTTGCCAATCCGCCATTGCCAATGGTCGCCGGTTCGAAACGGCAGCGCGTTCGTTTCCTGCGTGGTGCCAAAATTAGAATATAAATTCTATAGATAGTAAGACCATCGTCGTAGGTTGATGTGCATTTACCTACAGAGGCTTACACAATGGGCATTAAAGCCAAACTCAAAGCGGCAAGTTTACTGAGCGTGTGGCTATTGGCGGCGCCGGCAGCATTTGCCGATGATCAGCCGGTCAAGGGCGGTACGCTGATTTATCTCGAACAGCAGGCGCATACGAACCTTTACCCGCCGGCCGGCGGCTTCTATCCGAACGGCGGGATACTCAACCAGATCACCGACAAGCTGACCTATCAAAATCCCAAGACGCTTCAGATCGAGCCATGGATTGCCGAATCCTGGGCAGTCAACGATGTGGCGACGGAATATACGTTCAAGATCCGCAAGGGCGTGACCTTTTCCGACGGTACTCCGCTCGATGCCAATGCTGTCGCCAAGAATTATGATACGTTCGGCCTTGGCAACAAGGAGCTGAAGCAGCCGGTTTCCGAGGTCATCAACAACTACGATCACAGCGAAGTCGTCGATCCCTATACGGTCAAGTTCTACTTCAAGAAGTCGTCCCCGGGTTTCCTGCAGGGAACGTCCGTCATCGGATCCGGCCTGGTCTCGTTGAAGACGCTGGCGCTGTCGTTCGACCAGCTAGGAGATGCGACGAAGATCATCGGGTCCGGCCCTTTTGTCGTCGAAAGTGAAACGCTTGGCAAGCAGCTCTCGCTGAAGGCGCGGACAGACTACAACTGGGGTCCGAGCAAGCTGGAGCATCAGGGCCGGGCCTATCTGGATGGCATCAAGTACATCATCACCGGCGAGGACAGCGTGCGCATCGGCGCATTGCTGTCCGGCCAGGCCGATTTCATCCGTCAGCTGCAGGCCTATGACGAGAAGCAGGTGTCCGATCAGAGTTTTGCGATCTATGCGGCGCCGACCCGCGGCGTGAATGACAGCGTCGCCTTCCGCCCGGACAATCCGCTCGTTGCCGATCTCAAGGTTCGTCAGGCGCTCCTGCATGCGACCAACAACAAGGAAATCGTCGATACGCTGTTTTCGGCAAATTATCCGCAGGCGAAATCGGTCATTTCGTCGGCTGCGGCCGGCTACACGGACCTGTCGTCGAAGCTGACCTACGATCCGGCTCTTGCTGAAAAGCTCCTGGACGAAGCGGGCTGGAAGAAGGGCGCGAGCGGCGTTCGCGAGAAGGATGGCAAGCCGCTTTCGCTGGCCGTCTACGAATCCTTGCCCCAGCCACAGAACAAGGCCGTCTTGCAGCTGGTCGCGCAGCAATGGGCCAAGCTCGGCGTCAAGCTGCAGGTTCTTGCCGGAACCTCGGGAAATCTGGTGACCGACAATGTCGATCCGGCAAAGACACCGCTGGTCGTCGCTGAAGTCGGACGCGCCGATCCCGATGTCATCAAGAGCCAGTTCTACCCCAAGAATCGCGATGCCCTGCTCCAGAAGGGCGGTCTCAATCCCAAGGCGACCTTCTCGGACGACAAGCTGAACGGCATCCTGGAAACCGTTGCCTCCGAGACGGATCGCGACAAGCGACTTGCGGCGGCCAAGGCGGCGCAGGAATATCTGCTCGATCAGGCCTATGTCATCCCCTTCTTCGAGGAGCCGCAGGTCTTCGCTGGCGCGCCTTACGTGAAGGGGGTTGCATTCGAGGCCGTAGGACGTCCGTCCTTCTACAGCGCCTGGCTTGCTGAACATTGATGAAAAGGGCTGGCCCGGCGTGGTGCCGGGCCCTCCTTATGCGAAGACATGGTAGTGGCATGGCAAGATACATATTATCGAGGCTCGGGCAGGCACTGTTCGTCTTATGGGCGGCTTTCACCGTTTCGTTCGTATTGCTGCAGTCGCTGCCGGGCGACGCGGTGCTGATCAAATTCCAGAACCCGGATTATGGGCTGAGCCCCGAACAGCTTGCCGATATCAGGGCGGCTTATGGCGCCGACGGATCGTTCCTGCAGCAATATGCCCACGCGGTCTGGAATTTTCTGACGGGGGATTTCGGCTATTCACTGCAGGCAGGCGTTCCGGTGAGCTCGCTGCTTGCCACCAACCTGCCGCCATCCCTTCTGCTCGCAGCATCGGGGTTTGTGGTGGCAACACTTCTCGCCGTTCTGATCGCGATTGCCTGCAATCTCTCCGGTCTTGCCTGGCTGCGTGGCCTGATCCAATCCATTCCCTCACTGTTCATATCGGTGCCCACCTTCTGGCTCGGCATCATGCTCATTCAGATATTCTCCTTCAGGCTTCGCCTCGTGCCGGTCATCAATCCGGGTCCATGGGAGGGTCTTTTCCTGCCTATCCTGACGGTCGCGGTGCCGATTTCGGCGCCGCTGGCGCAAATCTTGCTGAAGAACATCGACGAGGTTCTGACGAAGCCCTTCGTGCCCGTGGCCCGGGCCAAGGGACTTTCACATGCCAAGGTTCTATGGCGGCACGTCGCCAAGAACACGCTGCTGCCGGTTCTGACCGTTGCCGGGTTGCTGTTCGGGGAGCTGATCGCGAGCGCGGTCATCACCGAAACGGTGTTTGGCCTCAATGGTATCGGCGGGCTGACGAAACAGGCCGTGGATAGCCAGGATGTCGCCGTTCTTCAGGCGATCGTCGTCATTGCCGCGACCGCTTTCGTCATCATCAACCTCGTAGTCGATCTTCTCTATCCCGTGCTCGATCCGCGTCTGAAGACCAAGCTGGGAGCCGCATGATGGCAACGATCGAAACCGCCCGACCTGATCCAGACCTCGATGCGTCCGACCGGAAAGTCAGTGTATCGCCCGTGACGCTCGAGACCGATGCTCATGAGAACACTGGGACTGTCGGCCGTTTTCCCCGCATTCAGCCTGGTCTCTTCCTTGCGTGCCTTATCCTCGCGCTGGCTATCCTTTGGGCACTCGTCCCCGGTCTCTTTACGATTTACGACCCTGTCCAGGGCTTGCCCGGGCAACATCTACGACCGCCCAGTGCCACCCATCTCCTGGGCACGGATTCGCTCGGGCGGGATCTCTATGCCCGCATCGTCTATGGCGCGATTCACTCGCTATCGGGCGCGCTCGCAGCCGTTGGCATCGCGCTTGTAGCCGGCACGGCGCTCGGCGTGCTTGCCGGATCATTCGGCGGCAGGATCGAGACGGTCATCATGAGGCTGGTCGATGTCATGCTGTCGATACCGGATCTTCTCTTGTCGCTCAGCATCATCGTTCTGCTCGGTTTCGGCACCGTCAACGCCGCGATCGCAGTCGGCTGCACGCTGATCGCCAAGTTTGCCAGATTGGTTCGCTCCGAAGTCGTCACCGTGCGGCGAAGCGAATATGTCGAGGCCGCCTTCGGCAGCGGCGGCACCTTCCTCAAGGTGCTCTGGCGTCACATCCTGCCGAATTCACTGACCTCGGTAATCGCCTTTGCGGCACTTCAGGCCGGCTGGGCGATCCTGCAGCTCGCGACGCTCGGTTTTCTCGGCTATGGCGCGCCGCCACCGACACCGGAATGGGGCCTGCTGATCGCCGAAGGACGCAATTATATCGCAACCGCCTGGTGGCTGACGGCCGCACCTGGTCTTGTCGT
This sequence comes from Rhizobium sp. 11515TR, assembly GCF_002277895.1. Taxonomy (NCBI): domain Bacteria; kingdom Pseudomonadati; phylum Pseudomonadota; class Alphaproteobacteria; order Hyphomicrobiales; family Rhizobiaceae; genus Rhizobium; species Rhizobium sp. 11515TR. The sequence continues at coordinate 932,823 of NZ_CP023000.1, read as the reverse complement.
CGTCCTGGTGGTTATTTCCATCAATCGCATCAGCCGGGCAATCGGGAGCATCGGGAAATGACGGCTCCGATCATTGGAACCATTGCAGAAGAGAGTGCGCCGATCCTCGATGTTGCAGGCCTCGTGGTCGCCTATCGTGATAGGAGCGGCCAGCGCACGGTCGTTCACGATATTGACTTTGAGGTTCGCGCTGGCGAAGTGGTCGCCCTTGTCGGCGAATCCGGTTCAGGCAAAAGCTCCACCGCACAGGCGTTGATCGGCCTTCTACCCGAAGGTGGCATTCTCCAACAGGGAACCATCCGCCTGAACGGCCAGGATATTGCCGGCTGGCCACAAAAGCGGCTGGATGGCATTCGCGGTTCCGTCATCAGCCTCGTGCCGCAGGATCCGGGCAATTCGCTCAATCCGGTGAGGACGATCGGCGAACAGATCGCCGAAATCCTGACGGTGCATGGCTGGGCGTCCGGAGTGGCTGCTCGCGCTCAAGCGATCGAATTGCTGGAACGTGTCGGCCTCAGCCAGCCTCAATTGCGTGCCAGGCAATATCCGCACGAGCTCTCCGGCGGCATGCGCCAGCGCGTGTTGATCGCCATCGCCATTGCGCTGAAACCTTCGCTGATCATCGCCGACGAACCCACCAGCGCCCTGGATGTCACGGTGCAGCGGCACATTCTCGATCTGATCGACGATCTGAGACGGGAATATGGCACGGCGGTCCTTTTAGTGACCCACGACCTCGGGGTCGCTGCCGATCGATCTGACCGGTTGATCGTCTTGCAGCACGGCCGCATCCAGGAGCAGGGGCACACGGCCAATATCCTCGCAAACCCGCAGAGCAACTATACGCGTCGTCTGCTTGCCGACGCGCCATCGTTGAATGCGCGGCCGAAGACCCCGCCGGTACACCCAGTTGCATCCACCGCGCCGGCGGACGACATCGTTGTGGTCGATAGGCTGGTGCAGGATTTTGGTGCCGGTCGCGGCGGCGGTTTCCGGGCGGTCGACGATGTCTCTTTTCGCGTTCGCCGCGGCAGCACCCATGCAATTGTCGGTGAGTCCGGCTCCGGCAAGACGACGACGATAAGGATCGTTTCCGCCTTTCAGAAGCCGACTTCGGGTCAGGTGCTGATCGACGGGCTCGACCTGGCTTCGTTGCGCGGCGAAGCGTTGAGGCTGCTGCGCAAGAAGATCCAACTCGTCTATCAAAATCCCTATGCTTCGCTTGATCCACGGCAGACGATTACCGGGATCGTGGAGGAGCCGTTGCTGAATTTCGAACGCCTATCCCGGCGTGAGCGATTGGCAAAGGTGGCGGCCACTCTCGACAAGGTCAGGCTGCCAGCCGACATATCACAACGTCGGCCGCATGCGCTTTCGGGAGGGCAGCGCCAGCGCGTCGCGATTGCGCGTGCCCTGGTCCTCGACCCGCAGATCCTGGTGCTCGATGAGGCCGTCTCCGCACTTGACGTAACAGTACAGGCGCAGATCCTCGATCTCTTGGGCGAGTTGCAGCGTGAGCTTGGGCTGACCTACCTGTTCGTCTCCCACGATCTCGCCGTCGTGCGACAGATCGCGGACACTGTCTCGGTGCTGAACGCCGGGCAGTTGGTCGAGACGGGTCGTGTCGAAGACGTCTTCTCCAATCCAAGTAGCCCGTACACACGCGAGCTGATCGATGCGGTGCCAGGCAAGAAGTTTCCGCGGGCGACCGCGCCCGCCCTTACCAGTGCAGGATGATCCCATGAGTAAGCCAACATTACTGAAGCGATTGGGCTTCTTCAGTCGGGTCCTGGACCAGGTGGATGCCGGAACCCGCTACAGGCTGGTTGCCGAGCAGATCATCCATGCCGAAAAACATGGCTTCGACACGGCCTGGGTGGCGCAGCATCACTTCAACGGAGACGAAGGCGGCCTGCCTGCACCATTGGTGTTTCTCGCCGCCCTGGCCCCGCAGACCTCGCATATTCGTTTGGGCACGGGTGTCATCACGTTGCCGATGGAGAACGCGGTGCGGGTCGCCGAAGATACAGCCGTGCTCGACAAGCTGCTCGGCGGGCGGCTGGAGGTCGGCTTCGGAACGGGCGGTACCCCGCAGGCCTTCCTTCCCTTCGGCCTGGAAAGCAGCCAGCGCACGGAGGTCTATGGCAATCATCTTGCTCTCGTGCGCGATGCCTGGGCGGGCGGAGAGCTTGCAGGCGGCAACCGCCTGTATCCGGCAGCGCCGCATTTGCGCGACCATGTCTGGCAGGCGACATTTTCCGTTGGCGGCGGCTTGCGTGCCGGCCGTGATGGCGACGGGCTGATGTTATCTAGGACGCAGCCACGGCCGCCGGAGACACCGGACGCCAAGCTTTCGGACCTGCAGAACCCGATCATCGACGCCTATCTGTCAGCGCTGCCGGCCGGGCGGCAGCCGCGAATATTGGGTTCGCGCAGCCTCTTTGTCGCCGACAGCAGAAAGGAAGCCCTTCATTTTGCTGACATCGGCCTGAGGCGGATCGTCGAACACTTCAAGGCGGCGGGCTTTGTGATCCCAGGCGAAACCACGGCTGATTTGATTGGAGCCTTCGATGTTCACGTCGGCACCCCCGACGACGTTATCGCGTCGCTTCAGGCAGACACGGCATTGGCGCGGGTCACGGATCTGGTCTTTCAGGTGCATTCCGTCGATCCGCCGCATGAACATATCCTGCGCTCGCTGGAACTGACGGCTGCTCATGTCGCCCCAGCGCTTGGTTGGGTGCAACAGCGCCCCACCGGAAATGAACGCCGCTTCGCGGCGCAAGTCTAATAGCAGCATCCGAAGAGAAGGCATCGACCATGACTGTGCAGACCAGAGACGTCATCGATTTCCTTGCAGGAATAGATCCTGGGTCCGATCTTGACGGCCTTCGGGCACAACGGCCCGAGACGCGCCTCAATGCTCAAAAGAGCTATGAAGCTCTTTTCGAGCCCGAGCATTGGGGAAGCGTGACCCCGGCGGAGCGCTTTGCCGTCGCCGCCTTTGTCGCCGGCCTTCACAAGGCGCCGGAGATCGCGAATTTTTATTCCTCCAAGTTGCGGGATGAGGCGCACGGCCCCGAGCTCGTCGCCGTCATCGATGCGGAGCTGGAGGCCGGTGATACAACCGGACCTTACGGCCATTATCCGGCTGGCCCGCTTTCCAGCGAGGACCGGCCGGGCCTCGTCTATGAGGTTTCGGTCGAAAGCCGCAAACTTCTGGACCTGAAGCTCAGCGCGGCGCTCGAACACAGCCACCTTCTGGTCTTCCGTCCGAGGGAGGCAAGCGCTGCGGCGCTGCAGAAGCTGCTGGACGCCGGCTGGACGACCACAGGCATCGTTACCTTGTCACAGCTGGTCGCATTTCTAGCGTTTCAGATCAGGGTCGTTACGGGCTTGAAGGCCTTGGCGGCCAGTTCAGCCGATGTCGGACGGGTCGCGCAAGCCTGATCACACGAACAAGGACTCCTTTCATGACCGAAACTGTCATTCACCCGACAATCGAAAACCGACCAAATGCCTTCACTCAAGCCGAAATCGGCTGGACGCCCTGGCTGCAGCCCCTTGATGAAGCGGACTTGACCGAGCGGCACTGGGCAGGCCTTGTGGACGCATCCCGGGCGAAGTCGCCGTATTTCATGCTGCTGGTACGCGATCCCGACATTCTCCAGGCCCGCACCAAGACGGACAAGGATATCTTCTATAATGTCTCGGCCGGCCTACCCCGCGCCGAGCGTGAACTGGCTGCCACGGCTGCATCGCGGGCGAATGGATGCATCTTCTGTGCATCGGTCCATTCTCGTTTCGCCTCCCATCATTCCAAGCGGACGGATGACGTGCAGCATCTGCTGGATGATGGGCTTCAGGCGGATCTTGGCAGCCGCTGGAATGCCGTTGTCGAGGTTTCAGCCGCGCTCACCGCGACGCCATCGCAATTTGGAGCCAACGAGATCGTCAGATTGCGCGAGGAGGGCCTGGATGATCTGGAAATCGCCGACGTGATCCATGGGGCTGCCTTCTTCAATTGGGCAAACCGATTGATGCTATCGCTCGGCGAGCCAACACCAGCGGCCTGAAGCCGACGCTGTCGTGATTGAGCGGCGGAAGCTTGTCTGGAGGGCGGCTATGTCGGTGGCAAGTGCTACAATATGGTGATCGAACTGAAACGACGGACGAGATGGTAACGCAAAGAAAAAAGATATTGCTCAACGCATTCAACATGAACTGCGTCGGCCACATCAATCATGGGCTATGGACGCATCCGCGAGATCAGTCCGATCACTATAAGACGCTGAGCTACTGGACATCGCTTGCGGCAACCCTGGAGCGTGGCCTTTTCGATGGCATTTTCCTGGCCGATATTCTCGGCGTCTATGATGTCTACCAGAACTCGGTCGATCTAACCTTGCGGGAATCCATTCAGTTGCCACTCAATGATCCCTTGTTGCTAGTGTCCGCCATGGCGGCCGTGACGCAGCATCTTGGCTTTGGCGTAACGGTCAATGCCAGTGCGGATGCGCCCTATGTTTTTGCGCGGCGCATGTCGACACTCGATCATCTGACCAATGGGCGCATCGGTTGGAATATCGTAACCGGCTATCTCGACAGTGCCGCGCGCGGCTTGGGACTCGATATGCAGATCGAGCATGATGCCCGCTACGATCGAGCAGACGAATATCTCGAACTCCTGTACAAATTCTGGGAGGGAAGCTGGGAAGACGATGCGGTTTTGGCGGACAAGGAAAAGCGCATCTATGCCGATCCGTCAAAAGTCCATCAGATAGATCATGAGGGGCAATTCTATCGTTCGCGCGGCTATCATCTTGCCGAACCGTCAATGCAGCGTACACCGGTTCTCTATCAGGCGGGTACATCCGGCCGCGGCAGGCAATTTGCTGCCCGTCATGCCGAATGCATCTTCATAGCAGCCGCGGACAAGAATGCAGCACGCGCCGCTGTCCGGGCGCTGCGCCAGACGGCTGTTGCTGCGGGGCGAAAGCCCGATGACGTGAAAATCTTTGTCGGCATAACTGTCGTGGCGGATCGCTCGGCTGCCGCGGCGCGGGAAAGATACGCGGACTATCTCCACCATGCTAATCCTGAAGCAGGGTTGGCGCATTTTTCGGCGAGCACGGGTATCGATTTTTCGCGTTACGAACTCGACGAGGCTATCGTCTATGGACCGTCCAACGCCAGCCAGTCGGCAACGCAAACTGCGCGGCAACGAGGCTGGACCAAGCGGCAATTGCTAGGGGAACTGTCCATTGGCGGCCGCTATCCGGTCGTTGTCGGCGATGCCGCAACGGTCGCGGATGAGCTTTCCGCGTGGATCGATGAGGGGGAGATCGACGGCTTTAACCTCACACGCACGGTGGCGCCGGAGGGCTTTGAGGATTTCGTCGATATTGTGGTGCCAGCCTTGCAGGATCGAGGTCTCTATAAGACTGCATATGCAGAAGGTTCACTGCGGCAAAAGATCTTCGGGGAAACCGCTCGCCTGCCGGAACGTCACTGCGGGGCGTCTTATCGACGGCGATAATCAAGCTTGCGGATTTGAAAGGCAGAGACGGGTGAGACCCGGAATTCTCTGGATGCGTCGTTTTGGCTCAATAAGCCACGCCGAGCAGCTGGCCGCCTTCCGACGACAGCGTGCCGTGGGGAAGATTGATCGGGACATCGACAACAAAACTCTCGCAACTTATTTCTGTACGCCTTGACGCCAAAACAAAGTTACTTAATCTAAATCCGGGCGATGCGATCCGCTGGGAGGAGAGGGGCGCGGGGCCGGCGACCAATTCGCGCTGATATATTTTCTCCTCCGTCGTCAGTTGCCGATTTTCCGATAGGAACCCGCCCATGTCTCTTACTATTGCCCAACGCCTTGATCGCTTGAAAGCCCGCACTGCGGAGCTTGTGCATTGGCGCGACAGGAAAAGTCTCGCGATCGACGGCTGGACCTTCGATGGGGAGCCGATTGCGCATCATCAGGACTGGCCGCATCGCAACGGGGCGGTTCGCTTTGCTGCCAAGGCAACGGCGCCGCAGGACTGGCCGCTCGAGGAGATCCGCCTTCAGCTCGATCTTGGCGGCGAGAGTCTGCTGACGCTGCGTTATCCTGATGGCGAAACCGAGATGTTCGGTCTCGATCCCTATCACCAGGAATTTCCGATCAAGGGTCGTGACTTCCAGATCGCGACCGAGAGCGTTGCGCGGTTTCCCTTCGGCGAGCCCAATAGGGCACCGAAGCTGAACAGGGCGCGCTTGATCTGGCTGGATGAGCCGGTCCATCGGCTGCATCTCCTGTTGCAGCAGATCGGCGAAGCGGCCGATATTCTTGACGGCCATGAAGTCGTGCCGCATTTGATCGATGCGGCCGAACGGGCGTTGCGCAGTCTCGATTGGCCCTCCGACACATCAGCCTATATCTCACGCACCTCAGGCGCGGCAATGCAGCAGAAGATCTGGGAGCTGCCGGAGCTTCAGGACAATCCGGCCGGTCTCAGCGAAGCACAGAGTGCTTCGGCAGCCGCTGCTTATGATGAATTGCTCGCGCAATTGAAAGAGCTTCAAAAGCGCTTCCCACAGAATGGCGAGCTGCTTCTGACCGGCCATGCCCATATCGATCTGGCCTGGCTTTGGCCCTATGGCGAGACGCGCCGTAAGATGCGCCGCACCTTCAATACCGCGCTTTCGCTGATGGAACGCTCCGACGACTTCCGCTTCAACCAATCGACCGCCCAATACTATGCGCAGATGGAGGAAGATGATCCGGAACTGCTCGAGCGGATCAAGAAGAAGGTGGCCGAAGGCAAGTGGGAAACCGTCGGAGGCATGTGGGTCGAGCCCGATACCAACATGCCGACGGGCGAGAGCCTCGTGCGCCAGCTTCTCTATGGCCAGCGCTATTTCGAAAAGCACTTTGGTCTGCGTCACAGCGTCTGCTGGCTGCCCGACTGCTTCGGTTTTTCAGGCGCGTTGCCGCAGATCCTGCGGCTTGGGGGCATCGACAGCTTCTTCACGATCAAGGTTAACTGGAGCGAAAGCAATCACATTCCGTCCGATCTCTTCTGGTGGAAGGGGCTCGATGGCAGCAAGGTGTTGACCCATACATTCGACAACCCCATGCAAGGCTATAACGGCTTCGTACAGCCGGATTGCTTCGTGCCGACCTGGAAGAATTTTCGCGGAAAGACGCAGCATGACACTTCGCTGCTGGCCGTCGGCTATGGCGACGGCGGCGGCGGCGTCACGCCAGAAATGGTAGAGCGCGAGGTACAGCTGCGGGACTTCCCGGCTATTCCGAAAGCGCGCTGGGGCACCGTGAAAGGCTATTACGAAAAGGCGCACCGCACCGCTAAGGAAAAGGAGCTTCCGGTCTGGGATGGGGAGATCTACCTCGAACTGCATCGCGCAACGCTGACGACGCAAAGCGGCGTCAAACGCAAGCATCGCCAGGCCGAACGCGCCCTGATCACAGCGGAGACGCTTGCCTCACTCGCCCATATGCTGGGTGCCGCCAAACCTCAAAGTTTCGAGGCGAACTGGCGCGTCGTTCTGAAAAATGAGTTTCATGATATCCTGCCCGGATCGAGTATTCGCGAGGTCTATGTCGATGCCGAGCGGGAGCTTGACGGGGTGATCGGCAATGCCAAGGCAGAGCAGGCAAGCGCTCTGAAGACGCTGTCGGCCCATCTTCCGGCCGGCGGAGTCGCGGATGCACTTGTCGTCGTCAACCCATCGCTTTCGCCGCGCCTGCTCACTGCAACCCTATCGGATGGAACGGTCCTCGCTTCGGCCGATTCCATCGCGCCTCTTTCCGTCGCGGTTTTCGATCGCAAAACCTTGAAGCCCGCCGGTGGGCTCAAGGCCGATACCCATCATCTCGAGAACGAGCATCTGTCCGTTACCATCGGCAAGGATGGCGCTGTATCGTGCCTTATTCACAAGGCGACGGGACGAGAAGCGATTGAAGGAAGTGCCAACCAGCTCTGGGTCTATCCAGTCGACAAGCCGCGCAATTGGGATGCCTGGGACGTGGACGCCGATTATGCCGAGAAAGGCATCCGGCTCGATCGGCCGGAGAGCATCACTTTGGTCGAGGAGGGATCGCATCGCGCCGCGATCCGTGTCATCAATCGATACCGCAACTCGACCGTGACCCAGCTTTATGTTCTGACCGCCAATGCCCGCAGGTTGGATATCGAAACGACCATCGACTGGCATGATCGGCGAACGCTGCTGAGAACCCTCAATCCGGTCGCCGTGCGGTCGCGTACAGCGACTTTCGAATGTGCTTTCGGCATTGTCGAGCGGCAAACGCATACCAATACCTCTTGGGAGCAGGCGATGTTCGAGGCGGCGGCGCATCGGTTCGTCGATCTCAGTGAACCAGGCTTCGGCGTCGCGCTGCTCAATAACGCTAAATATGGTCACAGCGCCCGCGGCAATGTCATCGGCATGAGCCTCGTACGCGCGCCGATCTATCCCGATCCGATGGCCGATGAAGGCCAGCAGAGTTTCACCTATGCGCTGATGCCGCATGAGGGCGCCTGGTACGAAGGCGGCGTTCTATCGGAGGCGATCGACCTCAACCAGCCGTTGGTGAGCATGGAAGCAAGCGGTCTTGCGGCCGGCACCGTATCGCCGCTTGGCATCCAAGGCACCCCAGTCGCCTTCTCCGGCCTGAAGCCGGCCGAGGAAGGGGAGGGGCTCATCCTGCGCCTTTACGAACCGGCCGGCCGGCGCGGCCGTCTGTCGCTGACCCTGCCGTCGGGATGGCAAGCTTCGGGGCCGCTGAACATCCTCGAAGAGCCGATGGAGCGCGCAGGCCCTGCCGACATCATGCCGTTCGAAATCCGGACCTGGAAGTTGCAGCGGACCTGACGGCAGATTATTCGGCGCCTTTGCTCCAAAGAGCCGCCTTGTCAGCGGCTCTCCAATATCCGCATCAGTCGGCCCCGATAGCTGTCGAGAATAACGGCGAGCACGATGACGGCGCCGATGACGATCGGCTTGATGTTGTCGTCGGCACCCAAGAGCTGCAGCCCCGTCGACAGCACCTGCAGAATGCAGGCTCCAACCAGCGTTCCGATGATCGAGCCCTTACCGCCCGAAAGGCTGGTGCCTCCGATGATGACGGCCGCGATGGCATTCAATTCATAGCCGATACCGGCAACCGGACTACCGACATTGAGGCGCAGTAGATAGACCATGGCGGCAATTCCGGCGGTCAGTCCGGAAATGGTGAAGACCGCGATCTTGTACCGCTTCGGCTCATGGCCCGATAGGCGGACGGCCTCCTCATTCGTCCCGATCGCGAAGACGAAACGTCCGAACACCGTATAGCGCAGCACGAACCAGCCGATGAGGACGACGACGATCGCGATCAGGAAGATCGATGGAAGAACGCCCCAGAAAATCAGATTGCCGAAATCGACGAAGGCTTGCGGAAGTCCTGTGATGGTGGAGTTGTCACTGACGACGCGGGCAAGGCCGCTTGCGACGTTAAGCATGCCGAGGGTGACGATGAAGGATGGAAGTTTCCACTTCTCGCAGATCCATCCGTTGATGGCACCCAGGATCGCGCCGGCCCCCATCGAGGCGAGCGATGCAAGAGCGATCGCCTGCCAGGGAGAAAACCGCGGGTCGATCATGATCGTCGCGCCGATGACGGTGCAAAGCGCCAGCAGCGACCCGACGGAAAGATCGATGCCGCCGGTGAGGATGACGAAGGTCATGCCGGCGGCAAGCACGGTGTTGATGGCGATCTGCACGAAGATCTTCAGGAAGTTCTCCGGCGTCGCGAAATAGGGCGCCGTCAGCGAGAAAAAGATCAAAATCAGGACGAGGGCGATGGCAACGCCGGCCTCTTTCATCGAGATCCGGATGAGCTTGTCCCAGACGCTGGCCTCTTTCGCCTCGGTCGTCTTTTCAATGTTGCCGGACACGACTGTACTCCTTGTAAGCGAGTGAGAGGATCCTACTCTCGTCAAATTGCTCCCGAGGTATTTCCCCGGCTATCTTGCCGTCCGAGAAGACGATGATGCGATGGCAAATGCTCATCAGTTCCGGCAGGTCCGAAGACACGACGAGCACACCTTTTCGCTCGGCGGCAAATTTCCACAGAAGCTCGTAGATCTCCGCCTTGGCGCCGACATCGATGCCTCGGGTTGGCTCGTCGAAGATCAGCACCTTTGGGCCGCGGAACAGCCATTTGGCGATGACGACTTTCTGCTGGTTGCCACCCGAAAATGTCCTGACGGCCTGATGGATGGACGGTGTCTTTATCCGCAGTTCGCGCACTAGGCGTTGCGCGGAATCATCCTCCGCCTTGCGCGAAATCAATCCGTTGCGGGAGATCTTGCCAAGACTGGTGATGGTGCTGTTTTGCGCGCAGCTCATATCGAGCATGAGACCTTGTGTCTTGCGGTCTTCGGTCGCCAGGCACAGCCCGGCACTGACGGCGTCCCTCGGCGAGGCAATCTCAACCGGCTCGCCGTCTATGCGGATTTCGCCTGCGGCCTTGATGTCGGCGCCGAATATGGCCCGGACCGCCTCTGTGCGACCGCTGCCCACAAGCCCGGCAATGCCGACGATTTCTCCCTTGGCGACGGAAAATGACAGCTCCGGGCTATGGCTCGTCACTTTGAGGCCGGAGACGCCGAGCGCCTCGCCGGAGATAGTGCTGTCGCCGCGGAAGGCGTCATGCTGCGCGAGTTCGCGCCCAACCATGAGTTCGACGATTTTCGGAATTCCGAGCCCTTCGAGCGGCCGCGTAATCACATGCTGCCCGTCGCGCAGGATGGTCACGTCATCGCCCACTTCGAAGATCTCTTCGAGCCTGTGCGATATGTAAAGCGTGGTGACGCCCCGCGCCTTCAGCCGCTTCAGAATCTCAAAGAGGCGATCAACCTCCTTGGAGGTCAAAGTCGCCGTCGGTTCATCGAGGACCAGAAGCTTGCTTTCGTTGGATAGCGCCTTGGCGATCTCTAGCAGTTGAAGCTGGGCGACGCTCAAGCTGCTGGCAAGCGTCGTCGGCGCCACCTGGAGGCCGACCTCGGCTAGTAGTTCCGCCGCTCTGGTGTTCATTTGCTTGTAGTTCACGAGGCCGTATCGGCGCGGCAGATGCTCAAAAAGCAGGTTTTCGGCGACGGTGAGATTGGAAAGTGGGTGCAGTTCCTGGTGAATGACGCGGATGCCCGCCTTGAACGCCTCGAGCGGAGAGGATGGATGATAGGCTTTGCCGTCAAACAGGATGCGACCATCATCAGGCTTGAAGACGCCGCCAAGCAGATTGATCAGCGTCGATTTGCCGGCGCCATTTTCGCCGAGCAGAATGTGACCCTTGCCGCGGCCGATCTCTATGGAGACATCCTTCAGAGCCACGACGCCCGGGAAGCGTTTGCCTATTCCTTCCAGCTTCAGGATGGCGTCATCTAAAGTCTCTGGCACGTCCACCTCATCAGCGTTTCCATTTTGAATTGGAGATGATGATCTTCCTTGCGTCGCCTTCCGCTGGGTCTAACGCCTCACGCTGAATGCCGACCAGAAGATCGATCGAAAAGCGGATGCGCCGGCAAATGCCGACGCATCCTTTGCCCGCAGCGCGGGTTTATCGACTATTTGAGGTCCTTAGCGGTGACGAGCGTCACGTCCGTCTTGACCCAGCCGGTGAATTTCTCGCCGGCATATTCGCGAAGGCCATACTTGATGCCCATGGCGGCCATTTCCGCGCCGTACTGTTCGACGGTTGCCAGCATCTTGCCATCCTTGAGCAACGGCTTGACGGACGGAATATTGTCGAAGCCGACAACCTTGATCTTGCCTGCCTGGCCGGATGCATCAAGCGCCTTGACCACGCCGAGCGCCATGGAGTCGTTGGCGGCCATGACGCCCTGAATATCCTTGTACTTGGTCAGGAAATTCGTCATCACGGTGTTGGCTTCTTCCGTCTCCCAATGCGCGGTTTTGCTGTCGAGAAGCTCCAGCTTGCCGTTCTTGATGGAGTCCATGAAGCCCGCCTTGCGCTCCTTGGCGTTGTCGGCCTCGGGATTGCCTTCCAGGATCACGACCTTTGCGCCGGGACCCAGATCCTTGGCGAGCGCATCGCCGGCAAGCTTGGCGCCGGCCGTGTTGTCCGGCCCGAAGAAGGCGAGATCGATATCGGCGGCCTTCTTGGCGTCGGCATCGAGCGGCACGTCGATGTTGATGACTTTCACGCCAGCCTTCACCGCCTTTGCGAGCGGCGTGGCCATGGCCTTGGAATCGGCCGGCGCGACGACGATGATGTCGTATTTCTGCGTCACGAAGTTCTCGACGGCATCGACCTGGGCTGCGAAGTCGCGTTCGTCCTTCATGCCGACGGCCTTGAAGTCGAACTTGTCCTTGTTTTCGGCCGCATATTTGTCGGCGCCGGCCTTCATCTGTTTGAAGAACTCATTGGACAGAGACTTCATGATCAGCCCGACCTTCGGCTTGCTCGCGGCAAAGGCAGGCGATATGCCGCAGGACAGCGCGAGCACCAGGGTGCCGGCAAGCCCCAGTTTCAGCGCCGCACGCCGCTTCGCGTTGATCAAGACGGATTCGCACTTTGTAGAATTGGTCATTTCTTTCCTCCCGAACGGTCCTGGGCTCAGCTCCACCTGAGTTGTCTGCGACAATGAACCGTTTCCACATATATTGGGTAGCATGCCGCCAGGAATTGTCAAGGCGCCGATTTTTTTGGTGAAAAACAAGTGAAATTGGAGCTTTACCGGTCTCGGAAGATAGGTATGATGAACCGTTTCCACCGGGCTGGTGTTGTTTTCGCGGCGGAGGATCTGCCTGACATGAAGCCTTTTGACTAAGGCGGGAGAGACCATTAGCTGAGGGCCTGGTCAGGCGCCTCCATGGTGCTCGGAAGGTGAAATGAAGGGATATTGGTTCCGTTATGGCGAAGATTGGAATTCGAGACGTTGCCAAGCTGGCGGGGGTTTCCACCGGGACCGTCTCAAGGGTTTTGAATGACCACCCTTCCGTGACGGATGAATTGAGGGCGCGGGTCAGAAGCATCATCGAAGAGCTCGGTTATACGCCCGATCCTTCTGCCAGAAGCATGCGCAGCAAGATCAGCCGTCTCATCGGCATCATCATTCCCGATCTCACCAATCCCTTCTTCGCGGAACTCGTCCAGTCCGCAGAGCAAGCGGCGGCGAAGCATGGCTATAACATCATCGTCATGACCTCTTTCGACCATGCGGCCAAGGAAGCGGATCGGATCGGCCAGCTGACAAGCCGGAAGGTGGATGGCATCATCCTTGTTCCAAGCAACGATTTCCATGCGCTCAAGCTGCCGAAGGGGCTGCCGATCGTCATCGTCGACCGCTTGCTGCCGGGATATTCCGGCATCGCTGCCGATCATCGCAGCGGCGTGCGCCTCGGCGTCGAGCATCTCGTGAAGCTTGGTCATCGCCGCATCGGCTTCATTTCGGGTCCCAAAGACTCCGTTCCTGCCAACGATCGTCTCAAGGGTTATCTGGATGCAATGGAGGTGGTCGGCGACGGCAGGCAGAATTCGGTTCCGCTGATCGCAGAAGCGGCTTTCGACTATGAAAGCGGGCGGTCCGCCGGAAACTATCTTCTCGCGCGTGCCCGCCACGAGCGTCCAACTGCCATCTTTGCAAGTTCCGACCAACAGGCGATCGGTTGCATGCGTGCAGCCCATGATTTGGGGATCCCGATCCCGGCTGCCCTTTCTATCGTCGGTTTTGATGGCATTCCGCTCGCAAGCATGACAACACCACGCCTGACCACTGTGAAACAGCCGATTCAGGAAATAGCAGCAGCGGCAGTTGCCGTTTTGTTGAGCAAGCAGGATGCTCCGGCACTCGGTAAACCACTCCTGTTGGCCTGCGAGATCTCAGAGGGGGAAACAACGTCTTCACCGCAACCGGATTAAAAGGTGATGCCGTTGGTTGTGGATGACACTACACCTAAATATTGATGAACTACATGCATGTCTTTACCCGCTATTGCCCGTAAGACATGTGTTCATCAGCCTCCGAACTGCGTCGGAACTGCCTTACACCAACATAGTTTGTAACCATCAAATACCCAGTGTATTAAGCCAGTCGCTGAGGCTGGATGTCTTCGTCACCCGTGGCAGATGCTCTACCTTGCATTCTCCGGTATGTCTGCGGACCTCGCTTGGGCTGTAGCCGAATTCATGTGTGAAGGCCCGGCTGAAGTTGGCTCCCGATTCGAAGCCGAGATTGCTGGCGATATCTGCAATTTTCTGCCCATTGCTCACATCGGCGAGAGCTGCGCGTGCAGCCAGAAGCCGTCTTCTGCGCACGTAGTTCAAGACGCCACCCGAGGCCTGGAACAATTCGTACAGTCTGGTTCGGGAAATTGCCAATTCACGGCTCAACGCTTCCGGAGTTAGCTCCGCTGATCCGAGATTGTTCTGAATAAAGCGACGAGCTTTCGTCATCAGTCCGATCTCGGAGCTGCGATCGCCGGTCGCATGGCCATTCACCAGCGGCGTGACGCTATGAAATATCATCTCTTGCAGCTGGTTGCGTACACTGTGCAGATCATCCCTTGTCAAACGGTCGAGGTTCGCTTCGAGAAAAGCGATGTAGTCCGCCAGCAGCTTGACGCGCGTGCCCCCCAGGACGATGTTGTTGCTTGCTCCAGGCAGCCCGCCGTGATCGGCGAACAAATCGCAAGGTAGAATGAGGGTGACGGATTGCGCGCTTATGGTGCGGCCGTAAAACGGGCAGCCAAGTGCCCGGATTTCCATCATGCCGGGCTCGTTTTCGACCACATGCCCATTGACGCTGGTCCATGTCTTGCCCGTGCGCAGGAAGGTGATCTGCCAATGATCTATGGCGCTGAAGCGTACTTTCTCCGGTGAGCGTTCATAGCTGAAGGCTGGCGTTTGTTGCTGGATGAGAAGCGCCCCTTCGAGATTCCAGACGGTTTGAGTTGCTGCGAAGCCAGCCCCAGCCTGGCCGCTTTCGGGAAGATAAGCGTCTATCAGCGGCGCCATATGCTTCTGCCAGGCCGGGAATTGCTGGCCGGGAGCCTCATTGGATGTGGAAAACGGCAGCGACGCGAGCTCTGGCAGATCTGTGGTCTTGCCGCAAATTGGAGCTTCGGAAATGCGGGGCCACCGGCGCCTTTCCACAAAAGCCGGCTGTCCGGCTGCAATCTCGGTCTTGTTCCACATCATCGTGGTGACCTTTCGACAAAACGCGCCAAATCGGCTGGTGGTCGCCGCGGTATCCTTGCCGCAGGCGGATGAAGGGGGCATGCGCCCATGGGGGCGAGTAATGGGCGTCCAAAACAGGCCGCGCGCGCATAGTACGGGCCCTGTCCGGCTACGATCTTTCCCAATCGTCGCAAAACAGCCTGAATTTCAGTCCATCCGGGCGTCCGCCGGTTGGCGGACGGACGTAAAGAGAGAGATCGTTTCATGTCTTGAGCAAAGAATTCTGCCCCGCGGTGCGCCATGGCCAGCGAACCAAAGAAGTCTGTGGATGTCTGAGCCAAGGCTCTGTGCATTAACCGAATGTCGCGCCAAGTTAACACTATCGCAGGCAGCATTGTTGCAGGTCCCCCGCCCGAAGGCTGTAAGGGGAAATTAAGCAGATTTCATTAATATTTTCAAGATATTTATAGAAGTTGTTTAAATATTTTCCGCTGAAATACACGAAGGAAACTTGTCAAGGAGAGTAAACTTATGAGTTTTTGGAAGAACTCTTGCAATCTATCCGCTGCTAATCGAAAAATTGGTGTCTCTTTATCGGTAATGCTTGCGATTGCAGCTTCGGTGATCATGCATGAAAATGCAAATGCTGCCGAGAATGCGCACATAAAAAATAAGACTGTGCAGTTGTACATGAAGAAGTATCAAAAGAACAATGTCGTCTTCTATAGTGGAAGCTCTCTCGCCAAGACGACTTCGGTCTCCGCCGAGGATTACTTTAAGGGCTCTCCCTATATCTGCACACCAAGTGGATTTGGAAGAACGTCGCATTGCTACAATCGCAGCGCATTTTGAGTTGACCCGGCTGATGTCGCGCGGTTTGGGCGGCAAAGAATAGGGCATTTCCCGGATGGCGGTTCGACGGAACAGGTGAGACGCATGCCGTCCGCTATCCAAATGAAAGCCCCTATGTGAATATTCGACTTCAACCGGGCAGATGTCTGCGAACATAGTCGCCCGGCCGCAGTTTCAGAACTTCGTCATCATGTTTGATCGGATTATGACGGAACACATACCATTTTCCGCCTGATGCTCGTTTCTGATAGATGATCCCAGCCTTCTTGCGATGCAGGAAGCAGGACACGTTGGGTGCGGCACTTTTCTTGCTGTACCAGACGGCGCTCATGCAGAGCCGCCCGCGATCGGTCGCATACCAGATGCCCCTTGCGTAGGATTTTTGAGCGCCCGTATGCGACCAGGCCGTAAATCGACGGTGATGACGCGAGAAGAAGCCGGCCCCGTCCTTCCATATCCAGGAGCGTCCCGCGTAGAGCTTTTTCAGTTCCTTCGCGCTCATCGGCATGGCGTGATGTGCCGCACGCGCCGTCATTCGATCGATTTGATGCTGTGTCGCCGCGTTCGCGGTGCCGACCAGCAGCATCGCGAACATGGCATTCAGGATGATGAAACGGAACCAAAACATGTGTTTCTCCTCAACCTTTCAGCGTCGCGGTCAATTCAAGAGGGGCGGCGTGGCAACGCGCCAATCCGGCCTGCCCAGACCATCCGGCCAGGGGTAGACTTCACGGTCGTTGAAGTAGACCACCGCTTGCAGGTCGGGGAATTCGGAATGCGGCTTGTTGGCTTCCTCGGCCCACGCGTGAACGTAGGCCTCGTTGCCCTGATAGCCCAGTTCCGCGATCACGATCGGCTTCTTGAAGCGTTTCACACGGTCGTAGCCGGGCTTGGTCGCTTCCACGAAGGTCGAATCCCGTCCGAGCTTGCGTTGATCGAACGGCTGGTAACCGAAGACCGACAGCCCGACGACGTCGACGAATGAATCGCCGGGATAATAGGCTTCAAGCCCATCCTTGCCCATCGGCGACCACATATACTTTGCCGAGGGCAGGCTCTTGCGGCAGACGGTGACCGCATGCTTATAGGCTTTCACGTAATCATCCGCCTTCCAGTAGGCCCAGGTGAACTGCCCGTTCTTCTCATCCATTTCCTGGGCCCAGCGAATGGTGACGGGTGCATTGAGCTTGGCGGCCGCGGAGCAGATCGCCGTCATGTGGGAATCGTAGCGGCCCGCCAGAATTCCATTGAGTAGATCGGTAGGCGTGACGCGCCAGTCGCGGGCCCATGACCAGGGCTCGACGGTGATCAGCAGCGAACGCCCACGCTTGCGGGCATAATCGTCTGCCGTGCCCAGCGTCGACAGATCGACGTCTTCCCAAGGCAGGAAGAGGTGCTCGATCTTCGGATTGGGGTCATTGGAAAAGTCCCCGTTGGGATCATAGGCGCCCCCTGGCAACGATTGGGGTGTGATGATCGGCCTCTTGTCGTTGAAGAGAGGCCGGGTCTCGGCCTTTGCGTCCAGGCTGTTGCTGGCAGCGTATACGCCCCCACACAGGGCGCCAGCCGCAAGCAAGGCCGTCGTTAGTTTTGATAGGGTTTTCATAGCATTGCCTCCTTCCTCTATTCGGTCTTGTGGACGGTCAAAGAGGTCTTCAAGGCCTCCAGTCGTTGTGAGACCAGATCATCGGCGATCAAGTTTGTCGCCTCATCGGTTTTCTTGGCGACGGGATGGCGAAACACGAACCATGCTCCGCCAGTCTCGCGTTTCTGATAGATCGTTCCATCGAGAATGCGATGGATGAAGCAGGTTTTGGCGGGAAACTGGCCGTTCGCGGCGTGCCAGGTTGCCTCGAGACACAGACGGCCGGTGTCTGTCACAGCCCAGCGGCCTTCGGCCCAGGATTGTCCGCCGGTCCCGTCGACCCAGGCCGAAAACCGACGGCCGGTATTCTGCATTCGGCCCGCACCATCGGGCCAGCGCCAGCTCTTGTCGTGATAGAGCATGTAAAGTTCAACCGCCGTCATGGGTCTTGCTCCATCCGGCACCTTGGTGGTCGTCGCGGCTAAGGCAGCATTGCTCCCCGCTGCAAGTCCAAGCACGATCGCACATGCCAGCGATGCTGCAGGGACCAGGGAGGTCTGTTTCCTTGATGGTTTCATATTGTTTCTCCCGTATCGTGGATTGGAACGAGCTTTGGGGTTGCCGCCTTGACGGCTCGCTGCCGGTTTCGTCGCTTGCCGATATCGCGCAGGCTGCTATGTGTGCTTGCCGACTTACCTATGGCGCAGACGTTAAAGCCAATCCGGCGGGCGGCTTCTGCATCCAGCGCATTTCGCAGATCTATGAGAACAGGCTGGCGCAGTTTTTTCTTGAGCTGGATCAGGTCGATCTTTCGGATGGCATCCCATTCTGTCATGACCACGACGGCATCCGCATCTCTCGCGCATTCATAAAGATCCTCGTGGAAATCGACGCTGCTGAGAACCTTTGCTGCATTCTCGATGCCGACGGGGTCGTATGCCCGGATGCGAGCACCCAGGCGCTGCAGCGTTTCGATGAGCGGCACGGCGGGCGCATCGCGCATGTCGTCGGTGTCGGGCCTGAAGGTCAGGCCGAGAATGGCGATGGTCAGGCCGTCAATATCGCCGCCAAGTGCCTTGCTGACCTTCCGTGCCATGCGCCGCTTGCGCATCTCGTTGACGGCAAGGGTTTCCTCGACGATACGCAGCGCCACGCCATGGTCCTGCGCCGTCTGCAGCAGTGCAAGCGCGCTTTTGCGGAAGCATGAGCCGCCATAGCCGGGGCCGGCGGCAAGGAGGCTTGCCCCGATGCGCTTGTCGAGTCCCATGCCGAGAGCCAGCTCTCCAACATCGCTGCCCATCTCCTCGCAAAGATCGGCAAGTTCGTTGATGAAGGTGATCTTTGTGGCGAGAAAGGCATTGGCGGCATGCTTGATTAGCTCAGCCGTCCGACGCATCGTGATGATGACGGGCGTATTCTGGCGTTCGAGCGGGACGTCATAGAGCTCGACAAGCCGTTTGCACGCCCACTCCTCCTCCACGCCCAGGACGATACGGTCCGGAGCGAGAAAATCGTGCACCGCAACGCCTTCGCGCAGAAATTCCGGATTGGAGGCGACGGCGAAGGTGCCTGGCGTCCGGGCCGAGCTGATGATCCTGTGCACGGCGTCGCCGGTTCCGACCGGCACCGTCGATCTTATCACCACAATGCTATCAGCCGAGATAAGCGCCGCAAGCTCGCGCGCTGCCTGGTAAATGAAGGAAAGGTCGACATCCGCTTGTCCTGGCTGCGGCAGAGCGGCGATCGCTATGAAGACGATAGCTGCGCCTTCGACTGCCTTTGCGATGTCGCAGGTAAAGTCCAGCCGTCCTGCGGCATAGTTTCGTTCCACCAGCTCGTCGAGATCCGGCTCGTAGATCGGCATCCTGCCGTGACGAAGGGCGGCGATCTTATCGGCATTCTTGTCCACACAGACGACACGATTGCCCCATTCGGCGAAGCATGTGCCGCTGACCAAGCCCACATATCCGGTTCCAATAACAGCTATCTTCATGTGCGTTCCCGCCAATAGCGTCCTTCCCGTCATGAACCTCAATTGTCCGTATCACTCACGTGCCAGTGCGGATTGAGCACCATTCTGTGTAGTCCACGCCCGCCAATTCCGGCGCCTGCCACCGAAAAGCGATTGTCGAACAGCACGTAACCGTCGGTGTCCCAAATCAGTGATTGTACTCCGGCGCGGCCATGCTCCATGATGCCGACAAATGGCAGCGCGGTCAGAGCAAGCAGAGCGCTGGCGAGCGCCGGCCGATAAAAGCGCTTGTTCGTGCCGAGCGTGTTTTCACGCGCATGCTGGACGATGATGACCAGCAGCAGCAAAGTGTAGATGGCGGCATTCATCGTTGCGAAGATATAAAAGCCGCTGCTCTCTTCCGCGCTGACGGACAGCACCGGCAAGATGGAGGCGAGAGAGAGAAGGGCATAGGGCGCAAGGACCCGGAACGGCAGCGGATCGACCTCCGATGTGCCTTTCGGCGTGACGCGGAAATCCACGAACGATCCGGTCGCCCAATCGCGAATGGCAGCCAGAGCGCCTGCGAGTGCCCACGGCCAGCGGGCAAACAGGAACAATGTCATCTCCCAGCTCAGGATCCTGGCATTGATCGGTCTAAACGTATGCGTACTGCGCCAGCGATAAGCAAACAGGATCAGCAGAACGGATTGCGGCACGAAGTGCAGCAGAAAGTCGGGATAGGAGACATCGACGAAGGTCTTGCCTCTAACAAGCGCGATAATCGGCATGACGAACATCAGCGCCATGAAGAGCGAGAAGAGGGAATACCAGAGCTGCGAAAACAGGAACTGGATCTTGAGACGCAGCGGCAGCCGTTTGATCAGGCTTGGTGAATATTGCAGCAGGATCATCATCAGGCTGCGCGACCACTGAAACTCCTGGGTGATGAGATCGGCAAAGGTGCGCGGGCCATCACCATGCGCAATGGCATCGAGCGCATGAATGCCACGCCAGCCATGCGCATTCATCATCAGCGTGGTGGAGTGGTCTTCCGCCAGCTCTGGACCCAGTCCGCCAATGCTCCTGAGGGCCTTGGTGCGAACGGCATAGTGCGAGCCGATGCAAAGCGGTGACAGCCCGTGATTGAACCCCACCTGAAGCGATCCGTGCATGCTGGCTTCCGCATAGAGACGGCCGCGTGCCGACCAGCTTTCATCTGCATTCTGATCGCAAATGCTCGGCGCGGATACGTAGCCGACCGCCGGATCGGCGAAGGGGCGAAGCATCTGAAAAAGATAGCCTTGCTCAGGCACATGATCGGCATCGAGCTGCGCGACGAAATCATAGCCGTCGTAGCCGTAGTGATCGTAGAAGAAGGCAAGATTGCCTTCCTTGCAGCGGGTGCGCCGCGGCCAGGTCTGGCGGTGATAGTCTTCGCGGCCCCTGCGGGTGGAAACCTGTACGCCATGTTTGCGGCACCACTCCAGCGTCGAGGGTGACGGATCCTCATCCGCGAGCCAGGTGTCGTGCGGCACCGCCTGTGCCAGCATGGCATCCAACGTCCGGGCCACCACTGCAAAGGGCTCCGATGGTGCCTTGGTGACCACCATGGCGATGCGGCTGCCGGCGGGAATCCGCAATTGTCCCGTCGGCTTTTCGGCGCGAAAGAAGACGATGATGAAATAGGCTGGAATGATCGTTACCCAGGCAAGCACCAGGGTCAGCAAGACCGATCCCATAGGGTCGACATGGTGTGCGGGTGTAAACCACCAGTTCCAGAAATAGACAAGTGCCGCAAGCCACAGCGTAGCGCAAACGACATATTCCGCGCGCTGGCGACCCTGTAGGACTGGCGTCATCAACGCCCTTTCCTTCATTACTTCAGCTCGTGTCCGGATCGATGTCATCCTCGCATCTCCAGTCCGAAGAAAGGAGCCGCGGTCCGGATGATCGTTTCGATATTCGAATGCAGAGCGCGGAAGCCGAGTTTCTCGGCGGCAAGTTCGGACGCGGCATAAAGGACAGGCGGATCGCCCGGCCGCTGACTGTGCATGGCGACGGGAACCTTGCGCCCGCAAACGCGCTCGATCACGCCGACGATCTCCTTGATCGACGTGCCGTGCCCTGTCCCCAGATTGACGGCAAGATTGTCACCACCAGCCAATAGATACTCGACTGCCAGGACATGCGCTCTGGCGAGATCCAGCACGTGGATATAGTCGCGCACACAGGTACCATCCGGCGTGTCGTAATCGTCTCCATAGACTTCCAAGGTTTCGATCGCGCCGGCCGCCGCCAGCAACGCGCGTGGAATGAGATGCGTTTCGGGATCATGCCATTCGCCAAGTTCCCGTTCCGGATCGGCGCCCGAGGCGTTGAAGTAGCGAAGCGCCACATAGGAAAGTCCGTAGGCGGCTGAATAGTCGGCGAGCATGTGTTCGGCAATCAGCTTCGTTCTGCCGTAAGGATTGATGGGTTGAGGCGTCTCGCATTCGCGGATCGGCAGATGGGCGGGAATTCCGTATATCGCACAGCTCGATGAAAAGATCAGCTTATCGGCTTGCGCGCGGCGGCATGCCTCCAGCACAGATAGCGTGCCGGTGACATTGTTGGCGTAGTATTTCGCAGGATTTTCAACCGACTCGCCGACATAGGCCGAGGCGGCGAAATGTATGATTGCCGCAGGCTTGTGGCCATCGATCGCCTCGGCAAGACGGGACGTGTCAAGAATATCTCCTTCCAGGAAAGGCCCCCAGCGCACGGACGTCAGGTGGCCCGTCGAGAGATTGTCGTAGACGACGGGCTCGAAGCCCTGGCGATGGAGGAGTTTCGCGGTGTGGCTGCCGATGAAGCCGGCGCCACCCACGACCAGTATTTTTTGCCTGGCCATCACGCAACCTCGAAAAGCTCGCTGCTCGGACGAACCAACTGACGTTCGAAGTAGGCGATGGTGGATTTCAGCCCATCCGCCAGGGCGACCGACGGTTCCCATCCCAATTCGCGTTTCGCAACGCTGATATCGGGCCGGCGCTGACGCGGATCGTCGATCGGTAGGGGCTTATGGACGATCTTTGAGTTGGAGCCGGTGATTGCGATGACCTGTTCGGCAAGATCACGCACGGTAAATTCCGCCGGATTACCGAGGTTGACAGGCGTATGGATGACCGTTTGGTCGGCCATCAGGCGGACGAAACCATCGATCAGGTCGGCGACATAGCAGAACGACCGCGTCTGGGAGCCATCGCCGTAGACTGTGATGTCCTGGCCCCTGAGTGCCTGGACGATGAAATTGGAAACGACGCGGCCGTCGTCGGGACGCATGCGTGGCCCATAGGTGTTGAAGATACGGGCAATCCTGATGTCGACGCCGTGCTTAGCGTGAAAGTCACGGAAAAGCGTTTCGGCGGAACGCTTGCCTTCGTCGTAGCACGAGCGCGGGCCGAAGGAATTGACGTTGCCCCAATAGTTTTCCGGCTGCGGATGCACCTGGGGATCTCCATAGATCTCCGAGGTCGAGGCCTGGAAGATGCGCGCCTGGTGATGCGTGGCTAGCTCCAGCAGATTGAGCGAGCCGAAAACGCATGTCTTCATCGTATGGATCGGATCGGCCTGATAGTGCGGTGGAGATGCCGGGCAGGCCAGATTGTAGATCTCGCTGACAGGCAGATCGAGTGACGCTATGACGTCGTGGCGGATAAAGCTGAACGTGTCGTAGCGAAGTAGATGCCATAAATTGTCCATCCGCCCGGTTGAAAAATCATCCACGCAGATGACTTCATGACCATCCTGCAGAAGCCGGTCGCAAAGATGCGAGCCGAGGAACCCCGCGCCTCCCGCAACAAGTATTGTACGTCTCTTGGTATTTTTTGGAGTTATGCCTGCAGATTTGAACGCTATGCCCATCAAACCCTCCCGGTACTATAGACACGCAGCCGAGTATTCAGGGCGAAGTAAGACTTCCGCCCTTTTGTCAGGCTTTTACAACTGGGAATTATTTCTGCAATTTACAGCTATAGTTTACAAATGTTTAACTATGCTGTCGTTATCAGGGAATGCAGAAGTTTTACATTCTGTCCATTTTTGCAGCTATCAGCACAGGCGCGCTCGCTTAAAATATTTATGTTGAATGTACGATTTAAACTGAAGTTTTTATTGTAGAATTTACATATACTTCAGTATCATAAGATATATAAGAGATAGCATAGAGTATTGTTATTTATATCCGTCTCAGCTGGCGAGGTCGACAGGCCGAAGAGAGAACTAACCGAAATTCCGCTTCAAAGAAATTCGCGCAATATGTTGTGTCACGATGCGCCTCTTCTCCAGCAAGTTTTCGTATCCGCGCGCGGCGCAACAGCCGAGCGGATGAGCTTTCACACACCACCCCATGGAACCCCAGAATAAGGGGCGGTAAGCGTTTGATGGCTAGGTGAGGCGCAGATCCAGGCGCGGATGCAGCTTTTTCAGGTTTGGCAATGATTTCATCTGCCAGGGAATTTGCGAGGAGCCGCAGACGGTAAGATGAACATCCGGATGCTTGCGCGCCTCTATCGTCAGTTTGGCAAGCAGGTTGATGCCCGAAGAATTCAAGAATTGCAGACCGGTGAGATCGAAAGTCGCTTTGCCTCCACCCCCATGAAGGATCGTCCTGGCCAGATCATAGACCGGTGCATAGGCATCGGGACCCGCCAGACGCATGGTTCCGTCAAAATATAAGGTACTGCCTTCGGACCAGACGCGGAATGCTTCTTCTTTGATTTCCATAAAAGGCCTCTCGCTGGTTCACGCCGATGAAATCGCCATTGCGGCATAGGTTTGCAGCTTGATCCGCTTGCGCGGACCATCCTCGTCGAAATGCCAGGCCAACTGAACCTGGTAATCACTCATCAATGTCAACAGTCCTAACCCGGATGCATCGTCGCCGGCAAGAACGCTTGCCTCGATCTGCTCTATCAGGAGATCGCCTGGATCGCCGGTCGTAACCCTGAGTAACAATTGTTGGAAGCGGTCGGTCGCTTCGCGGTCGATCAGGTTCATGATCCGCATCCTGAAATAATGGGCATCCCTCAGCGCCTCGATCAGGATCTCGCCCGTGGCCCGGAACTTGATGGAGTTTTCGATGAGCTCGTTGGTCAAATAACCGATATCGTGCCGTACCGTCTTGTATTGGCGTTCGGAAGCACGGAAATCGAGCGCCATCGTTTCCGCGATAAAGTCGGATGTCATGGCCGAATGGCGCCACGCCAGATGAAGAGGTCCGTCGAACAGGCGGATGCGAAGGGCATTGGTGCCGTCGAACGAAACCAGATCTTCCCTGCCGAAAATTGCTGTTGTCATCTCCTCACCTGTGCCGCATCACCACAAGGGTAATATCGTCATGGATCTTGTGGGTCCCGATGTAAGCCATCAAGTCGTCAAGTATGCCCTCGACGACTTCTTCCGCAGTCCCGCCATGCAGGCGGCGGGCATCCTCCAAAAGCCTGTCGAAACCGAACAATTCACCCTTCGAATTCTCCGCTTCGGTGACACCATCGGTATGCAGGACTATCATGTCGCCTTTCTCGAAGGATACTTGCCGCGTATCGATAAAGGGAGCTATGTCGGGCTCGAGGCCAACAGGAAGACCGAGATCGCCTGTGTCTATCCGCTCCACCTTGCCGTCCTGGCGAATGATGATCATGTCCTCGTGCTGGCCGGATATAGTCAATCTCTCGCCGTCATAGTCGAGGAACGACAGGGTCAGATGCTTGTCCGTCCGTGTTCGTTCGATGTTCTTGAAGATGGCGCGGTTGAGATCGGTCAGGAATTTTGCCGGGTCCATCTCGCCTGCTTCCTGCAGGGCGCGGGCGATCGATTGCACCATCAGCATCAGCACGCCGCTCTCCAGCCCGTGGCCGGTCACGTCGCCGATGCCGATCTTGAGGTTGTTTCCGTTCTGCAGGACATCATAGTAATCGCCGCCGACTTCGTCGGCCGGGCGCATATAGGCGGCGATCTCCAGATGCTTGATCGCCGTCAGCTCCTTGGCCCGCGGCAGGACCATGAGCTGGATCTGCCGGGCGACATTGAGCTCGGCACCCAGCCGCAGATTTTCGTTCTTCAATTGGCTGTTGAGGGTCGAAATCTCTTCCTTGGCCGCCTCGATCTCCTTGGTCCGATCCGAGACGAGCTTTTCGAGGTTTTCGGTATGGAAGCTGATATCCTCCGCCATCCGGTTGAATGCGATGCCGGCCTCCGCCACCTCGTCCCTGGTCGAGATATCGACCCTGACGGAATAATCCTTCGCCTGTATGCGCTTGGCGGCGCTTGCCAGCGCGCTGATGCCGCTGGTGACTCGTTTCGAGGCAGCGAAGACCGCCGCCGTGACGATCATCAGCGACACAAGGACCGCCATGATCTGATAAAGCAGGATGCGGTTGGTTGCCCGCGATATCTCGTCCTTGGCGGCAATGAGCGAGGCGTAGATCTCGCGCTCGGGTACCACGATTCCGAGCGACATGACCTCGCTCTTGACCGGCCCGTCCACCCAGAGATTGGTCGGGTGCAATTGCTTGACGACCGCGAGGTAGGGAACATCCTCTCCCTGTTGGCTGAGGGTGATATGCTGGATCACGCCATCGGCGTCGAGCGGCAGCCTGGTGATCGCCGTTTGGGTGCTGTTGCGCAAGGATCGATCGACGCCGGTGACGCCCTTGGCGGCAGCATCGTTGGCGGCACGCAAGCCGATGACCTTCTCGCCCACGGGATTGATTGCGACGACATTTCCATTCGACATGGCAAGGAAGCCGAATCCGGTCTGGGCGACTTTCACATGTTCAACGATTTCGGCAAGTTGTGTGAGCGTGATATCAGCGCCGGCGGCACCGGCCAGGTGATGCCGATCCGGCGTCCAGAGCGGATGAAAAAAGCTGACGATCAGCTTGCCGGTGATGGCGTCGGTATAGGGAGCGGTCTGGGTGATGTAATCGGCGACCGGCCGTGACGACGGGTTGGAAGCCCATTGCTGCCAGGATTCGTAGAGGCCTGGAAAGAAGAATGTCCAAAAATCGGCACTGTTATGGCCGGGATAGAGCCGGTCGAAGGTCTGTGCCTGCGTCGTATAGGGAGCGGTCCGGAAAATCGGGCGCTCCCTAGGCCCGATATAATACATCTGCAGCTTCGACGCGCCGTTATGCAGCAATGAAGGGGCGACCAGATCGAGCACCGCGCTCCATTCTATGTCTGCCTGCACCTGGGGCAGGGGATGGTGATCCTTATCGAGCAGGTACCCCCAGACACTGATGACGGAGGGCGTGCCGGGCAGGTTCTGTGACCATTGGCCAACCGGGTCGTAGGACACCGTTACGGCGCCCGGAGACGCCCTGCTCATGGCAGCCCCCACATCCACACTTCGCGCAGGGTTGTCGATCTGCCCCTGCAGCACGCCCGCCAGCGCCTTAACGTCGGAATGGACCTGGTCGATCAGCAGGCCGACCTCTGCGGCGGTCGAATCCGCATAGGAGCGAATGTAATCCTGGCTCGCCTTCTCCAAGCCTTGTCCTACTTCCGTCGTGGCGTTGCGCGAAAGACGCTGGACGTTCCATAGTGCAAGGCCGCCGCTGACGAGCAGGTCGAAAAGAACGGCACCCCCGACCACGAGTAGAAATTTGGCGCGAAATGAGCGCAGTCCGAGCCGTTGCTTGGCGGTTGACGCGTCTGTCATAGCGGTTTCTGTCCCGAGGAAGCCCAGATCGGCCAGCCGGCATAGCCTCTTGGATGGAGCGCGGCAAAAATATGATCGGCGAAACCTTGTTTGAATCGCTCGATGAATGCGGCCGAATCCCCTCTTCGGACCGCCATCTCACCTGCATAGACATTCTGCCACGCCGTGATGATGTCGGCGAAATCCTGGGGATCGCCGTCGAGATTGGTGACCATGAAGCTTTCCATCCGCACATCCTTGAAGCCGGCATCCAGCAGCATGCGGCGGCCCTTGGGACCCATTTCGACATCCATGTCGAAATGGGCAAACAGCTTCGCGACCTCGTTATAGGTCCATTGGATACTGTCGGCTCTGGGCTCGCCAAGACAATGGGAGTTCTTCTCGTTGGTGATGTAGACCCTGCCGCCTGGCTTGCATATGCGATAGAGTTCGCGCAGCAGAACATCCGGACGGTCGAAGATCTGCAGCGAATGCCTGCAGGTCACGAAATCGAACTGGTCACTCTCGAACAGCATCTGTGATGCGTCGCCATAGGTATATTCGATGTCCTGGACGTCGAAATCATCAGCGACCTTGCGGGCATATTCCAGGCTCGGCAGCGAGTGATCGAGGGCAACGATCCGCGCCGGCTTGAAATCCTTTCGCAGCAGCATGGCGAAATCGCCGATGCCGCAACAGATGTCGGCAACATGCAAACCCTCGCGAAGGCCGTGTCGCGGCAATATCTCGCGTTCGTGCCGCCAGGTCATTTTCGTCTGGGTCCGGAGGATCGGGATGAAGCTCTGGTTCTCCACGAATGTCTGCCCGGGATAGAAGGCCGAATCGTAGATCTCGACGACGATGTTGGGCGACAGATCGCTCAAATGGCGAAACAGCCGCGATGCCCATGCGACGACGCTCGAAGCGACGACCGTCAGCTTGAGATCCGGCCTCGACCGGGTGGCATCGAGGAGTGCATGCGTCAGGGCACGGAATGCCGTATTGTTCATGTGAATGACGCGCTTCAGATTGATGTAGCAGACACCATTCACCGTCTCGATACCGTTTCGCAGCAGGGCGAGATCATCGGCGAGCTCGGCAACCGAATGTGGCCTGAGGACTCCTGACAGGGAGAATTCCTGATTATTGGCATCGAATTGCGCTGTGAAACGGCTAGAGGAGGGGGTGTTCAATTGAGTAGCCTTTCGAGTGCGAGATCCACCACGAAAGTCATGACGCCTGTATGCTGATCGGACAGCTCGATATCGGCATCGTAATTGACGGCAAGGCCAAGAAGGATCGCATGCTCGGCACGCGCGGCGTCATCGGTGATGACATCGAGATAGTTTGCAAGCGCCTGGCCTTGTCCGATGCGCTCGACGATTGCCTGATATGAATCGCGTTGCTCGGCCGAGCAGGGAAAGGTCAATTCGATCCGCTCGATCAAGCCGTTTCGATAGAGGCGGCAGGTAAGTGTGCCGTCGCTTTCTCTGGTATGGAACGACATCTCGAAGAGTTCATTCAGGGCTGACGAAAGCAGGTTGGCATGGCGGATGGGATCGTGGCGATCATGGCTGACCATGCGGGCCACATAAGTGGCGGACTGGTCGCAATGCGACCAGTCCGCCACGAGGGTCGCCATCTCCATCTCCAGCTCAAGCAATGGCTCGAAAGCCGCGTCCACTTGCACCTCCTTCATGATACCCCCTCGAGAAATTTCCGAATCAAATGCGCTTCGGAAATTCACGGGCTGGCGTGATATTCGTCGAATGTCGTGGCCGGTTGAGTGCGCGCACGCTGCCTTATGAAATCATCGAGCTTGTCGGCGCTGAGCGGAGGGCTGATGCTGTAGCCCTGCAGGCGGTCGCAGCCCTCTTCCCGGAGCCAGGCTGCCTGTTGCTGCGTTTCGACGCCTTCCGCGGTCACCCGCATGTCCAGACCGTGGGCGAGCCCGATCACGGAGCGCACAATGGCTTGGCTTTTGCTGTCCTGCAAAAGATCCCTGATGAAGTAGCGATCGATCTTGATCGTATCGAAGGGAAAATTCTTGAGATAGCTGAGCGAGGAATATTCCGTGCCGAAGTCATCGAGGGAAATCTGGATGCCGAGCACGTTCAGCGTATTCAGCGTGTCCAGATTATTGGTCGTGCGTTCCAGAAGCACGCCCTCGGTGATTTCCAGCTCCAGGCGCTCGGCTGGAAATCCGACGATATCGAGCGTTTGGGAGACGCGATCGGTCAGGCCCGGCGTCAGGAATTCCGCCGGAGAAAGGTTCACTGCAAGCGTATAGTGCGCCGGCCACGCCAAGGCCTCGCGGCAGGCTTCTTCCAGCATCCACTGACCGATTTCGCGCATGAGGCCGTCGGCTTCCGCCATGGGAATGAAAGCTGCCGGCGGAATAATCCCGAGGGTCGGATGCCGCCAGCGCAGCAGCGCCTCAAAGCCGACCACATTGGACGAAGACTCCACGAGCGGCTGATATTCGATGAAGAACTCGTCGCGCTGCAGTGCCACGCGCAGGCTGCGCCGCAGCAGCTCCCTTTGTTCGACCACGATCAGCATGGCCGGATCGAAAGTCCGCGCCCGCCGCCGTCCCTCTTTCTTGGCGGCATAAAGGGCGACATCGGCAGCCTTCATCAGCTGTTCCCCCTCGTTGCCGTCGCGCGGCGCAATTGCAATGCCGACACTCACGCCGACGAAAAGAGAGATACCGTTGACCGTGAACGGTTTCTTGAATTCGGTCACCAGCGCGTCTGCCAGCCGTTCCGCCTCGAAGGCACGCTGTGGTCCGACCTGGATGATGGCGAATTCGTCGCCGGCGAGACGGTAGACCGTTCCGCCCTGGCCGAGCGCTTCCTTGATTCTTTCGGCGGCGAGTTTCAGCACGATGTCGCCGGCACCATGGCCGAGCGTATCGTTGACGGGCTTGAAGTCATCGAGATCGAGCTGCATCAGCGCCGGCCCGATCTTGCCGCTCGCTGGAAGGAGTTGCGCCAGCGCCGCACTGAATTGGCGGCGATTGGGCAATCCGGTCAACGCGTCGTGTGTTGCCTGATGGATCAGCCGCGCTTTTTCACTGTCTTCGGATGACAAGTTCCCATTCGAGCTTGCCCCGTTGGTTTCGATAATTAGGAGGCCTACTCGAATGTAGGAGACGAGAACGTTGCGTTTTCCTCGCCTCGGATCGTCGAGCGAGATCGCGCGAGGTTCACCCGTATCGATTACCTCACGAATGAGCTCGGCAAGCGCCGGTTTTGCAAGTGCCGGATAGGCCTCCCACAATGTCACCTCGTTGCGGGACGCAAGGCCGATATGCTCTTTGAACCTCTTGGAGGAGTCGAGGAATTTGAGATCGAGGTCCCAAAGCGAAATCATCGCCTCTAAACCGTTGTCGGATTCGGACTCATATGGAATTTGCTGCGACCGATCCACTCGGTTCTCAGGCATATGGCCTCGTCCTCCCCAAGCCGGCCACACAAAATCCGGCCATTGTCCAATTTGAGCTGGTCCGTTCGCATCGGAGCATGCGCATCAACAATCGCAGTCTCACCGAGCGTGCGGGCGCAAGTCATAACTTACCAGAACGTGACAGCCGCTTTAAGTGAATATATTACAAGATCTTCATATTTAGCAATGATTGCTAAGACATGTGCAGATTAAATCGACCGCGGCAATATTTTCTGTGTCATTCCGGGTGCTTGAAGATTGTATTCCCTGAGTGGAGGCAGTGCGTCGGTTGTAATGCTTCCATAGGGTGATTCGATTGCTCCATGGCTGTTTCGCGGAGCGTGCCCGCCATCCGTGCTTCTTTTCTGATCGAGGCCAGCGGTCGCTGCCGCTGGCTTCTACTGGAGTGTCCTGCTTTGCGGTTCCATCGCAAGGACCGGCAATTGCGCTTCGCGACCTCCTTGAACGGCTGGGTGGCTGCGAAGCCTTGCCGCCTTGCGGATCAGCAGCTCCTCATTGATGATCGCTTGCATGCCTGCGGTGAATTTACGCGGACTGAACTGTTCTGCATGCGCTTGCAGTTTTTCCGGGTGAAAGCGGTGCTGCATGGCCTCGAAATCGATCACGGCCTTGATCAGAGCATCGACGGACTGTTGGTCGAAGAGAACGCCGGTCACGCCCGGCGCGACCGTTTCCAGCGCGCCACCACTTCCGTAGGCGATAACGGGTCGCCCGCTGGCCATCGCTTCCACTGGAACCATGCCAAAGTCCTCCTCGCCGGGAAAGACCAGCGCACGACAGCGGGCAAGCTTTTCTCTCAATATTGGAAATGGGGTCCGTCCGAGAAAAGTAATCGATGGACCGGCGATACGTTTGAGCCCCTCCGCTTCGCTGCCTTCGCCGATGACGACCAGCTGGCGATTCATCCGGGTAAAAGCCTTCACCGCCAGATCAATCCGCTTGTAGGGAACCAACTGGCCGGCGCAGAGATAAAAATCCTCGGTCGATGGCGCCGGCATGAAATCATCGACATTGACGGGGGGATAGACCACGGTCGCGGGCCGTCGATAATATTTGCCGATGCGGTCGCAGACATGATGCGAGTTGGCGACGAAGCGATCGACCCGCATGCTCGTATTGACGTCCCAGGAGCGTAGCATCGGCGCCAGCATCGGCAATATGAGCCGGGATGCGAGGCCCGCATGGGATCGATAGAAGTGATAGTGATCCCAAAGATAACGCATGGGGGAATGGCAATAGCAGATATGCGTTGCCCGCGGCGGCGGGATGATGCCCTTGGCCGGGCCGGATTCGCTGGAAATGATCAGATCGTAGCCGGTGAGGTCGAAGCTCTCCAATGCGAAAGGCATCAGCGGCAAGAGCGATTGGTAGGTCTTGGCGGCACCGGGAATCCGCTGAAGGAAGGAGGTGAAAATCTTGTGCCTGCGAATCTTCTCGGAGACACGGCTTTCATCATAGACGAGAGTGAAGATATCGGCGTCCGGATACATGTCGCAGAGCGCCTCGACCACTTTTTCTCCGCCGCGCATCGATACCAGCCAATAATGCACGATCGCTACCCGCATTGCTCTTCCCTCCATGGGCCGAAACAACATTGGGCAGCCGGCAACTTTTGCGACAGGGCCTACATCGGTTCACTGCGGCATACAAATGGCCGAAGGGAGTAACCAAAAGATTTAGCTGCCGGTGTCTGCCTGCACACAAGGATATGCCCATCCCACCAAGAGACGGCAGCGTCGCCTACCTCCCTGTCAGAAATGATAAGCCCTGTTGCTTCGGTAGGGGATTTACACGTTATGCGTTCAGCTGCTGATCTCGCTGTATGGCGCCTTTTCCGCGTGATGGCGCAAGCGATCAAGAAAGCGAGATTTCAGCTCATGTCCAGAGTGTGCGCTTCAGCTTACCATTCCATCTCCAGGCCATCTCGGCTCATGGCGCCCTGGTTGATGGCGTTGCTTCTTTCCGGCGTGGCGATGCATGGCATAGCGAGTGCTGCGGCCGCCGACGCCTATCGTGTTGGGCCTCAGGCGCGGATCAAGGTCGCCATCGTCGAATGGATCGCCGCAACCGGCGAATACAAGGAATGGACGGCGCTGAATGGCGAATATGTCGTATCGCAATCGGGTTCGATCTCAATTCCGATGATTGGAAAAATGCAGGTCAGCGATAAGACGGTCGAAGACATCAGCGCCGATATCGGCGAGAAGCTGAAGCAGATCACCGGTCTGGCGCTTGCACCGACCGCTTCGGTCGAGGTCGTCAAATATCCGATGATCTACGTGTCCGGCGCTGTCGAAAAGCCGAGTGAGCTGGAATTCAGGCCCGGCCTGACGGTGAAGCAGGCGGTTGCCATGGCGGGCGGGCGTGAGCGTCGGTCCAGCCAGACCGGTGACTACTCGGAGGCGCAGCAGGTCAGCTATGCCGGCGAGATCAGCCGGATGGAGCTGCAGCTGAAACAGCTCGGCGCCCGGCGGGCCCGCCTGATGGCCGAACTCAACGATCAGCCGGCGATCGCATTCCCGCCGGAGATCAAGGCCGCCCCCGAAGGATCGGCCATCTGGCAGATCATGACCAGCGAAGTAGACCTGTTCAATGCCAGGGCGGATGCCTTGCGCCAGCAACTCGCCGCCGCCGCGGATCTGGAAGTGCTGCTGCGCAATGAAATCAACATCCTCGACGAGAAGATGTCGTCGCAGGACGAGCAGGTGAAGATCGCGCAGGACGAGTTGAGCGACATTTCCAAGCTGGTCGACACGAAGATCCTGACCACCTCTCGGAAGACCTCGCTGGAGCGGATCGTTGCCGAGATGCAGGCAGGCAAGCTGGATCTTGTGGTTGCTTCGATGCAGGCAAAGCAGAAGCTGAGCGAGACCGAACGTGATGCGCTCAATCTCAAGGGTCAACGCAAGACCGATGCCGGCCAATTGCTGCAGACTACCGAGACCGAAATCGAGGATACCAAACTAAAGCGAAACACGACGCTGCAACTTCTGCAGCTTTCGGGCGCTTCGCTTTCGAGAAGTCAGAGCTTGAAGGCGCTCGATCTCCAGCCGATGGAATACTGGATCACCCGCAACGGCGACGAGGCCAATGCGATCAAGGCATCGGAAGCGACCGCGCTGCAGCCGGGGGACGTCCTGGATGTGCGTTACAATATTTCCGGAAGCCTGGACGGCACGGCGCTTTCGTCTGCCGATACCGGTCAATCTCAATAGTGATAAGTGAGCAATGTGGGGCGACAATCATGGCAATTCACGAGATCGGTAAGGGCTTGCGCAGCATTCCTTCAAGCGCCAAGGGTACAGGGGGCAGCGAATATATCTCCTTTCGTGACGTCTGGCGCTTCCTGCAGCGCCACTGGATGATCTTCGCACTGTTTACGGGGGCGGGTCTCGGCGTCGGCGGCTTCTATATGGCGACGACCCAGCCGGTCTATTTGGCGACCACGCGGCTCGTCATGGATCCTGACCAGGGGCGCATCGTCTCGCAGGACGCTTTCACCGGAACGGTCATCATCGAGGCGGCGGAAATTGCGAGCCAGGTCGAGATCGTCAAATCCGAGGCGATCGCGCGCGCGGTCGTGCAGAAACTCAATCTCACGGAAGATCCGGAAATCGTAGGCGGCATGTCCTGGCAGGCGACGCTGCATGACAAGCTGCGCACAATCTTCAGCTATTTCAAACATGGCGATGATGGCAGCGCGAAAGCGGAAACCACAGAGGATGATCTCATGCGCCGCACCATGGCCTCCTTCCTCTCCAGGGTCGAGGTTACCCGCGTTGGCCAGTCCTACATTCTTGAGATCGGATATAGTTCGGTCGACCCGCAAAAGGCGGCCCTGGCAGCGAATGCAATTGCAGAGGCCTATATCAGCACCGGCCTGTCGGAACGGGCATCGGCGGCGCAAAGTGGTGCCAAATGGCTGGAGACACGTTTGATCGAAGTCGGACGGCAAGCTCGCGAGGCGGCGATGAACGTCGAGGAGTTTCGCGCTAAAAACGGCATCATGGAGATCAGCACGTCGTCCTCCCTCGATCAGCAGCAATTATCGGAGATCAGTAGTCAGGCAGTCGCGGCGAAGGCACAGACGGCGGCGGAATCAGCCAAGCTCGCAACGCTCAACCAGCTGATGTCAGGTGGTAAAGTTGAAGGCGATGTCGATGAGACGATGAACAATCCACGCATACAGAAGCTACAGGAGGATCTCGGAGCTGCGACAATCAAATTGAACAACCTTACCGGCAGATATGATGCCGATAATCCAGCCATCATTGCGGCGCAGCAGGAAATCGACCGAATAAAGGGAGATATGCGCAAGGAGTTCGAGCGTATCCAGGCAGTCTACAAGGTAAATCTGGAAGTCGCCCAAACCCGCGAAAAGCTGCTTAGCGATGAATTGGCGTCGCTCAAAGACGCCGGAACGGACAAGAATCTGGCAAGGGTGGAGCTGTCGGAGATGGAAAGCCGCGCCACCACCTACCGGCGGATGTATGAAAGCATCCTGCAGCAGCTGATTGGCGCGCTGCAAAAGGAATCATTTCCGCTCGGCAATGTTCGCGTCGTGACCGCGGCCGCCGTGCCGCTGGCAAAGAGCTGGCCGAAGTCCTCCTTCGTCCTGCCCTTCACGGCCATGCTCGGCCTTGCGGCCGGCGTCATGGCAGCACTTTTGCGGGATGGCCTGGATCGCCGCGTCAGCTCCAGTGAAAAGCTGCGGCGGGAATTGGGGATCAGCTCTCTCGGCCACGTGCCCGTCTACATGAGCCCATCCTTCCTGCCGGGAAGCATGGCGGCTGCCAATGCCGGCTGGCGACGAACGATGCTGCCGTTGAGATCCGTGCTCGATACGCCCTATTCGCAATTTTCCGAAGCCTTGCGTGGCGTCAAGCACTCGATCGATTCCGCTTTTCCGCCGAACGCACCCATGGTGATCGGCATCACCTCTGTCGGTACCGGCGAAGGCAAGACGACGATCGCAACCAATCTCGCACAGCTCTACCAGCATGAAGGTGCATCCGTTGTGCTCGTCGACGCCGATTTTCTCAATGCGAGACTGAGCTGCGTGGTGACCGAAGCCGGCACGGATTTCGGCATGGAGGCATTGAGCATCACCGATGTGCCGCGCCGCTATGCTGTCGCCCATGAAGGCGGCCTACTTGTCGCGAAGGCCGAGCATGAGCCCGAGGCGGAGGTCATGCAGGCCCATGGCGGTGTCCCGGTTGTCACCGTCGACGAGACCGAAAAATCCGTGACCGCTTTTCAGCGCTATGGGCACCTGCCC
The DNA here is from genome assembly GCF_002277895.1 of Rhizobium sp. 11515TR. NCBI lineage: Bacteria > Pseudomonadati > Pseudomonadota > Alphaproteobacteria > Hyphomicrobiales > Rhizobiaceae > Rhizobium > Rhizobium sp. 11515TR. The sequence continues at coordinate 896,812 of NZ_CP023000.1, read as the reverse complement.
GCGCTGAAGGCCGAGATCGACTTGTTGCGCCGGCGATACAAGGTCGTCATCGTCGATATGTCTGCTTTCGAGGATTCTGCCGACACCCGCGTCATCTGCACCTATCTCGAGGGCATTGTCGTGGTCGTCGGGCAGACGAACAAGATGACGGTGGAGAGACTGTCGGACGCGCTGGCAAGCTTCGGCACGACAACGATCAATATCCTCGGCATCATCGCCAATCGCAGCCATGAGAGGCGCCACCACCAGAATAATCGCCTTTGGCGCCGCAGGCAGGATCGTCGCCACGTGCGTGCATCCGCAAGGCGGCTGACCGGCAGCGTAACGGGTCGCCCCTTGAAAATTGCGCTTGGTATCGCAAGTTCCGGCCGCCGCGATATCCTGTCGTCCATCCTCCCCCATGTTGCCAGCCAAACCCGGAAGCCGGACGAGATCGTCGTCTGCCTTTCCTCGCCGGAAGACATCGATCCGAGTTGCCTCAGAAATCTCGACATTCCGGTGCGGGTGCTTATCAGCGAACGCGGGCTCTGCCGTCAGCGCAATCGCATCCTCGACAGCGTTCAGGACGCGGATATCGTCCTTTTCCTCGATGATGATTTTCTGATGACGCCTTCCTATATCGAGGAAACGGAACGGCTGTTTCAGCTGCAGCCGGATGTTGCCCTGTGCACCGGCACCGTCTTGGCCGATGGCATTACCGGGCCGGGCATATCTGTTCGTGATGGCTTACGCTTGGTCGGTGCGAGCCGCAGGCGCCGCTCCGAGCCCTCGATGCAGATCCGATCTGTTTACAATGCCTATGGCTGCAACATGGCGATCCGCATGGCCATCGTCAAAGCCGCGGCTCTTCGTTTCGACGAGAACCTGCCATTCTATGGCTGGCTCGAGGATGTCGATTTCAGCAGGCTCGTGGCCCATTATGGCCAGGTCGTCAGCGTCAAGCAGCTCGAAGGCGTTCATCTCGGCACGAAAGGTGGCCGATCGGGCGGTGTTCGTCTCGGCTATTCGCAAATAGCCAACCCGCTTTATCTCATGCGCAAGCGCACGATGAGCGTGCCGCAGGCAACAATGCAGATCGGCCGCAATCTTGCGGCCAACCTTGTCAAGGTCTGGCGACCGGAGCCCTGGGTCGACCGCAAGGGCCGCCTCAAGGGCAATGTCATCGCGTTTCGCGATCTGCTCAAAGGCAGGCTGGCGCCGCAAAACATCGAAGCACTGGAATAATCCGGTGGCACGCTCATCCGGCCTCGATCGTGTTGTCATCATCAATGACCGCTCCGCCAAGATAGGCGGAGCATCGAATCTGGCGATACTCTCGGCCACTTTGCTGCAGGAAGCCGGGGTGGCCGTAACCTACTTCGCCGGCGATAGCGCCGGCTCCGAACGGCCGGCGGCCGACACCGTCAACCTGGCCGCGCAGCCGCTGATGCAGCAGCCGCGTCTCAGCGCACTTGCCAGCGGCCTTTATAGCCGTCAGGCCTATGAAGGCCTGAGCGCTCTCATGTCGCGCGTCGATACCAAGGGCACTATCTATCATGTCCACGGCTGGTCGAAGATCCTATCGCCATCGATTTTCCGCGCCCTATGGCCGGTTCGCGACCGAGTCGTCCTGCACGCTCACGACTATTTCCTCTCTTGCCCCAACGGAGGATTTGCCAATTACCGGAGAAACCAGGTCTGCCCTCTGACGCCGATGTCGCTCGGCTGTCTGGCGACAAACTGCGACAAGCGCGGCTATCATGAGAAGATCTGGAGATCGGCCCGCCATATGGTGAGGGAGCATTATTATCCCATCCAGCAATTTGCCGCCAATATCATCGTCGTGCATCAACGCATGCGCGAATATTTCGTTCGCGGGCGGATCGACATGGGCAATATCGAGACAATTCGCAACCCGGTCGAGCCCTTCCTCGATTACCCTACGGAGCCCTGGAAGAAGCGCGACTTCTTCTTCGTTGGTCGGCTGGAGCCGGAAAAGGGATTTGAAGATGCCGCGATCGCGGCGCGGCTTGCCGGTGGAAAGCTGCAGATCATAGGTGATGGCGCCGGCCGCGTTCGGCTGGAACGGGACTTTCCGGAAGTCGTCATTCACGGCTGGAAATCCAAGAGTGAGATGCGGAACATCCTTTGCGACGCGCGTGCCCTCGTCATTTCCTCCCGGGTGCCGGAACCTTTCGGATTGGCGGCGCTCGAGGCCGTGACGAGCGGCATACCGGTGATCTTGCCGGATACCGCGCTTCTCGGCGACGAACTTGCGATACTCGGATGCGGACTGACCTTTCAGGGCGGCAAGGTGGAAACGCTCGCAAGCGAAATGCGCCGGCTTGCCAGCGATGACATACTGCTTCGACGGCTGAGCGTGAATTGCCTCCGCCGATCAGGCGAGCTGGCGCACACACCGGTCTCATGGCGCGATGCATTGCTTACCCTTTACGATCGTGTTCTCGACCGTGCAAACGCTGTCAGAACGAACTTGCGGTCAACCTTGAACGACGACTTTTCAGCCGCCCATCGACTGATCGACGAAGCAGGTTGAGGCTTGTGGGTAGCTCTGTGTCCGGCGTCCTACGCCAATGGGACTAACCCAATGTCCGCAGGGTCAATTGTCAAGGATTGGGCCAGCTGGCAGCTTTTGAAGGAAGTTGATGGTGGTGAGGGGTCCGGAAGATGTTATCGACTTTTGACAGCATTGCCCATCGCGAGCGGGCTCGCCGCGAGGCAAAGCGCACGGAACGGCGCGGCCGCGTCAAGCGTATTGTCGACCTCGTTCTTTCCGGGCTCGGGTTATTGTTTCTGGCGCCGGCGCTGCTTGTCATCGCGATTGCATTGCTTCTGGTCGACGGCCGGCCCGTCATCTATCGCCATACGCGCATCGGCCGCGACGGACGCCCGTTCGACTGCCTGAAATTCCGCACGATGCGCAAGGATGCCGATCGGCAGCTGGCGGAGCTGCTTTTGCGTGACGAGGCGCGAAAGCAGGAATGGCTATCGACACAGAAGCTGACGAACGACCCGCGCGTGCATTGGCTCGGAAAATACCTGCGCATGAGCAGTGCCGACGAGCTACCACAATTAGTGAACGTTCAGCGCGGTGACATGAGCATGGTCGGGCCTCGGCCTATCGTTGCCGCGGAGCTCGATCGCTATGGAGCCAATCTCTATTGCTATCTGGGGCTGCGGCCGGGGATCACGGGCCTCTGGCAGGTCAACCGCCGTGCCGATACCACTTATGAGGAGCGTATCCAGTTCGATCTGGATTACTTCCACGGCCGTTCCTTGCGCACCGACTTTGCAATTCTCGTAAAAACGGTCGGCGTCGTGCTGCTCGCACGCAACGAAAAAGAACGTCTCACAAAATGAAAAAAGCGACTACGGCAATCCAGACGACAAGGCAGAAGATCACCAGACTCCAACGAAGCAAAAGTTTCTGGCGCAATCCACCCGGCTGTCCCGAGGCGATGCGATCATGGTTTTCGTCTTTCATAAGCGGCTCTGCATGGTGTTTCATGATGATTGCCGGCAAGCCCCTTTTCTATTGCCGAGAATTTCGATCGGACCCTGGCGTTCAGGGTAATAATTTCTCTGAAACAAAATCGAATAATTCCGGCACACCCCGCCTGCAGGCAGCGTTTCATTGCACGGAATCATGTCCTGAATGGGAACACTATAGACTTTATCTGGTGCAAGGCTGGAAACAATTGTGGATTATCATGTTACATTTCAACGGGATTTCTCAACCGGGCGGTGCGAAGGTCGGCTTTGCTCGCATTTACTTGCCTCGACGGTGCGCTGATGGATAGCTTTCCGTTTCGCCCCAAGCGCGCCGTCTGGACGGGCCTGCGTCACTGGCTGCGCGCCCGCATGCCCGCCATCATCGGCGACGGAGCCTCGACGCTGGTTTCGAAAGTCGTATCCCAGGTCGTTCAGCTCCTCATATTCCTCGTCGCCGCCCGCGTGCTGGAATCAGCCGAATTCGGTCTTTACGCATTCAGTTCGGCTATTGTCGTCATGCTCGTCGTGATCTCAGAAGGCGGATGGGGCGAGTTCGTCATGAAGGCCGAGTGTACGGATCGCGAGCTCGACCAGATTGGCACGCTTTCGATCGTCGCCGGGGTGCTCGTGACCATCGTCGGGCTGCTTGCTTCCGCCATTGCCTGGCTCCTTTTCGGCAGGCCGCATGAAGCGCTTCTCCTCGTTCTTTTCAGCTGCTGGTTTTTGCCATCGTCTCTTTACGCGGTTTACGATGGGTTGTTGGTCGCACGTGGCCTGCTGCGCAAGCAGGCCGCCATCCGCATAGCAAGCGAAGTTGCCGGGCTCTGCGCTGCGATGCTGGGGCTGTGGCTCGGCTGGAACGTGTTTTCGCTCGCGACCGGCCGGCTCGTTTCGCAGCTCGTTTGTCTTGCCGGTTCGGCAGCCGTGCTTGCCTGGCGTCCCAAGCTGCATCTCACATGGCCTTTCGCGCGCGAGATTCTCGAATTTTCTAGCCATATCCTGTCGAACCGGCTGATCCTCTTTCTGCGATCCTATTCCGGAACGCTCGCGATCGGCAGCTTTCTAGGCCTTGCGGAGGCAGGCTATTATCGCGTCGCGGAACGTATCGTTGCGGCATTTTCCGAACTCATCGGCGAACCGGCGCGAATGCTGGCCTGGACCCTGTTTCGCCGCGCGGCGATCGTGATCGGGGTGGACGGAAGACAGGTTCGCGACGCCGGACCCTCTGCAACGATCTTCATGACGGTTCTCATGGCGATTTCGACACCGATCTATCTCGGCCTTTCGCTCATATCGTCCGATTTGATCGACATCGTCCTCGGCGAAAAATGGGCGCCAGCGGCGATTCTGGTCGCGATCCTGTCGATAAAGCAGATCCTGTTGATGCCGGGCTACGTCACGGAAGCCCTGCTATCTCTGTCGGGCAACATTAGGCGCATGCCTCCAACCCTGCTGTTGAATGCGGTGGTCTCCGTCTCCCTGATCCTGCTTCTGGCGCCTTTCGGCGTGGCCGCTGCTGCCTGGGGACAGTGTCTGGCGTCGTTGATCTCCTTTTTAACATCGATGCACCTGCAAAAGAACTATGGCGGCCTTCGATGGGGGCGTGTGCTGCGCAAGAGCGGTTATCTTGCCGTTGCCATCGTGTTGATGGCGTCAGCGGTTTACGGGCTCGGCTATTTCGCCGGATCGCTGAGCACGCAGCGCGTATTGACTGTACTGCTGCAGGTTGTCTCGGGTGGAGCAATCTATATCTGCACGTTACTGGCTCTGGAGAAGATGAGCGGAGGTGCGGTTTCGATTCTATCGGGCAGGCGATAATCTACAACCAAAGGATAGGTAGAGATAGGGGATGCGGGATGACGGCTTCGTTGCAATCCAATTTGTCATGGTCGGCGCATGCGCGCTCGGCCTTGAAGAGCGCCGCACAGACGGCCGCTCAAGGGCTTTCGCCACTGCGTCTGGCCAGAGGGCGGCTCAACTATCTCCTGCCCTTTCCACGGCGGTTTACGGGCGCCTATGACACCTATCAGGCTGCCATGGCTGCCGCCCGCAGGCAGACGATGGCCGGTTACGATCATGATGAGATCGCAACCGTCGCCTTCGCCAAAATGTGCGAGGTGGCGCCCTGGGACTATCCGGTGCTGTTCTGGATCCGCAATTTGCTGCACGAGATCGATGGCCTCGTCGATGCTGGTGGTCACATGGGCACGAAATATCGTGCCTTCCGTCCTCTGCTGCCGTTCGACGGCGCTTTTCGCTGGGTCGTCTATGATCTGCCGGCCATCGTCCGCGCCGGACGGAGCCTTGCCGAGAAGGAAGGCCTGACAAGCCTGTCCTTTGTCGATCGGATCGCAGACACCGGCGAGATGCCATTATTGCTTGGATCGGGGCTGATGCAATATCTCGATATGCCGCTATCCGGACTGCTATCGCAAATGCCCTCCCGGCCGCAGCACCTGATCCTCAACAAGGTTGCGCTCCGCAAGGGCAGCGCCGTCGTCACGCTCGAGCGCATCGGCAAGTCCTATGTCCCCTATCATATGCGCAACGAGGCGGACTTCATCGACGATATCGCAAGGCTCGGCTACAAGCAGATCGACCGCTGGTCCATCCCCTCCCTGTCGCACGCCATAGACACGCACCCGGAACTCGGCCGCAGCGAGAGCGCCGGCTTCTATTTTCGGCTGGGCTAGGATAATTCCAGGAAAAGTGCGTAGCGATTTTCCGTCGGGAATTACGAAAAAAGGCCAGAGCATTTTCGCGATTCGAGCGGAAGGTCCTAGCCGTGATGGAGCGATAGGTCCGCTTCGCTTTGATGATGCGGTCTGTGCAATTGCTTGGACGCGTGTCGCTGCTTGAGGTGATCGGCAAGTCGGATAGACAGGGCGAGCAGCATCAGCGTCGGATTGGCGTGGCCCGGCGTCGGAAATACGGAGCTGCCGGCAATGAACAAGCCGTCGATGCCGTGAACCATGGCGTCGGTATTGACGACGCTCGTTCGCGGATCGGTTCCCATGCGGGTGGTGCAGGAAGGATGAGCCATATCCATGAAGACGGGCAGGGTGTTCTCCCTTGCCGCAATCCAATCGGGCACCACTGGCTTTGGTAACCCAACGCGAACGAATTCGTTCGAGATCAATCCTGCAAGTCGTTTGACACTTGCTATTTCGCGCTGACCGATTTTCCAGTTGACTCGCGGCAATGGCTGACCGAAGCGATCGCGCTGTTGGGCGAGCATGATACGGCTTTCGGGATCGAGCTGTTGCTCGACCATGACGTCGAAGCGCAATTCCGTCGAGCGATGCGGCAGGCCGCGCTTGCGCACGAGGCGTTCGTAGAGTCCGGAGGTGATCATATCAGCCGATCTCGCCACTGTCGCAAGGTCTCCCATGACGGTCTTACCCGCGCCCTTCGTCAAGCGCTTCAGCGCCGCCCAGGGATCATCCCGAGCATGAAGCTGCACCGGATAGGCGGCGCAGTTGGTAAGGCCTTCGTGTGCCTGAATTTCGGGGCTTAAAGACAGGCCCCTAAGATAGAAATGCGTGCGCCCGCCATGACTGAGGCCATAGAAATTGAAATGCCGCGCGATCGCGTCGATGTCGCGTCCTGCGAAGCGGCAGAGCGATGTGCGGGGGTGATCACAGAGATAGCGGCCGACAACATCATGCCTGTTGCCTATGCCCGCCGGCAGCCGGGAATTGGATGCGAGCAGCAGGCGTGCATTCTCGACGCCCCCGCCGCAAAGAACGATCGTGTTTGCACGGACCGTTGCGCTGCGTCCGATGGCGCTCCGGAGATTGAGGGAGGTCACCCTGCGGCCTTCGCTGTCGACATTGATCTCGGTCACCGTGGCATGCGTCAGGAAGCTTATGTTCGCGGCCTTGATATAGCCAGCAAGTCGGGCAAAGCGCGTCGGTTCGGCACGCGGATGGCGCATGTGGCTGAATTGCCAGAAGAAAGGCTTGAGAAGCCGCTTGTTAAGACCGAGATCGTCCGGGCGTGAATGGAGCAAAGCAAAAAGGCGTTCATCGTAGAGGTTCGGCCCGAGGTTGAGCAGTTTGCCGGCACGATCGAGAGCAGGCAGCAGCTGTTCGCGATCGATCGGCCAGCCGGAAAGCGGCAGCCAGGGCCGGTTCAGGAAATCGATGTCATCGAAGGCAGCGCATTTGCCGATCCAGGTATGGCTGCTGCCGCCAAGCATGCGATTTCGAAGCTCGAATGCGGGAACATCGTTCAGCCATGCCAATCTGTCGGTATAGCCCCGCCCTTCGGGTACGGCATTCGCCGAAACGAATGGCTCGCCAATGTTCTCGACGGAATTCAGCGCCTGGATTTCCGCCTCGTAATCCTGGCCGCCGCTCTCGATGACAAGGACACGAATGCGGGTGTCGGCCAACTCGCGGGCGATCGCAATTCCGGCCGGGCCGCCACCGATAATCGCAATATCGGCATGTATTTCAATCCCTTCCGGCATAGATCTCAAGTCACTGGTTATCATGATCGTTTTCCCGCTGGTTTTCCCATTTTTTACCAGCATCGCGAGCGTGCGGATAACTGTTCGATTGGCATAGGTACGTGCGATATCTACCGATTTCGGATAGGTGATCTGATCGGTTCCGGCGGCTTTTTCAGTCGGAAGTCCATGCTGAAAATGCGTCAATCACAGGCTAGGCTCTCCAGCAAATGCCGAGTTTCCTGGGAGCGAAAATCATGGCCAAGGTGGGGTTACGGGAGTGGTTGGCGCTCGCGCCGGTATTTGCTTCGGGCAAATTGGCACGCTACAGCGACGAGACCGGCGGCCCGCTCGGGCGCTTCGAAGCCGACTTTTCCACCAAGTTCGGTGTGCGCCATACCTTGGCCACGAGCAGCGGAACCGGCGCGCTGATCTCGGCGCTGGTTGCCGCCGGTGTCGGTCCCGGGGATGAAGTGCTCGTGCCCGCCTATACCTGGATCGCGACAGCTGCCGCTCCACTGGCCGCCGGCGCGGTGCCGGTCCTGGTCGATATCGACCGCACGCTCACGATGGATCCGCAGGACATCCTGCGTAAGATCACGCCGCAGACGAGGGCAATCATCCCCGTCCACATGTCGAACATGGTGTGCGATATGGACAGCATCATGCGCATTGCCCGCGAGAACAATCTCGTGGTCATCGAGGATGCCTGCCAGGCTGTCGGATTGCATTACAAGACCAAGCGGGTCGGTACGATCGGTGACTTCGGGGCCTTCAGCTTCAATCAGTTCAAGAACATCAATTGCGGGGAGGGTGGGGCCGTTGTCACCAACGACGCGCGGCTCTTTGCGCGTGCCCGGATGTATCACGACATCGGCTCCATGTTTCGCGGCCATCTCGACAATGCCAACGAGCCGCCCATGCTGGGGGTGAATTTCAAGGCGAGCCAGATTCAAGGCGCCATGTTGAACGTGCAGTTGAAAAAGCTTGATCCGATGATTGCCCGCATGCGCGAGCGCTACGATGTGATGAGCGAAATCTTCGCCAAGAGCGGGCAGATCATGGTGGGGCCTCACAACGATATCGGCAATGCGGCAGGCCTCCACGTCATCTTCGAGACCTCGGACGAGGCCAAGCGATTTGCCGAGGAAAACAAGCGCGGTGTCTATCGGCTCTTCGATTCCAGCCGCCATGTCTATACCAACTGGCAACCTGTTTTGCAGCAACGCACCGGCCATCCGGCGATGAACCCCTTCCACTGGACCGATCGGAAGATCGAATACACGCCGGAACTTTGCGCGCAGACACTCGATATCCTGAAGCGCAGCTGCCGCATCAGCCTTGGAGAAAACTATCCCGTTGCGTTAGTCGCCTATATGGCGAGGCGGATGTCGCGGCAGGCCAAATCGAAGAACGCCAATCTCTTATACGCAACGATCTGACATGGAAAATATCGGGCCCGACACAATCGATGTCTGGCACTGGAAGCTGGACATGCCGTTGCCTGATCCCGGCATGTACATCACCTTGCTGTCGCTCGACGAATGCGTTCGGACCATTCGCTTCGTCCATGATTGCGACAGGCATCGTTTCGTCGCCGCCAGGACCGGGATGCGGGTGATCCTGGGGCGCTATCTCGGCATTCCGCCGCGGTCGATAGGCTTCGACTATGGCGATAACGGCAAGCCTTACGTCGCGATCGGCGGCGTTTGTCCCATCCATTTCAATCTCAGCCACAGCGCCGACCTGGCCGTCCTTGCTGTCTCCGATCGTTATGAACTCGGCATCGATATCGAGGAAATTCGGTTCCTGAAGGAAGACATTGCGAAATGGTTCTTCTCCCGCAAGGAGTATCAGACGCTTCGATCTCTGCCGGCTGATGGCTATCTGGATGGTTTCTATCGCTGCTGGACGCGCAAGGAAGCATTCATCAAGGCCCATGGTGCCGGCTTGTCGCTGCCGCTCGATAGTTTCGACGTCGCCTTCGACAGATCGAAACAATCGCGCTTGGAACGGCTGGAGGGAGACGAGGATGCACCGCAAAACTGGGCCATTCTGGAGCTTGCGACACCGGCCAACTTCGCTGGCGCCGTTGTCGCCTCGACCGGCGGGCACCAGGTATGCCTGCGCTATCGCAATGGAAATATCAGTCAGATGGTCAGCCGCGCATCGAGAATGTAGCGTCCGTCGGCGGCGTCGAAGTGATGGCAACCATGGAGCCCGGCCTTGAAAGCCGGGGTGACGGTGCGGATGCGGCGCTCGCAATAGTCGTCAAGCGTGAGTCTCTCGATCTCCATGATGTTGAGAGCATAACCATAAATGCCGTATGCATTGTGCTGCGAGGGCCGCAAGAGCCTGCCGCCACGTTCGAAGATGCGCCCTGCGCCTCGTGCCTCGGTGCTGCCGATGACGACCGGATTTCGCTTGTGGGGCCTTATGCCTGTGAGCGCCGGGCCGTCGACCTCGAACAGATAGAGCTCGCTGCAATGGTCTTCATAGGCATGAAAATCCGACAGGTTGGTGAATAGCCACCATTTGCCGCCATGGCGGATCAAGACGCTATCGGCCGGCGATTGACCCTCGAAAGCCGTGGCATGCAGCTCCCATTTCAGCGGAAACTCACGGCAGCGCCAGACCTCGAGCCGCCGTGCCTGATGCGTTTCCGGTATCATGAAGATCTCGTCGCCATCGCGAAATATGAATGGATAGGAAAGATGGTAGGGGCGCTCCAGCGCCACCCCGACCTGTATGAGCGCATCGCCGTCGAAACGGCCGACCGCGATATGCGCCTTGCGGTCACCATGGGAATAAGCCTCATAGAACAGGTAGCATTTGCCATCCTCCTGAAACAGGAACGGATCGGCCTTGATGCTGTTATCAGAAGGTGGGATTTCGACCGCCTTGCTCGGATCGAAGTCATCGATGTGACCGTGTCCCGTATAAAGCGTCCATATGGCCGACTCGGCGCGGAGCCTCGTCCTGATCGATTTGAATGCCTTGACCGAGACCGATCCCGCGACGATGCAGCCGTAGCGAAAGAGGTCGCCCAGCGATGGTGCCTGATCGACGGTCGAGCTGGAGAAGGCGGATGGGTTGAACCGCCTGGTGTCGGCGAGCCGTGTCAGTTCCCGCAGCAGAAGGGTAACGCTTCGCTCCCGCACGAAAGCACTCAATCGCGCTGCACTGGGCTTGATGTTGAATGACGCCCGCGCAATCTCGAATCTGCCAGCTTTGCCGCTGCACTTGGCATAGAGGACCAGATCGGCAGTCGGCGCACGGGCAAGGACCTCGGCATAGCCGTACCAATCCACATCTGCCGATCGCCGATCGGAGAGGTTGAAGGCCCATTCTCCGAATGGGAGAGCCGCGATCGCTTCGTCGCCCATGCTCATTGGAACCATGCGGATGACGAGGTCCAATTTCAGACGACGCAGCGATGCCGCCGTGATGTTGTCGGGAGTGCTTGTCTTGTCGCCATCGGATTCGTAACAGTCGATAAAATGACGCCGGCTATTGAAATGCTTTGGCGAATAGACGGATTGACGCGCAAGAGCCTGAGTCTCCAATCGCGCACTCCAGGACAACAGCTTCGATGCCTTGCCGTCGCCGAACGGATGAGGATGGGTCAGCACGGCTGCAAGCTCCAGACCCGGGGTACCCAGAATTCGGTCCAGGATCATCAGCTCCCAGTTTTCGAGCGCACGTCCGCGCGCGACGAGAATGCCGACCCTCAATGGCTTAGTCTCGTTCATGACTGTTCCTCTATGGCTCGACCATTTGCCGGATATGGTCCGAGGCATTGGCGGCTGCCTAAAGCCTTTCCGCTTTTTCGAGTCGCGAAAGCGCTCTATCCTTGTGTTTTCACGTAATTCCGGATTGAAAGCCGCGATGCACTTTTCCCGGAGTTGATCTAGCCATCCGCGAGTTTTCCCGAGAGCGTCGACGCCAGGTCGCGGATACCATTGCTGGTCAGCGAATCCTCGTGCCAGCCATCGATATCGACCACCATGCAGTCCTCTCCGACCGCCTCACCCCATCCAAACAGCATTTTGCGCGCCCGAGGATGGGTCGCGCTGCTTCGAAGCAGAACGACGCTCTCATCCTTTGTCTGCGGCGGCTTATAGCGACGCGCTGCCGTCACCAGCAATTTCGTAACGGCCTCGTTCGCCTCTTCTTCCGGAGAATATTGACCGGCCTTGACGCCGAAGATCCTCAGAAGCGCTAGGGAGACTTCGAACTCCTTGAGATAGTCGATCGGCCGGATACGGCGGGACAGCAGTTTCCGGGTGAAATAGGCAAGACGCTTGCGCCGTCGCTCCCGATGCCATCGCGCTTGCTCCCGCTTCGGCAGGGAAGCGAAATAGCCTGGAGCCCAGGCATCGATGATGGCCGTGACGCCGACATCCATGCCTCTTTCGCGCAGTTGCCGGCTGATTTCCATCGCAAGGACGCCATTGACGCAGAGTCCGACGATGGCAATGCGGCCCGCGGCCTTGTCGATCTGCATGGCATCGATCGCATGGCCGGCGATATCCTCGATGCTGAGGTGGTCCAGGCCGCCCGTCAGATCCGCATGGAACATGTTGACGTTGTAGACCGAGATCTCGTCCGACAATTCATTGGCAAGACGGTAGTACAGGAATGGATGGTTGAGGGTATAGACTGTCCCGGTCCCCGTGCCATGTTTGCAGGTAATCAATTCCCACGGGTTTACTGCTTTTTCCCGCGGTTTCTCGATCTCCTCGCTGTTGAAGATCGCAGCTGCAAAGCCCGCAAACGTCGGCTGTTTGAATAGAAGCTGCAATGTCGGGCTTGCATCGAATCTTGCGCGTGTTTCCGATAATAGCCTGAGCGCGAGAAGCGAGTGGCCACCGAGCGCGAAAAAATCATCATCCGGGCGTATTTGCGGAACCTGTAGGACTTCCTTCCAGATTTCAGCAAGCGCTTCCATTCGCGTATTCGGTGGCGATTTGCCTGTGACGGCGCCATCCATCGGCGCAGTCTCGGCGGCAGCTGCCAGGTGCCGGTCCGGCGCAATGAGCGAAGAAAGCGGCGCCTCAGGGCGATCGAGAGCAATTTCATAAGCGTTCCTCCATAGTTGCAGGAGGCTTTCGATGGTGCTGGCTTCGAAAAGGTCGGCATTGTATTCGATCGACATGCGCCAGCCGGTCGGCCGTCCGATCATGATGAAGCTGAGGTCGTAGATGACGCCGGGGGATTGCGAGGGCGAGCTGATCAGCTCGAAGCCGCCGTAGCGACGATCCTCGAGAAAGGCTTTCTGCAGATTGAAGTTGACCGAGATCAGCGGGTTGCGTGCGGGATCGCGCACCGGATTGACCAGTTCCACGAGCTTGTTGAACGGCATGCGCTGATGGTTCAGCGCCCCTTCGATCGTCGCGCTGACGGAGCGAATATGTTCGGCAAAGCTGACATCGGAGCCGAAATCGAAACGCAGCACCAGATTGTTGATGAAGACGCCGATCATATCCTCCAGATCGCTATGTTCGCGGCCGGCGATCTGCGAGCCGAAGAGCACGGTCGGTGCCTCGGTCAAGCGATGAAGGGCTGCGCTGAGGACGGCCGCGCCGAAACTATATTGCGACACGCAATGCGCGCGCGCGGCTGCATCCATGCGATCGGTGAAGGCGGGTGGCTGGACAATGGAGAGAATATCGCCGTGATTGGTTTTGACCTGACCGCGAGGCCGGTCGGAAATAACTTCAAAATAAGGGGCGCCGAGCAAAGTTTCGCGCCAGAAGGTTTTTTCCGTTTCGAAGCCGTAGCTCTGCAGATATTCCTGCTGCCAGAGGGCATAGTCACCATACTGCAAGGGCAGCTCGGGCAGGACAGGTGCGCGCCCCGCATCGATTGCGGCGGCTATTTCGCCGACCTCCCGCCCGAGGACACGGATCGACCAGCCGTCGAAGCAGCTCTGATGGGCCGTAATCAGCAGGAAGCCACGCTCGTTTTCCGCCATCAGCAGCGTGACGCGGAATAGGCCCGGCATGCCGAGATCGAAGGGCGCCTGCGCCGTCTCCTCGCCGATCGACAATATCCGTGCCTGGCGCTGCTCCGGCGGCATGCCGCGCAGATCGATCACCGACATCTTGAAATTGACGTCGCTGACGGCCTGCTGGAAGGGCTGACCACTTTTTTCGATGAAGCAGGTTCTCAATATTTCATGACGCTGAATGATCTTTCGAAATGCAGCTTCGAGGGTCGCGACCTTGAATGAACCCCGGATTTCCCACCGGACCGCGACATTGAGCGCCGGGTTGCCGGGATTGAGCTGATCGAGAATCCAGCAGCGCAGCTGTGTCTGCGTACAGGGAAATTCGCCGATGATCTGCGGTTCGGCGAGGGAACCGCTAGGACTATTGTCGACTGTACTCATAGAGATGCCCCCAGGCCGCGGCGTGCGCCGTTACGAAAATCTCGCAGTGATGGAATGTGAAGCTGAACAGGATCGGACAGAGCTTCCGCCTGGCTGTCGGCAAAGGCTGCCAGCGCGGCAATCGTCGGATGGCGCAATAGATGTTTTGCCTCGAGCGACAGCCCATTGTCGCGCATGCGGGCAGCGATGCGGAATATGGCAAGTGAATCGGCACCCAGCGCGTAGAGATTGTCGTCGATGCCGATGTCGCCAAGGTTCAGCACGTCCTGCCAGATCGCCAGCAGCCGTTGTTCCATCTCGGTTTTCGGCTGGACCTTGGTTGGCGCGGCACCACGCTGCGGCACGCCGCGCTGTTGCAAGGTCTTGCGGTCGAGCTTCCCGTTGCCGGTCTGCGGCAGCTCGCTTTCCATCACCCAGAAGCTTGGCACCATATGCGCCGGCAGATTGGCTTTGGCATGTGCCGCGATATCGACTGCAAGTGCATCGCCGCCCTCCGCAGTCGGCACGATGTAGCAGACCAATGAACGATCGCCTCTGGCGTTTTCGGCGACGACGGTCGCACATTGGCGCACGCCTTCCACCTTGGAGATGACGGCCTCGATGTCGCCAAGCTCGATGCGGAAGCCGCGCAGCTTAATCTGCTGGTCACGCCGTCCGAGCAGCTGCAGCGAGCCGTCGGCAAGCCGCCGTCCGACATCGCCGGTCTTATAAAGCCGCATCGGCCTGCCGATGGCGAAGCAATGCGGGACGAAAGCCTTCTCGGTGAGATCGAGGCGATCGAAGTAGCCCTCGGCAAGCCCGTCGCCTCCGATGTGCAGCTCGCCAATGACGCCGACCGGCGCGATATTCTCGCTTTGGTCGAGGATGAAAAGCTGGGTATTGGCGATCGGATGGCCGATCGTGATCGGCTGGTCCGCATCGGTGATGCGCTGCAGCGACGACCAGATTGTCGTTTCAGTCGGGCCGTACATGTTCCAGAGCTCGCCGCCGATCTGAAGCAGGGAGCGCGCCAATTCCTTGGGCAGGGGCTCGCCGCCGCAGAGCATCTTCAGTGTCCGTCTCTCCTTTAGGCCAGCTTCGACCAGCATCTGCCAAAGCGTTGGCGTGGCCTGCAGCACCGTGGCATCGTGTTCGTAGATGAGTTTGACCAGTTCGAAGCCGTCCTGGACCTGGCTGCGGCTAGCGATGACGACCTTACCGCCCGATATCAGCGGCAGGTAGAGTTCCAATCCCGCTATGTCGAACGAGATCGTCGTGACCGCGACCAGCGTATCTTCTGCACTAAAGCCTGGTTCCTTCGCCATGGAGAGCAGGAAGTTCGTCAGGGACCGATGCGAAACTTCGACACCCTTCGGCATGCCGGTCGAACCGGATGTGAAGATGATGTAGGCCGATGCTGTGGTATCGATGGGCAGGGTTTTCAGCGGAAGGCCGGTCATCGAGTTGATCGCCTTGGCATCCTGATCGAGTCGGATAACAGGGATATCCGCCGATGCCAGCCGAGCCATGTCGTCGCTGTCGCAGATCAGGCCGCGGATGCGGGCGATTTCCAGCGTCTGCCGCAGGCGTGGTTCCGGATGCGCCGGATCCATCGGCACGTAGGTATGCCCTGCCTTCATGACGGCGAGGAGGGCGACGATCATATTCAACGAACGCTCGACCAATATTGCAATCCGCTGGCCGGGGTCGGGAAGCGCCATCTGGAGGTAGAGGGCCAGCTGGTTCGATCGGGTTTCCAGCTCGCCATAAGTGATCGACTGGCCGTCATGTTGAGCCGCAACGGCATCCGGATGTTCGGCCGCACGCCTGGAGAAGAGCGAGAAGACGAACTGATCGTGATCGTAAGGCATTGCCGTCCGATTGAGATCGTCGACCAGCCAGGACTTCTCCGCCGCGGAAAGCAGAGGCAGCTCGCCGATCTTGTGATCCATGTCCTTGGCCAAGGCTGCCGCCAGCGTCGAGAAATGACCGATCCATCGTTCCACGGTCGTCCGGTCGAAAACATCGGCGTTGTAGTCGACATCGATGCGGATGTGGTCGCTCGCCTCGATCATGTTGAAGAACAGGTCGAAGTTGGAAAAGGCCTTTGCATTCGGTTCGATAGTCGGCGTTAGATCGCCAAAGGACGATCCGCCGGCCATGCGCTCGAGGTTGAACTGGATCTCGGTGAGCGGCAGGCGGCGTGGATCACGCTTGGTATCCAGTTTGCGCACCAGCGTGCCGTAGGTGTAATCCTGATGTTCAAAAGCCTGGAAGACGAGCTGCTGCGTTGCCTTCAGATGCGCTGCAAACGGCTCTGTCAGCGATACAGCCTGACGCAACGGCAGCAGATTGACGCAATGGCCGACGAGGATCTGGCCGTCAAGCAGGCTTTGACCGGCCGAGGGAATGGCGATGACGATATCGTCCTGGCCCGATAGCCGTGATACCATCACCTGGAGGGTCGCCAGCAGCGTTGAAAATAGTGTGGCGCCCGACTTCGCCCCCCTTTTCTTCAGCGCCTTGTAGATGTCGGCGCCGATATAGCCGGTGCAGCTTCCGCCGGCAAAGCTGCGATATTCCGGCCGCGGGCGATCCAAAGGCAGATCGGGAAGATCGGGAACCGTCTTGAACTGATCGAGCCAGAATTGCTCGGTCGCCTGCGATTTCTCCGGCCTGGGCGAAAGGTCGGTCGAATAGGTGGCAAAGGAAAGTGCCGGCTGGAAGTCCGGAACATTGCCGGCCTTGTAGGCCTCATAGGCCGTCGCCAGTTCTTCGATGAAAGTGTTGATAGACCAGCCGTCGCAGATGATGTGATGAGCCGTGAAGACCAGCACATGCTTTTCGGGTGCCAAGCTGATGATGATGGCGCGGACAAGAGGGCCGTTGATCAGGTCAAAGGGCGTATGAGCATCATCGTCGATGAGAATGGCGAGGCCTTGCTCATCGATGTCTTCAAGGAGTGGCAGTTCGAGCCTGAAATCCGGAATGAAGCGGAAAGACTCGCCGCTGCGGTCGAAGCGAATATGGAAGGCGTCGTGACGCGCAATGACCGTATCGAACGCCTGCCGGATGGCCGTCTCGTCCAGGGTTCCCTCCAGCGTTAGCGAGAAGGACTCGTTGAACGAGCAGGAGGCTTCGTCACCCGCTTGGGCTGCAAGCCATATTTCCGTCTGCGCTTCCGTCAGCGGTGCGGATTGCGGCCTTGCGACAGATGCCTGTACCGGCATTGCGGGTTGGGATGGCTCCTTGATTGCCGTGAATATGCCGACCGCCTGCATGGCATCGAGACTGTCGCGGAAGGCTTTCGCGATGGAGCGGAAGTCGTCCTCGCTGTGGGCTGTCGTCAGGAAGCAGGGGTAACCATCCTGTATATGGACGCCATTCAGTCGCATCTGCGCATAAAACAGCGCGCCGAGGGGGTCCTGACTGGAGAAGTCGGTGGCAAACCAGCTCTTGTAGCCATGAACGACATCGGCGATGCCGCGTCTGGCAAGATCGGCCTTGATTTCGGCTACGAGTGCCTCCGTTCGCTCGGCGACACGGCCGTAGAGGGCCGAACCCTCTCCCTGGATGTGATGCAACACGGCTTCGGCGGCGGCAAGCACCAGCGGATGACGGACGAAGGTGCCGGCAAAGAATGTCGGTGCCGTCATGGGAACGGAATTGTCGCCGTAAGTCCAATGGCCGCCGTCGAGTGCATCCATGAAACGCGGGCTGCCGACCAGCACGCCGATCGGCATACCGCCGCCGACGACCTTGCCATAGGTCGCCATGTCGCCTTTGATGCCCCAGATCGCCTGCATCCCGCCGGGATCGACGCGGAAGCCGGTGACGACCTCGTCGAAGACGAGTGCGAATTCGGATTGAGTGGCGATATCGCGCAATTCCCGGACGAATTCGCGCGGCTGCAGTTCCGGATGGCGGCTCTGGATCGGTTCGATGATGACGGCCGCTATATCGGTCGCATTGGCGCGGATGAAATCGAGGCTCTCCGGCGCACCATAGCGCAGGACCGTCATGTTCGACACCGAGGCCATCGGAATGCCGGAGGCGACCGGCAGGGCGATCGGCTTGTCGGCGCGATTGCGGCCCTTGACCAGAACCTCGTCGAACTGGCCGTGATAGTCATTGGCAAAGACCACGACCCGATCGCGGCCGGTGACGGCGCGCGCAAGCCGCATCGCGGCCATGACCGCTTCCGAGCCGGTATTGCAGAAAGTCACCCGTTCGTGGCCGGTCACATCGGCGATCATCCTTGCGACATCGCCGGCAAGCGGCGTCTGCGGGCCGATCGCAAATCCGCGGTCGGCCTGAGCCTTGACGGCGGCGATGACGAAATCAGGTGCATGGCCGAAGGCTGTCTGCCCGAAGCCGTTGACCAGGTCGACATATTGGTTGCCGTCGATATCCCAGATATGGGCGCCCTTGGAATGATCGCAGACGATCGGAAATACCATTTCCTTCCAATCGGCGCGGAAGCCCGATGCGGATCGGGGGTCGGCCAGGTATCCGCGATGCTCCTGCGTGAATGCCTTGGATTTGGCATTCTTGGTTTCATAGGCCTTGGTGAGATCGGTAATGAAACCCTGCTTGGCGGCGGAAATCTCCGATGTCACGCTTTTAGCATTCGGACGATAGAGCTTGATGCGCTCGGTACCGAAATCGCTTTCGACGGGAGCTGCGGCGGGAGTGGACGAGGGCTGGCTTGCTGCAGCTTGCGGCGCCGGCAAGACGGGCGCTGCGGGGAAGACAGGCGATGTGGGAAGCCCGCTTGGTACGACGGCAGCCGGAGCACCGCCCTGCATGGCTTGCAACATCAACAGCTGTTGGGCAAATAACGTTTGCGCCATCTGGATCTGCGATTGCAGCACCGTGGCGAGATCCGATGCCGCAGCCGAGATCGATGCGACTTGCGGAGCGGGCGCCGTCATTGGTGCGGATGCCGATACCGGCATGATCGGCATCGCCGCAGCGGCGATGGGAGAGGCTGCCGGTAACGGATCGGCCGTCTTCACCGGCTCAGGAGGCATTTGCCGATCGAGATGAACGGCCAGATCGGCGACGGAGGGAATATCGCTCAGCAATTCCCGGAAGGAGATTTTGACCTTGAAGTCTTTCTCGATGCGCTGCGCGAACTGGCCGACGAAAAGCGAGTCGAAGCCGAGCTCCAGGAAGGTCGCTGCCCGCTCGTCCGGCCCAAGCGTTTCGCCCGACATGTCGCTGAGCAAGGTCAGAAGCGCCGTTTCCAATTGCGGCAGACGGTTGGAGGTGGAAATGGGTGCTGCAACGTTCATTGCTCGATTCTCCCCGATAAGGTTGACGTCAGAGACAAAAGGTTCGGCGATTGGCCGACTGTCTGTTTCGGCATTCGGGCGCTGGGTCGACGCGCGACGGCTGGGTGGCGGAGCATCGATCCAGTGGCGCTGCCGCTGGAAGGGATAGGTCGGCAGGGATAGTCGCTGCCGTGCGGCGGGAGGATAGGTTGGCCAGTTGAGGCGGCAGCCGGCCATCCATAGCTTGCCATGAGCCTCTGCAAGCGTTGCCGCAGCGGCGGACGCCCGATCATGTTCGGGCAGGCTTTGTACGATCGCGGCAAGATTGTCGCGTGCGATCGTCTGTGCGGCAAAGACCGACAGCGTACGCCCTGGTCCCACTTCGAGAAGAACCGGCTTGCGGTCGCGGCAGAGCGTGGCAAGCCCGTCGGCAAAGCGAACGGCGTCACGGCAATGCATGGCCCAGTAATCAGGGGAGGTTGCCAATTCGGCGGTCTGCCAATCGCCCGTGACCCCGGAAATGAAGGGGATGGTGGCCGTGCCGTAGGTGACCTTCTCGGTCTCCTGGCGTAGCGCCAGCGCTGCGTCATTCATCATCGCGGAATGGAAGGCGTGCGATGTGTGCAGCCGGCTGAAGGCGATCTCAGCTTCCGAAAGTGCTGCACAAACTGTCTCGATATCAGCAAACGGACCGGAGATGACGCAAAGTTTCGGGGCGTTGATCGCGGCGATCTCCACCGCGCCGTGCAGATAGGAGGCCGTCGTTGCCGCATCGGCACGAACAGATACCATCGCCCCTTGCGGCTGATGCTGCATCAACCGGCCGCGATTGGCCACAAGACGGAGGCCATCCTCGAACGAAATGACGTTGGCGAGCGTAGCGGCAACGAACTCGCCAACGCTGTGACCGATCATGGCATACGGCTTGACGCCGCGGCTGAGCCACAATCGGGCAAGAGCATATTCGACGAGATAAAGGCAGGGCTGCGCGATGCGGGTTTCACGCTGCTCGTCGGTGATGGCCTGCGTCGCTGAGCCGGTGTGGCAGATGTAGTCGCGCAGATCGAGCCCGAGCGTCATCTTCAAAAGTTCGGAACCGCGGTCGATCCAGCGGGCAAACTCCGGTTCCGAGCGGTAAAGTCCGGCACCCATGCCGACATATTGCGCGCCTTGGCCGGGAAACATGAAGGCGACGGACGGCTGATCGGCGGCGACGAGGGGCTGGTAGCTCTCCGTCGTCAGCTTGAGGATCGCTTCCTCGATATTTTCAGCGGCAACGGCCAGCCGATGGCCGAACTCACGCCGTCCGGTTTGAAGCGTGTGGGCCAGTTGCGCCATCGAAAGCTTCGGGTTTTCGGCGAGATGGTCGCTCAGATTGGCGCGCATCTCGGCAAGCGCCTGCTTGTTGCGGGCCGAAAGGGGGAGAATGTGGGGCCCCTCTACCTCTTTCGACGGAGCCGGCGGGTAGGGAGGCTCCTCCAAAACGACGTGAACATTTGTTCCGCCTACGCCGAAAGCGCTGACACCCGCCCTTCGTGGCGCTTGTCCCTGTGGCCACTCGATTGCCGTTGCCGGAATGTAGAAGGGACTTTTCCCAAGATCGATGCGGGGATTGGGCTGCTGATAATTGGGCATCGGCGGGATTTTCCCGCTGCGCAGGGCCAAGGCCGTCTTGATGAGGCCTGTCACTCCGGCCGCTGCGTCGGTATGACCGATGGTGCCCTTGACCGATCCGAGCGCGCAAGTGGCCGGCTCCGACCCATCCTGCGCGAAGGCGCGCGTCAATCCGTTGAATTCGATGGGGTCGCCGAGCGGTGTCGCGGTGCCATGGCATTCGATATAGCCGATGGTCGAGGGATCGACGGCCGCATTTGCGAGAGCCGTGGCAATCGCTTCGGCTTGGCCTTCCACACTCGGTGCCGTGAAGCCCACCTTGTCGCTGCCGTCATTGTTGATGCCATAGCCGCGAATGACCGCATAGATGTGATCGCCGTCCTTGAGCGCATCTTCATACCGCTTCAGGAGGACGACGCCCGCCCCGCTGGCAAAAACCGTTCCGGCGGCGTTGGCATCGAACGGCCGGCAGGTTCCGTCGGGTGAGGCCATGCCGCCTTCCTGGTAGATGTAGCCTCGCTTTTGCGGAATGGTGACGGAGATGCCGCCGGCCAGAGCCATGTCGCAGCTATAGGTCAGCAGGTTCTGGCATGCCTGGGAAACCGCGAGAAGCGAGGTTGAGCAGGCGGATTGCACTGTGAAAGCCGGACCGCGCAGGTTGAATTTATAAGCGATACGGGTCGCCAGCGTGTCGTTGAGCGCGCCGACAAGCTCATGGAAGCAGCCGATCTGGTAGTTCGATGTGAATTCTTCCGCCTTGGCGCGATCGCGCAGAACATTGTTGATCAGGTAGGTCGGCATCGAAGAGCCGGCGAAAACCCCGATCAGGCCGTCATAGCGTTGTGGATCGTAGCCGCCGTCCTCGAGGGCTTCCCAGCATATTTCGAGGAAGATCCGGTGCTGCGGATCGGTAACGGCGGCTTCGCGCGGAAACATGCCAAAGAACTCGGCGTCGAACATATCGGCACCGTCGAGATGGGGCCTTGCGGCGACATAATTCGGCTGTGCCCGTTCCTCGTCGGTAAACGCGTCTTCGATCTCATCCGGCGAAAAAAGCGAAAAGGCGTTCTTTCCTTCAATTACAAGCTGCCAGAGCGCCTGCACCGAGGGGGCGCCGGGAAAGCGGCCGGACATGCCGATAATGGCGATATGCCCGGAAATTTGCTCGCTCAGGTCCTCATTGTCTTCGAAATCACGCTGATTGCCATTGTCCTGGTGATTCCCTTTCATAAGGAGCTCCTGCGGATATGAGAGATCGCCTTTTTCTGCAGCGCGGCACGCTGCGCCGCGGCGGCAAGACGGCTTGGGCCGGATGTGCGGCCATCTAGGTGAAGTGCGAGTTCGCGAATGGTCGGATGACGCAGCAGCGCAACCACATCAATCGCGTGACCGAGCGTCTCTTCGAGACCGGCATGAATTTCCATCAGTTGAAGGGAGGTGCCGCCGAGATCAAAGAAGTTCCGGTCGAGATCGACGCCGTCGAGCGCCAACGCGTCTTGCCATAGCGTCATCAGCAGTTCCTCCGTCCGGCTCCTGACATCTTGGGGCTTTGTCTTGGGTTCGACCGGAGGAGGTAGCAATTTCGAACGATCGACTTTACCGGCCGGCGTCAGCGGCAAGGCGTCAACGATGACCGTGGCATTCGGAATCATATAGGCGGGAAGGGCCGCGCGCAGTGTCGCCATGACGCTCTGCGCCAGATCGGCGCCCGCGCCTACATGGCTTTCCTTCGGGCACAGATAGGCAACGATGCGCTTGAGGTTCTCGCCCTGCATGTGGCAAAGCACGATCCCGTCGGCAAGGCGTGGGTCACGACGGAGTGCTGCCTCGATCTCATCGAGTTCAATGCGCTTGCCGTTGATCTTGATTTGCCGGTCGCGACGTCCCTTGAAGGTAACGGTGCCGTCCGGCTTCAGGCAGGCCACGTCGCCCGTCAGATAGAAGCGCGTCACGCCATCCCTGGTTTCGATGGTGACGAATTTCTGTTCCGTCAGCTCCGGTCGCTTGAAATAGCCGATGGCGAGGCCGTCCCCCGATATCGCCAATTGGCCTTCAATGCCTGGAGGAACGACACGCAATTCCTCGTCTAATATCGCGATTCCGGTGTGAGCGATTGCCTTACCGATCGGCAGCTCAGTGCCCGAGAAGCTTGGCAGAACCTGAAAAGCGGTGGCAAAGACGGTCGTTTCGGTCGGCCCATAGGCATTGGTGAGCCTGCAACCGGGATAGCGCTCCAGAAAGCGGCGAGCGTGAACGGCCGAGCCGACATCGCCTCCAAAGAGGATATGGCGAAGCTTTGGCAGGGTTACGCGGGCATGATCAGCAAAAAGATTGAACAGCCCCGTCGTCAGGAAGGCGATAGTGACGCCTGTCTCCCGCATGAAATCGGACAGCCGTGAAATCGAGAAATCGGTATCGGGCATGACTGCCAAGGCGCTGCCGTTGAGGAGCGCACCCCAGATTTCGAGTGTCGATGCGTCGAAGGAGATGGTGGCCGTATGCAAGACGACGTCATTACGGTGGAAATCGATATAGTTCTGATCGAGAACGACCCGCGAAATACTGCGATGGCAGATCATCGTTCCCTTGGGCCGTCCGGTCGAGCCGGATGTGTACATGATATAGGCAAGATCGCCGCCCGTTATCTCGATGGACGGCATAGTCGCGCCGGGCCGGCGCGCCATTTCCGTGATAATGGCATCCGCTTCGATGACCCTGCCGTTCATGCTCGGCACGGCGGCCAGCTTCTCGCCATGGGCGGAGTCGACAAAAATGACCTTGGGAGCACATTCCGCGATGACGAAGTCGAGATGCTCCACGGGAAAGGCTGGGTCGAGCGGGAGATAGGCGCCGCCGGCTTTCAGTATAGCCAGCGTACAAATGATCGCATTGACGCTGCGCGGCAGGAAGAGGCCGACAATATCGGCCTTGTGGACGCCTGCCTTCATCAAATGCAATGCCAGCGCATCGGATATGCGATCCAGGTCACGATAGGTGATGCGGATATCGCCGGAAACAAGAGCTGTTGCCTCCGGTACCGCTCTGGCCTGTTCGCGCAGCATCTGATGAAGGCAAAGACTGCGATCGTAATGCATGCTTGCTGCGCCAATTGCGTCTGCCTGCGCCTCGCGGTCAATCATTATCGCTCTCCGAGTTGTCCTGCGATGGATGACGGCATGTTGCGAAATGCTTCGTCGTCGATCGCAGAATTTCACGCTGGAGCAAAAGCACCAGCTGGTCATTGGGATGATTGTCCGCACCACCGAAAGTCGTAAGTCATAAGGGCGCGTAGCCATTTTGTCGGAAAGGTCCGCCATGGCGGCCGCAACCCGGCCGAAAGCATTATGCGCGGCGTCAGTCCTGACCATCGGGCGAAGGTCATGTAGTCGCTGCGGTTCGGGAAGAATTGCTGGAGAGTCCGATAGTGCAGAGGCTATTTGAACTGATAGGCTCTGACGTAATCGACAAACATGAAGGATGGGTCGGCCGCGGCCATCTTGGATATGCCGTCGACGATACCGAGGTCGATGAGCATATACATCGGCTGGCGATGTTCTGGCGGAATTTTGGTTTTCCAGACGAGATTACCGTCGAAATACATGCGTATGAAATCGGAATCGATCTTCACGCCATAGGTGTGCAAGTCAGCAGGATTTGCGGTGGCGAATACGTTGACGCGGGAAAAGGCAGAATCGTGCCGCCCATCCCGATGCCAGACATGCACCGTCGAAGAGTAGGCGCCGGGCTTATCGCCGTAATATTCGATGACATCTATCTCGGCGGTAGCCTTCGAGCGATCCTTGCCGATAAGCCAGAAGGCTGGCCAGACACCTGGCCCATCCGGCAATCGCGCCCGCATCTCGAAGTAACCATATTGCTGAGAAAAGCCATTTCCATGCTCGTCGACCGAGGCAATCAAGCCGGAGCGCCATAGACCTTTGCTGTCGCGTGCAGCGGTAATGCGCAACATACCGTCCTGTATTGCGAAGGGAAAGTCGCCGCTCGGATCCGAGAAGCGAGCACCACCGAAGTCGCCATTCCATGGTGTGTGGGAAATCCAGCGGGTACCAGGACCCCAGGCGGAGATGCTGAGATCGTTGAAGGCATCCTCAAAGGTGAGTGTCATGCTGCTGACATCGAGCGTATCGCCCGTATCACCGGCGCGAACAATTCCTACATCCATGATCGAAACTAATGCAGCCGCAATTGACGCGCGAAGAAATACGCGGCGGTTGCTCCTGCATCGAACATTAGATATCGGCGCGAACTGATCCATGCATGCAAGCATGAACGGTACAATTTCTGCGGTATAGAACGTATTTCGGCCATAACGTCCACCAAAAGGCTTAGGTGCGGCGGAAATACAGCTGCATGGCACCGTGGTAGTTTGCGGCGACATTGAGGCAGAACAACCGGATTGCCAGACATGAATGCCATGGGGCTCGTAACACTGATTGTAGGAGTTGTTGCGCTGACCGCGCCTGTGCGATGGTCGTTCATCATCATGGTTTTGTCGACGGTATTCGGTGCGGCGGCAGCCTTTAGCATACCCGGTCTAGGTGGTGCATCGGTGCTCGTTCCGAGCCTGTTTCTGATATTCTTCGCCGCACGGTTGTTTGCGGCCCACGGGGAGGGACCGCTCCTCGGCGCCCTGGCTCCCTGGCGTCCAGGTTTCTTTCTGCTGCTTCTGACGGCCTTCGGAATCTTCTCTGCGATTTTCTTCCCGCGCATGTTCCAAGGCATGACGCAGACGATGACGGTCGAACGATCGATAGGGGCACGTAATCTGATTGCGTTGGTGCCATTACGCTTCTCTTCAAACAATATCACTCAATCGGTTTACGCGTTGGGCGGCCTCATCTGCTTCATAACGACCTTTGCCTTCTTTCGGCGTCAGGGCACCCCTTCGGCCTTTATCAACGGCATGCTGGTTGTCGTCGGTGTCAATCTCGGCTTCGCGCTCGCCGATATAGTGACCCATTTCACCCATACGGACTTTCTGCTGAGTTTCGTGCGGACAGCCAATTACGCGCTCCTGACCAATGCCGAAAAGGGCGGGCTGAAGCGCATTTCAGGAACGTTTCCCGAAGCATCGGCCTTCGCCGATTTCACGCTCGTGCTCTTTGCCATCGTCACCAGCCTTTGGCTTGGAGGCATCCGTTCGAAGGTCACCGGCACTTGCGCAGGTCTGCTGCTGGTCGCGCTGATCCTGTCGACGTCGGCGACCGCACTTGTCGGGCTCGCCGCCATTCTGCCGATCCTCAGCCTGCAGTCATTTCTTGCCTCCCGTCGCGAACCCGGCGCCGGCCGGCCCGTTCTGATCGTGTCCATTCTGGCAAGCATGCCGCTCGTCGTCTTCTTCGTTCTCATCGTCATGCCGGAGCTCGCGCATAATCTGCACGATTTTCTGGACGAGATGCTCTTTTCGAAGGCCGATAGTCAATCAGGGCGCGAGCGCTTCATGTGGAACGCCATGGCTTACCAGGCCTTTCTGGACACGAGCGGCTTTGGCGCCGGCCTTGGAAGCGCGCGGGCGTCGAGCTTCGGGCTGGTGCTGCTGTCCAATATCGGTATCTTCGGCACGCTGCTGTTTGCGATATTCGTCGCTCGGCTGCTCATGGCCGACTTGCGCGTCTCGCATCCATCATCGCGGGAAACCACCGCAGTTCTGCGCGCCGCCAAGGCCGGGATCATCACGGTTCTCATTTCAGCGGCCACGTCCGGTACGGTGTATGACCTCGGACTGATGTTCTACATCCTCGCTGGCAGCATTTCCGCGCTGAGTGTCGGCGCACTGCAGATCCGGAGCAACTACAGCCCGCAGTTGCGTACCATCGGGGAGCTGCAATGAAGATTGTCGTCTTCAACGTCAAATACAGCGAAAACCTTGGCGACGGGCTGCTTGCTGAATGCATCGAATCCGCCTTGGCGAACGGCAGGGATGAGATCGAAGTGGAGACGATCGATCTTGCCGGACGTCAGGCCTTCGCGACAGGCCATGGCGGCCGCAGACGGCTCGTGCTGGGATTGCTCCATCGACTGCCCGCAGGCGCCCGTCGGCGGCTTGTTCGCGCAGTCCTGGAACGCAGGCTGCGCGCGCTTCGCGGACAATGGGAAGAGAAGGTTGCGGTTGCCGATGCCGTCGTGATCGGCGGCGGGAACCTGTTTCAGGACGACGATCTCAATTTCCCGTTGAAGATCGGTGCTGTGCTCGATTGCGTCGTACGGTACGATCGGCCGCTGGCGATCTATGCGGTTGGGGTCGGCGGCCACTGGTCGGAGCCCGCATATCATCTCTTTGCCCGATTGAAGCAAGCGCGCCTTGTTCATCTTTCGGTGCGGGACGGTTTTGCGCAGGATACCTGGCGCGAGCACTTTCCCGATGGGCCTAGTGCGAAGATCGTGCGTGATCCCGGACTGCTGATCCAGGCCTCACGGGGGCATGAGGGTGCGCGCGTTCCGTTCAAAGGCCCTTTGACCATAGGTCTGTGCGTGACAGATCCCATCGTCCTGTATCGGCACGGTGCCGTTCAGACCGCTGGTATCCCCTTTGCCGATGTTGAAGCCTACCGGAATCTGATCGAACTTCTCCTGGATGACGGCCAGCATGTGGTCTTGTTCTGCAACGGAGCCAAAGAGGATCAAGCCTTTGCGGAGCGTATCGGTGCTTCTGTCGCCAAGCATCGTATCGTCAGGTCCGGCACCCTTGATATTTCCAGACGGCCGCGGCTTCCGATCGATCTCATCCAGATCATCCAGTCGACGGATGTGGTTCTAGCTCACAGATTGCACGCCTGCATTGCCGCCTATGCGCTCGGAATTCCGCATGTCGGCTTGGCTTGGGACAGGAAGGTCGAAGGCTTCTTCAACTCGGTCGGGCGCGAAACCTACTTCATAAAGGGAACATCGCCGCCGCCGAAGCACGTCGCCCTGCTCCTGAAGGCAGCACAGCAGGAAGGCATAGAGGCGCGCCGCCATCGCGACACGATTTCGGAAGCCCGCGCCGGAATCTCCAACATGCGGCGGCATCTGGTCGAGCGCGACCAATGCGCTATGTCGCAAATATAGGTGCACGCAAAACGATACAAGAGGCGGTTAGTATAGATTTTGTGACGCGGACGGAAATACTAAAAAGTATACATAAAATCCTCGAATTTTGCCCCGCTATGGCGGTAAAAATTCGAGGAACAACGGATATCGATTTGCAATAAAGACATCGTGGATTTTCTATGGTATTAAATACTTGGAACTCACGAAAAATATATTTTCGAATGGCACTTGGAGCATTCGAAATATGCTTTTCGTCCGAGGGGATGACGGCATGGCAGCGCAGCTTTCAATTGAGCATATTCGCAGCCTCGGTGGTGTAGCGCGGACTTTTGTTGCAGGTAGTGCGATCTGCGACTACGACAGCGATACGCCACGCCTTCTCTTTGTGCTCGACGGGTGGGCCTCGCGCAGTAAGATGCTGCCGAACGGCACACGCTTCATGACGGAATTCGTGTTGCGTGGCGATATGATTTCGACATCCCTGACGGCGCTTTCGCGCGAGACCGTGCGGGCGATCACCAATGTCACGGTGATGGTGTTCCCGGACTTTACCTCTCTGCCGAAGATCGAAGCGCCAACGTTTTTTTATCGTATCGTCATTGCTGAACTGGTGCGACATCAGGCGCGTATGTCGGAGCGGCTCGCTAACATAGGACGGCGCGATGCTCTGGAGAAAACCGGCTACCTGCTGCTTGAGCTCGGGGCACGCATCGGCACCTCGCGAGACTATGCAAACGCAGAATACTTCGATTGTCCTTTGACCCAGGCGGATATTGGCGACGCGGTCGGCCTGTCGACCGTGCACATCAACCGCGTCCTCAGGGACATGCGTGAAGCGGGCCTGCTGTCCTTCCGCAACGGCATTGTCGCCTTTCTCGATCGGCCGCGTTTAGCCGATCTCGTCGACTTCGACGAATCCTGTTTCGATACAACTATGGTTTGAGCAATACTTTGTCTCCATTGCTAATGGAGCAAGAAAGAATTATTTTATCCAATATTTAAATTCATTATTAACATATGTTAATGCGCGGAAAAACAAAATAAGCAATTACTACGGTAACATAAACCTAAAAAGAGGGGAGAAATATGGGAACTCAAGAAAAGCCTCGGCTTAAACGGATGTTATTCTCTTTAAATCGAGTAAATACTCTAAGGGTTGCAAGAAATACAAAGGCCATTTTAAAAGTTGGGGGTAACGGCCATGATTGGACAATCGCTCACAAGTGAAAAACTCACGTCAGACACGGGCGCACGCATCATTTCAGTTCGGACATCCGACACGTTGAGGCCATTCATCGCATCCGGCACGCCCGGGATCGATGAATGGGAAGACTATATTCTTCTCATAGATTCTCGTGCTCTCGATCGCGAGTGCCTGTCGAAAAGTCTTACCGAATGCGATAGCGCCATGCATATCGTCACCGTGGGTTCGCTCGACGAATGGCAGATGCGCAATATGCAAGTATTACCGTCCGCAGTTCTCTTCATGATCGGCGGCCGCAAGGTTTCCGACGCGGATGTGAGTGCCAAGATCTGCGCTCTGGTGGAAAGATTCCAGACGAGCCCGGTGATCGTGGGCGCTGATGGTGACGAGCTTGCGCAGTTGCTGCATGCGCTGGAGTGCGGCGCCCGCGGTTACATCCCGACCAGCGTCGGAATCAAGGTTGCCGCCGAGGCGGTGGCTCTCGCACGGGCGGGCGGTGTCTTCGTGCCGGCAAGCAGCCTGCTGGCTGCCAAGGAGGCGATCGCACCCGTGGCCAGCCGCAACTGCTGCCTAGACAGCCTCTTTACGCCACGCGAAGTCGTCGTCGCGGAGGCTTTGAGGCGAGGCAAGGCAAACAAGATCATCGCCTATGAGATGGATCTTTGCGAGAGCACGGTCAAAGTGCACATTCGCAATATCATGAAGAAACTGAATGCGACGAACCGGACGGAAGTTGCCTACAAGATACGGGAACTCGTTCGATAACAGGCCGGCCGACCGCGGCCATCGATCATGTAAATAATGCCGGAAAGCGCCGTGTCGCTTCAGCTGGAAGCGATCGGCCCCGGCGCAGGGAATGCCTTGCAGGGCAGGTTCGCAAAACCCCGACTCTTAAAGCCATAGTCAGTTGACGGAAAAGTGCCGGCGGCTGATTCCCGCCGAAAGATCACAGGCAAAGGCCGAGTTCCCGCACATTTGAACTGCCTTGCCGACACCCTGATAGACCGGCCGCCGTAGACATGTTTTTCCGGCGTTTGAGCTTTGTGTCGTTGGCGCGACGAGCGGGGCAATATCCTCATCGTTGCGACGGAATGTCGAAGGACGACCGCATTCGGCAATGCCGGTATTGTTTGGCGGCCGAAGTACATGCAGGCTCTTGGTAATTCCAGCAAAAGGGAAAGCGGTTTAGCGTGCGCAATTGCGTGAAAGCAATTGGGGTGAAGCATTTCCTACGCTCCGCCCAAAGCGGAAATGCTCTCGATCAGCGTTGAGCGACGCGCAGGGAGGCGATTTCTGCGG
The DNA here is from genome assembly GCF_002277895.1 of Rhizobium sp. 11515TR. NCBI lineage: Bacteria > Pseudomonadati > Pseudomonadota > Alphaproteobacteria > Hyphomicrobiales > Rhizobiaceae > Rhizobium > Rhizobium sp. 11515TR. The sequence goes on along the minus strand of NZ_CP023000.1, from coordinate 866,051 downwards.
GCTTATCGTCGATGATCGCGCTGACGGTCAGGAGGCCTGGCTGACGCAATCTCAGCGGTGAAAAGACGAGGCTAGCGCCCACGACGACATTGATCGGGATATCGCTCGTTTCCGCGTCCTCCACGACATCCTTCTGCTCGCTGAGCTGCGCGGCGTCCAATCGCTCTTCAAGAAGCGGCTGACGGTCGCCGGGCGCGGTGCAGCGCAAAACGATCGATCGGTAGGGTTCCGTCGCCAAGGTGATCAGATTCACATGCACGCAGAACTTCGGCAGTGAAAAGGGGAATTCCGGCAGCATCAGGATGCCGCTATAGACGCCGATGAAGCTGAGCTTTTCGCCGATTTCGGTGCGAACGTCGTCGCAAAATATGCAATATCCATAGCGCATGTGTTTCAATCGTCCCGATCATTGTTGCTGCGAGCAATTATCGTGCGGATGGCCCTTGAAGAGCTCCAGGAAACGGCCCCGCCGGAACGAACCGGATGGATAGCTGCCCGGGTCTCCGATTCGGAGAGGTCACTACCGTCTGCTGTAGACCCCCTGGGGTCGCACAGCTCAATGTGGATCTCTTTGTCGAGCGCCCAGGCGAGATCCGCAATCGAACGAAGCGGAAGCTCTGTCTGCCCGCAGAGATAACGATTCAGATCCCTTCGGCTGACGCCGACCAACTCCGCAAGTCGCTGCTGAGTAAACCCTTTCTGAGATCGCCTTTCGAGGACGGCGGCGGCCAGGTCGCTGCGGACATCTGCGATGAAACGGCTGGCCGCCCGCGCCCGCGCCCCTATCTCAAACCGAAATGACATCTTCCGGATTTACTCCCTCTACGCACAACGCATCATCCACACCAAGTGTGCGGCGCAATCGGCGCACCTCCAGCCGATAGCCGCGGTAAAGATCGTGGTCCTTCACATGGTCGGCCCAGTCTCCAAAGACAGCGACAAAACAGTCTCGCATGACGAACCAGCCGAATATGCGGAAATCGACGGTCTTCAATTCCCAAACCGCATTTCGTTCGACCCGGATTGCCCGGAATTGTCGGCAATGAATGAGCGGTTTCCCTGAAACAAATGTGTAGAAAAGAAAATCCAGCTGCTCGACAGGTCTGAGGACCGCACCGAGCGACGATGGTTCGTCTTTGCTTACGCGTTCGCTCAACCAGTTCACGAAGCTTGGTGTCGCGAAAAGCAGTCGCTTGGGTGACTGCTTTCGACCGAGCTGAATCTCAACTTTAACGATTGCTTCGGATGCCACGAGACTGTCAAACGTAGCCATAGCTGTCAACTAATCCATTATCATGTGGCAAGCCTTTCATCGAAGCCATCTATGGGTAGCATGAATTGCTGCACACCTGGATTGTATTTATCTAGCTTTCATATGGGTTAGAATGCCTAATCAAAGAAGAGTATAACTCATACGTCATAGCGATACACATCTAATCCGTTACTCATTTCGAGGTAGGCTATTTCTATTTCACATAGATCTGCGTTGCTGTCTTAGTCCGAACGGTTCTCTTGTTCGGCTCTCCCTCCGCGGCCTATTAAAAAGCTCGAGGGCGGCGAATGGTCGCTTGCCCCGTCATGGAGAACAGGGAGGATCACATGAGGACGATTGGAGCTCTCGCCGTCTTGCTGGCAAGCACGTCTTTGACATTTGCCGGGCCCCCGTCGCCGCCAGCCGAAAATGAATCGTTTATCGGCCAGGTGGGTGCATTCAACGGTGCTTTCGTCAGTCAGAACACTGGCAATAATGATGCTCTGACATTCCAGAATGGCGTCGGCAACTTCGCCGTCACCAATCAGGACAAGGCCAAGTCCAACACATCAGCCATCTTGCAATTCGGTGACGGTAACGTCGCCTTCGCCGACCAGAAAGGCAAGACGAACGATCAGAGCACGTTCCAGGCCGGCGTCATGAACTTCGCCTCGACCCTGCAGCGGGACGGCGCGGACAACAACTCGACGATCGCCCAGTTCGGCTTCGGCAATTCTGCCTTCGCGGATCAGTCCAAGGGAGATAACTCCCAAGACACGTTGCAGGTCGGTGGCTTGAACTTCGCCTCGACGAACCAGACCGACGGCAAGCATGGCGGAAACGACTCCAGTACCATGCAGTTCGGCTGGGGTAACGGCGCCATCGTCGGCCAGGACGGCGGCGGCAACGACCAGACGACGCTGCAGGTCGGCGCCGGCAACTTTGCCGTCACCTCTCAGTTCGGTGTCATCGGCTTCAACGGCAATTCATCATCGACGACCCAGTTTGGTTGGGGCAACATATCCTTTGCCGATCAGGCGGGCGGCAACAACTCGCAGGACACGTTCCAGGCTGGCGGGCATAATTTCGCCCTGACGGGTCAATCGTCGTTCTTCGGCAAGAACAAGGCGACCACTGCGCAGTTCGGCGTCGGCAACACCGCTCTGACATCGCAGATCGCCAACCCGCTCGGCTCCAACAATTCGATGATCGTGCAGGCCGGTTATCGCAACACCGCGATCGCCTCGCAATCGGGACTGCAAACCGTGTTCCCCGTCAGCGGTTCGAACCTTCAGGGAACCATCCAGATCGGTTCGGGAAACTATGCCGTTACCTCTCAGACCAGCTCGAGCGGCCTGACGAATACGTCGGTTACGGCCCAGTTCGGCTATCGCAACACGGCCGTTACGGTCCAGCACTGAGTGAGCCGATGGAGGAGGTGAAAGCAAATGTCCGCCTCCTCCTTTAATGCAGCTGAACCAGCCATGTATGCCGGAATCAATGTCGGGCGATCAACATTCATCTTGCTTCTGAAATCCTTCTTGTCCGCGGCCTTGTTGTTCGCGTACGCCGCTCCTGCCTCGTCTCAGGCCGAGTTTGAGTGCCTGATCAGAGCAGACAGGAGGGATGAGTTTCTTATGGTGCGGGCGATTGCAAAGTCTTTAGTAGCAGTATCCGGAACATACAGGCTGGTTCTTTTCAAACATAGCGCAGCAGGTTCAAGCCAGAGCATTCAGCAAGGTAGCTTCGCATTAAAGCCAGGAGCAGAGAACCTTCTTGCCACGACAATGGTCGATGCAGGAAACGGGGTAGAGCTGAGTGCAAGACTGTTGATCGAAACCGATCGAGGTACATCACAATGCAAATTATCAGAATGAAACGCCTGAACGATACGAAATCCGCGCTCGGCGCCGCTCTCGTCTTGGCTGCTTCGTTCTGCCAGACTGCAACGGAATGCCGAGCCGAGACGGCCTATGTCGCCCAGATCCCGGCAAATGTCACGACGACGGTGCAACTCGGAAATTTGCCGCCTCAACAGCAGCAGCAACAATATCATCCTTCGTCGTCCTACCTTTCAGCAGGTATGGCCAGTACGCCGGAAACAATCATAGTGCCACGAGGCAATAACCTGGCAAGGACGCTAGAAATAGGAACGCGCAACAGCGTGTATCACCTTCAGTCAGGAACGGGTAACAGCTCGACTGCCGGTATCATAGGGAACTACGGCAATATCAACGTCCTGCAATCCGGCAATAATCTGAAGTCGAATGTCGTATTGCTGAATGGCGCAGGCCTGAACGTAAGTGTTCTTCAGCCTGCTGGTTCGGCACCTGTCAATGTGCTGATCGCGCGTTTGCCGGGTGGCGGCTTGCTTATCAAACGTTGAGTGGGCGCAGCAGCCTTTGAAAACAAGGGAGAGGAATAGTAATGAGAATAGATGCGGTAATGATTACAGTTGGTTTGTTAGCCTTGATGACGGCGCCGGCTATGGCGGGGCAATTGGTCTATCAGCCGACCAATCCGACATTCGGGGGAAATCCGTTAAATGGTTCATTCCTGCTTTCGACGGCACAGACGCAGGGTGCCGGCGTCAAGTCGGGGCAGCAGCAGACGCCGGATCTCTCCGGTCTCGATAAGGCCTTGAGTAATCTTGGGAACGTTAATCAGGGTACGGGTTCGACTGGAACATCTCCGGTCATCGTGATCCAGAGCGGCCAGGTGCCGGCCAATCCTTGAGCCAAGTTGATTGCGTCATCGTTCGGCGTTGTTGGGAGCGATTTATTCGAGCGGCCATGTCACATGTTGGTTTTCCTGTCGCAGCCATTCTATGCGGGTTGGGTCTTGGCAGCTGCGCCGCCGCGGGCAGCAGCCTCGACCCTATGAGTACTCCAGCGACGCTTATGCCTGCCACCAAGTCAGGTGTGGCATTGGAGAGTCTGCCGCCACCCATACAAAAGCTCGATGTGGCGGTCTATTCGTTTCCCGATCTGACGGGACAGAACAAACCGAACGAAAACTTTGCCGAATATTCCCGTGCTCTGACGCAGGGCGGCGCGCAGCTGTTGACTGACGTGCTGACCAAGGCTGGTAACGGCGACTGGTTCAATGTCGTCGAGCGCACGGATCTGCAATCACTGCTGCAGGAACGGCAGATCATCCAGAACACCAGGTCGGCGGTTTACGGCGCGAAGGCTGGCGGCATCCCGCCGCTCCGGTTTGCTGGCGTGCTGCTGGATGGCGGTATCATCGGCTATGATTCCAATGAAACGACGGGCGGGATCGGTGCCAATTATCTCGGGATCGGCGGAAACACGCAGTACCGCAAGGACATTGTGACCGTATCCTTGCGGGCCGTCAGCGTCAGTACGGGGCGTGTGCTGGCCTCGGTCAGCACCACCAAGACGATCTATTCCGTCCAACTGCAGGGATCGGCATTCCGCTTCGTCGGCGTCGACCAGCTGCTCCAGATCGAGGGCGGTATTACACGAAATGCGCCCACGACCTTGGGCGTCCAGGAAGGTATCCAGCTCGCAGTCTATTCGCTGATTTTCGAGGGCGTCAGGAACGGGCTGTGGCAATTCAGGGATGCGGCGGCCGGCGCGGCGTTTATGCGATATCTGGACGAGCATCAAAGAGCCATGACGTACAAGCTCGATGCCAACGGTCGGCCGATCGGCCCGGCACTCGCCGTTCCCGCCGCCAGCGCAGCGCAACCGGCCGTGGAGGCTGCGTCCCAGCCCATTGTGGTCAAGGACAGGCCGAAGAGCTCATGATCGTTGCCGGCGCCAGATCATTTTTTCCGGCAGATCTCAGATTGTGCGTTGTCAGGTCCGCAGGTCGCCGCTCCATTCTGGATGCTGGCATTCGGATTTGGTTTGACCGGAGCCTTGGCGGCAGGTCCTTTCTCCAGGTTACCGTTCGTCCTCGGCGGAATACGTCCTTTCACCTGGGGAATTTGGGTCTCAGAAAATCCGGAACGTCGGATAATGGGTTGGCTGCTTGCCAGGACATCGGCTGAGCCAAGCGTGCCGGCAAGAAGCAAGGTGGTCGTAACAGCAATGATTTTACTGGGATGCATCATGTTGATACTGCTCCTGAATCGCACTCTCGAGCCGATATCGAATTCTCGGCTCCGAACATGCCGCTCTCGAAATTTCAGCTGGCCGAAAACCCTTCGGTTCCATATTTGCTGCTGCTCTTATCGGCGGTCTCGCTTTGGCCGCGCGCACGAGACGATCGCCCGCTGCATATCTCATTGTCCGCCGTCGAAATGCAGTCAGCGTGATACTGTGCCCGATCCAACCGTCGGCAAGTGGCCATCGGTCGGTGCGGGTGCGGCCCGCTCGGTCACGCCATTGCCGACATTCGGAAAGATGCTGCTTACCAATCGGACGTTTGCCTGTGTTCGTGATGCCTGCCTTTGCTTGCGCGGTGTCGCCCGGCGATTAGTCGGCAGCTGGTGGGCGGGCATGACGGATGTCTCCGGCAGCTGTTCGACGAAGGCGGGATTTGCTTCCGCGGAGGAAGCCTGTTGCAGATAACTTTCGTCGCATACGGCGCCATCGGTCAGCGCGAGCATGACGATCAGGGAGTAACCGACAACGAGCTTTGATGTCATCTGAATCGTTCCCCTGCGTTTTATCAGGATATTAAACGCCTATATTTCCCGCATTGAATAAATGAATTGAAATTCTTCGAAATTTTATCTTCTTTAAACGAATTTGAAATTGATCGGTATTCGACATTATTTCAATTTTACTATAAAATTGCAAACAAAATCGGGAGGATGGCATGAATTTATATTTGAAGACATTCGTCTGTTGCGTGGTTTTCTCGCTTTGTGGAGCGGGTGTTTCCTCCGCGCTTGGGGCTGATAATAGCTCAGAGGCGCCGCAATCGGGGTCTCAAAATGTAACGTCGGATGCCGGCAAGACCAATCCATCCAATGCCGTGGCGCCAGCTCCGGCTACATCCGCGCCAGCCGGTCCGCAGATTAGCGAACAGAAGTTCGATGCGTGGACATTGCAATGTTCGGCCGACAAAACGATGAAGCCGCGCTGCCAGATCGTCTACCGATTGACGTCACCGGATCAAAAGCAGGTGTTCATGGTCATCAGTATGGCGCGTTCCGCGGACAAGAAGGTCGGCATGCAGATGGCTCTTCCGCTCGGTTTTGCTATTCAGGGTGGTGTGAAGATTGGCTTCGGCAGCAAATATTCGACAATGGCGAAGGTATCGCGCTGCACCACGCAAGGATGCCTGGTGGAGGGGTTGTGCCCACCCGAGATGCTAGCGGCCTTGATGAAGGAAAAGTCGGGAAAAGTCTCGATCCGGATGATGCAGGGAAACATGGCGGAGCTTCCAATCTCTCTGACCGGCTTCGGCGCCGCCTTTCAGGCAATGCAGGCAGATAGCGGATGATGATTGAGACGCTTCCGTCCGGTCGCACGTCACCTTTTTACGGCTACAAATAGAAAGCTTCCGATATCACTGCCAGCGGGCACAAAGTGATCTCCGGAAATTCAGGATCTTGCCGACTTCCCATGAATTGGTCGGCTCCACGTCCTCACGTGTTTCCGGAAGGGCGGCGAAGGCGACCGCTCGCACGATCTCCTTCGCCGCTTCATCATCAGTCGACGCTACGTTCCGTTCATCGCCTGCAGGTCGGCGACATCGATGCCATGCGTGTCGAACCACCATTCCGGCGGCATGTCGGGATATTTTTCGCGAAGGCGCAAATATCTGGAGCGCAATCGTTCCTGACGCACGACTTCCTGTTCGAAAAAGGGATGGTCCAGTGCTCCGCCCATCACATGAATGCGGCGAAGGAGCTTTCGCAAGACATATCCCTGCTCCTTGTTTCCCGGCTTGTAGCCGCTCTCCACGATCGTCGTGACCGTGTCGCGCAACGTGTCGAGTGCATCAGCCGGCGGAGTGCCGTTCACGATCATGTCGAGGCGTTCGGCGCCGAAACCGACGTCGATACAGGTTCCGAGCGGATTGACAATGTTCCCGATTTCGATGCCTTCCTTATAGAACTCTGTGCAATATCCGCTGATGCTGCCGTCGCTCCAGGTGCATTCGTCATCCGGAATAACGGGAATGCGGCCGCGATAGAACGGCGTCCATTCTTCGAGGCGATCCGGATGGATCGTGACATGATCGGGCACGAGGCCAAGGGTTCCGAGAAACTCGAGCCAGAAATCGATGGCGTCGCCGACAGTCATTTCCCTGAACGAGAAAAGCCCCAGCATCGTGAAATGAAGGAAATGCGTTCCGTCCCCGATCTGGTCGAGATCGCCCATTCTCAAGCAGGCCTGAGTATTGGCGACAGTACCAATATGGGAAGGGTCGGAGAAGAGGTGTTTGTATTGCTGCATCCCAGCGCTGCAGAAGAGCGTGGTATTATCGTGCGGCCTTACGGAGTCTATGCGTGTGAATTTGATGCCTTTGGAAAGGCAGAAGTCTTGATATTGCTGGATCAGGCGTCCCGCGATGACATAGGCAACCTCCTTTGCTGTTCGTGTGCCTTCCTAAAACATAGCGACACGATGCGGGATCTGCAATGCGCAGATGCGAGTTTCACCTTGCCGGACAGAAAGAGCATGCTGCTTCAAGAGGTGGATATTCTTCACCTTTGCTACATGCCTGTCTTGTTTTTGCTGTAGATCTGGTCCGGTGTGCTGACGGCTATTTTGGACGGGAGCGGCGAGATTGCTTCATCGATCGGTTTGGTGTACGGCCTTGGCCCATAGTGATCGCAAGCGATCGCCGCACGACGGTCGCTGCTCTCAGAGAATGCCAGCCGCTCATCAATGCTGATTGTCCATCAATTGCGCTCCGTCGTCGAGCACACACTGAAATATCATGGTTAAACAGACAAAACCCTTCATTATCGAAATCAAATCCTCCCGCCGAACGAAAGCAAAGCCAGTCGAATCGGCAAGATCGATCTGGGGAGAGCTTGCTGCCGATCTCAAGCAGACCCTGGCGCTGGAGCAGGAAACGCAGCCAAGCGCGTCTGCGCCCGCGGATTGCGCGGCGCAGCCGACACCGGATTCCGAGACGGTTATCGATCATGATGAAGCAACGGCTTCGCAGCCCGGGTTTCAGTTTCTTGAAAAATGGATTGCAAGGAAGGCTGAAAGGCCGAAGGCCGGCTCGCAGGGCGTGGTTGAGGCGTTCCTCGCGCGGCTTGACCAGCAAAAGATCCTGCTTGCGGAGTTTCAGTCGGATCCCGACGGTTTCAAGCGCTGGCGCTCGGCGTGGTTTCGCAAGGTCGCCGGTGGTTTCGGCGTGAGCGTCAGCCATGACCTGATCGATGCTGGCGGCGGTCTGCGACATGTCGTCGTCGATACGCTTGATGGCGTCTCTCAGTTTCTCGAGGATCTCCGTCACCACGCGCAAACCGATCTGGATTTTCAGCGGGCTTTGGAGGCGAACCGCCGGCAGCGCGCAGCCCGGCTGGCTGGCGGCAAAGCAATGTGACGGCTTTTCGGGACAACGGCGTGTGCCAGGTCGAAGACCCGGAGTGCGGCGCGATCTGGCAGATCGGCTTCAGCCGATTGATAGCCCGATCTTCGGTATCCTTGCCGTAAAGCCGCCACGCGTTTTCGCGCGGCTGGCTTGCGGTTTTCGAGAGCAGGCGGGCCATCTACCGGTGGCGTCTCAGTATTTCATGTTTTTCCTGTGGGCGCGCCATGCGGCGCTCCCACAGGATGAGCAGGAAGCTCGAGGCGATGATGAGGAGGGCGCCGGCAAAGACGTTCGTCGCCGGAATCTCGGCCCAGATCACATAACCGTACACGAAAGCCCAAACGAGACCGCTATATTCGATGGGCGCCAGCGTCGAAGCTGGCGCGTATCGAAAGCCTTCATAGAGCAGAAACTGCCCGATCGTAGAGACCACGCCGAGGGTCAGCATCAGCGCCCAGCCGCTCGCATCAGGGGTCTTCCATGTCCATGGAAATGACAGGGCGCAGGCAATGCCGAATATCAGGCTCGTGGCATACATCTGGGTGAGCGTGGTCTCGCTTCGGCTGACGAGCCGGATCAGGATCGTGCTCCAAGCCCAGCAAAAACCCGCGACGATGCACATGGCGGCGGGCAGGAGGTTGGGCGAATGGCTTGGATTTGCCGCGATCGCCACGCCGATGAAGCCTCCTATGCAGGCGATCCAGCGGCCCGCATGGACCTTCTCCCCGAGAACGAAGATCGACAGAACCACGACGATGATCGGCGCCGAAAAGTACAGTGTCGTCAGTTCTGCCAGACCCAGATAGCGGGCCGCATTGTAAAACAGCAGCCAGGCAAGCAGCATCAGCCCGGCGCGCAGGACGACCGTGCCGCGATAGGGGCTCTTGAAAATTGACGGATGGCGCCGGTAACGGACGAGCACGCCTGCAACCAGCACGATGACCAGACTGCGCATGAAGAGGATCTCGGGCACTTCATAGCTGGCGACGAGCCACTTCACCATCGCGTCCTGAAGTGAAAAGCAGGCATATCCCGCGCAGGCGAGTGCGATCCCGGCAATGGGTCCCTTTTCACGGCTTCCGGAAATCATATGGCCTCACAGGGTGTGTCGAATCGATATGGTTGCTTCCCATTGCAGGAAGCGGTTCCAGGCGCGATGGCGCGCGCGACCTTCTGGCTAGGCGCTTTCCCTCGAACTGACAAGGGAGCCGGAAGTCATCACGCTGCTTCTATTGTGCTTTTCGTGAGCGCTCCGATCGAGGATGGAACGAAACGCCGTCTGCGATGTTCCCCAACTGGAAACCCCCGGTGGTGAGACTTCCTGGGAGGACATCGTGCCTGACCTTAGCGATATCATGCGGGTGGATGCGGGCTGGTTGGATATTGTCGTCCGTCTGGTGCTGGTGGTCGTAGCTGGGGCGCTGATCGGCATCAATCGAGAGATGGGGGGGCATGCGGCCGGGTTTCGCACGACGATCCTCGTCGGGCTTGCCGCGTGCCTGTCGATGATCCAGGCTAATCTCCTGCTGTCCACAGTGGGCAAGACGTCCCAGTCCTTTGCATCGATGGATGTGCTGCGCTTTCCACTCGGCGTGTTGACCGGCGTCGGCTTCATCGGTGGCGGTGCCATTCTCAAGCGCGGAGATCTCGTGACCGGCGTCACGACGGCTGCGACCTTGTGGATCATGACGGCCATCGGCCTGTGCATCGGCGGCGGTCAGCTTATTGTGGGTTCGGCCGGCGCTCTCATTGCCTTTGTTGTGCTATCGCCGCTTAAGCAGTTCGACAGGCTGATCCCGCGCAGGCAGAAGGCGCATATCGTGATAGAGCGGCCTTGCGATGCCGGCGTTGGGATCACCGATATGCAGGCAGTGCTTGAACCGCTCGGATATGTCTTCTCTTTTGTCGGCAAGGCGGCGGGCTCGACCGAGGCAGTTGCGCATATTTCCTACGAGGTGCGATGGCGGCAGGCAGGGCTGGATGGCGGCGGTGCGCAGCTGCTGACGTCCCTTCAAGAGCATTATAAGGTCGTATCTTTGGAAATGCTGACCACTGGAACTTGAGACAAGTCCCAGATCGGAACATTCCGCCGCGGTGAAAGTTTGTCCCTAATCAAAGAGGGAGAAAACCATGACCGAAACCAAGCAACAGGCAAAGGATTCTCCGGATCGCGGCGATATACGCACACTTCAGGCGCTTGATCAGGCAGCCGGTGGTTCGGGGGATATCGCAGCCGAGGAAACGAAGCGACATTCGTCAGAGGAAATTCCGCCTGAGCATGGGACCGATGACGCACGCTGCGAGGATTCAGCCGAATGCGATCGGCAGCGCAAGCAAACGGCCGATGAAGTTTCCGTCAAGATTTCCGATATCAGAACGATCTCGCGATCAGGGGAGGTCGGGGATGGCAGGATCTCTGAAGACCTGCCAGCCAAGACCTCTACGCTGGTGCAGGAAAGAACGGATGGGGAAATCCGTACCGAAATCGAAGGCAGGTTGAAAGCCGATCGATTGCTCAACGAGGCGAGCATCTTCGTCACCGTCAGCCACGGGCGCGTCATTGTCGAAGGATCCGTCGAAAATCACGAGGCCAAGCAGCGCGCCGAGGCGATCTCCCGGCAAGCCAGCGGCATAACTGGGCATGACAGCAATCTTACCGTGCGCAAATCCTCATAGGATCAGGACTTCGACATGCGAATGCTTCTGCTCCTCATTTTCGGCTTCATGATCGCGTCCATTCTGGCGATTCTCGTCATCAAGCCGTTTACGTCGAGCGATAATCGAGACTCGGGTGCCGTCACACAGGGTCCCATAGAGCAACCCGAACCAAAGCCATAAGACAGATCGGCATTATTCGCCTGGCTGTTGGCCGTTCTGCTGTTCTTTCGGCTGATCGCCGGGCTTGATGACAGGCGTGTTGCCGACCTGCGGCGCGGGCTTTTCCATTTTGCTGTCGCCAACGGACGGTGGTTTCAGCACGCCGCCGCAGTCGGACAGCTTCTGGCTGGAATTGCCGTCCGGCGCCGACGTCTGCCCGCTTTCCGCATGCTTGTTGTCAGCCTGCCGGTTGGTATCCTCTGCCTTGCATCGATCGTCGTTCGGTTGCTGTTGTGCGAACACGAAATTCGATGACATGACAGCCGTTAGCGCCGTTATCAGCAGGAAGCGTCCGGATTTGGCTATCATGCTGCGGCTGTTCGAAAGGCGCGACCACTCAGACCTGGGTGGAGATGATGGTGTCGACGCCGATGGTGCCTTCGATGACACCGCGCTGACTATATTCTTTGCCATTGTTCACCTCGATGAGGGCATATGGTTTTTGTCGCGAAAGACGCTTGCGGGGGTCGTCGGCCGCGATGGAGACCAGACGGTGAAGCTTCAAAGGCTTATCCATCTTTCATCTCCTCGAACATTGGAAAGGCTACAAATCGGATGGGTAGGAAGCTCGACTGCCGTTTCGTTGGCTATGGAGAGAAAGCGGAAAAATCTCCATATTCTTCAGCACCATCGCGTCCGCTTGGCACGATCTGTAGCCTCGTTGGGCTAACGCCGGGCTTAGCGCATTGTTCCGGTTTAATGCCGATCGGATGCGGGTGCTCCTCGATGGAACCATCTTTCGACGTCTCTGTTAGGTCCATATGGAATTTGTAGAGATGGAGGCTTGCCATGGCATTCGAGGAACCGAAGAAGCCCCAGGATCAGAAGAAGCCATTGTCCGCGACCGAGGCCCGCCAGGGCGTGCGTGGTACGCACCTGTCTACCATCTTGATCGCGGCATTGGTTCTGGCGGCAATCGTATGGGCCGGCGTTGAAGTTTGGGGTCGTTATATCGAACCCAACAAACCGCAGAACCCGGCGCCGACAATAAGTTCCTCCAGCGGGCAGCCGCAGACGGGCACGATAGACAATACGCCGCCGGCAGGGCAATCCATTCAGCCCGCTCCAACCGATCGAACGGAGAACAATCAGCAGGGAACGAAGAACACACCGGCCCAACCAAATCGCGACGGAACGCAGAATTAGCACGCAGGCTTCCGAGATTTGGGGGATGAATGTGCGTTGCGGATGTCCGCTCCTCTTTGAGGGGACCGGATATGGGAGCGGAACGGCTCTGGAACTGCCGATGACTGGAAGTTATCCGACACGTCTGTCGTCGGAGAGTGTATCTTCCCCGCTCTCCTGAGCATCGTTCGCGGATGGACGTATTACAGTCGTCCGTCGAAATCTCGCGAGCACCTCCTCGCCGTCGGCGGAGGCTCGCGTTCTCTCCATGATCTCGCGCTCCTTGGCCGCCTGTTCCCAGTGATGGTGGCTGCAGCCCCAGGGGCGGCCGGCTGCTTCCCAGATGGCGTAGGCCCTCTTGCTGATCCACTCGAACCGTTCGTCCGTCATTTTTTCCTCCTTCATGGACGCTCCCACAACTGCGGATGAGTGCGAATGTTCCCTATGGGGAACAATAATGATTCTGATGTGTTCCACCTTAAGTTCAGAACTTCACAGGCTCATGAATCCATGACAGCAAGAGGAGGATCGAATGGCTTTGACGTTGATCAGCAAGGCCTTTGCTGAGAATGCGCCGATACCGAGCAAATACGCGTTGGATGGGGAAAATATATTCCCGCCGCTTGCCTGGGGCGGCGCTCCCAAAGGGACCCAAAGCTTCGCCTTGATCATCGAGGATCCGGATGCGCCGGCGGGAACATTCCGCCATTGCGGCATCGCCAATATTCCGGCGGAATGGAGTGGCTTGGTCGAGAACGTGGATGCGATGCAGGAGCAGGCGTTGCGCTTCTATAAGAATGATTTCGGCAATGCCCGTTACGACGGTCCGCGTCCTCCGGCAGGCGATCCGCCGCATCGGTACGTTTTCCGCCTTGCCGCGCTCGATGTACCGCGGATGACGCTTCCCGAAGCTGCTGGCGCGGAAGCCATGTGGCAGAAAGTGAAGAAACACATGCTTGCAGAGGCAAGCCTTACTGGCAGCTACCAATCGTAAGCCACGCTTTGCAAGCTGACACGATCGGCGGTTCCAACCGCCGAGGGATGGTTGCGATGAGCAAAAGGGACCAAGACGGTTCGCACAAGCAGGAACCGCGTACGTTTTCCGCAGAAGATGCCCGTCAAGGCGAGATCATCCTGAAGCGACGGTGGCAGCGTCTGGTGTTCATCGGTGGGCTTGCCGCCGTAGTCCTCGTGATCCTGCTGGTGCGTTTCGCTGGCTAAGCCACCAAAATTTCAACCTGATCCAAAGGAGACATCATCATGCCAGCAAAATCGAAATCACAGCAAATGGCCGCGGGTGCGGCGCTCGCCGCCAAACGCGGCGAAAGAAAGAAGAGCGAACTGAAGGGTGCGTCGAAAAGCATGGTCGACTCCATGAGCGAGAAGGAGCTTCACGACATGGCCTCGACCAAGCAAAAGGGAAAGCCGCAGCACGCGTCCAAATCCTGACGGTTGGCAGTTGCAGGGCGGTATTTCCGGCTTGTTGTCGACGTCAGTCCAGTTCTATCGTTTCCACCGCCAGTCGCGAACTTCCGGCATATCCTCGCCGTGCAGGCGGACGTAATCGCGGTGTTTGCTGAGCTTTGCCTTCAGGCCATCCAAGACCTCCGGTACCTTTGCCGATAGGCCGGTAATACGGTTGATCGCCTCCAAGGCGAGATGGTAGCGGTCGAGCTCGTTCAGCACGGTCATGTCGAATGGCGTCGTTGTGGTGCCCTCCTCGATAAAGCCGCGAACATGGATATTGTCATGGTTGGTCCGCCGGTAGGTGAGGCGGTGGATCAGGTAGGGATAGCCGTGATAGGCGAAGATCACCGGTTTATCGGTCGTGAAGATCTGGTCGAAGGCCTGATGATCAAGGCCGTGTGGATGCTGTTGCGGGTCCTGCAGAGCCAGGAGATCGACCACATTGACCGTGCGGATCTTGAGATCGGGGATCGCCTCGTGCAGCAGCATGACGGCGGCAAGCGTCTCCATGGTAGGAACATCGCCGGCGCAGGCCATCACGACGTCGGGGGCGATGGTGTTGTCCTCGTAGCTCGCCCAATCCCAGATGCCGACGCCGGCTTTACAATGAGCGGCCGCTTCATCGATGCTGAGCCACTGCGATTCCGGCTGCTTGCCGGCAACGATGACGTTGATCCGGTCATAGGTCCTGAGGCAATGATCGCCCACCCACAGCAGCGTATTGGCGTCCGGCGGCAGATAGATGCGCACGATATCGGCCTTCTTGTTGGCGACGAGATCGACGAAGCCCGGATCCTGGTGGGAAAAGCCGTTATGATCCTGCCGCCAGACATGCGACGTCAACAAATAGTTCAGCGACGAAATCGGTTCGCGCCACGGCAATTCGCGCGAAACCTTCAGCCATTTGGCATGCTGGTTGAACATGGAATCGACGATATGGATGAAGGCTTCATAGCACGAAAAAAGCCCATGCCGACCGGTGAGCAAATATCCTTCCAGCCAGCCCTGACATAGATGTTCGCTCAGCACCTCCATCACCCGCCCGTCGCGGGATAGATGGACATCGTAATCCTCGATCGCCTCCATCCAGACCCGATCCGTGGCTTCGAAGACGCTGCCGAGCCGGTTCGATTCCGTCTCGTCGGGACCGAAGATGCGGAAATTCTGCTTGGCATCATTGAGCTTCAGCGTGTCGCGCAAGTAGTGCCCCAGGATTTCGGTTGATTGTACCTGCCTGCTGCCGCGCTCGCCGATCTCTATGGCATAGTCCTCAATGGGGGGAACCGAAAGCTCCTTGCGCAGCAGACCGCCATTGGCGTGGGGACTGGCGCCCATGCGTTTTTGGCCACCGGGCGCAAGCGCCCGCAGCTCCTCCTTCAGCCGCCCGCTATGATCGAAAAGGTCATCCGGATCATAGCTGCGCATCCAGTCTTCCAGGATCTTGCGATGATCCTCGTCGCCTCGGCAGTTGGCGACCGGCACCTGATGTGCCCGCCAGAAGCCTTCAACCTTCTTGCCATCGACTTGCCTGGGGCCGGTCCAACCTTTCGGGCTCCGCAGCACGATCATAGGCCAGCGCGGCATGCCTTCGGACGACGTCTTTTCGCGCGCGTTTTTTTGTATGTCGCGGATGCGGTCGAACACCTGGTCAAACGTGCCGGCCATCGCCTGATGCATGGCGGATGGTTCATGTCCCTCGACGAAGAAGGGTTCGTAGCTATAGCCCGAGAACAGCTTGCGGAGATCGTCATCGCTTTCACGGCCGAGGATTGTCGGATTGGCGATCTTGTAGCCGTTGAGGTGGAGGATCGGTAGGACTGCGCCGTCACGCGCCGGATTGAGGAACTTGTTGGAATGCCAGCTTGCCGCCAGAGGTCCGGTTTCGGCCTCGCCATCGCCGACGACGCAGGCAACGATCAGATCGGGATTGTCGAAGGCAGCGCCATAGGCATGCACAAGCGCATAGCCGAGCTCGCCGCCCTCATGGATGGAACCGGGCGTCTCTGGTGCGGCGTGGCTCGGAATGCCGCCTGGGAAGGAAAACTGCTTGAATAGCCTCTGTATCCCCTCCGTCGTCTCGGAGATATCCGGATAGATCTCGCTATAGGTACCCTCGAGATAGGTGTTGGCGACCATACCGGGGCCGCCATGGCCGGGGCCGCATATATAGATGACGTCGAGATCGCGCGCCTTGATGATGCGGTTGAGATGGGCATAGATGAAGTTCAATCCCGGCGTCGTGCCCCAGTGGCCGAGCAGCCTCGGCTTGATATGCTGCGGTTTCAGCGGTTCGCGCAGCAGCGGATTGTCCATCAGATAGATCTGGCCGACCGACAGATAATTAGCCGCCTTCCAGTAACGGTCGATCAATGCGAGGTCTTCGGGCGAAAGCGGTGTGGTAACGGCATTCATCTGCATCTCCTCGTTTTCGTCAAGCGATCAGGGCAACGGCCTCTTCTGCGATCACCCGTTCCTCGTCGGTCGGGATCACGAACAGCTTCACGCGGCTGGATGCCGCGTTGATCGAGGTCAAATTGCTGTTGTTTGCATTTTCATCAATCTCGATACCGAGCCACTTCAACCTTTGTGCCACGCGGGTTCTGATCTGCGGCTGGTTCTCGCCGATGCCGGCGGTGAAGACGATGGCGTCGAGGCCGCCGATCGTCGTGCACAACCGTCCGATCTCGCCCGATATGCGCAGGCAGAATAGATCTATGGCCTCAGCCGCTTGCGGGCTCTCGTCATCGAGTAGAACCCGTGTGTCGCCGCTGATGCCGGAGACGCCGAGCAGGCCGCATTCATGGTAGAGGAAATCCTCGATCCGTTCGGCCTGCGGCATTCCTGTCCTCATGAGGTAGAGTAGGGCGCCTGGATCTAGCCAGCCGGGGCGCGTTGCCATGGGGATGCCGTCGAGCGCTGAGAAACCCATGCTAGTGTCGCGGCTGACGCCGTTCTCCATCGCACACAGGCTGGCACCGCTGCCGAGATGGCAGGCGACGACCTTGCCCTTCGCCGCTTTCCGGTCGATCTCTCGAAGCTTAGCGGCGATGTATTTGTAGGAGAGCCCATGAAAACCGTAGCGGCGTACGCCCTCGTCATGCATGGCGCGCGGGATCGCCAGCCGCCGCACGACATCGGCTTGCGACGAATGGAAGGCCGTGTCGAAGGAGGCGGTCTGAAGAACGTCCGGACGCAGCGTTTTCATGGACCGAATGGCGCGCAGGGCCTGGGGCTGGTGCAGGGGTGCTAGGGGTACTAGCTTCTCGATCCGCTCGATCGCAGCGTCATCCAAGAGGATAGCCTCTTGAAACACCATGCCGCCGTGGACGACACGATGGGCAACCGCCCGGAGCCTGCCGGGAAGGTGGGCCAGCAAATGATCCAGCGTTTCGGATATGACGGAGACGAACTGCCCGCTATTATCGCCCCGGATCGCCTTCTCGTATTGATCTTTGCCTATGGAATAGCGGAGCATCAATGGGCTTTGATCGAAATCGATCTTGCCGCGGCCGACATTCCTTGGCCCATCGGTCGCCAGCTCGAAGACCCCGATTTTCAAGGTCGAGGAGCCGGCATTGAATGTCAGCAAGACATCGTCCGACATGTCAGCCTCAAATGAAGAGTGTCGACTACCGCAAGTTAGTGCGTTCGCCTGCGGAAGCAACCGTGCATACCGTCGCATGCTGCTCTTTCTCGCCAACGAGGCTGTCATTCATTGGCAAGCCAGCGAAATGCGTGCCGAAGAAATGCCTGACCATTCGCGATGATCGGGGTTCCGTGCGCCATCAGAACCTTTTTCGTGGGCCAGGCCAAAATATGGTCGAGCGCTGTGCGGGCGACCCGGCGATCGGTGAATGCGATGCGAAATTTGCGGGGCACGGATGGTTCCGGCGCCACCATGAGATCGAGCCGGGCGACGAGACCTCGCCAGCCCCTGAACCACTCCTGCGGAAACTGCTGGAGGAGATCGGCAAAGATCGCCGTCTCGCTGCGGTGGTGAAAGAGAACGGCTTCCGTCGTTATCCGGTTTCCCTCGATGATGGCGATATCGATCTCTCCCGTCCAGGCAAAAAACGGCGTGTCACGGCGAAGGTCCTCATCAAAAGCGATATCCCTACGTTTCTCCCGCAAGCCGGGCGGCGCATAGATTTTCGCTTCGGGAAAAGCTTCCCGCCATTCGGCAAGCCATGTGTGATGCAGCGAGTTCGGCGGCACGAGGTGTCGCACGACGCCCAACGCTTCGATCGCGAAGCGAAGGTCGATCGAGAGCTTCACCGGCGACCAGAGGACCAAATCGTGGTTGCGCAGTCGGATGACGGCCATGCGCGTGGGATAGTGAAATCCCGCTGCGGCCGTTACGACCGGGCCATCGGCAGTCCAGATATCGGGGCCGAATTCCTTCAACATGACAGCATCCGATTTATTTACACTCGTGTAAAATTACACTATTGTATAAAAATGACAATCATGAAGCGTAGGGAACGATCGAGGAAACTCATCCTTGATGCCGCGGACGCGGCTTTCAGGGAACTTGGATTCGCCGAGACCTCGATTGAGGAAATAGCTGGCCGTGCCGGCCTGACGCGCAAGACAGTCTACAATCTTTTTCGCTCGAAAGAGGAGATCGCTCTCTGCCTGATCGCACTGGTCGAAGCACAGGATGCCGGCTATCGCGTGAGAATGGCGGCAAACGAGAATGTCCTGTCCCTGCTGGAACTGGTACTTTTCGACAGCGCAGGCTGGTGCCTTGCCAATCCGTCGCTTGCAAGGCTTGCTCTCAGTCCCGCCGAACGGCCATCGCTCGACCCGCCGTCCGGTCGGCCTTCGTTTCAGGGGCTTGTGAGGGACATTCTGGCTCTTGGCCAGCGCCAAGGGATCATTCGCAAGGACGAGGATCCCAATTTCATGACCCTTGTCCTGCTCGGCGTTTTTGGGCAATCCATGCTGACGGCACTGTCGACGGGATCGTTCAGCGGGCTGGAAATCAAGCGCATTGTCCGCATCCTTGTCGAAGGTATCGGCTCGGCTGCGCAGCCCTTAAGTTGACGGCCCTCACGAGGCTCGCCACGCATCCGCGTGGCGTCAGACCTCCATCACGTCTTCGAACGCTTCGGGGAAGCTTTCGCGCGCCACTTTCTCGTTGATCACAAGCATGGCTTCGTAGGAGAGCGGATCGAAGTCCTTATCGGCTGGCAGGACTTCGCGCCCGAACAGGAGGTTCAGCCGAGCGGCGTCGAGATTGCCGCGCTCGAAGGGTTCGGCTCCGAAATGGTGCCAAAGCGCGTGCAGGAATGCGGCGTCGATCCGGTGTTCCTGTGTTCCCGGCCGCGCGCGGCGCGGCAGCTTTTTGATCGGCGTCACGCCTTTCGGGTTCGCACGGCGAATGGTGAATTGCACGCCCGTGCCCGGCATTCCGGAAGGAAAGCCGCGGTGTTTCGTCATATCGGGAAGCTTGCCCATGGCTGCTGCTCTCTCCTGTTAAGCAATCGGGTGCGCCTTTTCCGATGTCAGGCAAGCCGATGCGATGGAGAAGGCCGTGGAGACGCACTCTGTCGTGATTTCCTTCTCCCAGTCAATTGGTAAGACCCAGGCTTTCGTTGTCCGAAGGGACGCATCCTGGCTCGACAATGGGGCGAGTTCTCTACTTCGAACGTAAAGATTACCGCTCGCGAGTAAGTGGAGCCACTTGTTGAGAAGAGTCATGCGCCGAAAAGTTGGGTTCCACGTCAAGCAAATGATACATCAGCGCAGCGAGCGCGACAAAAAAGACAGTGCCTAGGATGAAACGAAGGAATGTCAGTCACAGGTAGACCATGATGATCGGTGCCAGACGTGCCAACATCGAAAGCCAATCGATAAGCGTGGGCGTCTTCTGATTATACATGATGTTTCCCTTAGGGACTCTCGAAGTCGTTCGTTACATCCCCGTTCCATCGGAGGCCCATGCCTGCCGAGGGGGCCTTTTGTGTCGATAGCGGCTGCCGCATGAACAAAATGGGCGATTGGTTGCTGTCGGCATCGGAAGACAACATGAATATTGTGCAGGTTTCGTAGAGACGAGATGCAAGCTCGGTGGATCGATTCCTGATGCTCGTCAGCTCCGGTATCCATTTTACTTTTACGTAAGCTTCATTAAACTTCCAATTGAATGTGCTATTCGCTGGGGGAGAACGAATGAGCGATCGTGCAGATGTCGTCATCGTCGGAGCCGGCCTCTCGGGCCTTGTTGCCGCTTGCGAGCTGATAGAGCGCCGAAAACGGGTGATCCTTATCGATCAGGAGCCGCGCGCAAATCTCGGTGGTCAGGCCTTCTGGTCGCTCGGCGGCCTGTTCATGATCGATACGCCGGAACAGAGGCGCATGCGTATTCGCGACAGTCTCGATCTCGCTCGTCAGGATTGGCTGGGGGCGGCGGGTTTCGACCGGGCTGAGGATTTCTGGCCGCGTGCCTGGGCGGATGCCTATCTCAATTTTGCCGCCGGCGAGATGCGCAGCTGGCTGCGTGGGCTCGGCATGCGCTGGTTTCCGGTCGTCGGCTGGGCAGAACGTGGCGGAGCCCTTGCCGACGGACATGGCAATTCCGTGCCGCGCTTCCATCTCACCTGGGGCACGGGTCCCGGCGTTCTCGAGCCATTCCTAAAGCGGGTTTTGGCGGCAGAGAAGGAAGGCAAAATCGAGCTGTTGTTCCGTCGGCGGGTGACGCGGCTGATCGGCGATCGCAATGGCATAACCGGCGTGGAAGGCGAGCTTCTGGCGGAGGATAGTATCTCCCGTGGCCAGCAATCGAACCGTGATGTCGTGGGGGACTTCCGCATTGAGGGTGCCGTGATCGTGGCAAGCGGCGGCATCGGCGGCAATCCGGAACTGGTTCGCCGTGCCTGGCCCGTTGAACGTCTTGGCGCACCCCCGGAGCGGATGCTGAGCGGCGTGCCTCATCACGTGGATGGCTTGATGATCGGTCATGCCGAGGTGGCCGGCGCGCGGCCGATCAATGGCGACCGGATGTGGCACTATACCGAAGGCATTGCCAACTGGGACCCGATTTGGCCGAACCACGGTATCCGCATCCTGCCAGGCCCGTCCTCCCTATGGTTCGATGCCAATGGCAATCGCATGCCGGCACCTTGCCTGCCGGGCTTCGACAGTCTTGCGACGCTGCAGCACATCTGCAAGCTCGGCCATAGTTACAGCTGGTTCGTCACCACGCAGAAGATTGTCAAGAAGGAGTTTGCCCTTTCGGGCTCCGAACAGAATCCGGACCTCACCGGACGTGATATCCGGCTTCTTCTGCGCAGCCGCTTGGGGCGGTCGGCTCCGCCGCCGGTGGAAGTCTTCAAGGCGAAGGGCCGGGATTTCATCGTTGCTGAAACCCTGGAAGAACTGGTCGCCGGCATGAACCGTATCGGCGACCACCCGCTCGACCTTGCCCATCTGCGTTCCCAGATCGAAGCCCGTGATCGCGAGTTGGACAATCCTTTTGCCAAGGATGCTCAGATCGTTGCGTTGAGACAGGCGCGCGGCTATCTCGGCGATCGATTCATGCGCACGGCCCCACCGCATCGCATATTGGATGCGAAGGCCGGCCCATTGATTGCAGTGCGCCTCAACATTCTTACACGAAAATCCCTGGGCGGGCTGGAGACCGATCTGGATAGCCAGGCGCTTGGGCAAAGCGGCGCGCCCATACCAGGATTGTATGCCTGCGGCGAGGCGGCAGGCTTTGGCGGCGGCGGATATCACGGTTACAATGCGCTGGAGGGTACATTCCTCGGAGGATGCATTTTCTCCGGCCGCAAAGCGGGACGAGCAGCATGAACCGATCGAAATGGGTGGTCTTCTTAGGGGAGGGTGTCCGACGACACTGCGAGGGCATGCAGTCTCGTCGGACGCTGTAATGACCGGCTCGGGGGTGGCGTCCAAGCCGGTAGAGTAAGTCATAGCATCTACCAGAGGTTTATTTAACCTACCCGAATGGACGGCTGGAAGCCCTGGTGGCGAGGAAGGGCAAATGGGAGATTATTCATGCCGGGCAGTCGGCTTGACAAGGTTCGCTAGCAGCCGCTTTTCGCCAATGGCGCGAACGCAGAAGGTATAGAAGGATCCTCGCCCTTTCGAAATAGCCGGGCGTTGCGGGCGAGCTGCCATCGTCATGTAGGGACGAAGCCTGGCGGAACTCGCGACCGAAGCGGAGCGGCTCGGCGTTGCCGGCAATCTCGTGCCTTGAAGTGAACTGCCCGTCGTGGATGGGGCGAGGCACGCCAGCGAGTGGCCCGTGATATTGCCCAACCATCTCGCTTGACCCGTCCATATGGGTTTTGACGACGACGGAAGCCCACACTGTAAGCGCCAAAGCGCTGACAAAGAGAAGCAGGGGAGAAGGGCAGCGAGGCAACATTCGGGGATCCAGATTGTTGCCAAGCCACTAGAAGCCGAAGATTGCGTTGGCATTACACATGCACAAGCAAGTCGAGCCATGCCCGCAATGAGGATCACAGCAGATTTTCTGCGATCCCGGATCGACCTCTATGCGATGCGGGGCAGGCATCAGACGCTGTCATTTTTGCCGAACCAGAAGTCGAGCTCGCGTATGCGACGCTTGTCATAGGGTTGATCCGGCGATTTGATCTGCCAGTTGTCATCATTGGCAAGACCGGTCCACTTGGGCGCGCCGCCCTGTTTCTGAACGGATTGCCGCCAGCGATACTGGGCATAGATCTCCATGATCTTGCCGGCATATTGGCTGGCAAGATCGCCGTTGCCGGTGATGATCACCAGGTTCTCGTCGTTCACGCCGCTGGCCTTCGGGCCCATATTGTGGGAGCCGGTCATGACGACGGGATTGGGACCATATGGATCGACGATGACCACCTTGCTATGGACCATGGCGTGGGCCGTCGGCAGCTTCAGAACTTCCTTCTGCCAATAGGCGAAACGGCCGGGGATCGCGGCGGGCAGGACGACGTCGGCATTGGCGTCGATCCGTTCACCTCTGTTGAACAGCACGACAGGGTTTTTCGCCGTGCCGGGATTCTGGTTGACTACGCCCTGGATGTAGAGATCGGGCTTGAACGAAGGGCTCGACGGAGACGCAAGCTCGATGATGTCGTTGAGAAGCGTGCCGCGAGGACCCGGATTGAACATGGCGAACAGAATGCCCTGCTGAGCACCACGGATCAGCTCGCCTGCCTGTTCGAGATCGAGACCTTCGCGCATTGGCGTGAACCAGACCGTCGTGTTTTTCGCTTTCGGCGTTGTTCTAGGCTCGGCATTGCTTTGATAGAGTGCGGGCGGAGAATCGTTGCCATCGGCGGCAAGCGTCTTCCACTGATCAAGATAGAATTGCGCGACGGCCGGGTTGTCGATGAGAAGCGCATTGTTGGCCTGCGTGCAAAGGCCGGTCATTGTCCAGTTCGTGCTGCCGGTCCATACGGCTTGCGGCGATTTGTCGGCGCTGCAGATGACGAGGAACTTATTGTGCGCCAATGCCCGCGGCGCGCTCATGCGATCCCTGATATCGCACGAAGACAGGTCGGATCGGGCGTCTTCGTTTTCGTCCTCTCCCTTTTTCTTGACGCTGCCATTGCCCAGCACGATATGGGCGCGTTTCTTGAACCCCTGCAGCAGTGGTATGAGTTCTGGATCGTCCAGCTCGAACAGGGCGGCATAGATATGACCGCTGTTCGACCTGATATCATTGAGGAGCGATACCAGCTTGTCGCGGATCGGCCCTGCTAGAAATCGGCGGATCGGGTCTTCCGGATCGGCGATCGCCTTCTTGAGTTTAGTGGTGGGGGCCTCTTCGGGCAACACGCGCGCAAGCCACTGGCTGGCGACGATGCCCCGGTTGAAATAGCAGCTGACATGGCCGCTGGTTTCGGCTCCGATCTGCATGGCATCGCTCCAATCCGATACGTGATCGGCCGATTCCTGCAATGCCGTCTCGGGTCCGACCATGGCGGAGACCTTGTAGGCGACGACATCGCCCGGATTGACGGCGAAATCGGACCACAGATATTTCTGGATCGGCCATTCCGTGGTCGGCTTGCGCGTGCCTTCCTCGACGGCCGCTCCGTCGGCGAAGCCGACCCAGCTCGCGACGATCTCCTCGTGATATCCATCGGCGTCGACATCCGAGACCGTGTTGGGACTTTGCGGGCTTCCGGGCGCCCGCTTGATCTTCCGCCGCAAGGCAAAGCCACGGCACTGGTCGATGAAGTCACTGCGCCAGGCGATAAGAGCACTATCGACACCGGGATGCACGATCAGACTTATGTTCATTGTACCTCTCCCTGGATGGCTGCTTCTGTTCCTCTCATTGCGGCGTAGCGGATTTGCGCCGATACCTGACCGCGAAGCCTTAATCAGGCGCGTCTGGTGGTCTAGCCAGTTGAGTGGCTCCATCCTACTTTGCGTCACGGCCGTGACGATCTCATGAATTGCTCTGGGCATCTTAAGGACGGCGCAATGCCATCCTGATTTAGCAGTCTTTGCAGCAGCCGTGGAACGAGTGATCCATAGCAGCCTATGAAAATTTCTCTCGAAGTCGAAATGTGATCTTGCGTATCGAGGCAAGTGCGGCAAGAGTTCCGGATCTCCTGGCGCCGGTGGGGCGCGGCGCGAAAAATTTCGGCAGACCGTATGAAAGCACCCAAAAGAATCGGCATTCTGGACGTCGCCCGGCTGGCTGGCGTGTCCGCGACCACCGTATCCCGCGTCCTGAACGGCCAGGCTGACAGCCGCATCAGCCTGGAGACGCAGGAGCGTGTCAAGGCTACGGCAAGCAGCGTCGGCTATGTCGTCAACCGCCTGGCAACATCGCTTCGGACGCACAAGACTGGCGTCTTCGGGGCGATCGTCAATAGCCTCTCCGGCCATTATCAGCCGCATCTGACAAGCCGCCTCCAAATCGTGGCACAGCGCCGTGGCGTGGAACTGCTGGTGGCGCAGGCCAAGGCGGAGGCCGGCGAGATCGCCGGCCAGCTGCGCCTGTTTCAGCAGGATTTTTTCGATGGCGTCATCATGGTCAGCGACCTTCCGGGCCAGCAGGCGCTCTGCGATCACCTTGATCTCATGGGTAAGGCACATGTGACGCTCGGCGCGGGGCTGACAGGGCCACTTCCCGCGGTTCTCACCGACGACCGGCAGGGCATAAGACTGCTGTTCGATCACTTGGTGGAGCTCGGACACCGCCGCATCTCCTTCGTCTACCGCATCAGCCGCAGCGCTCTTCGTGATCGCCTGTCGATATTCCAGGAGGCCGTTGCCGGCAGAGCGGGCTTGATTTTCGGCGACGTCATTTCCTTTGAGAAGGGCGAGCGCGACCGCAAGCTCTTTGCGGATCTCTTGGCATCGCCGCAATGCCCGACGGCGCTGATCTGCGGCAGCGACGGGCTTGCGATCGAAGTCGTCGCCTTCCTGCGCGATCTCGGCCTTCGGATCCCCGCCGATATTTCCGTCGTCGGCTATGACAACGTACCCGATACCGCCTATTGGGCCCCGCCTCTGACGACCGTCGCACAGCCGACGGATGCACTGTGTGAAGCATCGCTTGATCTTCTGATTGAGCTTTCAAATCTTCCGGCGGATCTGCGCGTTGAAAAGCGTCCGATCCGGTTCGTTACTCCCGAACTTGTCATACGTGCGTCATCGAGCTCGCCTAGCTTGCGGCCATTCTCCCTTGCGTAGAAGAAACGATGGTTCTGAATGCAGGTGGCTATATTTTATTTGCGCAAACGTTTGTGCAAAGCTTTAATAGGAGAGTGTGCCGATGTCCGAATTTCTGCTCACCGGCCTCAACAGCCGAGTTACCCGTCGTACGACCCTTCTCATGGGGGCGGCCGCCGGCCTCTCCGCCTTCATCCCGACGCTTCCCGCTTCCGCTGATGAAAACGCCGATAAAAGGCCGGAGCTTCATATCGCCGTTCAGATGAATCCGGTCTCGCAGGAGCCCGTCGACGCCGCCAGCAATGTCGCCTTCCGCAATAATTTTTCCATCCACGAGACGGTGCTCGCGCTCGACATGCGCGGCGATTTTTCGGTCAAGCCCAATCTCGCGACGTCCTGGACCTGGCTCTCTCCGACCGTACTCGAAATGAAGCTGCGTCCTGGGGTGATCTTCCATGATGGTCGCGAGATGACCGCCGAGGACGTCGCCTTCTCCTTCGGACCCGAGCGGCTCCTGAACAAGGACGCACCGGGTTATCCGACCTATCGCACCAATTTCACCAGCCTCGACCATGTCGAGGTGGTCGATCCGCTGACGGTCCGCTTCGTCACCAAGTTCCAGGACCCGATCTTCCTGCAGCGCCTTGCATCCTATGCGGCCGTTGTCATCAGCAAGGATGCCTGGCAGAAAAACGGCGGCAACTGGACGACCTGGCGGCAGAAGCCGGTCGGCGCCGGCCCCTATAAGGTCGAAAGCTATACGGCCAATGAGAGCGTCGTTCTCGCCGCGCACGATCAGGCCTATCGCGGCAAGCCGGCGGCCAAGCGCGTGACCTTGCGCATCGTGCCGGAGGTTTCTTCACGCATCGCGGGCCTGCTGGCCGGCGACTACGACATTGCGACGGACCTGCCGCCCGACCAGCTTTCGGTCGTCACCGCGAGCGCCGATCACGAGATCGTCGGCGGTCCGGTTCCGAACAATCGCATTCTGTTCTTCGACAAGAACAATCCGGCGCTGAAGGACCCGCGCGTGCGCCAGGCACTCATCCTCGCCATCGATCGCCAGGCGATTGTCGACACGATCTGGAACGGCCGCACGAAGGTGCCGAACGGGCTGCAATTCGAGCTCTACGGTCCCGTCTATCTCAAGGATTATCCGGCCTATCAGTACGATCCCGATCGCGCGATGCAGCTCCTGAAGGATGCCGGCTATAATGGCGAGGAGATCGAGATCCGCTCGCAGAACAATTACTACACGGCGGAAAACCCGGTGACGCAGGCCGTTGTCGCCATGTGGCAAGCTGTCGGCGTCAATGCCAAGATGAAATTCGTCGAATCGGGCAAGCTGTTTGACAACTCGCCGACCCGCGCGACCGGCAACTGGTCGAGCACCGGCCAGGTTCCCGACCCCTATATCTCCTTCTTCACGCAGTTCAGCTCCGCCGGCAATCTGAGCTCGTTCAAGATCTGGCAGAATGCCGATTTCGATGCGCTCGGCGCCAAGATGGAGCAGGCTGTCGATCCGGCCGACCGCGCCAAGATCTTCCGCGACATGCTGCATCTGATCGAATGGGAAGATCCGGGCGTCACCGTCCTGCATCAGAACGCTGTCTTCTTCGGCATCCGCAAGGGTATCAAGTGGCAGCCTCTACCGGCCTTCCAGATGGATCTCGGTGCCGGCAGCCTTTCCTTCGAAGAGCAGAAGAGCTGAGCTTCGACGCGATGGGCGTTCCCCTTCTTTCCGTCGACAATCTGAGTGTCTCGTTCACAACGGGCGCCGGACGGTTTCATCCGGTCAACAACGTGTCTTTCGACCTTGCCGAGGGTGAGATCCTCGGCATCGTTGGCGAGAGCGGTTCGGGAAAGAGCCTCACCTGTCTTGCACTCGCGGGTCTTCTCGGGCCGAGCGCCAATGCCACGGGCTATATTTCCTTTCAGGATGCCATGTATGATGCGGCCGAGCTCGGTCCACGGTCAAGAGTGAAGCTGCCGCCGATCGGGCTGATTTTTCAGGAGCCCGTTTCCTGCCTCGATCCCGTCCGCACGATCGGCTCCCAGATCGCCGAGGCGGCTGTCAGCGCCGGCATGTCGGCAAGGGAGGCCAGGGACGAAGCGCTCCGGCTTCTGGCCGAGGTCGCCATTCCGCAACCCGAGACGCGCTACAATGCCTTTCCCGCGCAATTTTCCGGCGGCATGTGCCAGCGCGTCATGATTGCCACGGCGCTCGCCATGCAGCCGCGACTGATCATCGCCGACGAGCCGACGACGGCACTTGATGTCACCGTGCAGGCGCAGGTTGTCGCTCTTCTGGTCAAGGCGGTGCGCGAGCGTGGCATCCCCATGATCTTCATAAGCCACGACCTAGATCTCGTCTCGGAGGTCTGCGACCGTATCGCCGTCATGTATGCGGGGTCGCTGGTCGAGATCAATCGCACGGACGATCTCTACGACAATCCGCGCCATCCCTATACGCGCCTGCTGCTGGAGGCCATGCCCGGACGCGGCAGGCCGCTGGAGAGGCTTGCGGACATCCCCGGCGAACTGAAATTGCATGACGACCTGCCGCAGGCCTGCGCCTTTGCGCCCCGTTGTCCGCGGGCGGAGCCGAACTGCGCGACGATGGTTCCGCCGTTGATTGCGGGTACGGCAGCCCTTGCCTGCTTCAATCCATGGAGTGCCCATGATGCCTGAGAAGCAAATCGCCGCCAATTCAGAGATGGGAACTGCACTTGCCGCCCGCGATCTGCAATTTTCCTATGCTCCGGGCTTTTCCCTTTGGCCGGGACGCGCGAAGGCATTTCGTGCGATCAAGGATGTGAGCCTGGAATTGAGGCCCGGCGAGACTCTAGGGCTTGTCGGTGAATCGGGTTGCGGCAAGTCCACGCTTGCCTCGCTGCTCTGCGGCGATCGTGAGCCGACATCAGGCGAAATCACGCTATTCGGTCAGCCTTTCAAAAACCTGATGAAGCCGAACCGGCGTGGTCTGGCAAAACATTTGCAGGTTATTTCGCAGGATACGATGGGCGCGCTCGATCCGCGCCGGAGCGTCGGCCATCAGATGGTGGAGACGCTGACGATCCACGGCATAGGCTATCCGGCAAGCCGGCTCGATCGCGCGGCAGAGGCGTTTAAAGCTGTCAGCCTGCCGGTCTCAGCCTTGCAGAAATTTCCCCATCAGCTCTCCGGCGGTCAGCGCCAGCGCGTCGCCATTGCTCGTGCCCTCGTGGTCGAACCACAAATTCTGCTGTGCGACGAGCCGGTCTCGGCGCTCGACGTTTCCGTGCAGGCGCAGGTGCTAAACCTCCTGCTCGAATTGCAACGTGCACGCGGCCTGTCGCTGCTCTTCATCAGCCATGACGTCCGGGTGGTCCGGCATGTCTCGCATCGCGTCGCGATCATGGAGGCAGGCCAGATCGTGGAAACCGGCCCGACCGAGGAAGTCTTCGCAAATCCGGTCCACCCCTATACCGCAAAACTCCTCTCCGCCGTTCCCCGCGGGAAGCGCGGCGGCGGGGTACGGCAGGCAGCGGCCATGCTCGAAACGCTCTGAAGGAACAGGCAATGCTTCAATCCATCCTGCGGGCGTTTCTACGAGCGCTTGTGACCTTGTTCCTGGCGATGACCTTCGCCTTCGTCATTCTGCGCGTCAGCGGTGACCCGCTGCATTCGCTGTTGCCCATCGAGACGCCGCCGGAAGTCGTGGCGCTGATGCGGCAGCAATGGGGTCTCGATCAGCCACTTTACATCCAGTATTTCGCCTACCTCGGCCATCTCCTGCGCGGCGATTTCGGCACGTCGCTATTGAATGGACAGGATGCCCTGGCGCTGGTTCTGTCGAAAGTCCCGGCAACGCTGGAATTGATGGGCGCTGCCCTCGTATTGGCGTTCGGCGCCGGCGTGCCCTTCGGTATTCTAGCTGCACGTAACCGCGGCGGCCTGATCGACCGCTTTGTCATGGCGCTTGCGGTGCTGATGCATTCGCTGCCGAATTTCCTGATCGCCATTCTGCTCATCCAGCTTTTCGCCGTCTCCTTGCGGATCTTGCCGAGCGGCGGGGGATCGACGATGGCGCATCTCGTCATGCCCGTTCTGGTCATTGGTCTTTACAATGCCGGCATCATCGCCCGCTTCGTCCGCTCGAGCGTACTGGAAGTGCTGGGCCAGCGTTTCATATTGGCGGCGCGCGCCAAGCGCATCGGCGAAAGTGCTCTTCTGTGGCGGCATGTCATGCCGAATGCGGCCTTGCCGCTTCTGACCATGCTCGGCTTCCTCGTCGGCGGCATGATCGGCGGCGCGGCCGTGGTCGAGAGCGTCTACGCCTGGCCGGGTGTCGGCCGCTTTCTCGTCTCCTCCGTGGCGCAGCGCGATCTGAACATCGTGCAGACCATCGTGCTGCTCATCACGGCGACGATGGTGACTGCCAATCTCCTCATCGATTGTCTCTACATTCTCGCCGATCCGCGTCTGCGGCATCGCGTATCGGCCTGATCGGCAGCCTTGAAAGGTATCAGCCATGGCGAATGCAGCGACCGGCGCCGATGCTTCCCCCAAAACCAGATCGGAGCGATCTTTTCGACCCAGGCTTCGGTTCGATCTGATGACGGCCATTTGCGCCATTATCCTCATGACTTTCATCACGGTTGCGATCTTTGCCAATGTGCTTGCGCCTCACGGCTTTGCGCAGATCGATCTTCATGCCCGCAAGGCGCCGCCGATCCTGTTCGGCGGCTCGTTCACGCACATTCTCGGCACCGACGAGCTTGGGCGGGACATTCTAAGCCGCATCTTCTACGGCTTGCGTACCAGCTTGCTGATCGCGCTCGGCGCTTCGGCGATCAGCCTTGCGCTCGGCACTGTGCTCGGGCTGCTTGCCGCTTTCGGCCGCGGATTTGCCGATATGCTGATCCGTGTCGCCGTGGATTTTCAGGCGTCGATGCCGTTCCTTATCATCGCGCTCGCCGTTCTCGCCTTCTTCGGCGACAATCTCTGGCTTTTCATGGCATTGCTCGGCCTCTATGGCTGGGAGCGTTACGCGCGGTTGGTTCGAACCATGGCCGGGCTGGAGCTCGAGCGGGGCTATGTCGCGGCGTTGAGACGAAATGGTGCGGGAACAGGGCGCATCGCCTTCCTGCACGTCTTGCCCAACATTCTCTCCGTCGTCCTCGTTAACCTGACGATCGTCCTGCCGGAAATCCTTTTGCAGGAATCGGCGCTGAGCTTTCTCGGCCTCGGCATCCAGCCGCCGCTCGTCAGCCTCGGCAGCATGGTCGGCGCGGGCCGAGACTATGTGATGACCGAATGGTGGATCGCGATCCTGCCGGGTATCGTGATCTTCATCCTGTCGCTGTCGATCAGCCTGATCGGCGACTATCTGCGCGACGTTCTCGATCCGACACTTCACTAGGTTGCCCCTAAAGAACCGACTCCAAGGAGACTTGCATTGCCTTTGCCCCTTCACGCCGCTCGTCATGGTTCGCTCCGCATCGCTGCTCATCGCGGCTTCAGCCGGCGCTTCCCGGAAAACACCATTCTCGCGTTCCAGGAGGGTGTGAACGCAGGCGCCAATGAGTGCGAAATCGACCTCATGCTGACGCGCGACGACCAGATCGTCGTGATCCACGACAGAACGCTTGATCGCACGACCAACGGCTTCGGCTTCGTTGCCGATCATGATCTCCAGCACATTCTTTCGCTCGATGCCGGCGCGAGATTCGATCCCCGGTTCGCCGGAACCCGCGTGCCGACGCTTGCCGATACCCTGCTGTGGGCCAAGCAAACGGATACCCGCCTAGCGATCGAAATGAAGGAACCGGAGCGTGCCGATCGCCTCATCGATATCATGATCGATACGCTGCGAGAGCTCGACGCGTTCGACCATGTCGCCATATCCTCCTTTGATCATATAGATATGCGGCGGGTGAAAGAGCTCGAACCGCGCCTGCAGACGGAAGCAATCCTCCACCATCGCCCCGTGGACATCGTCGCCTCGATGCGCGCCGGCGGCATTGATGGCGTGTCGCTGGAACTGAACCGCTTTCATCGCGTCGATGCCGAAGCGCTGCAGGAAGCCGGCATTGCCGTGCGTCTGAGCCTGCCGCTGCCGGAAAAGCTTGCCATGTTCTGGCAGGGTGGCCGCGACCTGCTTCCCATGATCCGCAGCTGCGTCAGGGACCGGCTGGTCGATGCCCTTATCGGCGACGATGTGGATTTCCTCTGCATGCTGAGCACGAGCGCCTGAGAATAGCGCCGCCGATAGGCGCTTGACTTATTCATAGCCCGTCAGCTATTGATCTAATCAATAGCCAAAGAGTTATGAATTGGTATGGCAAACGCCCATGATCCCATTTTCCGAGCGCTCGCCGATCCGACGCGGCGGGCGATATTCGAGCGATTGTGTCGTGACGGCGATCAGACCGTCGTCGCACTTACGGCTTATGCCGGTGTCTCCCAGCCAGGCGTTTCAAAGCATCTCGCCGTTCTGAAACAGGCGGGGCTGGTATGCGACCGGCATGAAGGACGCCAGACGCACTATAGCGCACAACGAAACGCTCTTGCGCCGTTGCGTGACTGGACGAGCGAAATGGCCGGTTTCTGGGAAGACAAGTTCGATGATCTCGAAAATTTGCTCGATCGGATGGATCAATGAACGCGGCATCGGGCGAGGTACGCGCTGTCGTGGTTGAGCGCGAAATTGCGCATCCGCGGGCAAAGGTCTGGCGCGCACTCACACAGCCGCATCTGATCGCAGAGTGGCTGATGAAGAACGACTTCGTTCCCGTCCTGGGACACCGGTTCAGCTTTCGTGGCGACTGGGGCGGCGTCCTGGATTGCGAAGTGCTCGTCGTGGAGCCGGAGGCCAGGCTGTCCTATCGATGGAATTTCGCACATGATGATCCGGCTTTCGATCTGAGGAGCGTTGTGACCTTCACGCTCACGCAAACGGACAAGGGAACGCATCTGCGCATGGAGCAGATCGGCTTCCGACCGGACCAGAAGCAGGCCTATGGCGGTGCCCAGGTGGGATGGCGGCAGTTCCTCGAAAGACTTGAACAGGTGCTGATAGAAGTGAAGTGAGACCCATTGCTCGCAAGCCCGGGATACGATCATGCGAGCATGTCCGGCCGCTTACTTTCACCAAGCTGACAGTGTGGATGTTGCAGATAGCCGGAATATGAAGTGGATGAGGACATGATTACCGATATCGAGGACTTCTTTACCAAGGGATGCGGACGCTGTGAACGCTTTGCGACACCGGACTGTTCGACGAGGCAATGGATAGACGGTCTGAACGAACTGCGCCGGATCTGTCTAGAGGCGGGGCTCGTCGAGACGGTGAAATGGGCCCATCCATGTTACATGCACGAAGGGCGCAACATCGTCATCCTCGGCGCCTTTCGCGGTGATTTTCGCCTCACTTTCTTCAACGCGGCACTCATGAAAGACGCGGAAGGCGTGCTCGAAAAGCAAGGGCAGAATACCCGGCATCCCGATATGATCCGCTTCGTGAGCAATGCCGCCGTGGCGAAGATGGCGCCCATCATCCGAGCCTATCTGAAGGAGGCGATGGGATACGCGGAGGCCGGCCTCAAGCCGGTGAAAGGGGTGAGCGATATCGAATTGCCTGACGAGCTGATCGAGGCGCTGGATTCCGATCCCGAATTGGCGGAGGCTTTCCATGATCTGACACCGGGGCGAAAGAAAAGCTACGTGATCAACCTCGGTTCCGTGAAGAAGTCCGAAACACGGACCGCGCGAATTGCGAAGTTTCGCAATCATATTCTCGCCGGAAAGGGCGCGCTGGAGCGGTAGCCGACGTCAATCCCTCCTGCTTCTCGATCGTCTCAGCCACCGATGAGATCGAATGGCTGCGCAATCCCAAGTCAGTTGGGCTTGGGATAATACCACGCATAACCAAAATGATAGCGATCCGGCTCCCTGCCATAGTAATATGGAAGGGCGACGTCCTGTTGCGGCGGCAGCTCCGCCGCCGTTCCGAATTTCGATGTGAGCCATTGCTGCAGTGCATTCGGCATGGTTGATTGATGTCCGTCCCGCTCGTTCCAGACCAGCAGGACCGGTCCGTCTCCTATGGCTTGCCGGCTTAAATCCGACGCAGGATATTCCGTCGATATGATCGATGTGTGCGGCATGTTCACACGCAGATTGCCGGCCTTGAGCCAGGTCGTCGTCACAACTGCCGAGGGTTGTTTTCCTTCTACGGTGACGACTTTGTCCACGAAGGTGGCGTAGGGCGCGTTCAAATGCTCATAAGAATGGAAAAACCGCGCAAAAAGGATACCTCCGGCTATGATCAGCGGCAGCGCAATCATCATGACGATGGGTACATAAAGGAATTTTTTTATATCGGCCTGGCTTTGCAGTCCGGCTGCATCGAGCTTCAGACAGAAATAGGCCGGCAGCAGAAACAGGAAGGGGAGCAGCCAGCGGTCGCGAAACTCCGTAAGCGTGATCACCAGTATCAAGACCAGCAGGATCGCGACGGTGCTTGAAAGTATCCTTCCGGCGAAATCGCTCCATTCGCTTCTGGCCCGCAGCGAACGCAGGAATGATTGACGGAAGAACAGCAGAAAGATCACGCTGGTGGGAGCAATGATGGCGACGCTCGTCTTTATTAGCTCCAGAAGTCCGAAACCGATGTCGGAAAGTTTTCCGCCGGCGCCTTGCTCCGACATGGTGTGGACCGTCGTTGCCAGGACCCGGTCCATGTTGGACACCATCCATATGGCGTGCGGCAGGAACACGAGAACGGCGATTGCCAATGTCAGCAGAAGGCGCCAGTCGATGAGCCTTTTTCGTCCAACTGGATGAAAGAAGGTCGCGACGAGGACGCTGATGATCACCAGAGCGAAATTGTATTTCGTCAGCATGCCAAGTCCGGCCCAAAGGCCGATCAGCGCATAGGAGACGAGCGTCGGGCGACGAATGGTTGCAACGACGAAGTAGATGAGCATGAGCACCGCAAGCAGGGTGCCGACCGTATGCGTCAGGTCTCTCTGCGCCTGCCAAAACATCTGTGGCATCGTCAGGAGCGATAGCGTCCCGACCGTCGCCAGGCTTTTGTCGGTCACAAGCAATCGCAGAAGCTTGTAATAGGCGAGATAGACGAGGAAAAGCAGGAGATTCTTCACGATGACGAGCGATGCAACGCTCGTGCCGAAGATTTCGAAGATGCCGTACTGAATCCAGTTGTAGAGCGGCGGCTGGGCGTCATATCCCCAGGCGAGCCATTGGCCGACGAGAAACTGCTGTGCTTCGTCGATCCGCAGCGAGTTGGAGATGGCGATGCGGATGGCTGCCTGGACGATGAAATATATGGCTAGGCTCCCCGGTACCCACGAATATTCGCAGCATGAGCTGCTGTCGATGGACTCAGCCTGCTGATGCGCACTCGCAAGCCTGTCTTTTCCCAGAAGGTTCATCCGGTTCTCCCAGCGATTGCCACTATCGTCGCGGGCGCCATCTCATAGATGTCGCGGCGACACAATCGTTTTCAGTAAGATTTCAGGGGGCGGCATCTCGAGGGCAGATCTGATTTACCAGATATTATTCCTTGGGTAGCCAGGTCGTCAAAGCATCCTCGTCGTTCTTCGCGTACAGCGCTCCCGTATGACGCTGGCGAACCGCCTGGTCAGATAACCGCCTGTGGCTGCAGGAATATGAATGCCGCGGCACGTGCGAACAAGAATTTTTTTCCAGTTGCTGCCTTAATCCGCATCGAACTTGTTGTCAAACATACCGAATGTATGTATATAGGAACCAAGCTTGGGCGAGGGGCGTTTTCAAACTCCGAGTCCGCCACAATCCGACACACTGTGTCGGTAGCAGCAGCCCATCGTTCCAATCCGATGCGGCTGCCCACCCCGATCGGTTGACCTCCGATCAAGACGAGAAGGATTCGGCTTTCCCTCCGAATCCTTCTCTTTTTAAGCTATTTGGAGTTTCGGTCGCCCGGATGGATGCGGACACAGTCACGCTCCGTTTGCAAACACTCGATCCTGCCGAAGCTGATCCGAGCGAACTTGCCCCTTGATTTGATCCAGAGGTTTACCGCCTGCATTTCCGGTCGTCGGCCGTATCAAGTCCTCGATCTGCGCGCGGAGCCAACGATGCGCCGCATCCCGATCGCGGCGGCGATGCCAAGTCTGGACGAAAGGGAAGCTCGGCAAGGTGAAAGGCACCTCAAGACACAGAAGATCCTGATCCGACAGATGTTCTATGCTGCGCCGTGCCGCAGTCAATATGAGATCGGTGCCGCGTACGAGATCCGGTGCGGCCGACCAATGGGGAATCTGAATGGCGATCCGGCGCTTGTGGCCCAGTCGTAAGAGCGCGGCGTCGATCTCGCTGCTGTCCTGCAACGCGACCGAAACCTGAACATGCGGCCGCGACAGATAGGCGGCGAGATCCAGGGGCAGAGATGCGGACTTCGCATCCATCAGGCAGGCGAAGCTCTCGTCGAACAGCAGCATGCTATTGAGATCGCGATGGCTCGGCTGTTTCAATGTCGGATAAACACCGACGGCAAGGTCGATCTCGCCATCTGTCAAGGCGGCAAGAGCTCTCTCCCTGCCATAAGAGACGACGGTGAGATCGACAAGCGGCGCACATTGCCTCAGTCGCGAGACAAGAGCGGGCAAGAGAATGGCAGCGCCATAATCCGACAGCGACAGGCGGAAAAGGCGCTCGGTCTGCCCGATATCGAATAAAGGCTGTTCCACCATGGAGCGCACGAGTGCAAGGGCTTCCGACAGAGGCTCGGCGAGTTCAAGCGCTCGTGCAGTCGGCTGCATCCCATCGCTGCCTCTCACCAGTAGTGGATCGTTGAAGATATCCCTCAGTCTCGCTAGTGCGTGGCTGACCGCCGGTTGCGAGCGGTTGAGCCGTAAGGCCGCGCGCGAGACGTGACGCTCCTCGAGCAAGGCCTCCAGGACGAGCAGAAGGTTCAAATCCGAGGCGGCAATATTATTCATCTTGTGCATGATTTTGATATCGTATTTCGATTTCCATTCTCAGTGTCAATGATCCAAATTGGAAAGGAAAGGAGAATTGACCATGAGCCACTCAACAAACACGGATCTGGGGTTATCCCATGTCGCACTGCTCGTGCGCGATCTTGACAGAAGCATTGCCTTCTATGAGGAATTTGCCGGTCTTCATATCATCCATCGCCGGGATGCAAAGGCGCCGCTGGACGCGGTCGCATGGATGGCGGATGGCTTGCGTCCCTTTGCGCTCGTTCTCGTCGCATCGCGCAGCCTCCACGACACGCCGCTTGGCCCTTTCGGACATATCGGCATCGCCTGCGCTTCGCGCGAGGAAGTGCTGCGTCAGGCCAACGAAGCCCAACGCCGGGGCATATTGCGGTCAAAGCCACGCGACGACGGGCTTCCGGTGGGCTGCTGGACCTATATTGCCGATCCCGACGGCAATACGCTTGAATTATCCTTCGGACAAGAGATAGGGTTCACGACGGAGCAGCTAGGGCCGCGGACCTAGGGGTCTATTCATCTAAATGAGTGGGAACCTTTTGCCATCACGCGCTTTTCATCTGACGATTTCAGGAACCATGTGGTTGTCACTTGTCGCGTTCATCCCCCAACGACCAGCAGCAAGCCCGAGCTCTCGTCCCACTTGGATTTCTGAATTTCTTCATGGCTGATGTTCAGGCGGGCATCGGCCCCTTCCTCGGCGTTTTTCTCGTCGCCCATGGCTGGCAAAGCGGGTCGATCGGCTCCGTCATGACGATCGGCGGGATTGCGGGGATGGTGATGATGGCGCCTGCCGGAGCCTTCATCGATGAGACGACGCATAAGCGCACATGCGTGATCGTGCTCGGCATCTGCACGGTCCTCGCCTCCATGATCATATTGGTCTCGCAGCTCTTCTGGGTCGTAGCCCTGTCGCAGGTTGCGACCGCTATTGCCGGCGCCGCGATCGGGCCTGCCCTCAATGGCATCACGCTCGGCATTGCCCGGCAGACGGGCTTCAATCGGCAGAATGGTTACAATCAGGCATTCAATCATGCTGGCAACCTCGTCGGCGCCGGCCTGTCGGGATGGCTCGGCTGGATGTTCGGGCTGACTGCCGTGTTCTGGCTGTCAGCCGTCTTCGGCGTGCTGACCATCATTTCCGTGCTGATGATCCCAGCCGATGCGATCGACGATGACGAAGCGCGGGGTGCGACCCTTACCGCCGCTGGTCCGCTGGGAGAGACGGAGCCTGCCAGACACAGAAAGCCGAGCGGCTTCAAGGTGCTCGCAGAATCGAAGCCGCTGCTGATCCTGGCCGGCGCGCTTGCATTGTTTCATCTTGGCAACGGCGCGATGCTGCCCTTGTTCGGGCTGGCCGTCGTCTCCGCCGGGCAGGCCGATCCCGCGGGTTTCGTCGCCCTGACCGTGGTGGTGGCGCAGGGCACGATGATCATCACCTCCTTGATCGCGATGCATATGGCGGAAAAGAGGGGGCAATGGCTCGTGCTGCTGGTTTCGTTTGTCTCATTGCCGATCCGCGGCTTCGTGGCGGCGCATCTGATTACATCCTGGGGTGTCTATCCCGTTCAGGTTCTCGATGGCATCGGCGCCGGCCTGCAAAGCGTTGCCGTGCCGACGCTCGTCGCCCGCATCTTGAACGGAACGGGGCGCGTCAATGTCGGTCAGGGCGTCGTCATGACTATGCAGGGGGTCGGCGCATCCCTGAGCCCGGCGATCGGCGGCTGGCTGGCGCAGGAGATCGGCTATGGCACGATGTTCATGATCCTCGGCAGTTTTGCACTCGGGTCGATTGCGCTTTGGGTCGGGTTTCAT
Source organism: Rhizobium sp. 11515TR (assembly GCF_002277895.1). Classification (NCBI taxonomy): domain Bacteria; kingdom Pseudomonadati; phylum Pseudomonadota; class Alphaproteobacteria; order Hyphomicrobiales; family Rhizobiaceae; genus Rhizobium; species Rhizobium sp. 11515TR. The sequence goes on along the minus strand of NZ_CP023000.1, from coordinate 827,366 downwards.
GGCGTGCTGCGCGTAGCCGCTTGCGTACCGGGGCAGCCTCAGGGCGCTGTTTTCTCTGGCGGCGATTGATCTGCTTATCGCAGCCTCATCACGAGGCTTCGAGAGCGTTATCCTTCGGCGCATCCCGATCAATCCAACTTTACGGTTGCTCGACCGCTTGTCAGATCCTGAATGTTGTCAACGACCCGTTCGACCATCGAGGCGGCTATGGTCACACCGAGCACGGCTCCGGATTCGGTGAAGCGTTCCTCCACGAGCCGCACGCCCGCCTCTGCCAGAAGTTTCGCTTTTACCAGCGCAAGATGTGAAAACTGCACGTTGATCGTTGCCGCAACGGTTGGAAGTATTTCTCTCTTCTCAGCGCCTTGCAGACATAGTGCGGCGGTGCCGCCATAAGCGCGGATCAGCCCGCCAGCGCCCAAAAGCGTGCCGCCGAACCAGCGTGTCACGACGACGACCACCATATTCAATTCGAAGCCGTCGATGGCCTGGAGGATCGGCTTGCCGGCGGTTCCGCTCGGTTCGCCATCATCGCTGAAGCGATAGGCCTGTCCGATGCGCCAGGCCCAGCAATTGTGATTGGCATCCGTGACGGAGTGTTGTGCGACAAACGCCTTTGCTGCCTCGGTATCGGCAATCGGGCCGGCTGTCGCAACGAACCGGCTTCGCTTGATTTCCTGATTAGCGGTAGCGGTCGAAACAAGCTCAAACATACGGCCTCTTAGCCAATTTCGTGCACGCTGCGAAGAGGCATTGCCACTGTCCCGAAAGACATGCGGTGGAGCGCCGTGGGACAAAATGAATTGGATGCGGATAGCCGCGGGAGTATCCAAGGCCTTCAATGGCGTAGCCGGAACGCGTTGAGCGTGATCCGGGCGGGAAAGCTCTGCCTCATGGGCATGAGGCAGAGCAGAGAGCTTTATAGGCGCTTCGTGCGAAACTTTGTTGGGGGCGCAAGTATCGCACGCACGAAGCTTACAACGGGTAGCTGAAACGTAGCTGAGGCACCGCAGGCAGATGAATTCCGGTCTATTCGATCTGAAATGAAAATTCCCTTTGAAATCAAAGGGACAGGTGGTCGACGTCCAAAAGCCATCCACTTTTTGGCATTTTGCCGCAGATGCAAGTCTTATGCATCCGCCGCCGACGAGGCGGTCGACGTCACGGCAGGGACATCGATTCCTCGGCCGTGAGCGACACGATGGAACTTCGTGACTATTTTGCCGCGGCCCTCGACATGCCGGCCTGCAGGTCCGCCTCGTCGGCAACGATGGAGGCAGCCTCGTTCTGCAGGATATCCTTTGCGTTCTTGCGGGCCTTTTCGATGGCGATATCGGCGCTCAGGCTGCGCTCGTTGGCCTGCAGGCCATCATCCTCGCCGGTATCGATGCCGTCATTGGCCTGTCCGCGCGCCTTGATGCGGTTTGCCTGAGCGGTCAGCTCGTTGCGACGCTCGGTTTCGTTGAGAGAGATGGTCTTCTTGTCGCGCTGCTCCTTCAGCGTGGTGACGTCTTCCACGAAGCGCTGGTATTCCGGATCATCCTTCACGCGCACGTCATGGCGACTTTGCAGCTGCGGCAGCAGCGCCTGGATATCAGCCCAGGGCTTGTAACTCGCCGGCTTTACCTGCGTCCAAGGCAGCGCGTTGTCGTAGCTGGATTCGCCGAAGGTCTTGAGGTCGGAAAGTCCCGGCAGGCTGATATCCGGCGTCACGCCACGCAATTGCGTCGTACCGCCGTTGACGCGGAAGAATTGAGCGACCGTCAGTTTCAGCTCGCCGAATTTCGGTTTTTGATTGTGGGCCACCTGATCGAGATTAACAACGGTTTGCACCGTGCCCTTGCCGAAGCTCGGTTCGCCGATAATCACGCCGCGACCATAATCCTGGATCGCCGCGGCGAAGATCTCGGAGGCCGATGCCGAGCCGCGATTGATCAGCACGCCGACTGGGCCGGTCCAGGCCGGGGCGGCAAGATCATCGCTCTCGACCTCCACCTCGCCGGCTGCATCGCGCTGCTGGACGACCGGACCCTTGCCGACGAACAGGCCCGTCAGGTCGATCGCTTCGGCCAGCGAGCCGCCGCCATTGTTGCGCAGGTCGATCAGGACGCCATCGACCTTCTCCTGCTTCAGTTCACCGAGAAGCTTGGCGACATCGCGGCTGGCGCTGCGGTAATCCTTGTCGCCCTTGCGTCGGGCTTCGAAATCCTCATAGAAAGCCGGCAGAGTGATCACGCCAATCCTGCGCGTCGTATTGCCATCCTTTACCGACAGGATCGTCTGTTTGGCAGCCTGCTTGTCGAGGCTGATCTTGTCACGGACGAGACTGATGACGTGATGCTTGCCATCCGGCCCGGCATCAGCGGGCAAAATATCAAGGCGCACGACCGAACCCTTGGCGCCGCGTATCATCTGCACGATTTCATCGAGTCGCGTGCCGACGACTTCCTTGATCGGGCCATTTTCGCCTTGACCGACACCGATGATGCGATCGCCGACCGCGAGCTTGCCGGAGAGTTGCGCCGGGCCGCCTGCGACCAGTTCGCGGATCGTGGTGTAATCATCCCTTTCCTGCAGCACCGCGCCGATACCGACCAGAGAGAGCTTCATGGAAATATCGAATTCGGCCGAGGCGGTCGCGCCGAAATAGTCGGTATGCGGGTCGACCGACGTCGTATAGGCGTCCATGAATGTCTGGAAGACATCGTCGCTCTTGTATTTATACGCGCGCTCAAGAGAGTTTTCATAGCGCTTGTCAAGCGTATCGCGAATGGCGGCATCATCCTTGCCGGCAAGCTTGAGGCGCAGCCAGTCGTTCTTGACGCGTTTGCGCCAGAGATCGTTGCTTTCCGCCTCGGTTTGCGGCCAAGGCTCCTTGTCGCGTAGGAGCGCGTAGTCTTCCTTGGTGGCAAAGTCCAGCTTCTGATTGAGCAGGCTGCGCGCATAGGTCATGCGGTCGACGACGCGCTGCTCGTACACATTGAAAATGGAAAACGGGATATTCAAGTCTTCCTGATTGATGGCGTCATCGATCTTGGTGCTGCCCGCCATGAACTTGTCGATATCGCTCTGCAGGAAGATGAGACGGTCCGGATCGAGGGACTTGATGAAGCGATTCATGATCCTGGCGGAGAGGACGTCGTCCAGCGGAACCGGCTTATAGTGGAAGCGCTGCAGAAATTGCGCCGTCAAATGCGCGGCCTGCGCCTGCTGCGGCAGCGGTGTCAAAACTGGCGGTGAACCGGCTTCCAGAGCATATGCCGATGAAGCAAATGCCAGGAACAGGCAGAGGAAACCATATTTCGTACGCATCAAGTCTTGGCCCGATTCTCAATCGTTAAATGTTCAATCTATAATCTAGGTGGAACAATTATGGTTTTTTGGCAACCAGACAGATGCTTTCCTTCGGGAAAGATTCTCGAAACATTCGTGTTGCGCGCGTTGCGAGGATCGTCAACACAGCCGCGAATACGAAGCTGAACCTACCGGATTCGACCTTGAGATGCCGTAGACGATGCAGTGTGCAGCGTTTCTTGGCCATGCAGAGGCGCGTCGGGCGATAGCGTCTTCGGATCTTGAGGGTCGGAAGGAGCTTTCTTGGGTCTCGCGATGGGCCATACGCCGTAACGGGAGGGATCGCGAAAGCAGTGTTCGCCCTTAGCCCGCCTTTATCGCGGTAGGCGCAGGCGGCCTGGCTGGAAAGTTTCGCCTCGGTAACCGTGTGTTTCTTCTCGTATTGCCGAGGGCGCGTGTCATGCGGATTGGAATGGCAACCGGAGCACGGCTTTAACGAATTAAAGAAGAAGACCTGGAGGGAAACCAGGTCTTCTTCCGTCTCTGATCGGAGGTCTAGTTCAGATCAGATTAGAAGCTACGCTCGAAGCGAAGAACGCCAGCCCACTGGTCTTCGTTGATCGAATCCCAGTTGGTGTAGGTAACTTCCGGCTCGATGAGCAGGTTCTTGACCGGCTTCCACTTGACGTTCGTGGTTGCCGAGAAGGTCTTGTTGTCGGTATAGGCGAGCTGGAGGTTCCACTTCAGCTTTTCGTTGACCGGAACGCCAACGCCGCCCCAGACAGCCCAGTCGCCCCAGCTCTGGCCGATCGAATCGCCGTTGGCATACTTGTTGAGCTTGTCGCCGTCGGTATTCCAGCCGCCCATCAAGAAGGCGTCGAATACGCCGAAGTCAGCATCGACGCGAGCCTTGATAGCGCCTTCTTCGACGATCGAGTCGTAACCGCCGACGACCTTGAAGCCCCATGCGCCGGCCTTGTAGCCAACACCTGCGACAACGTCCGGTGCATAGTGGTCGGAGCTGTCTTCGCCGTTTGCACCCGTAGCGCCCGAACCGGAGTTCGAGTCTTCAACCGAGATCACAGCCGTGAAGCCGTTGCCGGCGTCGTAGTTGTAGGTGATCTGGTTCAATTCGTACGGGCCATCGCCGATCACGTCGTCGTTGATGACGTCGCCGGCGTAGCCGGTGAAGACGTTGAACTGAGAATCTTCCTTACCGATGGTAAAGCCGCCGAGGCTGATGCTGGCGTGCAGCAGGTTGGTAGCCGTAGCGCCGCCGTCATTCCAATCCCAACGCAGTTCCGTGTTGGTCTTCAGCGGGCCGTATTCGGTGTCGGTTGCCGTCTGCAGCTGCAGTTCGGCACGGGTGTGCCAGAGAGTGCCATAGTGACTGTCTGGGCTGTAGGCGTCGTACCACTTTCCTTCGGTACGAACCTTACCACCGATCTTGAGGCAGGTTTCGGTGCCCGGGATGAAGAAGTAGCCAGCGCCATAAGCGTCGCAAATGCGGACATATTCCAGCGGCTCCGGCTCGGCTGCGACAATAGCGTCAGCCGCGTGAGCACCGGATACTGCTACGAGTGCAGCAGCGGAGCCGAGAAGAAGGCTCTTGATATTCATTTTTTCTCCAATCGATTTGCCGGATCGGAACGCGGCCGGAGATTTTCCGCCATGTTCACCAATTCGGTGTTCCCTTTTACCGAAAGCCCAAAAGACTTTCGTGCTGGCACGCTAGCGGGGCTTTTGGTACATCGGAATAGAATAATTCGAAGTTATAAAGTAATTATCGTCATAAATTCGTCAAAGATGCAAAAATACACCATAAAATCACGCGATCTTAGTATGTATATGAAGTATATTAGAAATCTATACGTAATAAACGTACCAAACGTATGTTGTTAATCAAAGATTTTTTAAAAAAATAAGTAAAGAATACAAACTATACAATAATTACTGAGGAGTGCGTGTAGCGCGAATCCGAACTCAATCTTACTCAAGTCAGTTAGATGAACTACGGAGGGATCGGAGGTCGTGGTTTACGACCTACCAATCTAGGGGTGGAGAGGGGAACGTGCTGCTCGGCAGCGCGCCTTGAGCCGAACTCAGCGCAGGCCGCTCAGGCAATGCTTCAGTGGCAGATGTACCCCGGCCAAATGGCCGGATTACGAGACCGGCGCAATTGTGGGACCGCCGGTCCACGGAGTTTCGCAGGCGGACTCAGCCGTCCGGAATGATTTGTAGCCTCCGAAGCAGGTCCCTCTGTGTTTTAATGGGCTTCCGCGGAGACCAATGGAACTTCCGCGCCATTGGCGTCGTAAAGCTTGCCGTTCAGGAAATAATCGCCGTCATGCAGGCCGGCAATGTCCTGATAGCGGATCAGGCGTTCCGTTCCCGCGACGAAGACCGATTGCTGATCCGAGTTTCCGGTCGTCAGGTGATTGAACAGGAGGTTCAGCGCGATCGCCATCAATGCCGCCGAGCTGATGCCGGAGTGGAAGATGGTGATGACCCATGCGGGAAAGTGTTCGTAGAATCCTGGTGAGGCGATCGGGATCATGCCGAAGCCGATCGAGGTCGCCACGATGATCAGGTTCATGTTGTTCTCATAGTCGACCTTGGCGAGCGTGCGGATACCGCTTGCCGCGACCGTCCCGAACAGGACGAGGCCTGCTCCTCCGAGGACGGAACTCGGAACGGCGGCGACGATGCGACCGACGATCGGCAGCAAACCGAGGGCGACGAGAAAAAGACCGCCGGTCGCCACGACAAATCGGCTCTTGATGCCGGTCACGGCCACGAGGCCGACATTCTGGGCAAAGGCGCTCTGCGTGAAGGAGCCGACGACCGGGGCGAGGATGCTGGAAAGCATATCGGCACGCAGGCCGTTGCCGAGCCGGCGCGCATCGACCTTGGTGCCGACGATCTCACCGACGACAAGGATATCCGCTGAGGTTTCGACCAGCGTCACCATGATGACGATGCACATCGAGATGATCGCCGCAGTATCGAACACGGGATAGCCGAAATGGAAGATCTGCGGCAGCGCGACGAAGGGGCCGCTGATTACCCGCGAGAAGTCCGCTATGCCGACCGCATGGGCGATCCCGGTGCCGATAATGATGGCGAGCAGGATCGATAGTCTTGATATGGCGGCGCTACCCAACTTGCTGAGCAGCAGCACGATCACGAGCGTTACCGCCGCAAGCAGGATATTGGCCTGGCTGCCGAAATCCGGCGCGCTCCTGTTGCCGCCCATCGCCCAGCCCGCCGCGACCGGCATCAGTGTCAACCCGATGGTGGTGATGACGATGCCGGTGACGATCGGCGGAAAGAAGCGGGTGATGCGTGAAAAGACGGGCGTGATGAGGAGCCCGATGAAGGACGCCGCAATGACTGCACCGAGAACGGTCTGGATGCCCCCATGTCCGGTAATGGCAATCATCGTCGCGACGCCAGAAAAGGATACGCCCTGCACCAGGGGGAGACGGCTGCCGAAGAACGGTATTCCGATCGTCTGCAGGATGGTCGCGAGACCGCCGGCAAACAGCGATGCGGTCACGAGCAGACCGACGTCGGGAGGTGTCAGGCCCGATGCCTGGCCGATGATCAGCGGAACGGCAACGATGCCACCATACATGGTCAGGACATGCTGAAGGCCATAGGCCAGATTGGCGCCAAGGCTGAGCTTTTCATCTTCGGGGGCCAGGCGTGCGGTATTTTCCTCTGCTGCTATTGCCAAGGTAATCTCCTCCATACCTTTGCGTTTCTCGTTTCCTCCAAACGAGCGTTGCACGTTACGGTGTGTGCCGTCTCATGACTTTATAGAAAAATGCGAAACACCTTACCGGAAGGCGATGCCCGCGCTGGTCTGGTTGGCTGACCGCGATCTTCAGAGCTGGAGCAAAATCAGTTGGTCCCCTTGAGCCTCGCGTCCTAGAACCCGCCTGTCCATCTTCCGAGGGGTGGAATTTGATGGCACGATGAACTCTGGATAAGTTCGCGCACGTATCGTGCATTACTTTCCGATTTGTGAAATTATCTTGCGTACGGATAGGGCTTCTCTCTGTAACTTGCGCGCCTTTTGCACGCTCTTGCTGATATTCTGAGCATCAGTGATTTGAGGTGCGGCGGGAGGGAAAATACTCAAAATGGCCGAGAATGCGATCTATGTGTACCAGTCGATTGCACGTGCGGTTTGCGATCACGATGCCGGTACGATGTTCGGCCTCATGGGGGATGCCAATCTCTTCATGATCGACCACTATGTACGCGGATGCGGCGGCCGCTTCGTGCCGGCGGCTCATGAGGGAAGCTCGGTCCTTATGGCGCTCGCCTATGCCCATGTCTCCGGAAAGGTCGGTGTGGCCAGCGTGACCCACGGTCCGGCTTTGACCAATTGTGTCACCGCGCTCACCGAAGGTGCCCGCGGCTCCATCCCCATGGTGCTCCTGGCGGGTGACACGCCCGTCATCAACCCGCACCATCTGCAGAGCATCGATCAGCGCGAGGTGGTCAAGGTCACCGGCGCCGGCTTCGAGCAGATGCGCTCACCGGAAACCGCAACACGGGATGTTGCCCGCGCTTTCTACCGCGCCCGGGTCGAACGGCGCCCGATTGTCTTGAACATGCCGGCCGATTTCATGTGGTGCGAACAGGCTTACGAGCGGGCCGTCTTCGAAGTCTTCGATGCCCCCGGATATGTGCCTGAAGGAGATGGGCTGGACAGGGCCATTGGCATCATTGCCTCTGCAAAGCGTCCGCTCATCCTCGCCGGCGGCGGGGCTTGCGCTGCGCGCGATCAGCTTATCGGCCTGGCGGACCGGCTGGAGGCTCCGCTTGCGACGACCTTGAAAGCAAAGGGGCTCTTCGGTGGCCATCCCTATAATATGGACATTTTCGGCACGCTCAGCACCCCTGCCGCTTATGATCTGATCGCCAGGACCGATTGCCTGATCTGCTTCGGAGCGGGACTGCATGATTTCACCACTGACAGGGGCAAGCTCCTGAAGGGCAAGCGCGTCGTACAGATCGATATGGATGCCAGCGCCATCGGCAAGAACATTCATCCGGATGCGGCCCTAGTGGCCGATTCAGGCCTGACGGCAGACAATTTCGTCCATTGGCTGGATGCGGCTGAAATTCCGCCGAGCGGCTTCACGCATGAACTGGATGTCCCCTCCCTCAACAGGCATCCACGCGATCAGCGCGGCAAGACGAGCGCGGGATATGTGAACTACATCTGGGCGCTCGAAGAGCTGGAAAAGGCCTTGCCGAAGAACCGGGTGCTTGTGACCGACGGCGGGCGTTTCATGACCGAGGTCTGGTGCCGGATTTCCGTCAGCGACCCGCGGAGTTTCGTCGTGACGGCAAATTTCGGCTCGATCGGCCTCGGATTGCAGGAAGCGATCGGCGCAAGCGTTGCCGCACCCGATCGACCGGTGGTGCTTTTCACCGGGGATGGCGGTTTCATGATGAGCGGTGTCAATGAATTCAATACTGCCGTGCGTCTCGGGCAGGATTTGGTCGTCATCGTCTGCAATGATTCCGCCTATGGGGCTGAGCATATCCAGTTTCGTGATCGCAGCATGGATCCGGGGCTAACACAGTTCAACTGGCCCTCCTTTGCCGAGGTCGCGACCGCGCTCGGCGGACACGGCGTTGCGGTCAGCTCGGTTCATGAGCTTGAAGGGGCTCTGGACGCCATCAGGAATCGCAGTCGCCCGGTGCTGATCGAGCTGCGCCTCGACCCCAACGACGTGCCACGGATGCGCATCTGACGACCTTTTTCTGAAAGCGCGAAAGGCAAACCGCTTTCAGGGCTTAGCGTGACGACATCGACTTGACCAAGAGCTGTCGTCACCTCCTGGCCGAAGGATTTCTTCAGCCGTTCGATGCTTGCTTTTGATTTGCCGCAGTCGAATAGTCTGCTGCGAAAGGGTAGATGTCTTCGATACAGCCGATCTCGCCGCGGAGTTCGGTGGGGCTGGCGGGGATTTCGAGGCCGGTGTCTCATCAATGAGATATAGAGTTTCGATGAAGTCGAACGATATGATGCTGAATTCTTCCTGGCCCCACTCCGGCGTCAATTCAGCGGGGAGGACTTCATGGCAGGCTTGATCCGCGTCTATCGCTATCTGCTTGCCCTGCTCGCTTTATCGGGTATCGCGATCTCATATTTCGCTATCATACCCGGTGCGCATGTTTCACGGCTGACGATGACGGTGAATTTCTTCAGCTATTTCACCATGCAATCCAATCTTCTGCTCGCCATGACACTGCTTTGCGCGCAAATTGCGCCGCTCTCGTCGATTGGCAATGGGCGAGCAAGCCGTCTGTACGCAGCGCCCTTCTTCTTTACGTGGGGATCGCCGGCATCGTTCACTTTTTGATGCTGAGGGACGTTTGGCACCGTCGCGGTTGGCAATTGTTCGGAGACCAGATACTCCATTATTGCGTTCCGCTGCTGTACGCCGCAGATTGGATTTTTCTGAGTGAGCGCGGCAGGCTTTCCTGGCGCGATGTGCTCTGGTGGTTGGCTTTTCCCGCGGCCTACTCCGCTTATACGCTTGCGCATGGTTATATCTCGCGCTTCTACCCTTACCCATTCCTGGATGTTCGCGATATCGGCCTTTAAGCCGTTCTGCTGAACATGGGGCTGCTGGCAACAGCCTTTCTGGTTATGGGAGGGATGCTGACTTTTCTCGACTGGGTCGGTGCCTGGCAACGGGTCTTTCGGCGCGCATAGGCACTGTTGTCACGAAGGCAAATTCATCACTTACCCATATGTTGCCGCGCGGCCCTTGTTCGAACTTTGCGGCCCGCTCATTCCGCCAGTTGGGTGACGGCGGCCGAGCTGGACGCACGCGTGCCGGAAAGGCTTGTCTGGCCGAGCGCTACCACCACGACGGTTGTGATACTTGCCGCGACCGAAACCCAGAAGCCGTTTGCAGGCCCGAAGCTGTCCACCACCCAGCCGGACACGAAGGCACCGAGTGCCATGCCGATGCCGATGCCGGTCATCACCCACGTCACGCCTTCGGTCAGCATGGCTTCCGGCACGCGACGTTCGATCAAGCCGAAGGCGGTGATGAAGGTGGGGGAAATGGCAACGCCGCTGAGGAAGACGGCAAAGGCAAGCAGAGCGACCGAGGTGCTGGCAGCCAGAAGCGGCAGAGAGGTCAGGGCGAGAACGCTGACGGCCACCAGCAACTGGCGCTGCAATGGCATCTTGAGGTTCAGCGCTCCGATGATGAGACCGACGATGAAGGAGCCGAGCGCATAGACGCCGATGACGACACTAGCGGCACCCGGCTCTCCGAGTTGCTTGGTGATGGCAACGGCACTCACTTCCGCCGTGGCGAAGGTGGCGCCGACGAAGATCAGGGCGAGCGTGATGATCTGGACCGGCCGCAGCCGGATCGCCGAGCGTTGCGAGCCTGCGGAGCTAGCCGCGCGCACTTTCGGTTCCGTCGATCGCTGCACCAGGAAGGCTGCCGATCCAAGCGCGAGGAAGATGGTGCTGACGACCATGCCGGCTTCCGGGAACAGGGAGACCGCGAGCCCGACGGAAAGGGATGCGCCCATGATGTAGACAAGCTCATCGGCAGCGGATTCGAAGGCAAAGGCCGTATTCAATTCGGGCCGGTCTCGGAAGATCTCCGTCCAACGGGCGCGCACCATGGCCGGTATGCTCGGCATGACTGCCGCGAAGAAGGCCGAGGTAAACAGCGTCCAGGCCGGCCAGACCTGGTTTGCGGCGATGACGAGAATGATGAAGGCAATGACCGAGAGTATGGTGGCGGGCGTAACGACCGTACGCTGACCCAGCCGGTCAACGAGGCGCGATATCTGCGGCGAGACAAACGCATTGGTCAGCGCAAAGGTCGCCGAAACGGCGCCGGCCAGCCAATATTCACCGCGCGTCTGCGACAGCATGGCGACGATGCCGATAGGAGCCATGGCAAGGGGAAGGCGAGCAAAGAAGGCCGCGGCCGAAAAGCTCCTGGCGCCCGGTGCGCGGAAAATCTCTCTGTACGGATTGGACATCGGAACATTCCCTGTATTGAGCGAAATGGCCGCAGACATACGCGACGTATGTGAATCATGTAATTGCATACGCGGCGTATGTCAACTAATATACGCGACGTATGCAAATTAATGTGCGTGATCGACGGAGACGCAATGCGCAAACCTCGCAGGGAAATGATTGCGGAGACGCGAGCCAAGTTGCTCGCCGCCGGCCGTAAGGCATTCGGTAGCGTCGGCTATGCCGATGCATCGATGGATGATTTTACAGCGGCCGCGGGACTGACGCGGGGCGCACTTTATCATCATTTCGGCGACAAGAAGGGGCTTCTGCAGGCCGTCGTCAGCGAGATCGATGCGGAAATGACCACAAGGCTCTGTCAGATCTCGTCGAAAGCGCCGTCGCGCTGGCAGGCATTCGTCGACGAGAATGTCGGTTATGTCGAGATGGCGCTGGAGCCGGAAATCCAGCGCATCATGTTTCGTGACGGCCCCGCCGTGCTAGGCGATCCCTCCGGATGGCCGAGCGCCAACGGTTGCATCGCCACCATCAGGGAAAGCCTTCGTTGCCTTTGCGAGGAGGGTATCATCGTTGATATCGACGCGGAAGCCGGCGCTCGCCTCATCAATGCTGCAAGCAGTTGTGCCGCGCAGTGGATCGCCAATTCGGACGATCCCGAGACAATCTCGAAACGGGCAGTCGGCGCATTTCGGACCTTCCTTGAAGGCTTGCGGGTCGAGAAGGACTGATCGGACTGGAGTTCGCTTAGTCGGCCGACGCGGCGGTGAAGACCGCCAGCTGAGCCTCGAAAGCGCGCTTGTATGCAGGCCGTGCTTCTCCACGGGCGACATAGGCAGAGAGGTTCTGATATTCCTGCAATAGGCCGGAATCCTTCAACCTGAGCAGGACCGATATCATCAGAAGATCGCCGGCACTGAATGCGTCCTCGAGCCAGTCGGCACTGCCGAGGCGATCGGAAAGTTCGTTCAGCCGCTGGCGGATGTGCCCATCGACCATGGACAGGCGCTGCTGATACCAGGTCTGATCGCGCTCCTGGATTCTTGCGGTTGCGCGGTCGATGATCGGCGGCTCCACCGTGGAAAGCGCAGCAAACATCCATGTGATCGCCCGTGCCCGCGCCTTGGCATCGTCCGGTAGAAGCCCGGCATGGCGCTCCGCGATATGGAGCACGATCGACCCCGATTCGAACAAGGCAAGGCCGTCCTCTTCGTAGGTCGGGATCTGCCCGAAGGGATGAAGGGCGAGATGCGCAGGCTCCTTCATCGCCTTGAAGGAGAGGAGGCGCACTTCATAAGGCTGGCCGACTTCTTCGAGGGCCCAGCGAACGCGCATGTCGCGCGCCAGACCTCTGCCGCGATCCGGCGATTTTTCAAAGGCGGTGATCGTTATCGTCATTGCTGCTCTCCATGGCTTTGTCTGCCTTAAAGACGATCGGTTGAACGAGATTCCGACACTCCATTTTCGAGATGGTTTTCAGAGCCGGGAGCGATGCGGGCCAATGCATCTCATTTTGCAGTTCGACCGTCTGCTGGATCAGTTCATGGATAGGCGGCGCGGCAGACGCGCGTGATGATATTGCGTAGCCATTTATGGGCGGGGTCGGCGTCGACGCGCGGATGCCATATGGCGGCAATGAGTATTTCCGGCGTTTCGAACGGCAATTCAAAGCTTCGAATACCAAACTCGCCCACCGGTTCGTTCAGCTTGCTCTTGCCGAGGCAGGAGAGGGGGACAGCCGCGATGAAATTCGTCGAAGCCGCAATTCTCATTGCATCCGGAAAACCAGGCACCACGACGCGAATTTCCCGCTTCAGACCTTTCCTGTCCAAAGCCTCATCGACCGTTTCGGCAAATTCTCCTCTTCTCGAAGCGGCGATGTGGGCGCAGGCGGCATAGCGCTTTGCCGTTACCGCCCCGCCCGTCAGCAGAGGATGACCTTCCCGCGCCACTCCAACCAGCCGATCGCGAAGCAGAAGTCGCGTGCGCAGCTCCGGCGCAGGCACGCCCAAGACGCCGATTTCCAGATCGATCAGTCCTTCCCGCAACATATGCGGCTCCTTGTCCCGCTTGAGCACGAAGCGGATGCGGACGCGGGGGGCGGCTTCCGTGATGGCCGCGACGAGGGGCGCAGACAAAAGCTCGAGAAAGGCTTCGCTCACGCGGATCGAAAACGTGGTGTCCAACGTGGCAACATCGAGTTCGCCTGCAGCAGGCCGAAGAATGGCGCGCGCATCCAGTGTGACGGCATGAACGCGATCCCGAAGGGTCTCGGCAAAACGTGTCGGCACGAGGGATCTGCCTGCCCTGGCAAGCAACGGATCACCCGTCACGGCACGCAGCCGCGACAACGTGCGGCTCATGGCGGAAGGGCTCAAGCCAAGACGCTTCGCCGCTTCCGTCACGCTCCCCTCGGCAAGCAGGACGTCAAGGGCGACGAGCAGATTGAGATCTATGTCTTCCATGGCAATTGGGTAGACCAGATCGATCAACATGCCTAGCGTCTGACGCAACTATTCTTTGCATCCTGTGCGTCTGGCGAAATCCGGACCGGACTTTCATATTGCGCTCACAACAAATAGACAGAGGAGGCGTGCCCATGCCGTCATCATCATCGTCCACCGGCAGCATCCTGATCATCGGCGCATCACGCGGTCTCGGCCATGCCATGGCCGAAGAATTCTTCAAGAAGGGCTGGTCCGTCGTCGGCACGGTGCGGGCCTCGACGACGAAGACGAAACTGCACGATCTGGCGGACCGTTCCGATGGCCGCGTCACCATCGAAACGCTTGATATCAACGAGCCGGAACAGCTCGCCTCGCTACGAGAGCGCCTCGGCGGACGCATCTTCGACATGCTGTTCGTCAATGCGGGAACGACGAATGTCCCGACCGAGACGATCGCGGAGGTGACGACGGAAGAGTTCGTGCGTGTCATGGTGACGAATGCGCTAAGCCCGATGCGGACTGTGGAGGGATTGCAGGACCTCATTTCGCCGACGGGGCTGATCGGCGTCATGTCCTCGGGCCAGGGGAGCGTCAGCAACAATACCACGGGCATGCGGGAGGTCTATCGCGGCAGCAAGGCGGCCTTGAACACGTTGATGCGCAGCTATGCCGCCCGGCATGCGGAAGATGCGCGTGCATTGGTGCTCATGGCTCCCGGGTGGGTCAAGACCGATCTGGGCGGTCCTGACGGGCGGCTGACGATCGAGGAAAGCATTCCGAACCTGGTGAATGTGCTTCTCGCCCAGCAAGGGAAGCGCGGCCTTGAATATCTGGACTATCTGGGCCGAACGGTTCCCTGGTAAACGAAAGGTAGGCACTTCGAAAAACGTTCGTAGCGCGGAGCTGGCGCCTGGCCGATGCGGCTGACGATTGTTCGGCGGATCGCCGAACACATAACGGAAATGAATCGAAGCCGGCCGACCGATTCAAAACACTCGTTGGACCGCAGCCGCGCGATCGACGATTCTTCCGGCATGCTTACTCAACCCTATCATCTCTATATCGAACGCACCAATGCCGCGAAGAACATGGCCCGCTATTATGCACTGGAGATATCGACGACGCTTTTCGGGGACACATGTCTTACGCGCCGATGGGGCCGGATAGGCTTCAGCGGACAGACGATGGCTCATCATTTCGAGCATGAAAGGGATGCCGTCAGACTGTTCCTCGCGCTGACCCGCCAGAAGCGGGCGAAAGGCTACCGCCCATGCCCACTACAAAGCAGGGCGCTCACATGAATTCTCACGGCGCCCGAGTGCACTACCCGAGATCTCGGGTAGTGACGTGTTCATAATGATTAGAGCGGTCTGACGTTTTCCGCCTTCGACTTGCCCGTCTTCCGGTCCTGACCCAGATCGTAGGAGACGGATTGCCCCTCCCTGAGCACATTGCCGTATTGCAGGGCAGAGACGTGAACGAAAACGTCAGGTCCTCCGCTTTCCGGCGTAATGAAGCCAAAGCCCTTGTCGGTGTTGAAAAACTTAACCGTGCCAGTTGGCATGAAATCCCCATGTCTTTGCAGTTGATCGCGGCGGCAACCTAGCGGGCAACTGCTGTCAGATCAAGCACATCTGCTAACGGCGTCCGTTAGGTCCTGTGATCAAACGTGTTTTTTCGCACCAGATCGTCTTTGAAGTCTTGATATCAGCGATAGCTATCCCTTCTGTGACTCGGCTTTGCCTGCTTTCGTCGAGCATTCGCGCGCAGCTCCGGTCATCTGCGGTAACTGGAATCTGATAGAACTCTGATGGACTAGCCTGCAAAAGGATCTATTCTTGCGGCCTGCCTCCCAGTTTTGGAGGCATCCATCGATCTGCCAACAAGCACGAGCTCCATCCATGACCAAAGGCTCCGATCTCCTGGTGGCCGCACTCGAAAACGAGGGTGTCGACCGTATCTTCGGTATTCCAGGCGAAGAAAATCTCGATGTTGTCGAATCTATCCGCAAATCGTCCATTCAGCTGGTGTTGACCCGGCATGAACAGGCGGCTGCGTTCATGGCCGCGACCTATGGTCGCCTGACCGGCAAACCGGGTGTGTGTCTGACGACGCTCGGGCCGGGCGCCTTGAACCTTTCGACGGGTGCGGCATACGCGTTGCTCGGCGCCATGCCAATGGTGATGATCACCGGCCAGAAAGGGGTACTTTCGTCCCGGCAGGCCCGGTTCCAGGTGGTAGACGTGGTGGCGTCGATGAAGCCGCTCACCAAGCTTGCCAGGCAGATCGTCTCACCGCAGATGATCCCGACGATGGTCAGAGAGGCATTCCGGATCGCACAGGAGGAGCGGCCGGGGCCCGTCCATCTCGAGCTCCCAGAGGACATCGCTGCCGAGGAATGCGCGCCGGTCGCCCTCGTCGCCCCGCATCAGCTGGAGCTGCCGATCGCAAGTGACGCGGCGCTCGATCGCGCGGCCGCGCTGATCACCGCGGCAAAACGCCCGCTGCTCATGCTTGGGGCAGCCGCTTCGCGCCCGCGCTCGACGTCCGACATCGCGCAGTTCGTCATCCGCACCGGCATCCCGTTCTTCACGACCCAGATGGGTAAGGGAACGGTCCCGGGCGGAACCGAGCTCTACATGGGCACGGCCGCGCTGTCGGAGCGGGACTATGTTCATGAGGCGATCGAGCAGGCCGATCTCATTATCACCATCGGCCATGACACGATCGAAAAGCCGCCCTTCATCATGGGCAAGGATGGCCCGAATGTCGTCCATGTCGGATATCAGCCGGCGACCGTCGAGCAGGTCTATTTCCCGCAATCGGAAGTCATCGGCGATATCGGCCCATCGTTGAAGACGCTGGCCGATCGCCTCGAAGGCAAGCTGCCGAACGCGCAAGCCCTTCTTCACCTGCGCGAGCGCATCCTCGAGCGCATCGCCGTCCGGGCGACGGAAGATCGCTTCACGCCGCAGCGGCTGGTCCATGACATCCGGGAAGTCATGCCGCATGACGGCATCTTGGCGCTTGACAACGGCATGTACAAGATCTGGTTCGCCCGGAACTACCGGACGCGCATGGCGAACACGCTGCTGCTCGACAATGCCCTTGCGACAATGGGTGCCGGGCTCCCTTCGGCCATGGTCGCCTCGATGCTCTATCCCGAGCGGCGTGTCATGGCGATCTGCGGGGATGGCGGCTTCATGATGAATTCGCAGGAGATCGAGACGGCCGTCCGGCTGAAGCTGAACCTCGTCATCCTCGTTATCGAGGATGATGCCTATGGCATGATCCGCTGGAAACAGGCGGTGGACGAGTTTCCGGACTTCGGAATGACGTTCGGCAATCCGGATTTCGTTAGATATGCGCAATCCTATGGTGCCAAGGGGACGAGGGTCGACGACATCAGCCAGTTCAAGCAGGTGCTCGAAGATGCCTTTTCCGGCGGTGGCGTTCATCTCGTCAACGTCCCGGTCGATTATTCGGAAAACGAACGTGTGCTGGTGAAGGAATTGCGTGCGCGGCTTCCCGCCATCCTGGAGGATCAAGATGACGCTTAATCTGACGGTTTATCAGGCATTCGATCGCGCGCTCATTGCCGAAATCCCGGCCGATGATGCCGCTGCTCTCGAGCATAAGCTCGATGTCGCCGCGAAAGCCTATGCCGATCGCGGCGCCTGGCTACCCACGCATCGCAGGATGGCTATCCTCAGAAGAGTGTCCGAGCTTCTCGCGGAGAACCGTGACCGCTTTGCCATCATGATCGCCCGTGAAGGTGGCAAGCCGCTGGCGGATGCGATCGTGGAGGTCACGCGCGGGATTGATGGTCTCGTCAACGCGGCGGACGAGCTGCGCAATTTTGGCGGCAAGGAAATCCCGATGGGCCTGACTGCTGCCAGCGCCAACCGATGGGCCTTCACCACCAAAGAGCCGATCGGTGTCGTGGCGGCGATATCGGCGTTCAACCACCCCCTCAATCTCATCATTCACCAGATTGCACCCGCGGTGGCCGTTGGCTGCCCTGTCATCGTCAAACCGGCGGCAACCACACCGATTTCCTGCATCGAGATCGTCAAGCTGTTCTGGGAGGCGGGACTGGACGAGCGCTGGTGCCAGACTTTCATCACCGAGGACAATACGCTTGCCGAGAGCTTTGCTACGGATCAGCGCGTCGCCTTCCTGAGCTTCATCGGCTCGGCGAAGGTCGGCTGGTATCTGAAAAGCAAGCTGCCGCCAGGCACGAGATGTGCGCTCGAACATGGCGGAGCAGCCCCGGTCATCGTCGATCGAAGCGTCAGCATCGACGCAATCATTGGGACGATCGTCAAAGGTGGATATTATCACGCGGGGCAGGTCTGCGTGTCGGTGCAGCGCCTCTTTGTGCACAATGACATCCTGGCCAACTTCACCGACGCGCTTGCCGCCAAGGTCGCAAGCCTGCGTGTCGGCGATCCTAGGTTGAAGGAGACGGAGGTCGGGCCGCTGATCCTGCCGCGCGAGACGGAACGTGTCGCAAGTTGGATCAAGGAAGCGACCGATGCGGGAGCAAGGCAATTCGGGGGAGGGCGGCTGTCCGAGACCACGCTTCTGCCCTCCGTCCTGCTCGATCCGCCAGCGGATGCCAAGGTGTCGCGGCTCGAGGTGTTCGGGCCGCTGACCTGTGTCTATGGCTATAGCGACATCGACGAGGCGATCCGTACAGCCAACTCGCTGCCCTACGCATTCCAGGCGAGCGTCTTTTCCACCGATATAGCCGTCGCGCTCAAGGCGGCAAGGCATCTCGATGCATCCGCAGTGCTCGTCAACGACCACACGGCGTTTCGAACCGACTGGATGCCTTTTGCGGGGCGCAGGCAGTCGGGATATGGTGTCGGGGGTATTCCCTGGACGATGGAGGAGATGGCCGACGACAAGATGGTGGTGTTCAACGGCGTGAGCTAGGTAAGCCTCGGCAAGCGTCATCCGCGGGCTGTCCCCTCGCGATCGTCTTGCCGGATGATGCAGGCTGTCGAACGACGCCGGGGTGCCCCTTCGAAATAAGTCCTCCTGATAACCCCAGAACATGCGTGTGTATCTATTCACAATACAACCGATAAAGGCAGCATGTTGAGGTTTACGAAGCGCCCCAATGGGAATTATCGGGCGCTGTCGATAATCTGCCCGCCGTCCGGCGTCAGACTTGACCCCGTGATGAATTGCGAATCGCTGCTGGCGAGGAATAGGGCGACCGGAGCGACATCATCTTCGGGCGAGCCAAAGCGGCCGAGAGCATTCGCCGGCGGAGGAGTGTCTCGTCCTGCTCCCCAAGCGTCGGCCACGGGCAGAAGGTTGTTGACGGTGATCCTGTCTGGACCCCATTCGCCTGCGGCGGATCGCGTTAGAGCGCGGACGGCCTCCTTGGCGAGGTTGTACGGCCCGTAAGGCGACATGCCGAGAACGCCGGCCAGAGACGCAAAGTTGATCACTCGACCTTCCCCACTGGCTTTCAGGTATGGATAGCAAGCCTGCATGGTCCGCAGGTACGCAATCGGTCCCATATCGAAGTTGCGTTGCAGCTGCTCGATGGAGAGATCGAGGATAGAGGACTGAACGACGGTCGGGTCGAACGCGACATTTACAAGGATGTCGATGCCGCCGAATGTCTGCACGACCTTAGCCACTGCTTCAGCAATCTGCTCGCCGTAACTCAGGTCGCAGACCACGCCGAGTGCGATACCTCCCGTGGATTGAATATGATCGACGACCGCATTCACGTTGGCGGGGGTGAACGACAATACGGCCACTTTCGCGCCTTCGGCCGCAAAGAGTTCCGCCGTGGCACGTCCGATGCCTCTACCGGCACCGGCGACGATAGCCACTTTTCCGGTTAGCTTTCCCATTTTGGTTTCCTTTCGGGTTGGGCAATTAGAGCGTCTGCGCGAGCGCATACGGTGAGGGAACCTCGCGTCCTGCGTTCTGTGTCGCGAAAGAGGTAGCGAGCAATGCCAGTCCGATGACAGCGGGCAGTGCGCCTAGGGGTTTGCGAGCGCCCACGTGGGCAAGCCCGGAAAGCAGGAGGTGAAACAACATGCCTGCATATGCCAGATCACTGACGGCAACGTTGAAACGCGAGGCGATAGCGGCGACGGCAGCGAGTTTCACGAAGGTCAGAAAGCGGACAAGATAGCTAGGATAGCCGAACCCGAGGATTGTTTGCCGTACCCACTCGATCTTGATAATGTAGGTCACGGCAGAGGCCAGGTACAACAAGATAAGCAAGGTCGTTGCAACCCAATAAATATAGAATTCAGACATAGGATATCCGCTGCCGCCGGATAGCTCCGGCAGCTTGCTCCGTTCAAGATTTTCGATGTCCGGAATAGCGATCCGCTATCTCTCCGGTGCGTGGATTGAAAATGTGGTATTAAATGAATGTACGCAAGTAGGATGAATTCGGCACTGTAAGTATGAAAAACCAGACTAATGAACCGGCGAGCATCAACATGCATGAAGAGATGCGTCGTGCATTCGCGTTGCTTTCGGGAAAATGGAAGCTGGAAATCATGTGGTTTCTTAACCAACGGATCTATCGGTTTAATGAGCTGCGCAAAGCGATCCCAGGCATCACCCAGCACATGTTGACCGCACAATTGCGGGAGCTGGAGGCCGATGGCCTTGTGTCGCGCACTGTCTTCGCCGAAGTTCCGCCTCGCGTGGAGTACGAGATCACCGCGAAGGCGCGAGGGCTTGGACCGACCATGGAAGCCTTGACGGCGTGGTGGAACGAGTATGGGAGAAGCGTGCCCGAAAGGACGACAACTCGGGGACGAAAGCAGGCTTCGAAAAATAGGTGATTAGAGAGCCGCCGAAGGGCAGCCGGATGGCCGGCGTCTGCCTTTCTGTGTCCATCACCCCTCCCGGCCCAAAGCAGTTATGACTTTGGGCCGAGCATTCACTGGTTGTTCGTGTACCTTTTGAGGCAGTCTCCAGGCAGCTCACTATCTCCTCATTTGCGCGATACGATGCCCGTCTCATGGATCTTGCAAATCAACACCGAACAGCTCCTGATGCATGTGCTCGACTGCGATGCCAATGCCGCCGACGAGAGCCGCCCGATTGCCAAACTGGCTGATCTCGATGCGGGGTGGGTAAGGCGTGCAACGTGGCAAATATCTGCGAATGGCTTCGACAAGTTCGGGGCGTGCGCCGATGCTGCCGCCCATGATCACCAGCTCTGGATCGAGCGTCGCACCGATCGCGGCAATGGCAAGCGCAATCGATCGCGAAGTTTCCTCGATCACCGCAACAGCGGCTGGCTCGCCAGCCACCAGAGCCGAAAAAAGGCCCGCTACGGTTGCCTCGCTCCGCCCGCCATATCCAGAATAGCGCCGCACCATTGCCGCGCTACCCACGGCGCTTTCAAGAGTACCAAGGGTAAAGCCGCCCGGATCAAATGGCTCACCGCCGAGAGGCAGATAGGCGATCTCGCCGGCGGCACCGCGCGCGCCGCGCATGAGGCTACCATTTGCAATAATGCCCATGCCGATACCGGTGCCTACGGCCACGAAGGCAAAATTATCCGATGTGGAGCCGTGTCCTCGCCATCGCTCTCCTTGTGCAGCAAGGTTGACGTCGTTTTCAATGACGACCGGGATTGCCATCCGGTCGCTCAGGAGCCGGCGCAAGTCAATCGTTTCGACTCCCGGGATGTTCGGGGCGACATTGATATGTCCGGTGGCCGGATCACGCACCCCTGGCGTAGCCAGCACTATGACGCGCAATTTGGAGAGATCGACGCCGGCGCCCCGGGCGAGGTCCTGTATAATGGCGTGGAATTGATCAACAAGATGAACGCCACCGCGCGAGCTTGTCGGCACCTTGGTTTCGGCAACGATATTTCCAACCAGATCGCAGATGACGGCCGCGATTTTGGTTCCACCGAGATCGATGGATGCAGCGAAACCGGCACTTGCATCGAGCTCGTAGGTTATTGCGGTTCGCCCCAAGCGCCCATCGGTATACCCAGTCGGCGTCAACCAACCACTATTCTCCAGATTGCGAACAACGTCGGAAATCGTTTGCTTGGACAAGCCCGTTTGCTTGGCAATATCGGCGCGGGAAATAGGGCCTTTTGCAAGTATGGTCCGAATGACGGAATTTGTTGAAATTTTTCGCGCTATCGGTGTCTGGGTCGCATTTGGCATCATTGCTGGCTCGCGTTCTGCCTCTAATTAGTTCGGGACCTTTTCCTAATTCATCCAGCCTCGCGCTGCGGCTGTGCAAGCTTCGACTGGAATACCGCAGAATTCAAGTGAAACTCGGTGAGTTGGCTAAACAAACCATTTAATTTGTCCATGTCATTGACAAATTAAGCGCCCAATTCGTAGACTGTGCCCAGGCTGAGCAAGTTGCGGAGGGGTAATGAAAGCGAGGTCAAAGGATGTGTAATCCTGCATTCGCCGAGGACTTCGTGGCGCTCCATCCCGGCGAGTGTACTGGATATTGCAACCTGGATTTCACGCCTAATCCCATCTTTGATACCGCGCGTTGAAAGGTGCTGGATTTGCCATGATGACCCCCACATCCCAAGGCGAAATCACAACCGATCACCCGGTCATTTTGCCGATCATGGCGCCTCGACTGCAGGCGTACGCGCATCCCGACGGGTATCTTGATCTCGCTCTTTGGGGAAGCGGCCGTCTTGGTCGCATACGTTTTTCCAAGCTTGCCGGACCTTACGTTTACGGTCCAAACAGAGTCACCGCCGAAGCAGGCGGCATTTTCGTCGCCCAGTCAAAGCCTATCCTTCTAATCCGCAATGCCCGCCTGGAAGGAATCCATCCGGCTCGTCGGGGTGCTTGGTGGCATGAGATTGACAAGGATAGTCCGAAGCCCAAGCTCATCAAACGCAATAATCGCCGTATCGTCGTGACCGGTTGGGGTGCGATGATCGTCGAGGTTGGCGACGGAGATGTCCGCGTCACGGCCGGGGCCACTGAAGAGGAGGCTGAAGCCGCATTTAGCCTTGCCAGCGACGCTATCGTGGCAGAAGCGGCGAATTATGTCGCCCGGTGCGACCTTGCGCCAAAGGCCGATCCCGTGATGCGCAGCATGGTGATGCAGGGCACACATGCCGCGCTTTCCAGCATTCGGTTAGACGAGAATGGCGTGTTCGCCGGCCTAGCCGCAGGTCAGGCCTATAGCGCGCCCGCGCGCACCTATTATCGCGATGGCTACTGGACGATGCAAATGCTGCTGAAGCTTGCGCCAGAGGCGGTACGCGATGAAATTCGACTTTTGGCCAAGGGAATTCAGCCTGATGGGGAGGCGCCGAGCGGCGTGATATTGACGGGACCGGCGCAATCGCGCGCCTGGCAGAACTTCGTTCTCGATGCCAAACGAAATCCCGAGAAATATCGTGGCAAGGCTGCTCCGGAACATCACAATCGTCCTGATGATTGGTGGAGCGATCATTTTGACAGCCCGCTTTTCTTCATCCTCTTTCTCGTCGATTATGTGAACACCACGGGGGATACGGCGGAAGCGTTGCGGCATTGGCCGCTTGTGGCCGCCATCATTGAACGATATCTGGCTCTTGCTGGGCCCGGCAGCGTACTGCCCTCGAAGCCGCGAAACGACAGGGACTGGGCAGACAATGTCTATCGGGAAGGTCTCGTCTCCTATAATCTCGGCCTTTTCGTCGGTGCATTGGATGGCGTGGCCAAGCTGGGGGCCGTGCATGATCCTGCATTGGCGCAGAAGGCACGCGAGATAGCGGCCTCCGCTCGTGCCGAAATCGAGGATAGGCTTTTCGTCCCGTGCAAAAACGGTTACGCCGATTTCGTCACTCCCGATGGATTTGTCGAGGATCATCTCGTGCTCGACAGTCTGACACTCTCCCGTTATGGGGCGATTTCGCAAACGCGCGCGATTGGTCTCCTGAAGGCGATGGAAGGGGCTCTGGAGGCTCGAAACAATACGAAACAGCCCTATGGGGATTGGGGCGTCCTTTGCGCGTTCCCACCATTTAAACGGGCAAGTGATGTAAGATCGAAGACCGCGTTCCCCTTTCGCTATCACAATGGATCGGATTGGCCCTATTGGGATGGCGTCTATGCGGAAGAAAGAATACGCCACGGTCTCGGTGGAGCGCGTTATGCGCTTATACGCTGGTGGGAAACCTGCTTAGCCAACGGTTGGGCAGGTGCGGTCGAATATTTCTCGCCGCCCTACGGACGCGGTTCCCTGCTGCAGGGATGGAGTGCGATGCCGGCGGCTGTTGTTCTTAAATATGGCCTAGAGGCTGCGAACGCGGAGAACAAGTAATGAGCGGATGCCGGCAAGATTTGCGTTCAGATTGCCGGCTTGTCCAATCTCATGACGAAGGCAAGGTGATCGCCATGGCGGAGTTCTTCGAAGCCGAGATGCCTGTAAAAGCCCTTGGCACGTTCGTTTGCAGGACTGACGCCAAGATGGACCGCGGGTACGCCATGGCTCGAGAGCTTGTCGAGCATGGTCTCGATCATGAGCCGTCCCCATCCACCCGATTGGGCTTCGGGCAGAATATTGATGTGAAGATGCGCGGGATAGGTCTCTTCAAGGCCCGGCGTGCCGCTGTGAGGATTGGCTATTCGCTCCAGAACATCGGCGTCTTTTTCGGTGCTGGGTATCAGATCGGCGATCTCGCGGCGGACAGGCGGCCACCAATCTCTGCCGAGCGCTTTGTCAAAGCTGGCGGTATCCGGCGTGCCGACAACATAGCCGACGACCCGGTCGTGCCTGGCAAGAACGAACGCGAACTCTGGGGCGAATTTGAGATAAGGCACCGCCCATACATAACCGGGAAGGCGCGGATTGCTGTAAAGTGCGCTCGCGTCGGCTCCGGCGTCAGCCGTCACCAGGCAAATGTGAAAGAGGGCGTCAACGTCGTCCTCGGTGGCCGGGCGGATGAAATAATCGTCGATCTTAGGAGGCATCGCACCATCGATTTGCTGGCCGCTGCACGGCGAGGACTGACATCAGGCAGCGGTAAAACTGGGAAGGTTGAGGAACTGCATTTGCGGGATGAAAGCCCGCTGATCTTTTGAAAAGGATAAGGAAATTCATCAGGCCAGTAAAGGCCTGATGAGGCAAGACATTCGGCTCGTCTCAGCAGGACCGGCCGGTTGGAAACGATAGGAACTGCCAAAACGCAGCTAAAGGGAACCAATCAATGTTTAGCGATTTCATCTCCATCAACATGGCATCCATTCTGAAGAAGACAGGAATTTTGGCGGGCGTCACGTTCGTCGGGCTCGGCATGTCGACGGCCGTCTTTGCCGAGACGCTTACCGTCTGGGACGACCATGACTCGGAGTCGCGGGCTGCCGTGATGACCGAACTCAACGCCAATTTCCAGAAGGCGCATCCCGAGGTTAAGCTCGACCATACCGTGCGCGACTTCCAGGATCTCAATCTTACGCTCAAGCTTGCGGTTTCATCCGGCGATGGTCCAGTGGTGACCAAGGTCAACCAGGGCGCCGGCGACATGGGCGCGATGGTGAAGGAAAACCTTCTCGTTCCTGTCGATACTTATCTCAAGAAATATGGCTGGGATAAAAACCAGTCCGATAGTCTGCTTGCGCGTGACCGCTGGTCGAGCAAGGGTGAGTTCGGTGTCGGCGAGACCTACGGTATCTCGTCGCTCGCCGAAATCGTCGGCCTTTATTATAATGAAAAGGTCTTGAAAGCCGCCGGAGTCGAGCTGCCGATCAAGAACTTCGACGATTTCCTTGCAGCCCTCGATAAGGTCAAGGCGGCAGGCACCCCACCGCTTACCATAGGCACTGCGAAGGGCCATCTGGCGCTCCATATGCTGGCTGGGATCAGCCAGGCGCATATCGATGCGTCCGATCGAAAGGCGCTTGATGACCTGATCTATGGCCGCGGCGGAACCTGGAATACGCCCGGCAATCTGGAATCGGTGAGACTTGCTCAGAAATGGGCAACAAACGGCTATTTCTCCGATGGTTACCAGGGCATCTCGGGTGATGATGCCGTTCAGCTTTTTGTCGCTGGCCAAGGGGCCTTTCTGATTTCTGGAACCTGGTATTTCGGCGATATGCAGAACAATCCGGATATTCATTTCATGCCGATCCCCGCACCCGCCGGCATCAAGCATCCGCTTTCGGTTGGCGGCGTCGACCTTGCCTGGGCGATCACCAGCCTGGCCAAGAGCGACAAAATGAAGGATCTCGCCGGCGAATACATCAATTACATGGTCTCCAAGGACGCATCCGTGACCTGGGCTCGCGCCGGCTACCTGCCTGCGACCCCGGTTCCGGAAGATGCCGGGGTCAACGCTTCCCCGCTTCTGAAAGAGGGTATCGCGATCTGGAAATCGTTGAACGATGACAATGCACTCGGGCATTATCCCGATTGGGCGAGCCCCACCATGCTCAAGACGTTTGATGAAAATACGCCTCTGCTGTTTGCGAACAAACAAACGCCTGAAGAGCTGATCGCCAAGCTCGATGCCGATTATGCCGCCTACATGAAGAGCAAGTGATTGCCAGGTACAGCAATCTCGCTGCTGCTCCATTTGATGAGAAGCAGCGGCGGGAAACTTCGCGACGTCAATCCTGATCACGGCCAGAGCGGCGTCAGTCGACCCCTGGCATATCTATGAGACGATGCATGAAACGCTCACCACTTGATGCCAACGCCGGCAGAAATCTCGTTTATATTCTCCCTGGCTTGCTGGTTTATTTTGCTCTGGTCTTAGGCCCCATTATTGCAGCAATCGGCATCAGCTTCACCGAATGGAATGGGATCGGTTCGCCCAATTGGATCGGCTTCGGCAATTATGCGAAATTGCTTTCGGATGAGACTTTCTATGTTGCATTGAAAAACAATGCGCTTTTCATGGTGTTTTACTGCGTCATCCCGATTGTCGTGGGCCTGTCGCTTGCTGCATTGGTCTGGTCGCTCAGGCAGCGGGAGCAGTTCGCGCTGCGCACATTGCTTTTTTTGCCCTATATCATGCCGACCGCTGTTCTGGGCATCATCTGGCACTGGCTCTACAATCCTGCCTTTGGCCCCATCAATCAGGCGTTAAAACTGGCTGGCCTGGGTTCGATCGCTTTACCCTGGCTTGGCGATTTCACCTTTGTCCTACCGGCCGTGGGCATCGTCGCCAGCTGGTATTTCTTCGGTTTCTGCATGGTCCTGTTTCTTTCCGGTATTCAGCGGATCGACCCTTCGCTGTTTGAAGCGGCGAAGGTCGACGGCGCTTCAGGAAGCAGGATTTTTTTCTTCATAACGCTGCCGCTCCTACTGCCGGAAATACGTATCGCACTGCTTCTCACCATCATTGCTTCCATCAAGAGTTTTGACTTGATCTTCACGATGACCAGGGGTGGTCCGGCCAATGCGACCCTCGTCCCCAATATTTATATGTATGAACTTGGCTTCCAATTGAATCGGTATGGCTATGCCTCGGCCGTCGCCATCATCGGTGCAATTCTGGTCTTCGCAATCAATTATGCCGTTCATCGGCTGGTGCGGCCAGTGAAGGAGGGGAGTGCATCGTGAGTCGAAATTCTCATGGTATAGGTGCCGTATTGCCGTCACGCATCATTCTGTGGCTGTTTGCGGTCCTGACAGTTATTCCTTTCGCGCTTCTGATACTAACATCTCTAAAGAGCCGTGCCGATCTTATCCAGGGCGCATTCGTTTTGCCTGCCTATCCGCATTTCGAGAATTATGCGAATGCTTGGATCGAGGGTCACTTTAATGTCTATTTCCTCAATTCGGTTCTGATCGTTTTCCCTGTGGTTATCGCCAGCATCATACTCGGGACATTGATGGGATTCAGTTTCGCGTTCCTGGGCTTTCCCTTCAGACGAACTATTTTCGTTCTCTTGACCATCGGCATGATGGTGCCGACCGAAGCCTTCATTATTCCGCTCTATTATGAGATGCGATATGTTGGCCTTATCAACACCTATGCGGCGTTGATCCTTCCGCAAATTGCCATGTCGCTGCCCTTTGCGACCATGTTCATGGCAAGTGCGATGCAGCAGTTACCGTCGGAGATCATAGAAGCGGCAGTTCTCGATGGAGCATCCAGACGATATATTCTTTCGAAAGTCATTGTACCCTTGATGCTGCCGTCGATGTCCACGCTGGCATTGTTCCTGTTCATCTGGACATGGAACGAGTTTCTTATTCCACTTGTTCTGGTCAATGACGATAACTACCGGACTCTGCCAATTGGCATGTTGTTTTTTCAGGGACGCTATACGGTCAATACACCTGTGTTAACGGCGGGTGCTGTCATCGTCATCGGACCGCTCATTCTTGCCTATATGATATTCCAGCGGAAGCTCATCACGGGACTCACGGCTGGAGCGACGAAGTAAATCGCGCTGATCCCGATTGAAGAGATCGGTCGCGCCCCCGGCGCCATGAAGCAATGGGAATCTTCTTTCGCCGATCATCGCGCCATTTCCGCGCGAATGCGGCCATGCAATTATTGGATAACCCAATCGCTTTGCCGGTTGAGATGGCACGCAAATCCGGTTATCTGCCTGTCCGTCCAATTTGCGAACAGTAAGGTCCTGGCCGTATGGCTCCCAATTTCCTCGTCACCCATTCCGGCGGCTTCCATGCCGACGAAGTATTGTCCAGCGTCATTCTCACGCGGCTTTTCCCCGATGCGCGGCTGGTTCGCAGCAGGGCGCAGGAATGGATCACGCCCGGCGCCGATCGCATCGTCTACGATGTCGGCGGCGCTTATGACGCGGCTGTCGGAATATTCGATCATCACCAGCGCGGCGCGCCGCGGCGCGACGATGGTCAGCCCTTCAGTTCGTTCGGGTTGATCTGGAAACATTTCGGTCGCGACTACCTGACAGCCCTCTTGGTCCCGAGCAGTTTTGTCGAGACCATGCATGCTGCCTTCGATACCGGCTTCGTCTTGCCGATCGACTTGGTCGACAACGGTGCGCTCGGCCCGGATAGTGCCGGCCTGCTGGCTGGATTGACCCTGCCGTCATTGCTCGAAACATTGAAGCCCGTCTTCGACGACGCGGACCCGGGGGCGACCGACCGGGCATTCCATACTGGGGTTGCGATCGCCCGCAATTTCGTCGAAGCGAAGATTGCCGGAATCCATGCGAAACTGCGCGCCGAAACTCTGGTGCTGCAGGCAATTGCGTCCGCCGGCGAGAGCCGCGTTCTCGAGTTGCCGATGGGCATGCCGTTCCGTCCGGCGATCGTCAAGGCAGGTGCCGATCATCTCCTGTTCGTGGTCCATCCGCGCGAGGCCGACTGGTGCCTGACGGGAATTCGCCGCGCGGAGGAAGGATTCGAACTGCGAGCCGATCTTCCGGCGGGCTGGGCGGGATTGAGCGGTCTCGACCTGGAAGTGGCGACCGGCATTGAGGGCGCAAGTTTCTGCCACAACGGCCGCTTTATCGCCGCCGCCAAAACGCGGGAAGCGGCGCTCGCTCTCGCCAGGTTGGCGGTGAAGGACGCAGAGCAAAGAGCCGATTGACAGTAGGCTTGAGGCCAGGCGCAATCGCCGTTTCACGGTGCAGCTCCGGGTTGAGCATTGAGCGGATCGCCATACGAAAGCCACTCATTTTGCAACCAGGACCGGATTGCCCCTGAATTCGCGCGCTGTTCAGATCGACTGAAAATACTTCCGGCTGAAATTATTTGGGGATGATCCCGCGCCACCGTTGCTCCCATGAGCATGCATTGGCACGATCACGACACCAAAAAGGAGGCTTGTCATGCGCTTATCCGCCCCGCCGATGTCGAAAGAACGACTTGCGCAGTTGCTCGCTGGTTTTTTGCCGGATACCAAGCAGCAAGGGGGCCAAACCGGTATGCGGAGCCAGGGCGGTGGAAAAGTGATATGTGAGGAAGGCTCGCCCGGCGGAACTAATTCGCAGTAGTTTAAGATCGCGGTCGAAGCGTTGGTAGGGAAACGTGCGGACGCGGCAGAAAGGGCGCATCGAGTGATAGTCAACAGCCTGGCTCATCCCGGTAGACCGTAAACCGCGGCGGGCTGGCTCACACCCTTCAGCGTGAAGATCCCGAGCCGTTCAAATCCGTCTTGGACTTTCGAAGCGAATAGTTCGGAGGCCAACACGTTGCGTTCGACCGTATCGCAGAGCTTTTCCATCCGGGCCGCCTCGTTGACAGCTCTGCCGATTGCCGTGAAATCAAGTCTGCGGGCAGCTCCGACGTTTCCGTAGAATACGTCTCCGATATGCAGAACTATATCGACGAGGAGCTGGGGTTCCTCGGAAACCACGCGTGCCCGGTTTACCGCTGCATTCGCCTCGATCGCCATCTTCGCCGCGGAAAGGGCCCTTTCACACGCGTTGGCCGGATCTTCAATATCGGTCGGGAAGATTGCAAGCAGGCTATCGCCCATGAATTTGAGGATCTCGCCGCCGAATTGCTCGACAGGCCCGCCGATCGCATCAAAATGCTCGTTCAGCCAACCGACAATACGCTCTGGCGGAAAACGTTCGTTTAGTGCCGTGAAATTCTTCAGGTCCGCAAGCAGGATGGCGGCATGGATGGCATCACCATTGCCGCGCCGTGTCTGGCCGCTGAGAATGCGGCCGCTCGTGCGGGATCCGGTATAAACGGCGAGCATGTCGGTCGCCACACGCATCGCCGCGATGCGGCAGCAGGCGAGGGCGAGAGCCGGTAGAAATTCATCCAGGGCGGCAATCTGGCGGTCGGAGAACCCCTCCGGGTTATCGACAGCCAATGAGAAGCCGATGCCGCCCAGCGCAGTTCCCCCGGGAAACCGGGCAAGTTTCACCAGGTAATCGGTTGCCCCAAGATCGGAGAGTTCGTTTAGCAGCGGGAACCCGGCTGCATCACTGCCGGGCGGCAGTCTCCAGCGCCCAACATCGAGGTCTCGTGAAAGAAGATATGAAATAGGCGAGCGGCGAAACATCGCGTCTCCGGCTTCGCCGTGCTCTTGTATTTCGAGAGAGATGCCCGATGACCGCGACCAGGAAATCGAAGAGCCTCTTTGAAGTGGATCGATGGATGGCATGGCTATGGACGTCCTAACGAGTAGATAGCCGAGCCTGGTCAGCCGTTCTGAAACTCCGGTCAGGATCTCCTCGATGCTGTCGCTGGTCAGGCCCATGGCTATGATCCAGTCGACCAACTCCCGCGTCTGCGTCACTTCGCAAGCTCCTCCGAACGGCAACGTTTGAGCAGATCATCGATCAAGTTTGGTGCTCGGTCCAAATCAATGCGGCAGCCTAGCATGGAAACTGGCGAAAGTACCTTGTGTGCGCACGACCCGGGTGGCGAGTCATGAACAAGATCCGGCAATAGGCACGCGGATGCAGGTAATCATCGAAGTGCGGGATGCCGCCGAAGAGCAGCCGGGGGAGGTGCAATCCCTCGTCATATCAGTGAAATGCCGGCGGCCAGAAACAAGTGTGGCAAAGTGGCGACACGTGCTGGTGACCAGGCAAAAAGCCGTAATTTCCTAAAAATAGTCCATAGTTTTCTAAAATACCGCCGCCTCGAATGCAGCCATGCTCGGCGTGGTAACCATTCGGTGCGCTATGGACATTCAATTCTCAGGTTTTGAAATTTTTGCTCCGAAAATCGCGGTGGCCCGGACTGCCCCGCAACGGCCATATGCCAGCCATCCGACCGATTGGGAACTCGATCATCTCTATGCCCGCCGCACCCTCGCGGGGACGAAGCTCCCTTCCGATCACACGCATGTTGCACTGCATCCCGCTCCGAAGGCCACGCAACCCGTGGTCACGGATATCGGAGCAGATCGAAAGCCAAGCATCTGGATGGGACGCGTATATCAAGAATTGCGCAATTTCGACGACGCCGCAGGCGTGGATGCCGACCCAAGCGTGAAGCGCTTTGCCGGTTTCCAGCATGCCGGCAACGCCAGGGGCAGCCAGGATCAGATCCGACGAGACTTGCATCCGATGATGGATTTTCGCCGCAGGCATGACATGTGCCTGAGGCATCGATCATCCATGACTTGTGTGTAGTGCCATACAGCTAGCCTTAGGAATTCGGCAAGGCCGATGCTTCAATTGATCGGGAGAGTCGCATGAACACTGAAAAGATCATTATCTTTGACACCACTTTGCGTGACGGCGAGCAAAGCCCCGGCATCAACCTCGACGCCGGCGAAAAGGTCGAGATCGCGCTTATGCTCGAAGGGCTGAAGGTCGACGTGATCGAGGCTGGCTTTGCCGTCTCGAGTTCAGGCGAGTTCGAGGCGATCAAGGCCGTGGCGCGTGTCGTGAAGGACAGCACGATTTGCAGCCTGAGCCGCGCGGTCGAGCGCGACATCGATCTGACGGCGGAGGCTGTTTCCGGTGCGGCGTCGTCCCGTATCCATATCGTGCTGGCGACCTCGCCTATTCATATGAAATACAAGTTGCAAATGACATCGGAAAACGTGCTCGAGCATGCCGTTCGCGCGGTGACCCACGCCCGACGCTATTCCGAGGATATCGAGTTTTCCTGCGAGGATGCGAGCCGGTCGGAGCCGGAGTTTCTTGCCCGTTTCGTGGAACAGGTGATTGGAGCCGGTGCGACCACGGTCAGCTTGCCTGATACGGTCGGCTACGCCACGCCTTACGAATACGGCAAGCTATTCACCTATCTGCGCAATGTCGTACCGAATGCTGACAAGGCGGTGTTCTCCGCGCATTGTCACAATGATCTCGGCATGGCTGTTTCCAACTCGCTCGAAGCGACCCGGCAGGGCGCGCGCCAGATCGAATGCACGATCAACGGCATCGGTGAGCGAGCGGGCAATGCGTCGCTTGAAGAGATTGTCATGGCGCTGCACAC
Source organism: Rhizobium sp. 11515TR (assembly GCF_002277895.1). Lineage (NCBI taxonomy): Bacteria > Pseudomonadati > Pseudomonadota > Alphaproteobacteria > Hyphomicrobiales > Rhizobiaceae > Rhizobium > Rhizobium sp. 11515TR. The sequence goes on along the minus strand of NZ_CP023000.1, from coordinate 794,741 downwards.
GCGCGAGGATTTCTTTCGATGCCGGACGTCCGTTGAAACCCGACGATTGACGGCTGCATCCAGACTCGTCTCGGAGATCACGGGTTTTGTCGTGCAGCCGAACAAAGCGATCGTCGGCAGGAATGCCTTCTCGCATCAGTCCGGCATTCACCAGGATGGCATGCTGAAGAATCCGTTGACCTATCAGATCATGACGGCGGCGGAGGTCGGTGCAGACGAGTATCGGCTGGTGCTCGGAAAGAATTCGGGTCGCAACGGTTTTCGCATGTGCATGCGCTCGCTGGGCGTCGAGTTCGGCTCCGATGCCGATCTCGATCGCGCTTTCTCCCGTTTCAAGGATATCGCCGATCAAAAGGCATCGCTTTGCGATGAGGACCTTCTGGCGACGGTTGCGGGTGTGGAAGCGTTCTCCCGGGAAAAAAGCATCGCATAAATCGGCTGTCGGAGCATGTAATCGGGATCGGCTCGATGCCGGAACCGCGCTTTCTTCGGGCCGACTGGCCCGGGGGACGAACGTCAATACATTGCTGAATTCAGGAAAAGGTCATAGCGGAGAGGCGAGCCAATGACGGTGAATCTTGCAGTCGGAACAGCGAGTGATGTTCAGGTCGTCAAACCGAAAACAGGATATGAATTCCTGATCGAAACGCTTGCGACCTGGCATGTGCGTCATTATGCCGGCGTCACCGGGGGAGGGGTCATCCATTTGCTCAAACATCTCGAGCCGATGGTTTCTCTCCAAGACGATGCCGAATTTCCAGTTTTCTTCAATATCGGAGAGTATGTCGCCGGCTTCATTCCGTTGGGATACTATCTGGCGAGCGGGAAAATCAGTGCGGCCGTTGCGACGACGGGAGCTGCAACGCGGTTGCTGACCTGCGGCCTGAGTGACGCGAAATTGCACAATATTCCCGCAATCTACCTCATTCCTCTCAGCCCGGCAGATACGCGATATCGTGCACCGTTGCAGGACACGAGCCCGGACGGTGCCGATGTCGTGGCTCAGCTGATAGCCGAACTGCCATCAGGCACATTCGTTCTGAACGATCCAGAACGTATCGGAGAACAGCTTGACGAGGCCCGTCAACACCTCGATCAGGGCTCGCCCGTCGCACTTCTGATGCCGCCGGAGGCACTTGGAAAGTTGGTGCCTGAGCCGGTCCATACGCCTTGGCGCGGTGACTACGCTCATAAACCGAACAAGATCGACCATGGGTCGCTCGCCCATTTTCTCGCCGAATTCCCGCGGCAATCGGCCGGGCGCCGAGTGATCGTGCTCGCTGGAGAAGAGGCGGCCATGTATCCGTATATGCCTGTCCTCACCACGCGTTTGTGCAAGGTGTTACAGGCACCGATCGTCTGGAGCATAAACGGGGCGAATGCGGTGGCGCGCAACAATGTCTTCGGTTTCGGCTATCTGGGATTTGGCGGCAACGATCGCGCAATGCAGCTCTGGAGAAGCCTCGGCCCTGACGATATCGTCATTACACTCGGCTTTTGCCCTGACGAATATACCCTTAATTTCTCTGACATACCCGCCCATACGACATGGAATTTCACCAATCTGGCCGCCCCATACGGCAGCGTTGGGGGCGAGTTTCGGCATCGTGTGCGCGGCGAATATTTCGATGTTCGAGGTCCAATCGATCAGGTTCTGAGCGAAGCGATAGGTCGGCTCGAGGGTCTTCAGCTGCCGCGTCCTCCGGCACCGGCTTTCGTGGCTGATCTCAATGATCGCGAGATCATGCCGCCACGCGCCGGGACGATCGATATCGCCCGATTTTATCAGGAGCTCGATCGTCATTGGCGGCCGGGAAGCGTCGCATTCGATGATGTGTGCCTTGCCTACAAAGATCGTCAATATGTCACGCAGCGCCCGCATCCGGACGTCCGCTTCCATTCGCTCTATCGCGGTTCGGCAATGGGCGGAGCATTCGGCGCGGCAATCGGCGCAAAGCTTGCGAAACCGGACGCGGCGGTCTTCGCTTTTACGGGTGATGGCTGCTTCCGCCTGATTGCCGGTTGCCTGGCTGAGGCGCGATCCTTGGGGCTCGTCCTGTTCGTACTGGACAACGGCGCGCTTGGCATCATGGTGCAAGGCCTGCCCGTGGTCATTCCCGACTATTCGTCCGATCGCTACCACAGCGATCTGCACCGCATCGACTTTGGAGCGATGGCGCGCGCGTGCGGTTGGGAGAGCCGCAGGCTGATGCCGGATCTAAGCAACCTGCCTGAGATCATGCGCGAAAGCTACGGCCCCGGTCGCTCATCCATCCTGGTCGAGGTACCCGTCGATGCAGAGCAAGTGGTGGGACAAAATCCGCGGGCCAACAACCTCTAGCGTCACCCGAAGCGGCCGATGCCAGATCAATGCACCAGATCAATGCAATGGTGTCGGAGGCGTCATCTCCATGTCACCGATGACCGTATCGAAATAGTTGTCGGCGATTTCGAGCAGAGCTTCCGCTATGCACTGAGGTTCCGATCCATCTTGCAGGAGATCCTGCACGGCCGCATCGATTGTCCGCTGGAGTTGCTCGTGGCATTGCCGCTTCGATTGATCTGCAAAACCGATCAGCCATTGCTTACCTGGCATGACGATGCTCTCCTCCATGACGACAGACGTCCATATTTATCGACAAGGTATAGCGGAGGTGAGCGCAGGCAACCGCTGCAACGCTATTTTTCAAGCCAAATGCCATCATTTGCTCGCCGGTACGAATAAGCAATTCTCCTATTCCAGGAATGGTTGTAGCGGTTGGGGGCGGCGGCGATGTATACACCCGCAAAGTCACCGCCCTCGCGGTGAGATCACCTGGAAGTGCACGTAAAAAGTCCCGCTGAAAACCATCGCAGCCGGCAATCGTTCCGCTGATTTTGGCGACAAAGCCATCTGCATCAGACTAAAGTCTAGATTATGATCAGACCTAGGACCGAAGACGCAATCTTTGGTCCTAATGCCATGGATTGCCCGGACCTTTGCGCCAGTTGTTTCCCGCGAGGGAAGCGGCGGATATTCGGCTGCTATCGTAGTGCATGCGGAGAGATCGATGAATATGAACGGCGCCCGTGAAAGCGGCATCCCAGCTCCGGCATGTGCCGCAGCTTTCGTCGACAGCAGTATCCTCGGGTTCGTTGACTTCGTCGCCAAAGGTGGCAATGGCTGTGGGAGCTAAGCGAAGTACCACGGTTGCAGTCGTCGTACCGATGTTCAACGCCGAACGAACGATCGGTGCGACCCTTGCCAGCATCTGTCGCCAGACGCATCAGGAGCTCGATATCATCATTGTCGATGATGGTTCTTCGGATCGATCATTATCGATCGTGGCTGAATATGCGAGGCAGGATCCGCGAATCCGGATCCTTCGGCAGGCCAATAGCGGTGTCGCCGTCGCGCGTAACAATGGTGCGGCTGCGACCGACGCCGAATTTCTCGCATTTATCGATGCCGACGATTTATGGGCTCCGTCAAAGATCGCCCTTCAGTGGCAAGCGCTTGATATGGGCGGGCCGTCGGTTGGATTGGCCTATTGCTGGTATGCGCTCATCGACGAACATAGCCGCGTGTTTTCCCTGCATAACCGGCCAAGCCATGAAGGGCATGTGCTGCAGCGCATGTGCAGAAACAATTTCGTCGGCAACGGCAGTTCGATGCTCATGCGTCGTTCAGCATTCGAAGACGCCGGGCAGTTCGACCCATCCTTAAGGGCACGCAACGCGCAGGGTTGCGAGGATCTTTTGATCTGCCTCAGAATTGCGGAGAATTACGAATTCCGCGTCATACCGCAGCACTTGATCGGCTACCGCATGACGAACACGAACATGTCGAGCGACGTGAGGCGGATGCTCTCTTCATGCGAAATCGTCCTCGCCGAGTATCGTGAAAAATATCCGCAGTATGGCAGCGATCTCGACGCCCATCTGGTCGATATGATCCATTGGCTGGTTGTCAGAGCTTTTGTCAGCGGCCGGCTTTTCGATGGCTGTGATTTGTTGAGGCGATTTCTGGCATTGGAGCCGCGTCTGGCGATTTCGAGCCTGCCGAACATACTGGACGTATATTGCCGCGCCAGGCTGGTTCCCGATTGGCTCAAGGCCCGTTTGCGGGGGTTGCAAAGAAACGCGGAGTTGCGGCCGCTCTATATGGAGACGATCCCGTGAGGCCGGGCAGTTCGTTCCTCCCGCGGCTGCAACGGCTCTTCCGCCTGGCGGAGGCGCCTGCCTGGGCAGGACCGACCATCATCGGGCTCGGCTTGGCCGCTGCGGTTCTCGAGGGGACAGGCCTCTTTCTCTTCATTCCCCTCATTCAGAGTCTCGGCGCCGTAGCGGCGCAGCAGGGAGAATGGCAAGGAATTTTCGACCGGCTGCTCGCGCCCGTTCCACAGAGCCATTTGACGGCATTCCTGGTGGGCGTGCTTTGCGTCAGCATTCTTCTGAAGAATGCCGTCCATCTCGTCAATATCTGGGTGACCCGGTACATCGATGGTCTCGTTGCGCATCGGCTAAGAGCAAGGGTCTTTGATCAGACGATAAGCTCGTGCATCGACTACAGGGTGGAAAACAAGCGCTCCGATATCATCACGACGATCGCCAACAACACCTGGAAAGTCAGTCAGGCCCTAAGCCTTGCTTATCGTTTGATGATCTGCTTCTGCACCTTCGCCGTCTTCATGTTGCTGATGCTGCTGATTTCCATCAGGCTGACCTTCTTCTCGATGATATTCCTGCTCATGGGCGCCATGGCCATTCGCCTGGCCACGCGGCGCGCGGACGAGACTGGCAAGGCCGTCGTCGAGGAAAACAAGCAGTTCGGCTTGAGGATGTGGGAGAGCATCAACGCGCTACAATTGATCCGCGCTTTCGCCCAGGAAGACTATGAACGCAATCGCTTCCGGAAGACTTCCGACAATGTTCGGCGGCGCCTTCTGAAGCTCGATATGCTGTGGGCGACACCGGGACCTGTCTCGGAAATCTCTATTACAATCCTGATCGGCGCGCTCGTCCTCGTCGCTCAATCGGTGGGCCTGGGCATCGCGGCGCTCGCCGCGTTTCTGTCGCTGCTATATCGCCTGCAAGGCCCAACGCGGGAGTTGCTGCAATCGAAGATCGCGCTCGACGGCCTCGCCGGCAGCATCGACGATGTCGATGACTTCCTCCGCACAACGGAGAAGCCTTTTCTCTCGCAGGGGCACGTGCAGGCGCCCGCCTTCGAGAAGGCTGTCGAATTCCGCAATGTCTCCTTCCGTTACGCAGATGGCCAACCGCTTGCGCTGGAGGATGTCTCCTTCAGCATTCCCGCCGGCAAAACCACGGCGATCGTGGGCGAATCGGGGGCCGGCAAGTCCACAGTGATGGCGCTGCTCTTTCGCTTCATGGATCCGACATCCGGTACGATCGTCGCAGACGGTATGCCCCTTTCCGAATTCGATCTTCGCAGCTGGCGCAAGCGCCTGTCTCTGATGTCGCAGGAGGTCCGTCTCTTCAACGACACGATTGCAGCCAACATCGCCTATGGTGATCTGGCGGCCGGGCCGGCTGAGATCCGCAAGGCTGCCGAAATCGCCAAGGCGGACGATTTCATCCGCCTGCTTCCGGATGGCTACGAGACACGGATCGGCGATCAGGGAATGCGCCTGTCGGGCGGGCAAAGGCAGCGCGTTGCGCTCGCGCGAACGATCCTTCGAAATCCCGATATTCTGCTCCTGGATGAGGCGACGAACGCGCTCGACGCCGAAACCGAACAGGCGTTTCAGCTGGCGCTCGACGCGTACTCACACAACCGCACCGTTGTCGTGATCGCTCACCGGCTTTCGACCATTCTGGCCGCCGATCAGATCATCGTTATGACAAAGGGTCGGGTGGTCGAGGCCGGTTCGCCGGATGAGCTCTTCAAACGGCAGGGACATTTTTCCAGGCTCCACGAATTTCAGCATGGCCGTCGCAGCGGACGGGAGTTGGGTGATGAGTTACAAGCTTATTGATATTGAGTTGTCGGAGCCCCTGGCGCCTATCGAACTCTCGGCTGAGCAGACCGGTATCGGCTTGATCGCACGATGGCAGGGCCAGCTGATCGCATTTGAAATGATCGAGCGGTCCGCCGGCTCCGTGCTGTCGGCCGAGAGCCTGAAAGCCCTTGCCGATAAGCGATTTGCAGAACGCATCCTCGTTGCAAAGCTGGAGGAGGAGCTGAGGGCGCGCTTGCCCGCGAACGAGGCGACGCTGCCCAGTCTCAGCATCGCCATTTGCACCAAGGATCGTGCACAACGTCTCTCCCGGTTGCTGCGCTCGCTCGATCAGGTTCGGCATGAATCTCCCTTCCGGTTCGTCGAAATCATCGTGGTCGACAATGCCTCGGTGGATACGGCCACGCGCGAGGCCGTCGAGAGTTTCCGCGATATCCGCTACGTTTTCGAACCGAAGGCTGGGCTGGATTTCGCCCGAAATGCTGCCCTTCACGCGGCCTGGGGCGATATCATCGCCTATCTGGACGATGATGTCGTGGTGGACCGCAATTGGCTTGCAGGCCTTGCCAAGGCGTGCCGCGACAACCCTGGCGTCGGCGGTTTCACCGGCCTCGTGCTGCCGTTTCGTCTCGACACCGAGGCACAGATCTTTTTCGAGCGACGTGGAGGGTTCGGCCGCGGCTTTGCGCGACGGGAGTTTCACAAGGCGCGTTTCGACAATCCGCTTCATCCCGTCGGTGCCGGCATTCTCGGCGCCGGCTGCAACATGGCCTTCGACCGCGCATTGCTGATGGAGCTCGGCGGTTTCGACGAGGCGCTCGATACGGGAGCGCCGCTGCCCGGAGGCGGGGATCTCGATATCTTTTACCGCGTCCTGCGCTCCGGACGCCCGATGATCTATGAGCCGGAATATGCGGTTTATCACGAGCACCGCGAAACAATTCCGCAGCTCAGGCGGCAATACTGGACCTGGGGTCTCGGCATGATGGCCTTTCTCGTCAAGAGCTATCGCACCGACAGCGTGATGCGCGCGCGCCATCGCGCCATGGTCCGCTGGTGGTTCTTCGACCAGTTGAAGGCGCTTGCCCGCGCTGCGAGGCGGCTGCGCGGCCATGAGCTGCGGTTCGGTATCGCGGAGCTTTGGGGCGGGATCTACGGCCTTGCCGGTGAATACGATCGCTCGCGCGCCCGTATCAGGTCGATCAGGGAGCGCAACTCATGACGACAGAACGTTTTGAGGTGAGGCATGTGGATCTTGCGGCCGCGGATATCGGTAGCGCTCGCGCGCCCGCATTGTCGATCTTCTGGTGGAAGGACCTGCCGCTCGGGGCACGGGCATCCCTGGAGGACGAGCTACCTTACGGAGCCTCCCAATTGCGCCAGCTTGCTGCCGAACATGCGGCCGCACAGCTCCAAGCGCGCAGCATCGGGCTGGGTGCACCCCTGCGTGCCACCTATGAAGGACAGCCCAAGCCCGCGCTCTCGCTGGAGGCCGCGATTGAATCGGAGAATCTGGTAGAGACGCTCGATGCGATCGCAATTCCATCCTCGGCTTCGGCGCAGGATGTCTCCGTGATCGTCTGCACCCGCGATCGCGGTCCGGCGCTGAGCAAATGCCTGGTCAGCCTTGCGGCGCAACGCAGCGCTCCGGGCGAGGTCGTCATCGTCGACAACTCCGAAGACGGGAACGCTAGGGACATCTGCGGGCAATTTCCTGATTTTCGCTATGTCCACGAGCCTCATGCCGGTCTAAGCCGAGCCCGGAACACCGGGATTCAAACGAGCCAGTTTGATATCGTCGCTTTCACCGATGACGACGTGGAAGCCCATCCGGGCTGGACCGCGGAGATCGCGCGTGCCTTTGCGGAACGGAATGTCATCGAGGCGTTTACCGGTCTCGTGCTGCCTGCGCGTCTCGATACGGCGGCACAATGCTCCTTTCAGTTCACCATGGGCGGCTTCGGCTCGACCTTCGTGCCGCTCACCTTCGACAGGCGTTTCTTCGAGGAGACGCGGCCGAGCGGAGCGCATGTCTGGAAGATCGGCGCCGGCGCCAACATGGCCTTTCGACGCTCCGTATTCGAGCGCGTTGGCCTCTTCGACGAACGTCTTGGCGCGGGGGCGGCGGGATGCTCTGAAGATTCGGAGCTTTGGTACCGGCTGCTGGCGGCCGGCGGCGTATGCCTCTATGAACCCCGGGCTGTAGTCTTCCACCACCATCGCAGCGACTGGCCGGGCCTCAAGCGGCAGATCAAAGCCTATATGAAGGGCCACGTTGCGGCCCTTGTGACGCAATACGACAATTTCGGCGATCACGGAAACATCGTGCGTATCGGCAAGCAGCTGCCGGTCTATTTTGCCAAGACCTTCGTCAAGGCGCTTTTCGAAGGGCCTCCGGGCAGGCTCGGAATTTTGGCGGCCGAAGTAGAGGGCTGGCTCGCCGGCCTGCAGTTTCTCCTGCGCTTCGGCTGGAGAATGCGGCGAACCCCGATGGGGACCGCTGCTACGGCTGAAAAAGGAATATCGCGATGATCAAGAAAGCGGCGCTTGGCCAGTTTCTATCCGGGAACCCTTATCCGAACGGCTTGACGGATGGCCTGTTCTATCGCGAGAAGATGCGCGCCATCCATCGGGTGGCCCCTGCGGAAACCGGAGGAAGAGGGCGGGTGCTGGAAATCGGCGGCGGCCGTAGCGGCCTTGCCAGCATCCTCTATCCGCAGGCCGAAATCGTCACGCTCGACATCGATCCGGAGCTGGCCGACCACCAGCCCTCCTGGGCGAAATCGACCTTCATTTGTGGTGACGCCTGCTCGCTGCCAATGGATGACGACAGTTTCGATATCGTCACCATGTTCGACGTGCTGGAGCATATTGAGGATGATCGTCGTGCCGCGCAGGAGGCGCTGCGAGTGGTACGGCCGGGTGGCTATGTCCTGATCTCCACTCCTGAGATCAACTGGCATTATCCATATTTCAGCGTCATGAAACGCCATTGTCCGCATGAAAGCGAACTGATGCGCGAATGGGGCCATGTCAGGCGAGGATACCGGGACCCGGAACTCGCGGCCCTTTTCGACAGACGCCCGGAACGGCGCGCCACCTTCATCAATGCCGCCACCGCGTTTTTCCACGACGTTTCGTTTTCTCGCATCGGACGCCGTCGTCGCAAGGTCCTCTATGCGCTGGCCGCGCCCGTGACCTTCCTCGGTTACTTGATGCACCGGCCATCCACGCGTGGCACCGAGACGGCTTTTGCCTGGCGCAAATGAGAGGTGACCAGACGTCAAAGGTGATCGCGCTTTTCCCATGGGGAGACGTGATCGAAGAATTTCTCGATCCGATCGGGCTTGAACTTCGGGATTTCGTCGAGCGGATGACGGGAGGCTGGCTGTTCGGCTATGCGGCGGCACTGGGTTCGGCCGGCCACGAGCCGATCATCGTCTGTGCGTCGGAGCGAGTGAACGGGATTAAATGCTACGAGCATCCTGGCACGGGCACGCCGATCTGGGTCGCACCGGCAGAGCGGCCACACCAGGGCCATTCCCCTGCCGCCTATAGTCTGCGGCGCTGGTCTGCAACGCCGCTTTCAGCTTTCCGCGAGATTCTTTCCCGCTCCAAATGCGATCTGCTGCTTGCCCAGGAGTATGAATATACGCGCTTCGATGCGCTGGCATGGCTGGCGCGGCGTTTGAACCTTCCTCTCTACGCCACCTTTCAGGGAGGGGATCGCACGCTGTCCTGGGTCGAGGCTCTCGCAAGACAGCTTTCACTGCGCGCCTGCCGCGGCCTAATCGTCGCGTCTTCCGCAGAGCGTGAGCGTCTTGCCAGGGCCTATCCGCGCATTGCTGTCGATATCGCGAATATCCCCAATCCACTGGATACGCAGGAATGGCAAGCCACGGATCGCAGCGAGGCGCGAGCAAATCTTGGCCTGCCGCAGGATTGTTTCATCGTCCTCAATCACGGGCGCATCGATATCCGCCGCAAGGGGCTTGATGTGCTGCTGAAAGCCTGGGAGCACTTCGGCGGTGCTTCCACGTGCCGATTGGTGATCATCGGATCGGGCCAGGACGATGACGCTTTCGCAAAGCTCGTTCGCGAAAGCGAATTGGCGAACGTGCAATGGTTGTCCGGTTACATGACGGACCGAACCTTGGTCCGCCGCTGGCTATCGGCCGCGGACGTCTATGTCACAGCCTCGCGCATCGAGGGTATGCCGGTCGCGCCATTGGAAGCCATGGCTTGCGGCCTTCCCGTCATCGCTTCGGATGCACAGGGCCTGCCGGACATTCTCGTCGATGGCGAGGCCTCGGGCGGCCTGATGGTTGCGCAGGAACAGCCGGAGGAAATTGCGCGGGCGTTGGCGAGATTGAAAGATGATGGAGTTCTTCGCGCACGACTGGGTGCCGCCGCCCGACGGCGGGTTACGGAGAATTTTTCGATCGAAGCGGTTGGCGCCGCTCTCGATGAGTTTCTGACAACGACACGCAAGTAAGGATCACATCCGGCGGCGATACCAGGCGAGCGCCGTCTCGATAATCCTGTCGATACTGGAATGCCTGGGCACCCATCCAAGCTCGCGCCCGGCTTTATTGGCCGCAGCGACGAGAGCCGGTGGGTCGCCCGCTCTACGGGGGCCATAGGTAACGGGAAGCCTGCGTCCGGAAATTCGGCTGACAGCATCGACCAATTCCTTAACGGTCGTTCCGTTGCCGGTGCCGAGGTTGTAGATGTGTACTCCCTCATCCCGCAATAGCTTCTCTCCACCAAGGAGGTGAGCCTGCGCGAGATCGCTGACGTGGATGTAGTCGCGGATGGCCGTTCCGTCACGCGTGTCGAAATCGGTGCCGTTGATGGTGAAGGTTCGGCCCGATCTGATCGCCGCTTCTATGGCGAGCGGCACGACATGGGTCTCGGGCTCGTGCCGTTCACCGATCTCGCCATCAGGATCGCAGCCGGCCGCATTGAAATATCGCAGCATCACCGCGTTGAGGCCGCGGGCGCGCGCGAAATCCTCCACCATCCGCTCGATCATGAATTTCGACCATCCATAAGGGTTGATCGGCCATTGCGGATGGGTCTCGTCAATTGGGGTGCGGGTCGGGATGCCATAGGATGCGCAGGTGCTTGAAAAGATCAGCCGGTTGATGCCTGCCTTGAGCATTTCCTCGATGAGAACCAGCGTCCCGAATGTGTTGTTCCGATAGTAGAACTCGGGAAACTCGACGGATTCGCCGACATAGGCATAGGCCGCAAAATGAGCGACCACATCCGGGCGGTATTGGCGCAACGTTGCCGCGACTATCTCGGCGTCGGCAATGTCGCCCTCGACCAGCGGTCCCCATTTCACGGCGTCACGCCAGCCGCGGGAGAGATTGTCGTAGGTCACAACCGACCATCCGGCCTCGGCGAAGGCCTTGCAGCAATGCGATCCGATATAGCCGGCTCCGCCAGTGACAAGGACCGTTCTCATTCGGCAGCGATCGCGTGCGAACGGCCAGACGAAAGCAGTTCCTCAAAATAAGCGATCGTTTTGCCAAGCCCGGCTTTCAGCTGAACCTTGGGCTTCCAGCCGAGTTCGCGCGATGCGACCCCGATATCCGGCTGGCGTTGCCTGGGATCGTCGGCGGGCAGGGGGAGGTATTTTATCACCGAGCGGCTTCCGGTCAGTTCTATCGCGAGATTGGCAAGTTCCAGCATCGTAAACTCCGCCGGATTGCCGAGATTGATCGGGCCTGTGATCTCGTCCTTTGTTCTCATGAGGCGAACCAGGCCGTCGATAAGATCGTCGACATAGCAGAACGAGCGCGTCTGCTGGCCGCTGCCATAAACCGTTATCGGCTTATTCTGCAGCGCCTGCACGATGAAGTTGGAGACGACCCGGCCGTCATCGGGGCGCATCCTTGGACCATAGGTATTGAAGATGCGCGCCACCTTGATCCTGAGCTGGTGCTGACGCCAGTAATCGAAGAACAGGGTCTCGGCGCAGCGCTTGCCCTCGTCGTAACAGGAGCGCGGGCCTATCGGGTTCACCCGGCCCCAATAATCCTCCTGTTGGGGATGGATCTCTGGATCTCCATAGACTTCGGAGGTCGATGCCTGGAGGATCTTGGCGCCGACCCGTTTGGCGAGGCCGAGCATGTTGATCGCGCCGTGGACGCTGGTCTTGGTCGTCTGCACCGGATCGAACTGATAATGAACCGGGCTCGCCGGACAGGCGAGATTGTAGATCTCGTCAACCTCTACATAGAGGGGGAAGGTAATGTCGTGGCGGACGATTTCGAAAGATCTGTTATCCAGCAGATGCGAGACGTTGCTTTTCCGTCCTGTAAAAAAATTATCTACGCAGATAACCTTATGTTTTTCCTGCAAAAGCCGCTCGCATAGGAAAGAGCCGAGAAAACCTGCGCCGCCGGTAACGAGGATTCGCTTTGTCTGCTGCATGGCGGTTATCTCGCCGCTGGCGGCGTGATGTTGCCGCCGTTGGAAACTGCGGCAGATGCCGGGGCTGGGATGCCGCTTTCAAGGACGCCGTTCATATTCATCGACCTTCTCCGCATGCATTACGACAGCGGCTGGATATCCCGCCGCCTCCATCGCGAGAAACAACTGGCGCAAAGGTCGGGGCAATCCATGGGATTAGGACCAAAGATTATGTCTTCGGGCCTAGGTCCTGTCATGGATCGGACTTTAGTCTGATGTAGGTTGAAAGTCTCCCGGACATCATGGCGGGCATCGCTTTTTGCCTTCCAATGACCGATTGATCGGCTTTGGATTGGCTGACATAGTGCCGCCGCTATCCGACCTACTACGCAAAGACCCATCAATGACAGAATCCGCCGCTCATTCCTTTTCACCCGTTTCCGCTCGCCCCTTGGCGAAGATCAGCTTGAAATGGGGCATGGTCGAGGAGCCGTCGCTTTCCATCCTGGAGAAATTCCAGCTCCTGCGGGATCTCGGTTATGACGGGGTCGAGCTCGATGCGCCCAATGACCTGCCGCTCGACGAAGTTCTGAATGCCCGCGACAAGACTGGGCTCGCTATCCCCGGCCTCGTCAATGCCGTACACTGGAAGCGTCCGCTGACGGATCCCCATCCATCGGCACGCCAGGCTTGCGTCGATTCGATGGTCAAGGCTCTGCATGATGCAAAGCTCTATGGCGCGACGACGGTGCTGCTCGTTCCCGGCGTCGTCAATGCCGGTACCAGTTACAAGACCGCTTATGCGAGAGCCGGCGAGGAAATCGCGCGGATCCTGCCAGCCGCTGAAGAGAGCGGCGTATCGATCGCGCTCGAAAACGTGTGGAACGACTTTCTGTTGAGCCCGCTTGAGGCGGCTGACTTCATTGATCGCTTCAACCATCCCAGGCTCGGTTGGTATTTCGATGTCGGCAATGTGCTCCGCTACGGCCGGCCGACGGATTGGATCGAGGCACTCGGCAAGCGCATACTGAAGATCGACATCAAGGAATACAGCCTTGAAAAGATGAACAGCGAAGGCCCGTGGAAGGGCTTCGATGTCGAGCTGGGCGAGGGCGACTGCGATTGGGCTGCGGTCAATAAGGCTCTCACTGATGTCGGTTACTCCGGCTGGGCCTCCATCGAGGTGCCGGGAGGCGACCGACAGCGCCTCGCCGATTTGAAGAAGCGCGTCGATCGGATCGCCGCGCTCTAATGGCTGGATTGCAAGCGGGCGATGGTCAGCGGCCGGCAGCCGCAAACATCGCCTTCGCATTCTTCAGACCGGTTTCGCAACCATATTGCGTCGGCTCGTTGCCTTCATATTCCAGCGAGACGAAGCCGTCATAGCCTGAGGCGACGATGTCCTCGATGATTGACCTCACAGGCAGGTCGCCATAGCCGAAGACCGAGCCGCGGATCGCCTGGCCGCCGACCGTCTGCAGCCAGTCCGCGCCAGGCGCTATCTGGCGCACATAGAAATCCTTGATATGGACGAAACTTGCATGAGAGAGGCACGCACGCGTCCCCGTCAGGGGATTCTCATCGACGCAGAGGAAATTGCCGATATCGACGGTCAGCTTGAAGCTCGGCAGATTGACGGCATGAAGAAGCCGCTTGATCCGCTCGCTGGAATTCATGAAGAAACCGTGATCCTCGACGCTGGTGGTCACGCCATAGCGTCCGGCATGCGCGGCAAGCTCATGGGTGGCTTCGGCGATTGCCGGGAACGCGGCTTCGAACTGGCCGGGCTCCGTTGCGCGGAGCGACCAGGGAACGACATCGTGGCGCAGGAAGCGGACACCGAGCTTGTCGCAGAGCTCGACATAGCGCTTCAGCCGGCCAAGCTGGAATGCGCGTTCGCCGTCATCAATGAAATTGCCGGACATGCAGAGGCCGGAAAGCGGTACGCCGTTTTTCTGAGACGCGCCCTTTAGCCGCTCCAGCATCTCCGCGTCATTGGCGAGTTCATATTGCAGGTCCTGCCCTTCGGGCGCGACGGAAAGCGTCGCCAGTTCGACGTGATCGCCGCCATGTTTGCCGACCCAGGCAAAGACATCCTCGATCTGCATGGCGCCGCTCTGCATCAACGGACGGAAACTGTATGAGCTCAGACCTACCTTCATCGTGCCTCTCCTTAAGCGCTTTCACAAAAACTTTGTTCGGTAACTTAACAATCCCGGTTGACTTCGGCTACGATACATCTTTGTTTGCAATCAAATTGATTTAAGAGTGGGGAATAGCGGGAATGTCTCGTCAGTCCGCCGACGTCGTCATCATCGGAAGTGGCCCGACTGGCTCGGCCTATGCACGGGTCATCAGGAATCACTGGCCGGAAGCGCGTATTCTGATGGTAGAAGCCGGCCCGCAGATTCTGCCGCAAAAGGGCGCACATCTCGACAATATTATCGATCTCGACGAGCGCGCGGCCTGCGAGGTGCGTGCCCAGGGCGGCGACCGCAGCCCGCGCATGCCAATCAACAAGGAAGAGTGGGAGGCCCGCCGCGCTGGCGGCTTCGATCATTCGTTGCTGCGCCGCTCGGGCCTTTTCATCGCCAACGACGCCGATGCCCAGGATGAGAACCTCTTCGCCGGCTTCTCGGCGGCCAATGTCGGCGGCATGGGCACCAAATGGTCGACCGGCACGCCGGTGCCATCGGAGATCGAATTGGTGCCCTTCATCCCCACCGATGAGATGCAGAGGGCTTTGGCCGTGTCGGCAGCATTGCTCGGTACCAACAAGGACCCACGCGCCGGCGATGCCGCAGCGGTCGCAATGCGCGAGCGCCTGGGCGAGGTCTTCAATCCCGGTCGCTCACCCGATCGCTTCGTCCAGCCGATGCCGCTCGCGGCAACGCCCGGTCCTGACGGCCTGCGCTATCACGGCACTGACGTCGTTCTTGGCGACCTTGTCGACGAGCCCGAGGAGAGCTTTCATATTCTCTCTGAAACCGCCTGCCGCCGCGTGATCCACGAAAATGGTCATGTCACGGGGGTCGAGCTCGCGCGAGCCGGCTCGAAGGAAACCTTTATTGTCAAGGCCGGCACGGTCGTCGTTGCGTGCGACTCGCTGCATTCCCCTCAGCTGCTCTACGCCTCTGGCATACGCCCTGAAGCGCTCGGCCGCTATATCAACGACCATTATATCGTCTCGCAGATCACCGAGATGCAGACCGATGTGCCCATGACCGCGATGAGCTGGATTCCGGCTACCAAGGAGTTCCCCTACTCGGTCACCATCGCCCCGGCAAGCCTGCACTCGATGCCGCATGCCAGCGACATGAGCGGCCAGCCGATTGGCATGGGCGTTTTCGTGCCCTCCGATATCAGCGCCGACAACCGTGTCACCTTCGATGACGATCGCCGTGACTGGCTCGGGCTGCCAGCTATTTCCATCCATTGGCGTCAGTCGGAGGGCGACAAGGCGCGCCTCGAAGAGGCCAAGGGCCATGCCCAGCGAATTTCCGCCATTATCGGTCGCCCGGCGCCCGGTTTTGCTACCTTCGTGCAGCCGGTCGGCTCGTCGTTGCATTATCAGGGCACGATCCGTATGGGCGAGCGCAACGATGGTACCAGCGTTTGCGACAGGAACTCCAAGGTCTGGGGCTTCGACAACCTCTATGTTGCCGGCAATGGAGTCATTCCCACGAAGACCGCCACAAACCCGACCCTGTTCAGCGTCGCTCTCGCCAGTATCGGCGCCAGCCAGATCGCTGCCGCTCGCCGTATCGCCTAATCGAGAGATCGGCTGAATTATTGGTCATAGGACCGGATCGATGCGCGCCCTTATCGTCACCTAAGGGCGCTACCGTCGTCTGCAACAGATCGGTCAGTAAACCAATCGAGCTCTTATCGTTCCCGGGATCTGCCGGAGCGTGTCGAGTATTTCATTCACTGTTTGGCCAACGCCCTCGACTTCAATAACCACGTAACCCGTGTCGCCATGTGTTTGCAGGAACTCGCCGACGATATTCAACCCGCGCGACGAAAAGATCGTATTCAGGCTGTTGAGGATACCCGGGCGATTTTCGTGAACATGGATGAAACGCGTGCCGTTTGGACGCGGCGGCAATTGAACCTGCGGGAAATTGACCGCACCAAGCGTCGAGCCGATATCGGAATATTCCACAAGCTTCCGGGAAACTTCTCTTCCGATCCGTTCCTGGGCTTCTTCGGTCGATCCGCCGATATGCGGCGTCAGGATCACATTATCCAACCCTTGCAGCGGTGTTTCGAAGCGTTCCTTGTTCGATGCCGGCTCCTTAGGGAACACGTCGACTGCTGCGCCTGCGAGATGCCCCTCTTTCAAGACCTTTGCAAGAGCCTCAAGATCGACCACCGTGCCGCGGGAGTTGTTGATGAAGAAGGCGCCCTTCTTCATTCTGCGCAGCTCGGCCTCGGTGATCATGTTCTGGGTCGAGCTGGTTTCGGGAACATGCATCGTCACGAAATCCGAGATTTCGAGCAGCTCGCCGAGCGAAGCCATGGATTCCGAATTGCCGTGGCGAAGCCTGTCCGTCGGATCGAAATAGCGAACGTTCATGCCCATGCTTTCCGCAAGAACGCTCAGCTGCGAGCCGATATTGCCGTAGCCGACGATACCAAGCGTTTTTCCGCGCATCTCGCGGCTGCCCTCGGCGGATTTGTCCCATCCGCCGGCATGAGCGGAAGCCGAACGTGGAAGGATCCGCCTGGTCAGCATGATGATTTCACCGATGACGAGTTCGGCGACCGAGCGCGTATTCGAATAGGGGGCGTTGAATACCGGGATCCCGCGCCGACGAGCCGCATCCAGATCGACTTGATTCGTCCCTACGGAAAAGCAGCCGACCGCCATGAGCTTCTTGGCGGAGCTGAAAATCTCTTCTGTCAGCTGCGTGCGTGAACGAATGCCGATGATGTGTGCTTCGGCGATGTGGCTCTTGAGATCCTTGTCATCGAGAGCCTTCGGCAAATGAGTGAGATTGACGTAACCCGATGAGGTAAAATAGTCCACTGCGCTCTGACTGATCCCTTCCAGCAGAAGGACTGAAATCCGGTCACGGGGAAGAGAAAGTTGTCCGGTCATTGAATTACCTTCGATAGTCAAATTCGATTAGGCCGACGCCGCTCGCCGCCACGAGCACATGACTTAGACCATCCAAGGGACAGCGCAAGAACAAACTCAATTCGCTCGGCGGGAGGAGCCTTGGTTCCAGCAAGTCACCGTGGTGGGCTTACTTTCGTCTTCTCGGTTTGATTGACGGTTGCGCTACTACTGAGTAGTATATTGCCCGCAATAAGGAGTGAAATGAGATGTCGGTAAAAGCATCGGTCTCAATTTCCGACCAGCAGGATGTCTTTGCGAGAAAGCTGGTCGAAGAGGGACGATTTTCGAGCCTGAGCGCCGTCGTGCAGCATGGACTTGAACTCGTTCGCGAAGAAGCCGAACTGAGAGCAGCCGAGCTTGCGGCCTTGAAAGCTCTCATGTCCGAGCGTCAGGCAGGTGACTTTCTGACCTTGGAGGAAGGTCGCCGGCGGACCCAGGAGCTGATCTCCTCCAAGAAGGCATCTCATGGTCTTTAAAGTCGTGCGTTCCGCCGACAGCGACCGGGACCTCGGCCTGATTCTCGACCATCTGATCGAAGCCTATATCGCGCTTGGCGATCCGCTGACTGATGCCTTCGATCGTGCTGCAGCGCGCCTTCACGCGATCGAAGCCGACATGGAAGCACTTGCCCACGCGCCATACCAGGGAACGCTTCTGCCCTCCGTGGCCCCAGGCTTGCGGCAGGTTACCAAGAACCGCGCCATCTTTTATTTCGACCTCGACGAAGAGAGGCAAGTTCTTCGAGTGCTTGCCATCTTTTTCGGCGGGCAGGACCACCTACGGCAGTACCTGCCGCGGCTTGGCCGGGTGGAATAAGCACCGAATGCGAGCACGGTTCGTTCTCGCACCGCGCGAATACCGAATCATGCGATCGGAGGTCGACACCGGTTCAATGCAATCGGGCAAGCCGCTCGCATAGAAATTGCGTGATGTCGGCTGATTTCCAACTACCCCGAAGATCGGCGCTGAGACAACCCGAGGCCAGAGCGGCATTCGTCACGTTTCGGATGTTGGTTGCGGCCTCGCTCAGCGTGCGGTCGGCATGCTTTGTGCCAAGCCAATCGAGCATGGCGGCTGCCGAGAGCACCGTTCCGTAGGGATTGGCGATGCCCTTGCCGGCGATATCAGGTGCGGAACCATGCGCCGCCTGGAAGAAGCCATTGCGATCACCGAGTTCGGCTGAGGGCGCCAGCCCCATGCCGCCGATGGTCGCCGCCCCGAGATCGGAGATAATGTCGCCGAACATGTTTTCGGTGACGATCACGTTGAAATGGCCGGGCTTGAGCACGAGATGCATGGTCATGGCATCGATCAGCACATATTCCGTTTCGATGTCGGGATAGTCCGGCGCGACGAGGTCGAATACCGAGCGGAAGAAAGCGTAGCTGCGCAGCACATTGGCCTTGTCGCAGCAGGTCACGCGCTTCACGCCGTCCCTGGGCGCGCCGTTCGATTGACGCGCAAGCTTGAAGGCCTTCCGTACGATCCGTTCGACGCCCGAGCGGGTTTGAACCAGGCTGTCGACGGCAAGTTCACCGCGCAATTGCACGCCGGCGCCGCGCGCCGCATAGAGCCCTTCGCTGTTTTCGCGCAGGATGATGTAATCGATCTCGCCTGCCTTCACGCCGGCAAGCGGACAGGCAACGCCTTCGAAAAGGCGGATCGGCCGGATATTGGCGTAAAGATCAAGTTCGAAACGCAGGCGGAGGGTAAAATCCAATCCTGCCTCGGTCCCGTCGGGATGGACAACACCGGGTATCCCGCCCGCACCATGCAGGATCGCGTCAGCATTCCGGCAGGCATTGAAGGTCGGTTCGGGAAAGCTCTCGCCTGTCTTGAGGAAATGCTCTGCACCGGCTGGATATTCTCGAAAGTTGAGATGCGAGCGATTGCCCAGAGCCGCCTTGACCACCTCGACCGCCGCCGCGCAGACCTCGGGACCGATGCCGTCGCCATGAACCACGGCAATCTCGTAGATATCCTTCATGACAGCCTCTTCAGATGCACTTGCCGCCGTCGACATTGAGATCGACGCCAGTGATCATGCTCGCTTGGTCGGAGCAGAGAAAAGCGGCGGCGTTGCCCATGTCTGCGGGTGTCGAAAGCCGCCCCATCGGAATGGTGGCGACGATCCGTGCCCGGCTTTCGTCACTGTCGGAGCCGATGAAGGTCGAGAGCAATGGCGTATCGCCGGCGACGGGATTGATGGCGTTGACGCGAATCCCGAAGGGAGCAAGCTCGACGGCCATCGCGCGGGTGGCGGCGATACCCCACCCCTTCGAGGCATTGTACCAGGTGAGATTGGGGCGAGGGGAGACGCCGCCGGTAGAGGCGATATTCAAAATAGCGCCGTGCCGCTCGGCCTTGAAATGCGGTAGCACCGCCCGCGCGCCATTGTAGATCGAGCGGATGTTGACATTGAAGATGCGCTCGAACAGGCCTTCATCCATATCCTCCATCGGCATCGGCGGCTGTCCGACCCCGGCATTGTTGACGAGGATGTGCAGACCGCCGAACTGCGCCAGCGCAAGATCCCTTGCGGCGGCGAGGCTGTCGAGCGTGGCGACATCACCGGCAATCGGCGCGACCGACCCTTCGTGCTGCGCCGCCACCCGCTCTGCTGCCGCAAGGTCGCGATCGACGAGCACGACCCGCGCGCCTTCCTCGACGAATTTCCTGACGATTCCTTCGCCGAAACCCGATCCGCCACCCGTGACGATCGCCACTTTTCCCTCAAGACGCATGTCAAGCTCCTCCATTTGCTCCAACATCGGATAAGTCGGAGCGATTTCACAGTCCGATTATCTGAACGCCTTTTTAGCTTTCTTTATTTGTATTGTGGCCGTCTGATAGTGATTATCGACGACAGAATGAAGCTGGGAGGCCGCGCCATGACACTGACTTTCGACGCCAAGAAAATGGCGGACGAGCTTTACGATGGCGGCTTTCGGCCGATGTTCATCGGCGGCCAATGGGTTGCGGCTCAATCCGGCGAAGTCAGCGAGACCTACAATCCGGCGACCGGGGCGGTCCTGGCAACGGTTCCGTTGGCCGCAGCTGCCGATGTCGACCGCGCCGTTGCCGCGGCGCGTCGGGCTCTGGAAGGGCCGTGGTCCAGGTTCTCGCCCTATGAGCGCCAGACGCTGCTCCTGAAAATCGCCGACCTGTTCGAGGACAACTGGGAGCGCCTTTCGGTTTCCGACACCCTGAACATGGGCATGCCGATCACGCGCACGCTCGCCAACAAGCGTCGGGTCATCGGCATGCTGCGGTTTTACGCCGGCATGGCGACAGCCCTTCATGGCGAGGTGATCGACAATTCCATACCCGGCGAGATCGTGACCTTCACCCGGCGGGAGCCGATCGGGGTCGTCGGCGCGATCATCCCCTGGAATGCGCCCACCGCAGCATCGATCTGGAAGATCGCCCCTGCGCTGGCAACAGGCTGCACGGTGGTTCTGAAACCCTCGGAAGATGCGCCGCTCACGCCGCTGCTGATCGCCAAACTCATGCAAGAGGCCGGCGTGCCGGACGGAGTGGTCAATATCGTCACCGGTAAGGGATCGGTCGCCGGCGCGCGGCTAGCCGAGCATCCCGATGTCAACAAGATCGTCTTCACCGGGTCCACCGCCACCGGGCAATCGATCGCCCGTGCCGCGGTTGGCAACTTAAAACGGGTCTCGCTGGAACTCGGGGGCAAGTCACCGGTGATTGTCTGCCGCGACGCCGACATAGACCGGGCCGTGCCCGTCGCCGCCATGGCGGTCTTTGCGCATTCGGGGCAGATCTGCATCGCCGGTTCGCGTTTGTTCGTGGCGCGCGAGATCCACGAAGAATTCGTCGCCAAGGTTGCCGATTTTGCCCGTTCGCTGCGGATCGGTCACGGGATCGAAGCAGATACCGATATCGGACCGCTGATTTCGGCTCGCCAGGCGCAGGTCGTCGAGAGTTTCATCGCATCCGGGCAGAGCGAAGGCGCTGCCTTGGTCGCCGGCGGCACGCGCCTTTCGGGCGCGCTCTACGACAAGGGAAACTTCATCACGCCGACCGTATTCGGCGGCGTGAAGGACGAGATGAGGATCGCCCGCGAGGAGATCTTCGGGCCGGTCATTTCGGCAATGCCCTTCGATACGATCGAGGAAGCCGTCGAGCGCGCCAATGCATCGCCCTACGGGCTGGCGGCCGGCATCTTCACCCAAAATCTCGGGCTGGCGCACAAGCTGGTGCGTCGCATCAAGGCGGGCTCGGTCTGGGTGAACATGTATCATGCCCTCGACCCAGCCGTGCCATTCGGCGGCATGAAGATGTCCGGCTACGGGCGCGAGGGTGGTATCGAGCATCTTCACGAATATCTCGAAACCAAGGCCGTTTGGATACAGACGGACTAGTGCTCAGCCTTCACCGCGCAAATTGGTGCGGATGAGGGCGATGAGCTGCTCGGCATAGCGCTGCTGTACGTAGCCACGGCTCGTGATGATGCCGACAGCCCGCCGGGCGTTGGGATTGGCGAGCGGTACGACACGGACGCGGCTGTCGACATTCCGCCCGAGCGCGATACCCGGCACGATCGAAACGCCAAGCCCCGACGCGGCAAGCGCCAGTGCGGTCTGCGCGCTCTCGACCTCGTACTGGACATTGAGCTCGATGCCCTCCTCGCGCGTCAGGCGATCGACGAGGCCGCGAACGGCGGTCTTGCGATTGAGCATGATCAGCGGGAACTGGGCGATGGCGTCCAGCCGGATTGCTTTTTCGCCGGTGTATAGCTCTTCGGGAATGCAGGCGACCAGCGGATCGTCAATGATCGATTCGAAATGGAAGTCGTTGAGGTTGGGCACCTCCGGGCCGATGTAAAACTCGACCTCCTGCTGCTGCAACATGACGAGTGCTGCCTGTGGCGGCGTTTCCTGGACCTCGACCACGCTACGCGGATAGCGCAGCTTGAAGGTCGACAGGATATCGCCGAGCCGGCTGGTAGCAAGCGTCGGGGCGCAGGCGATCTGAATTTTTCCTTTGCGGCGGGCGGCCAGTTCCGTCAGCTTGTCGAGGCTTGCCTGCACATCGGCCATGGCTCGCCCGATCTCTTCAAACAGCGCCTGACCCTCGTTGGTGAGATTGACCCGCTGCGGCGTGCGCGTGAACAGGCTGATGCCGATCTGTTCCTCAAGGTCCTTGATCTGCATGCTCACCGCTGAGGGTGACCGGTTGCTTTCTTCCGCCGCCTTACGAAAGCTTCCGGATTCCGCTGCAAGAAGAAAGGTTTGCAGCAATTTCAGATTAATATTTGGCATGGTTGTTATGGTCTCACTTGCGCCGATCGATACCGATCGACCCCTCCGCTCGTGAGCATATTCCGCCATGGGATCATGACAAGGCCAGCCGCAGAAAAAAGCCGCTTGCAATGAACGGTGCAAGTGGCCTGGAAGGTCAGTTGGGAGGGGATCAATGAACGGCGGCAAACATGATTTTCTCTTCGGATGCATCCGATGCCATCATCTCTTCGACAACACGGCCGCGCTTTACCACGAGAATGCGATCGGACACGGCCATGATTTCCGGTAGATAAGAGGAGATGACGACGACGGCCATGCCGTTGTCGGCAAGATCGCTGATCAGCTGATGAATCTCGACGATGGCGCCGACATCGACGCCGCGCGTCGGTTCGTCGAAAATGATCAGTTTCGGTTTCTGGATCAGCGATTTGGCGATGACCACCTTCTGCTGATTGCCGCCCGACAGTTCGATCATGCGTGCCTGATCATTGATTTGCTTGAGCCGCAGGCGGGTGCCCCAATCCGCGACCAGTTCCTTGGCTCGCGCCAGTGAAACGATCGAGAATGGGTTGACGCCATTGGACAATTCGCCGATCTGCAGGTTTTCGCCGCCGGTCATCGTCTCGAAGAAGCCGTCGAGCTTGCGGTCCTCGGTAACATAGACGATGCCGTCGAGCATGGCAGGTCGGGGTACGCGGTAACGTACCGACTTGCCGAAGAGCCGGATTTCGCCGCCATGAAACAGGTTGCGCTTCATGACGCCGGAGATCACTTTGGCCATCTCCGTTCGGCCCGCGCCGACAAGTCCGAACATGCCTGTCACCTGACCCGCAAACACGGAGAAGGACGAGTTCCGCACCAGGCCGGCGCAGGACAGGTTCTCCACCGACAGGACCTTTTCGCCATAGCTGCGTGGAGCGCGCTTTGCCGATCCGTGCAGAGTTTCGGACAGGTTGCGGCCGACCATAGCCTGGACGATCGAGCTGCGGGTGAAGTCTCCGGCCTTGCCGGTGGCAACGATTTCGCCGTCGCGCATCACAGTGATGCGATTGGCAACCTGCAATGCTTCCTCGAGCGCATGGGTGATGAAGACGATCGCCACTCCGGCTTTCACGAGCCGGCCGACAAGATTGAAGAAATGGCGCTTTTCTTCCGGCGTCAGTGTCGCCGTCGGCTCGTCGAAAATGATGATCTTCGCCTTGTGATGCACGGCGCGGGCGATTTCGACCATCTGCTTGTGGGCTGCGCCGAGCGTGCTCACCTGCGCAGTCGGATCGACCTGGAACCCCATGCCGACGAGGAACTGCCGGGCCTGGATGTTAAGGCCGCGCAGGCGATTGAACAGCTTCTCTTCCCCCAGATAGAGGTTCTGGGCCACGGTCATCGCCGGCACCAGGTTGGTTTCCTGGAACACCATGGCGATGCCCGCCTTGAGGGCTTCCGATGGCGAACCGAAATCCACCTCTCGGCCATCATAGACAAGCTTACCCTCGCTGAGGCGATAGACCCCGGACATCACCTTGGTCAAAGTCGATTTTCCCGCGCCGTTTTCGCCCAACAGCGCATGGATCTCGCCAGGCTCCAGGGTGAAATCGACATTGCGAAAGGCTGCTATGCCGCCGAAAGTCTTGGTCGCATTTGTGAATTCGATGATATTGCCCATATCAGCCTCGCTGCCCGCTTGCTACACCGGCAAGCCTGAGGACCTTGGCGCCGCCGCGCGAAGCCACGATCAGATCGTCGCCATGTTCGCAGGCTGATAGAGTCCCATGGGCCTTGCCGTCGGCGCGGGAATGAAAGCTCGCCAGTGGTTGCATGCGCGAGTCGCAATTGACGACAAGCCCGTAGGAGCGGGTCACGGCATAGGGTTTGAGGACGCCCATCTGCTTGAGCTGGCTGCCCTGCATCGGTTCCTGGTAAGAGTTCCAGGAACTCAGAGCCGGCGCCATCCAAAAGGCTTCCGGAACCTCCGTCAGCATGCGCTCGCGATAGCGATCCTCGCGCAAGATGAATTCCACCAGCTGGTTGCGCGTCGAATAGAAGCTCAGCCAGTAGCCTGCATCGACGGCCGGGGCGATGCGCGCGGGGTAGGCGGGCAGGTGTTCGAGCACGTTTTCCACCTGTCCGGAAGTGAGATCGATCGATATGACCCTGTGCCGCCATGCCTCGCTGACGAAGATGCGATTGGAGCCCGTGGTTGCCACGCCCGCCGGCCAGGCAAGATCTGACTTCACGAGTTCGACCTTGCGGGCACCCAAATCGATCTTCAAGAGGCTGCCGGAACAGCCCTTTTGCATGAGATCCCGTCGCCAGCCGGAAACGCCCGTTCTTGCCGAGCCGTTGCTGGCGAGCAAGGTGTCGTTACTCAGGAACGTCAGCGCCGTTACGCACCCAAGGTTTACGTTGGCTTCGCTCTTGAATACCGCGCCGTCATGGGCACCGCCACGGATAAAGATGCCTTCGCCATCGAGCGCGACCGCCGTCATGCCCCGCGCCGTCGCAAGCGCAGTGATCTCCTGTGGAAAGCTGACGATCTCCTCCATGCGGCCATCGCCCTGGAGGCGCAGGAGACGCCTGCCGCTTGAAGCGAGAATGCCTTTCGGCGTCGATATCAGATTGTCCGCGGCTTCAAGCGGCGCAAGCGTTTCCGCCTCTTCCAGCCTCTGGTTCGGCAATAATGGCCCGTCGAATGTCGGGACGGTGACGGCCCAGGTACCACGGCCCAGGAAACGGTCTAGGAGTTCTCCGAATGGTCTCATGCCGGTTTGCCCCAGTAAGAGTCTGTGCTGAACCAGGTCTTGTCGGCGTCCGGCAGCGGGAGCGTGCCCATGCGGTTGTTGAAGATACCGCAGAGATAAAGCATGCCCTTGTGCTCGCGCATCGACGTAATCATCGGATGCTTTTCGCCCGTCTGATCCCAGAAGCTTTCGAGGATCTCGCCTTTCTCGCTGAAGCGCAGCACGCAGCCGGTGTTGAGATTGGGCATCAGCCAGGCGTCCTCGGACACGCGGCGCGCCATCCGTCGGCGAAAGCCGGGCATTTCCAGCGACAGATCGAGCGCCGGCGTGCGCATGCCCATCAATGCCAGCCAATAGGTGCCGTCGGAAGCGCGGTTTATGTTGTCGGGATAGCCCGGTAGACCCTCGATCATCCGCTCCAGCTTGCCGGCCTTGGGGCCTGCGAAATAGTAGCGGTTGATCCGGCACGCCCAGCTTTCGGCGAAGAGGACCGACTGCCCGTCGAAGGATGTGCAGACGCCGTTCGGGAAGACGAGATTGGATATCAATGTCCGGGTGACGCCGCTTGCCGGGTCGTGAACGATGATGCGGCCGTTGCCGCGGCTTTCAAGCGCATCGGCGTACCAGTCATGCATTTCAAAGCGCACGGTCGCTTCGGAAAACACGATCCGGCCATCGGGAAGAATGTCGCAGTCGTCGGCAAGCTTCATCGTGCTGTCGTCGACGACCGATGTCAGGCTGCGATTTGTCTCGGCGGTGAGAAGCTTCGCTTCGCCGGCCGGCGACACCTGATAAAGACCCATGCCGGCCACGCAGACGACGAGATTACCCTGCCGATCGAAGGCCATGCCAAGTGGGGCGCCGCCGATATGGGCAAAGACCTCGCGGCGGGTATAGTCGGGCGGATAGAAGCGCAGAATCTCGCCTTGCCGGCTTCCGGTATAGAGGCGATCTTCCCGGTCGAAGATCACATCCTCGGCGCCGTCAAGGATGCCAAGTCCGATCACACCGACATCCTTCAGGCGATCATTGACCGCCATCGGCATGCCGGCGGCGGTCGAAATCGCCTCCGGCATCTTGGCGAAAGTCGGCGAGATATAGACGCTGCGCAGGATCTTATGGCGATTTTTGACCCAGCGGACATCAAGGAAGACCGAGGCAAGCAGCACAAAGCCCAGGGTCAGGTCGTTGACCGGGCCGGGAACGGCAAGTGTCAGCAGGCTGTTGGAAAGAACGAGGACGAAAACGACGCCCATCAGTGCTTTCGCCACCGATCCGCGTCCGCCACCGAGCGAAATGCCGCCGAGGACGGTGGCGGTCAGCGCCTGAAGTTCGAGGCCGGAGCCAATGTCGGAGGCTGCGCTGCCGATCCGGGCGCAAAACAGGAAGGCGGCGAGTGCGACGAATACCGAACAGACCACATAAGCGCTGAACACCGTGAGGCGCACGTTGATGCCGGCATTATAGGCCGATCGGCGTGCGCCGCCGACGGCGAACAGCCGCCATCCGTAGCGGCCGCGCGACAGCACGATGTGCACGATGATCGCGACGAAAACGAAGAAGACGAAGGAGACGGGAATGCCGCCGATGTGGCCGAGGCCGAGGTAATCATAGAGCGGCGAATCCGGGGAGCTGGTTACCAGCGCCGTCGACACCTGCGGAAAGAGGATTTCGAAGGTCGAGCGAAAAATGATCAGCGTGACGAGTGTCGTCAGGAAGGCGCGCATCCGCAGAATACCCACCATGAAGGCGTTGATCGCCCCGCAGGCGGCGCCAACGGCCAAGGTGGCGGCAAGCCCGACGCCGAAGCTCCACTGGCCGACATTCATGCCGTAAAGCGTGGCGAGCACGGTGAGGGCAAAGGTCGATCCGATCGAAAGATCGATGCCGCCCGATATCATGACGATCGTCAATCCCAGCACGATCAGACCCAATTCAGCGGTTTGGCCGCTGAGATTGGTCAAGGTCGTAACGTCGAAGAAACCCGGTACGATCGACCCGAAAATCGCACACAGCAGGATCAGTGCAAAAAAGGGAATGACGCTGTCGATCCACTTCTTCGCGAGGATTTCCCCGACCACATGGTCGGGGAGGACGCGATAGCGCCAGCGTATCAGGCTTTCAGCCAAGCTCATCTGTTCGTTCCGTTACTTGAGCTCGTCGAGCTTCCAGCAGTTTCGGCCGCTTGCATTGGTCTTGTCGACGCGAGTGATCGGCCCGAAGAAGATCGTCTTTTCGCTGCCGGCCTGACGATCGGGATGCTGCAGCAGTTCGGAAATCTGCTGGGCAGCGATTTCGCCCTGGATCGGCGCGTTGAAATTGTAGATCACGTCCAGAAGACCGTTCTTGATGCTCTGGCAGCCGGTATCGCTGCCGGCGCCATTGGTGACGATCGTCACCTGGTCCTGCTTGCCGGCGGCAGCGACCGCAGCCCCGGCGCCGACTTCGGCGTTATCCCAGATGCCCATGATCCCGCAGAGGTCGGGATGCTGCTGCAGAACGGTTTCGGTGATCTGGCGGGCCTTTTCGCTGGAATAATCGGCCGGCTGGTCGGAGACGAGTTGAAGTTCGGGATATTGCTTCAGGATCTCGTCGATGCCGGTGCGCATGAAGATGTTGGCAGCTCCGGTCTGCACGCCTGCGAGCCAGACGACCTTGTGCGACGGCGCCTTTGGACCGGTGCACGCCTTGGCGAGCTCCGTCATCTCCAGCTTGCCCATTTCGATCCAGTCGTTGCCGACATAGCTGTCGGTCTGCGTTGCCGATTGCATATTGACCTGCAGCACCTTGATGCCGGCCTGTTGCGCTTGCTTGAGCAGGCGGGCATAGGTCTGCACATCGGGATTTTGAACGATGATCAGGTCAGGCTTTTCCGCGATCGCACCCTGCATGGCGCGAATGCCGGCATTGGTATCGCCATTGGGGTCACGCACTTCGAGCTTGAAGCCGTAGCGGGCCGCATGCCGCTGCCAGACGGCAACCCATGCCTGGTTGAGATCGAAGCCTTGCGAGATCGGCACGAAGATGACCCGCTTGCCCTTTACCGAGTCGATATAGGCTTGGCGGCCGACCTGGTCGGTCTCTTGCGCCGATGCGATGTTAGAAGCCGTGAAGAGTGCGGCGGCGCCCAGGCCGACGACCATCAGTATTTTCTTGAGACCCGTCATAGTTTCCTCCCTATTGGACGTCTCGAGCCTTTAGATATCTCCGCTTTGCGAGGTCTGCTCATCCCGTGGATTGATGATCGCATCGATGGCGAGAGCACTCAGCAGAATGATGCTCTTGATCAGGTTCTGGCTGGTGTAGCTGAAATTCAGGATCGTCATGCCGTTGGTGAGAATGCCGACCAGGATCGTGCCGACCACGACATTGCGCACGCCGCCTTGCCCACCGGATAGGCCGATGCCACCGAGCACGACCACCAGAAGCACGTCGTAGATCAGGCTGGAATTGTAGAGGCGGGTGTTTATGCCGGTAACAAGGCCCGTCATGATCAGGCCGGCGGTAAAGGCAATCAGCGCACTGATGATATATTGCGTAACGATAATGGGGCGGGTCGGCAGGCCCATGTTGCGCGCCGCACTTGGATTGTCGCCGGTGGCATAGACAAGCCGCCCGAAGCGCGTTTTCCTGAGGAACAGGCCCATGATCGCCGTTACCGCGCCGAAGATGATGACGGAAGCCGGAATCCCGAATACCGCCCCCGATCCGATCCATTTCAGCCAGGCGACATTATTGGGTGCATAAAGTACGTCGGAAGCAAAGACGATCCGGCCTGAGCCATAGACGGAGGAGGCGATGGCGAGCGTCGCAAAGATCGGAGGGATGTCGGCAAAGGCGATCATGATGCCGGTAAAGAGGCCGATCATGGCGACGAGCACGGCGCCTATCAGCACTGCTAGTGTGAAATCGATGCCCCAGGACGAAATCCAGATGCTGAAGGCGACCCCGACCACCATCACGGCGACCATGGTGAGGTCGATGCCGCGCCCGACCACGACGAAGCCCATGCCCACCGCCAGCGTGCCGAGGATGGACACATTCTTCAGCAGCGCAATGATGTTGCCTTCCGACAGAAAGTTGTTAAGGGCGACGGAGAAGATCAAAAACAACAGGACTGAAATGCCGACGACAACGGCTTCCTGGCTTAGCTTGAAATGTCTCTTGGGCGTACCGCCGTTCGTCGTGCCGGCGCTCTTGCTGCCGCTCACCATATGCCTCCCCTCGACCGCGAGATCGTTGCTCGTCTGGTCCTAGATCCTCCGCTCTCAGCCGGTTGCCGGCCGAGCCTCCGACAACAACCATCTTCCTTGAGGGTCGGTTGAGCAATTTCGTTTTTCTGAAACGCTGTTCAGTTCCGTGGGTCAGGCGGGGGTTTGCGTGGAAAGGGTTGGTCCGAAACCGGAGAAACGGAAAAATCCGTGATCGAGGTCATGTATGCGGTGGGCTTTCAGGCAGAATCCGATTTCAATCGTGAATTTCGCCGCGTAACGGAGACTCCGCCTCCGGAGTGACGCAAGAAGTACCGGATCGCGATCGAGTACGAGCCAGAACGCGTTTGAGGTCGAGTTTTCGGGTGTCTCGTTCATGTTGGCGTCATGAACACGAACACCGAACAAAATCGCAAGCTCGCGGAAACGCTCAGGTCATTGTCGCTTGAGCCTTCGTTCCAAACAGTGGGGTCGCCGGTCAAGAGGAATCGGCGGCTTGTCCTATCGAGTGTCCTGCTTGCACTTGGCATCAGTGCGATCGCCGTGGTGTTCTTCTGGCCGGATATTTCGCCTCGCTTCAAAGCGGCACTGGAATCGCAGCCGGAAATCATGACGCCGCCCGGTGTAGCGCAAACCGGCGACGAACCAAAGGCGGCATCCAGTCGGGCGGCCCCCGGTAGCGGTTCGCCCAGGCTGATATCAGCGCCGGAGATAACCGGGTCCGGCTTCGTCGTCGCGCCGCGCATCGTGACGGTCTTTTCCAAATATGAGGGAGAGATCGCTTCAGTTGGCGTCAGTATCGGCGATCGCGTCGAAGCCGGGCAGGTTATTGTCAGGATCGATGACGTCAGCGCCGACTTTTCACTCGAGCAGGCCAAGGCCGACAGCGACGCCGCCAAGCTCGTCCTTGAGGGAAAGATCCTGGCGCTCAAGCAGGCTGACAGCTCGCTGCAACGCAATGCTGCGCTCTCAGCAAAGAGCGTTGTCTCCGTCCAGACTGTCGAAGAGGCGCAAACAGCCAGAGATACGGCATTGAATGCGGTCGATCAGGCACGCCAAAACTATGCCAGAGCGCAACTCGGCGTGAAGATCGCGCAAGAACATGTCGATGCATTGACCGTCAAAGCTCCGATCTCGGGTACGGTGACGCGGCTCGACGCCCATGTCGGCGGCCGCGTGCTGGCTCGAGTGGACAGTATCAAGGAAAACGAAAGTCTGCTGACGATCACCGATAGCAAAAGCCTGGTGATCGACGCCGACGTCGCCGAGACCAATATCGGCGAGCTTCGCCCAGGCCTTCGCGGCGAGGCCGTCCTTGATGGTTTTCCGGACAAGCCCTTCGCGATCGAGATCCTGCAGCTATGGCCGGTCGCCTCGGCGGAAAAAGGCACGATCACGCTGCGCCTAGCGCTCCTCGATCCACCCGACGGCATCATGCCGAACATGGCCGCCCGCATTCGTATTTCGACTATTCCAGCACAACAGCCAGGAGACACTCCTCGATGACCTCTTCCACAGGCAACGAGCCATATATCGTGCTCAACAGCGTCACGAAGGGATACAGGATAGGGACCGAAACCGTACCGATCTTTGCCGATCTCGACCTGCAAATCGCCCGCGGCGAGTTCGTCGCGATCATGGGGCCTTCCGGATCCGGGAAATCGACGCTGCTCAACATGCTGTCGGGCATAGACAAGCCGGATCAGGGCCGCCTGCGCATCGGGGTCAGCAATCTCGATCAGATGGGCGAGGCAGCCCGTTCGTCCTGGCGCGCCCATAACATGGGGATCGTCTTCCAGTTCTATAATCTCTTACCGATGCTGAACGCGGCCGAGAACGTCGAACTGCCGCTTCTCCTGAAGCCGCTCTCGTCGCGGGAGCGCCGGCTCCGCGTCGACAAGGTTCTGGATCTGGTGGGGCTTTCGGGTCGCCAGAAGCAGTATCCGAAGCTGATGTCGGGCGGCCAGCAGCAGCGTGTCGGCATCGCGCGGGCGATCGTCGCGGACCCGGCATTGCTGCTCTGCGATGAGCCCACGGGCGATCTCGACCGTCGGTCGGCCGACGAGGTGCTGGAAATGCTGCGCTTTCTGAACCGCGAGCTCGGCAAGACCATCATCATGGTGACCCACGACCCGCAAGCCGCAAGCTATGCCAGCCGAACGCTTCATCTCGACAAGGGCAGGTTCGTTGAAGAGCGGAGGGTGGACGCATGACGTTCCTCGATCTCGTGCGAAAAAGTGTATGGCGAAAACCGCTGCGCACGATATTGCTGATGGTCAGTGTCGCCACGGCCTTTCTCATCTACGGTCTGACGACAAGCTTCATCGATGGTAGCCAGGGCTCGTCAGCGGCCAGCGAGGATATTCTTGGCGTCATGAGTGCGGCCGGCCGCGCCCAGCCGCTGCCGATGTCCTACCTGAACCGGATTGGCGCCGAACCAGGCGTAGCCGCCGTCGGGTATATGTCGCGCCTGCGCGGCTTTGCGACGGTCGAGAAGAACATCATCCCCGTGAGTGCCGCCGATCCCGCGCGACTTTACGGTTCGAACGGTAAGGAGCTCGGGCTGACGCCGTCTCTGATCGGCGTACTCGCCAGGGACCGCAGCACCGTCCTCGTCGGCAGGGCGCTCGCCGAGGCGCAAGGCTGGACCGTCGGCCAGAAGATCACCGTCACCAGCTTCGATATGGCAAAGCAGGATGGCAGCCGTGACTGGTCCTTTGAAATCGCCGGTATCTTCAACGGCGAAAACGCCTCCACCGACACCTATTTTGTCGTCGCCCAATACGACTATGTCAATGCGCTCAGAGCTCGTAACAAGGACACGGTCGACGCCTTCATCGTCAGACCGCAGCCGGGTATCCAGACAGGGGCACTCGCCTCAAGGATCGATCAGTTGTTTGCCAATTCTGCAGCGCCGACGCAAACCAGATCGGAAAAGCAGTTCCTGGAGGCCTTCCTGCGTCAGTATGCCGATATCGGATTGATCGTGAACATGGTGGTCGGAGCGGCATTCGTCACGCTGCTGATGATCGTCGGCAATACCATGATCTTTGCCGTTCGCGAGCGCACCTTCGAGATCGGCGTTTTGAAAACATTGGGCTTTTCCGGCTCGTGGATCATGGCGCTGATCCTTGGCGAAACATTCTTCATATTCGTGGTCGGCGCCACCATCGGCCTGATACTTGCACTGCTTGCAACGGTCATCACGGGGCCTGCGATCGGCCTCGTCTTTTCCAATGCAATTCTTGCGAAAGCCCTCGCGATGGTCACCCTGCTTGCGCTTGTGACCGGTGCGCTTCCCGCACTGAACGCGCTCAGGATCCCGATAATCTTCGCATTCAGAACGAGGTAGATCCATGCCCTCCAATGCCAAGCAAGCATTCGTCATGATCAGGGCAAACCTGTTCAGCCTGCCGCGACGCATCTCCATTTCCGCCTCCATGGTTCTTTCCGTGGCGCTCGTCGTCTGCGTTCTCGCGGGCTTCCTGGCCATGGCAAGGGGTTTCGAGACGGCTCTGCAAAGTGCCGGCTCCGGCTCCGTCGCGGTCGTCCTGGGGGGCGGCACCAACCAGGAGACCGGCTCCGATGTTCCCGCCTCGGTCATTCGCACCCTGAGCGCAATGATCGATGACATCGGCGTGGCGCGAGACACCAACGGTATGCTGATTTTCTCGCGTGAAATCGTCGTTGCCGTCGACGCCAAATCGAACGGGTCGGAAGAGAGCCGGACCTTGGCTCTTCGCGGCATGGATCTGTCCGGTCCTTCGATCCGTGACCATATTGCCTTGTCGACCGGCCGCCTGTTCACGCCCGGCTCGCGTGAGATCGTCGTCGGGGATCGCCTGGCGCACCAGTTTGGGATATCGCTCGGCAGCACCGTGCGGCTCGGGACGGTCGACTGGATGGTGGTCGGCCTGTTCTCGGCGCGAGGCAGCGCCTTCGAGTCCGAAATCTGGGCCGACCTCGACGCGGTTCGATCGGCCTTCGACCGGCAGGGGCAGGTTCAGAGCCTGCGCATGCGGCTGTCCAATCCCGCCTTGTTGCCACAACTTCAGGCCAAGCTCGACACGATCAGGACCACGCCGCTTCGCGCCGTTGTCGAAGCCGACCTCTATGTGGCGCAATCGGCCCGCACGGCTAGTCTCATCCGGCTGTTCGGCTGGCCACTTGCGCTGTTGATGGCCGTCGGAGCGACCGCCGGCGCGCTCAACACAATGATGAATTCTGTGTCGGACCGTACCGTTGAGATCGTCACGGTTCGGGCACTTGGCTTCAGCCGGATCTCCGCGTTTCTCGGCACATGGGTGGAGGCAATCGTGCTTGCCGCCGTTGGTATGGCGGTCGGACTGCTGGCTTCGTGGCTGGCCTTCAATGGCTGGCAGGCAAGTACGGTTGGGACGAATGGCGCGCGCATGGCGTTCCAGCTCTCCGTAACCGGCGATGTCATGGCGGAAGCGGGTCTGCTCGGACTTGCGATCGGCATTCTGGGCGGCGCCTTGCCGGCGACCGTCGCCAGCCGACTTCCTTTGACTGCGGCGCTTCGGTCGAGCGGATAATCTCTCAAGCGTGAGGGCTTTAGTATTTTCATAACGCCTACTCATAGAGTAACGGCGCTATAAATGACCTAGATGTTGCGTTATTTGAAATACAAACGAGTGATCGACAAAAAATTGCGTCAACCTTCGGACGTAAGCTCGTTGTCCTGATCGGAAGAAGGTCTTTGCTTGCAAAACCAGATTCTTCCCCGCACTGGGACGCCAAGTCGTTCCTGTTGGCCGGCTAAAGCATGAGAGCAGATGGCATCTCCTCTCCCATCAGTGCTTCGTCAGCGATCGATGACGAGATCGCTAAGCGGCTTCGAGCAGCAAGGCGGGAACATGCCGGCGTCGATCTCCCGCTGACGGATACCGCCATTGTGATTCATTTCGACCGAGCCTGAGACGAGCTTGGATTTGCACGTGCCGCACATGCCATCCGAACAGGACGATGGAAGCCTGTTTAGCATGATAACCTCTTATGCCTCTATGATCCGCAGTTTGCCCTTGCATCCATTATGCTTCAACGGCATTAATTTTCACGAACGCATAACATTATGTAATGCAAAGGGTGCACATGAACTTTCGGCGCCGAATTCCCTCCCTGACCGCGTTGATGACTCTCGAGGCCGTTCTGCGGCATCGGAGCTTTACGGCGGCCGCCATCGAACTTGGCGTCACCCAGGCAGCCGTCAGCCGCCAGATTGCGACGTTGGAAGAGGAGCTCGGGCTACCGATGTTCGTACGCAAGCATCGCGCCATCGAACCGACTACTGCGTGCCTCACCCTGGGAACGACGCTTGCGCAAAGCTTCGCCAGTATCGCCGACGCCGTCGATGTGGTCAGATCCTCCCAGCAGAACGTCGTGACGATCGGCGCGACCGTCGCCTTCTCCTCCTTCTGGCTTCTGCCACGCCTCCCGCAGTTGCGCAGGGAAAATCCTGGCATTCAGATTCGCGTCGTCTCGCAGGATACCCCCATCGATCTCAACGCAGGCGGTATAGACATCGCCATTCGCTATGGAACTGCCCCCTTCAGCGACGGGACAGTGATCGCGTCACAGAGTGACGTGATTGTGCCGGTATGCTCGCCAGAATATTCACAGGGACGTCGATCAAATGAACTGTCCGGTGCTGACGAATTCATAGAGACAGACGTACAGGATCGAACTTGGCTGTCCTGGAACAGATGGATCGAAAAGAGGGGGCGCTCTCTGACCGTTAAACCATCGCTTCGTTTCAACCATTACACTGAGACAATTGCTGCGGCTCGAGCAGGGCAGGGGATCGCGCTCGGCTGGCGTCTTCTTGTCCAAACCTTTCTCAACGACGGCACCCTCGTAGCACTCAATTCGGAAGAGACGGTGACCGAGGACCACTATAATGTGCTGCTACCTCTAAGGGCGCGCCGAACGATTGCGGTGAGCGACACAGCCAAATGGCTTACCGGTGCACTTCACATCTTGGATAATTAGGCAAGGATTCGAGCAGATGAGACCGGTGAGGTTGCTAGCCGCTTACATCCAGATAAAGGCGACCGATTAAGCGCACTTGCATCGAGCTAGATCGATACAGACATCATGTGCAGAACAGCGATATGCCCATCTTCATGTCTGGTTGCGCTCCCCGAGTTCGAACCAAATCGTTCTTTTCCGCCCGCCACGCCTTCGTTCCTGTGATCAGACCGGAACCGATTCGCGTTAGCGATATATCGGTCGCATTGCATTGCGACATGTCGCATCAGATTGCCTTCAGCGTTTTAGGCACGGCACGGCGCAATTGTGTGGGAGATCCTCCAAACGTCTTCCGGAACAGTCTGGCGAAGTGAGATGCACTGTCAAACCCCACTTCAAGCGCAATTTCGATCAGCGGAGCCTCTGTCTGAAGAACCAACTGCCTGGCGCGCTCCATGCGAATGCGCGTGTAGACGGCCCCTGGTGGGGCCTTCATTTCTTCCATGAACAGACGTTCGAGCTGTCGCCGGGACAGGCCAACGGAGGCGGCAAGATCTACGGTCGGCACGACATCTTCGATGTGGTTTCCATCGTGATGAGCACCGCTTTCAGACGGGCATCCTGGCATTCGATCTCAAGCGGTTTGCGCGGCTGTATATCCAGCCCCGATCGCGCCCGCTCGATCTGGAGCACTTCCAAAGCATTCCGTTCCGCGTCTCTGCTGATGTGTCGCCGGACCAGAAAAGCAGCCATGTCGGCCGCCGAGCTTCCGCCGGCGCAAGAGCCAAGGTTCCGGTCGAGGTTGAACAATCGATCCGAGCGTACGGAATGCCCCGGGAATTGCTCCCGATATGCGTGATAGTGCAGCCAGCTGACACAGGTTTGGTGCGACTTCATGAGACCCAATCGGGCCAGAATAAATGTGCCGGTACAGACCCCGATCAATGGGACCTTTTGAACGGCAGCTTTCTTGAGATAGTCCGACGTCTGGCTGTCGATGGTCATATCCGTGTTCAAAAGTCCACCGACGACGACAATGTAATGGAATTCCTTCGGGTCGATAAAATCCGAGGTCGGCGCGACCTGCACGCCACAGCTCGATATGATGAGATGCCGGGTGCTACCCACTACCTGCCAGTCGGCCAGAATCCGGCCGGATTTATCAGCCTCGTCACTTGCCAGCCTCAACGTGTCAGCGAAGAGGGCGAATGCAGAAAGAGTAAATGACCGTGCAAGGATGAACCCGACTTTCAACGGGCCATGTCTCGCTTCAACTTTCACGGATTTCATCAAACGCCTCGCCCCGGAAAAACCCTTCTATTTGATCTGGAAACCATGGGCCAAGGGATCACGATCGTCGACAAAGATCGTATTGTGGCCGATGATCCGCGCCCACCCTCCGACGCTCGGCTTAATGCCTCTGAACCGTCCAATAGCTGCTTCGGCTTCGATACGTCCCTCGAATATGGTGCCGATCAGGCTTTCCTGGCGAAAGGTGTCGCCGACCTTCAACCGGCCCTTACCATGCAGTTGAGCGAGGCGTGCCGAGATACCTGTTCCGCCTGGGGAGCGATCTATCGCCTTGTCACCATAGAAAACCGCGCCCCGCCCATCGGCTTTGCTGCTCGCCGGCGTGTCGCACCATAGGGCGTGGTGGACGCCGCTTATCCTTTCATCCTCGGGATGAACCGGATTGCAGATCGGCTCGACGGCATCGCGCAGCTTCCTGCTGACGTCGACGATTTCATCGCTCGACATGCCGTCCAATCCAGCCCAGTTCCTCTGCGGTTCGATGACGGCATAATAGTTGCCGCCGTAGGCGATATCGATCGTCAGGGCTCCGAGCCCCGGCACATCGACTTCGACATCGGCTGCATGCAGGTAGCTTGCGACATTGAACATGCGGACGGCATCGACGAATTCGCCGGGCTTCTCATAGGTTACGTCCACTCGGCCGGCGGGCGTTTCGATGGAGAGCTTGCCAGCGATGCGTGGTGTGACGAGGCCCTCCTCGATCGCCGCCGTCACCAGACCGATCGTTCCGGCTCCGCACATGGGCAGGCATCCGCTGACCTCGATGAAGATCACGGCAAAGTCACAGTCTTCACGATAGGCGGGATAGATGATGGCGCCGGACATGATGTCATGCCCACGCGGTTCGAACATCAATGCCTGCCGGATCCAGTCGTGATCGCGAACGAAAATCTCACGTCGTTCCGCAATCGGAAGATGCGGAAGCAAAGGCCCGCCGCCGGCAACGAGCCGGACCGGGTTGCCGCAGGTGTGGGAATCGATGCAGAAGAAGCTGTGACGCATTCGGTAAATCTTTTCGTTTAAGCGCTCTTGGCCGATGAACGCGCATGACCCTGCAGCGCACTCTTGGAAAGTCTGTCGAGCAGGATGGCGATGGCAACGATGGCAAGCCCGGCGCGCAGGCCTAGACCCATTTCCATTCGCGTCAGGCCACGCGTGACTTCAGCGCCCAGGCCCCCGGCGCCAACCAGCCCGGCAAGGACGACCATGGCCAACGAGAGAAGAATGCATTGGTTGAGCCCGACGAGCAGGGTCGGCATGGCGGAGGGAATTTCGATCTTGAAAAGGATCGAACGCGGTGGCGCGCCGGTTGCCTGACCGAGTTCAAGAAGATCGGTAGGCACCTGATTGAACGCCAAGGTCGTCAAACGCAGCATCGGCGGCACGCCATAAATGATCGTGGCGATGATCGCCGGCACGCGGCCGAGGCTAAAAATCATGACTGCCGGAATGAGATAGACCCACGGCGGCACCGTCTGCATGATATCGAGTAGCGGTCTGATCGCGATCTCGAAACCCTTGCGCCGCGACGCGAGAATGCCGAGAGGAAAGGCGATCATGACCGAAATAGCGACCGAAACCGTCACT
The DNA here is from genome assembly GCF_002277895.1 of Rhizobium sp. 11515TR. Classification (NCBI taxonomy): domain Bacteria; kingdom Pseudomonadati; phylum Pseudomonadota; class Alphaproteobacteria; order Hyphomicrobiales; family Rhizobiaceae; genus Rhizobium; species Rhizobium sp. 11515TR. The sequence continues at coordinate 756,122 of NZ_CP023000.1, read as the reverse complement.
AGGGCGAGTGTTTGCATGGACGCTGCCCAAAGGCCTGCCAGGAGGCAGAAGGCAAGAGCGACGGCCGTTACCACAGCGGCCCTGATATTGATGGCAAGGCCGACGCCAAGCACCGCGGCGATGATGAGCGCGTAGGCGGGTGGGTAGAGCAGGGCAGATTCCAACGCGCCGAGCACCGTCTCGATCAGCCTCGTGATGGTTTCGAAAACCGGATGGAAATTCGTATTCAGCCAATCGACGGCCGGAGCAAAATATTGACCGGGGGAGAACCGAAGGAGGTCGAAGTTCATCTTGCACCTGCCCTGGCACGACGGGCCGCGCTCTGCGTCAATCTGTCGAGAATCATGGTCAGGATGACGATCGCGATCGCTGCGTTGACCGATGTCGCCATATCCAGCGTGCGCACCGCGCCGTAGATGGTCTGGCCAAGGCCGCCCGAACCGACAATGCCGGCGATCACAACCATGCCGAATGCCATCATCAAGCTCTGGTTGACGCCTGCCATGATGCTTGGAATTGCAAATGGCAGTCGGATTTTTGCAAACATCTGCCATGGCGTCAGGCCGCTTGCCTGCCCCAGTTCGACGAATGCCGGCGGCGTCATGCGGATGCCGAGCGAGGTCAAGCGAATGGCGGGGGGCGCTGCTACCACGAAGGTCGCGACCAGCGCGGTCGCGGGACCAAAGCCAAGAAGCGCGATGGCGGGAAGAAGATAGATGTAGGGCGGCAGCGTCTGGATGAGATCGAGGATCGGCTCCAGGAACCTATCGAACCATTGCAGAAATCCTGCAACAATCCCCATGGGAATGCCGATCAACAATGCAAAAATCGTCGCGGTGGTCACAAGCGCAAGGGTACTCATGGTCTCATTCCAAAGACCCATGACCGCGCAGAAGATGAGAGCCGCGCCGGCAAGAAGACCGGATGCGATATTGATCAGCCTCCAGCCGAGCAGCGCCCCGATGATGGCAATGACATAGAAAGGCGGGAATTGAAGGAGCCAGAGGACGCCATCATAGGTTCCCTCCAGCGCCGCCTTTAACGGATTGAAGAGCCAGTCGCCGTTGTCGCTGATCCAGCCCAGCGCGTCGTCGGTCCAGGCATCGAAGGTATCCGCAATGACCGAGATGTCCATTTTCGTACGTCCTTCTACGCCGGCATTTGCTCTGGTGCCGGGGATCCGGCAACGCCGCGAAGCAACCCCCGGGTGGTGACGACACCGACGATGGAACCATTGTCGATCACGGCCACAGCATCGCGATCCGACTTCATCGTAAGGTCTATGAGTTCGCCGATGTCCGCCTCAGGAGAGGTCTTCAGGAGCGCATCCACGTCATGCTGCGGCTGCAGGCTCCTGTATTCCGCGATCGACTGCATGACCGAATGGGCCTTGACGAGATGAACTCTGGATATGCCCGCGACGAAGTCGGCGACATAACCGTCGGCAGGCTTCGTGACGATTTCTTCCGCGGTTCCCACCTGAACGATGACGCCGTCCTTCATGATGGCGATTCGGTCGCCGATGCGAATGGCCTCTTCGAGATCATGCGTGATGAAGACTGCGGATTTGCCGAGCGACTTCGTCAACTCCCGGAACTCATCCTGTAACTGGCGGCGAATAAGGGGGTCAAGCGCACTGAACGGCTCGTCCATGAGGATGATCTCGGGATCGGCCGCCAAAGCACGCGCCAGGCCGACGCGCTGCTGCATCCCACCCGATAGTTCAGAAGGGTATCGCGATGTCCAGTCGGAGAGGCCGACCTTATCGAGCGCAGCTCGGGCCGTCTTGTTGCGCTCATCCTTTGACACGCCGCGGACTTCCAATCCGAAGGCCGCATTCTCGAGAACGGTACGATTTGGAAGCAGCGCCACACTCTGGAACACCATGCCGATATTGCGGGCGCGCATATCGCGCAGTTCGGCCGCATTCAGCCTGGCGATTTCCTTGCCCTTGATCGTGATCCTGCCGAGACTTGGTTCGATAAGACGGTTGAGAAGGCGGACCAGGGTGGATTTTCCGCTTCCTGAGAGGCCCATGATGCAGAAGATCTCGCCGCGACGGACCTGGAGGTGAGCATCGGAGACACCGACGACACAGTTGAATTCGTCAAGCACCTGCTTCTTGGAAAGGCCACGTTCTGAAACGGCCTTCACGGCGGCCGCCGCACGGGCGCCGAATATCTTCCAGACGTTCTGGCAATCGACCAGGACTTCACCGGTGTTATCCATGACAGTGTTCATTGTATTCCCCACGCAGCCAGTCCATTGCCGGCCTGTTCGTCTTCGTTGAGGGATGCGGGCCGCCCCGATGGCGGCCCGCTGTCGACATCATTCGCCCTTGATATTCTCCCACCGCTTCAGGAGATCGGTGTGGCTCGTGGTCCAGTCCTTGATGGCCTCGTCCATCGTCTTGCCGTCATTCACGGCGCTGTTGATCGCGGTAATGTCGGCGAGCGGCACATAGACGCTGGCGATGACCTCGCGGGCGTGCGGATAGTCGGCGGAGAAACCTTTCTTGCCGATCCAATAGTAGCTCTGCGGCGGCGGGAAGATGCCCTTGGGATCCTTCAGGAATTTTACGTCATATTTCTGCATCATCCAGGACGGCTCCCAGATCGTCACGGCAATCCATTCCTTCCGGTCGACGGCGGATTTCAGCGCTGCGGTCATGGCGGAGGTGCTGCCTTCGACAAGCTGCAGTTTCAAGTCATAGCCTTTGACGGCGTTAGCAGTATCGCGCATCAAGCCTGAACCCGGCTCGATGCCGACGATCTTGCCGCCGAACTTGTCGGCATTGGCGTTCAACTGATCGATCGAATCGATCGGAACGTATTTCGGGACGGCAACGCCTTGGAACAGGCCGTGCGAAACGGGCGAGATCTTTTCGAGGCGCTTCTTGTTCTTGTCCCAATAGTCCTGTGCGACGTAATCGGTCTGAGAGGCAAGGATCTGGATGTCACCCTTGCTGAGTGCTGCATAGGCGATGCCCCATTCGGAGAACGGCACGACCTTTACCGTATAGCCGGCATCCTCCAGCACCTTTTTAGTAATCCCAGTGATCGGTGTCAGGTCTTCCCACGACATCGTTCCTACGGTGATGCTCTTCTCTTCCGCATGCGCGGAGAATGCGGTCATTCCGACCATCGCGGCGGCGCAGAGCGCTTTCCACAAAGTCTTCATTTTTCTTGCTCCTAGTTTTCGTTCCCATATTGTTGAAGACCTGCGAGAGGCTCAGTCTTCACATTGCGCGGCAAGGGATCATCCCTCGCGGCCTGCGCGCAATTCCTGCAAACGGATCACGGAATTGATGCCGAGCCATGCGAACGGTTCCGGTGGCAACCGGGATGGCGCGGCGTGATCCATGTATTGTTCGAGTTGTTCCGAGGCAGTGCCGGTCGCAAGTTCAGCGGCCATTATGCCTGCCAATGTGCTCTTGACGGTGCCGAGCCCGTTTTCGCAGCATGCCGAATAAAGCCCTTCCTCGATTTCGCCGAAGGCCGGTACATGATTGCGGCTCAGGCAAAGACGCCCTGCCCAGCTATATTCGAAGGGGAGCTCCTTGAGCCCGGGAAACCGCGCATCGAGGGAGTTTCTGTGTTCCGTGGCCATCTTGGCCATTCGATGATCCGAAACGGTGATCGTCGTCTCGTAGGTGTATTTCGTCCGAATGACGATGCGCGACTGTCCGCAGGAGGTGATCTTTCGCACCGTCGCACCCATGGCATCGGCCGGAAGCAGCGCCCACCGATCGCGCCCCGAAACCTGACGGCCAAAATCTTCCGCGGGAAAGGGGGCGGTCATCGAGGCGTATGCAAAGATGTGCATCAGGCGGCCGCGGAAGTGACCGAAGTCGTCGATGTGACCGTTGACACCGAGGATAACGTTCGGTGCGGTGACCTTGCCGCGAGGGGAGATCGCCGCCCATGTACCTTTGTTCCGCGTCAGGGCGGTAACCGGCGATCTTTCGAAGAGGTCGATTTTGCGAGACAGCCCTGCGGCGAATTCGCGGATATAGTTCGCCGGCTGGATCAGGACTGCGCCCGGCGTAAACAGGCCGCCAAGATAATAGTCGGATCCGGTGATCTCCTGCATTTCGGCGGCATTCAGAAATGCGTGCTTTTCGCCTGCGCTCCGCAAGGATTGGCCAAAGCTGATGTTCAGTCTCATTCCGCGCGCGGTTGCCGCCGCATTGATCTTGCCCGCCGGGTCGAACGTCTCGGACGACATGGCGTATTCGTCCGCGGCTTCTTTCGCAAAGGCGATCGCAGCCCTGTTCTGAGCCATCTCCAGGCGAGTGGCGTCCAGACCGCCACTCGCATATTCGCTCGACGATAGATTGTGCGGGACGTCGATCATGAAGCCGGAATTGCGGCCCGAGGTGCCCTTGCCGATCTCGCTTGCATCAAGTACGACGATTTTATCGTAGGGCCGGAGCTGCAGCAGACGGCGAGCCGCCGAGAGCCCGGCAAAGCCTGCACCGATGATGAGCCAGTCCGCGGTCACGTTGCCTTCCAGGCTCCGGACCGGGAGAGAACGTCGACTGATCGCCTCCCAGCCCGACCTTCCATTCTCTGCCGGCAGACGTTTGACGGACGTCGTGGTCATCGGATCGTCTCGTCTATCGAGCGATCAGAGATATCGATCCAGATCGTCTTCAGTTCGCAATAATTGTCGTGGGCGAAGATCGACTTGTCGCGTCCGCCGAAACCGGACTCCTTGTAGCCGCCGAATGGCGTCGTTGCGTCGCCTTCGCCGAAGCAGTTGACGGTGACGAGGCCGGCCCGGATGTCGCGTGACAGCCGGATCGCATTCTTCAGGCTGCCGGTATAGACCGACGCCGTCAGGCCATAATTGGTGTCGTTGGCAAGAGCGACGGCCTCGGCCAGCGTGTTGAACGTCGTCACCGACAGGATCGGCCCGAAGATCTCCTCCTTGAACAGCCGGCTTGCGGACGTGACGCCGTCAACCACCGTCGGCTCGACGAAGATGCCGCCATGCGTTTCGCCGCCATGGGCGATCGTCAGCTTCTCGCTTTTGACGTCGTGAAGGAAGGAGGTGACCTTCTCATAATGGTTTTTGCTGACCAGTGCGCCGACGCGGTTTTCCGGATCGAGGGGATCGCCCGTCTTCCACTCGTGCATATAGGCGCCGATGCGCTTCAAAAGCTCGTCCTTGATGTTAGCTTGGACGATGAGGCGCGAACTGGCTGAGCAGTTTTCGCCCATGTTCCAGAAGGCACCGTTGACGATCTGCTCGGCGACGAGATCGAGATCTTCGGCATCTTCCAGCACCACGGCCGGGTTCTTGCCGCCGCATTCGAGAACGACCTTCTTCAGGTTGGAATCGGCGGAATAATGCAGGAAACGGCGGCCTGTTGGTGTCGAGCCGGTAAAGGCCACCATGTCGACATCCATATGCAGGCCGAGCGGTTCGCCGACATCCCGGCCGCTGCCAGTGACGACATTGAAGACACCGGCCGGGATGCCGGCTTCATAGGCAAGTTCGGCAACCCGCAGCGTCGTCAGCGTCGTCTCCTGCGCGGGCTTGACGATGACGGAGCAACCGGCAGCCAGCGCCGGACCGATCTTCCAGGCAAGCATCAGCAGGGGGAAGTTCCAGGGCAGCACGCAGCCGACGACGCCGATCGGCTCGCGCACCACCATCGCCAGCGCGTCCGGGCCGACCGGATTGGTGTTGTCATAGAGCTTGTCGATCGCCTCGGCATGCCAGCGGATGGTATGGATGGTGTCGGGCACGTCAACGGTCTGACATTCGCGAACCGGCTTGCCGCTATCGAGGCTCTCCATGACCGCCAGTTCGTGACGGTTCTCTTCCAGCAGCCGGGCGAACTTGATGAGCGTTGCCTTGCGCTCGGCCGGCGATAGCTGACGCCAGCGGCCATCCTCGAAGGCCTCTCTTGCCTTGAGCACGGCGTAGTCGACGTCGCTGACGTCACAGGCGGCAATGTTAGCCAGGAGTTCGCCGGTCGCCGGATTGATGGTCTCGAACGTCTTGCCGGAATTGGCCGGCCGGAAGGAGCCGTCGATGAAGGCGTTCGTCGGCAGACCGAGGCCGGCGGCGATCGCCTTGTATTCGGCGGCGGTCAAAGGTTCATGCATGATTGGCTCCCGACGTGATCTGGGCGACCGTGCGCTTCAAGGTGGCGACGACAGTCTGGAGGGTTCTTTTTTCCTCGGAGGTCATTCCGCGCAGCGGCGCGCGGACAGGCCCGGCCTTGAGGCCGATGATCTCGCAGCCATGCTTGATCGATTGCACGAACTTGCCGGTTTCGAGAAAATCCATCAGCGGCAGCATCGCCGACATGATGGCGCGACCCTTGTCGAAATTCTTTTCGAGCACGCAGGCTTCGTAGAGCGCGACATGTTCGCGAGGCAGGAAGTTCGAGCCGGCGCATACCCAGCTTTTTGCACCCCAGGCGAAGAATTCGAGCGCCTGGTCGTCCCAGCCGCAAGACAGTGCGATGTGAGGAAATTTCCGCGCCAGCAGATGGACGTTCGCCATCTCTCCGGAACTTTCCTTGATCGCTCTCACATTCTTGGATTTGCCGACGCGCGAGAAATATTCGTCGCCCATCATCACGCCCATGCGGGCAGGATAGTTGTAGAGCATGATCGGCAGATCGGCGGCGCGGTCGACCGTCAATGCGTGAATGGCGTTTTCCTTCTCCGTCGGCAGGGCATAGGGTGGCGACGTCACGAGGATTGCATCCGCGCCGATCTCTTTTGCTGCCGTTGCATAAGCGACCGAATCCTCCGTACGGATCGCCCCGGTGCCGACGATCAGCGGCAGACGTTTTGCGATGATCTGTTTGGCGTAGGCAGCAAGATCAAGCCGTTCCTGCATGGACTGGGCATAATATTCGCCCGTGGAGCCACCGATGATGATGCCGTGAACCTTGGCCTCGACGAGCGATTCCAGGACGGCTGCGAAGGCAGCCTTGTCTATCTGGCGGTCCGGTCCGTGCGGCGTGATCGCCGGGGTATAGATGCCTTCGAAATTCAAGACGATTTCTCCATCGATGCGACGGGCACTTCGACGAGCGCGTCCGCCTTCATTCCTTGCGGCGCGATGAACATTTCCATGTTCTCGCGCGACAGTTCCCAATGTTCGAAGACCAGGTCCACGACGGTGTCTTCATCGTGCCGCGCGATAGCCTCGATGAAGCCATCATGATGCTCCACGGCGAGTTGAAGCCGTTCGCGCATATCGTCGTTCTTCGGCCGGAAGAAGGTGTGGCCGATCCGTGCATGGTCGATCAGCAGGCGGCCCAGGCTCGGCTGAAGATAGGCATTGAACGACATTTCGCCGATGATTTCGTGGAAACGATTATTCTCCAGCACCATGGCGAGAGCATCGCCGGCGATGCTTGCAGACCGGAACCGATCCTGCGTCTCCTTCAGATCCACGAGCTGTTTCGGTTTAAAGTT